>NZ_JBQEOG010000005.1:29555-341510 GCF_052045085.1 Stenotrophomonas sp. 22385
CGGGGGGGAGGGCGTGAACCCCCCCCTCTTTTCCCCCCGCTCCCGGCAGGTAACGACCGTTGGTCGTTACAACGCCCTATAGGCAATCCGCCGGTTCGCCGCGCGGCCTTCCTCGGTGCTGTTGTCGCCCACCGGTCGGTTTGCGCCGAACCCGCGTGCCAGTAACCGGTCCGCCGGTACATTCCGGGCTTCCAGCGCCGCCACGACCGACCGTGCACGTTCTTCGCTCAGCTTCTGGTTGGTCTCGGCGTTGCCCTGGTTGTCGGTGTGTCCCTCCACCTCCACCCGCAGCCCTGCCGGCGCCGCCTGGATCGCTTTTGCCGCACCATCCAGGATCGACTCACTGCTGCGCGTAATCACCGCTGACCCGGTTTCAAAGGTGATTGTGGTCTGGTTCAATGCCTGGGTCAGGTCTTCACTGCTGAACCCTGGCGGTAGCGCACCCAGTGCCGCGGCGCCTTTGTCGAACAGGCCCTCCACCTCCAGATTGCCCAGCTCCTTCTGGAACAGCTGGCTGACCGCCACCCGCTCGGGTTCCGGTAGTTTGCTGGTATCCAGTTTGAGCGAATCACCGTTCAGCGCGAACTGCAGCCCGCTCTGTCTGAGCGCGGGAAACAGCACCGATACGCTCTTCAGCCAGCTGTGCTGCTTCACCCCGGTATCCACCTTGATGTCCGCGCTGACATGGTCCTGGCCGTAGGCAGCGACGGCGTCGCCCAACAGCTTCGCCTTGTCGGCGACCGTGCCCAGCGTTCCGTTCAAGGTGACCTTGCCGTCGGTGTTCTTGAACGACAAGGTGGGTTCCTTCGATACCGCAGCGACGTTCGCGGACGGGGCAGCAACCGGGGGCGCCTTGGCCACGTTGCGGGAATGCCACCCGCACCAGGCGAGGGCAAGCAATGCCAGCAGGGGCAACAGCCAGCGCCAGCTCCGGTAGGGTGACGTCTTCTTTCCCTTCGCACTCAACAGGCCCGTAAACGCCGCCGGAAGCGCGGTGGGCATCACCCCGCCGGAGGTCACCGCACGGATGATCGGCGGCAGCGCGGTTGCCAGCAGCGTAGGGGCCACGCTGGGAGACACCCCGGCTTTGCTGGCAATGTCCTCGATGCTCTGTCCGCCCAGCGCGCTGCGGATCTGTCCTGCATCGACCGACCGCATGTTGGGTTGGCCTGACAACCAGGAGGTGAAGATATCGCCGAGTCCGGCAGCGGAGAACCGGTCGGCCAGGCCGGCCAGGCCGCCGGGCTGCTTGAAGATGTACTCGATTACGACACCGATGAATTTCCGGGCGTTCGGTCCAAGGCCGGTAGCCCGGGCCACTTCAGTGACCAAAGTCTCGATAGACGACATGATGTATCCCCTCACAGTGAAGTGCGGGATGTCTCCGAGGCGGAGCGTACGCCTCGGCCGGGTCAGGGATGTGAAGGGTTCTACACATCCCGGGCAGCCACGCGGGGCGTGGCGCTACGCGTCATCTGATCTGGATGCGCTGGTCAGTCAGGCCTATCGGCCTCGCATGGTCATCCATGTGCAGCGTCACCGCCTTGCCGTTGGCCAGCTGCGCGGCCAGCGCCGGGCTGGCGCCGAGGTTGTGCGCGATCTCTTCAAGCGACACGTCCGCGCGCGGGTTGCGCCGGTCCTTGCCCGCAAAGCGGATGCGGTTGTACTCGGCCCATGCGATCAGCAGTACCGAACAGCACACCAGCATCACCGGCAGCGCGATCACGATGAACGGGTCCACCGACTGCTTGTATTCGTACAGCTGCACGAACGCAAGCCGGCCACCCAGCAGCCAGGAAATGGCGGTGATCAACGGCGCCCACAGGTAGAAGTAGAAGGCCCAGAAGGCAATGGTCACGAACCCCCACGCGGTGCGCTGCAGCCGCGGCTGCTGGCGCGATTTCCGGATCAGGCGCGAATCGTAGCGGCGGCTTTGCTTGGCGGTGTTCATCGTATTCCCCGATCAGGACTGACCCAGATCGCCCGCTTGCCACGACGCTTGAGCAGCGTCTTGGGCAGGGCCACCAGGGTCGTGAACAGGCTGATGAGCCAGTACGCCATCGGGTACCAGATCACCCAGAAGTAATTGCGGCCAATATGCGTTTCATAACGACGATCGATGATCAGGCTGCTGGCGAACTGCAGCAGGCACACCAGTGCCAGGATCACGCCATGCCACTGCGGCAGCAGCGAGGCGATGTACAGGTCCTGCGGCAACGGCATCAACCTGCCCAGCACCCACAGCACGATGATGGCCAGCATCGTGTAGGCCCACAGCACGCTGAACACATACTCCAGCAATACCCCCCACATGCGCCGCTTGCGCCAGTCGAACAGCGAACGGCCGTGCCGCAGCAGCACCTCCACGCCGCCCTGGGCCCAGCGCAGGCGCTGCCGCCACAGCCCCTTGAGCGTCTCGGGCATCAGGATGAAACACAGCGCGTTGGGCTCATAACGGATGTCCCAATGGTCGAGCTGCAGGCGCCAGCTGATGTCGATGTCCTCGGTGATCATGTCATCGGCCCAGTAACCTATGCGGTGCAGCGCGGTGCGGCGGAAGCCGGCAATCACACCGGAAATGGTGAAGATCCGCCCGTACACGCGCTGGGCGCGCTTGATCATGCCGATGATGGAAGAGAACTCGGCCACCTGCAGCCGGCCCAGCAGCGTGGAGCGGTTGCGGATGCGCGGGTTGCCGGTCACCGCGCCCACGCGCGGGCCGGACGTGAGGTGCCACACCATCCAATGCGTGGCATGCTCTTCCAGCATCGCATCGCCATCGATGCACACCAGGTATTCCGAACGTGCCGCCAGCGCGCCCATGCGCAGTGCGTTGGCCTTGCCCAGGTTGCGGTCCAGGTGCACCACGCGCAGGCGCGGGTGCTGGGCCGCCATCGCGTCCAGCCGCGCCCCGGTATCGTCGCGGCTGCCATCGTTGATGGCGATCACCTCGAAATCCGGGTACTTCTGTGCCAGTGCAGCGCCCAGGGTGTCGGCCAGGTTGTCGGCCTCGTTGTGGCACGGAATCAGGATCGACGCGAACGGGTAGTGCTCCATCGGCGGCGGATCGTCTCGCAGGCGCGACCTGCGTTCGCGGCGGAAGAAGTAATACAGTCCCCCGGACATCCAGAAGAACGCCATCACCATCGGGTAGAAGAAGGCGAACTGGAACAGCAGATAGAGGAACGGATGCATGGCGGCCTCACTTTTCCTCGTAAGGGAAGGTGCGTGCCGACATCGCCGCGCGCGCATCATAGGTGGACGGCTTACCGGCAATGAAGTCGTCCGGGTACCAGGCGAAATGGCGCACGCCCTGGGCCTGCAGGCGACGGATCTGGGCGCGCAGCACGGTGCCGGAAATCGGCGTCTGCGTGCGCCAGTCCACCGTCTGCAGCTCGAACATCGTCTGCGACAGCTGCGGGTCGTGCTCGCGCACGGCCTGCACCAGCCGGTCCAGCCACTTCTGCGGGTCGCGGCTGCCTTCCATCCACGGCATCGCCATCAGCGCGGTGTGGTCGTAGGCCTTGTTGAACAGGTCCAGGCGCTGGGCGAACCAGCTGGCGCTCTGCGGCTGCAGCACCGGCTGCGCGTACAGGTTGCGCACCGTGGCCAGCTTCGGCCGCCAGCGCTGCGCGGCGTTGCGCAGCTCCAGGGTGAAATCGATCAGCGCCTGGGTGCGCGCGCCGTCGTCGCCTTCCTGCGGCAGGTTGGCCAGTTCGGTATCGCGCAGGTAGGCATCGTCGTGGAACAGCAGGCCCTCGAAATACGAGTTGATGGCCAGGTCTTCGTAGATGTCACCAATGATCTGACGCACCTTCGGGCGGGTGAAATCGAGCCGGAAGATGCCATCGCTTTCCGGGCTCTCGATCGCCAGTGCCTTGCGGATGCCCGGGTCCTTCAGCTCATAGCCGAGCACCGGCAGCCACGCATACACCTTCACCCCGGCGCGGGTCTTGAGCTGCCAGGCGACGCGGTTGAACAGGTCCGCGCGCATCGGCAGGTGCCGGTTGGGAAAGTACAGCGCGTCGGCCGAGCCGTTGCCGTCCGGATCGGCGAAGGCCTGCAGGAACACATGGGTCGGGCCGATCTTCTTGACCCGGTCGATCAGCGCGTCCAGGTTCTTCGCCTGCTGCGCCGGGTTTGCGTCGTACACCGCATCCAGGTCGATCTGCAGGGCGCGCACGCCATCGCGTTCGACGTCGCGGCGCAGTTCATAGGCCAGTTGGGTCACCGCCGGGTTGCCGGTCACCAGCAGGCGCGCCAGCCCGTGCAGGTCGCGGGTGACCGGCGTGCTGCGGCCTTCCAGGTCGAACGACACCGGCATGCCCAGGTCTTCGGCGATCCGGTTGCTCAGCGCGTTGTAGGCCGCGTACGGCCACACGATCGCCTTAGGGCTCACGCCCACGTTGTCCTGGATGCGCTTTACGCTCAGGCCAAGGTCGGCGCGGATCCGTGCCTCGTACTGCGCGGCGGTTTCGTACTTCTGCGTGGCCGGGTCGTAGGTGCGGGTAATCACCGCCGGGGTCGAATTGCCCTGCGGGTTGGACTGCACGCCATGGTGCAGGTTGTCGGTGTGGCTGGCCAGTTCGATCAGGCCGCTGCGGTTCATTTCGCGCAGCTGTTCCCAGGTCAGGAAGTCGTCGCGGGTGAACGGGCGGTAGCCATAGTCGATCTTGCGCTCGGCCGGCATGTCCACGTAATCGGTGATCACCGCCACCAGCGCCGGATAGTTGTAGGCGCGCAGCAGGGGGAACACCTTGGTGTACACGCTCCGCAGGCCGTCATCGAAGGTCAGCAGCACCGGCTTGGGCGGCAGCGGTGCACCGCCCTGCGAGGCCGTGATCAGCTGCGACAGCGACACCGGGTGGTAGCCGTGCGCGGACAACCAGTCCAGGTGCGCGGCGAAATTCTGCGTGCTCACCGCGTACGCATCGGGGTCGCCCTTGATCGCCACGTCATCGCGGATGTCGTGGTAGCTCAGGACCAGCAGCCCGTTGTCGGCCGAGTCAGGCTCGGGCGGTGCCACGGCCTGCACGTTGGCGCAGACCGCCAGCAGGGCCAGCAGCAGCCAGGAAGTGAAGCGCTTCAAGTCCATGTGTCGCATCTCATTGTCCCCAGCGCAGGCCGGCATCGAGGCCGATATGTCGTTCACGGTTGCCGTCGTAGACCGGCCGCGACCAGCTGATGCCGTATTCGAAGATGCGGCCATCGGCCAGCTGCCACTCGTGGCGATACTCGGCCGACGGCACCAGTGCGCTGCCGAAGCCCTGCTGCCAGTAGTTGCCCAGCGACACCGTCAGGCGGTGGCGGAAGTGCCGCTCGTAGTGGCGCCACAGCTGCTGGTCCACGCGCAGGCCGATCTCCGCCGAACGGTCTTCGGACGGGTTGAAGTAGGGCACGTCATCGCGGCTGCCGCGGCTGGCATACAGGCTGCCCAGGCCATCCAGCAGCAGGGTGGGGCGGGTCAGCAGGCGCTGTTCGATGCTGGTGCTGAGCGTGTCGCGGCGGTTGCCATCGTCGTAGCGGAACTGGCTGGCACCGGCGCTCCAGTGGGTGAGCTCATTGCGGCGGTAATCCACCGCCACGGCCACGCTGTCGGCGGTGATGCCGGAGATGCGCGCCTGCAGCGAGGCATCGGCGGCGTTGCGTGCCGCCGTGATGCCGGCGTGCCAGGTGTCGTTGAACTGCCAGCCGAACCCGGCGCTAAGACCGGTATCGCCGATGTGGTCGTTGGCGCGGTTGACGAACAGTTCCGCATCGGCGCGACCAAAGCGGTACCGCGTGCCCAACCCGACCCACAGCGGGCGGATGGTCTGGTCCTGGAAATCCACGCTGCGGCGGTCGGCGAAGGTCACCAGGCGCCAGCGGTCGTCGATCACCGGCGATTGCAGTTCCAGCCCATAGCGGCCATCGTCGTTGCCCAGCGGCGAGGTGCCACCGCCGCCTTCGCTCCGACCGCCTTCAGCATACGCATGCAGTTGCCAGCCACGGTGGGCCTTCCAGCTGCGGTCCATGCGCTGCACCGAGGGCTGGTTGGGGTAACGCTCCAGCAGCGAATCGTGGATCGGCCGGGCCAGGTCGTCGCGCTGCAGTTGCACGTAAGCGTCGTACTGGCCCAGGCGCGCCGACACATCGCGCGGGTCCAGCGTATTGGCCATGCCATAGCGTTCCAGTGCCCGCCGCGGCCAGCCGCGCATCATGTAGATGTTGCCCAGCGACGACTGGGTGCCGCCGTTGGCCGGCGCCAGTTCCACCATCTTTTCCAGATCCCGCTGCGCGGTGGGCAGGTCGCCGCTGTAGGCGCGGATCATGGCCAGGTTGAGGTCGGCTTCGTACCTTGGCCAGTTGGCGTACGGCGCGCGCGCACCGTTTGCCCAGCGCCAGGCCGGCTCCTGCTTCTGCCACTGGGTGAGCACGTCGATGGCGGCGCCGGCGCGCTCGCTTTCCAGGTGCGCGTAGGCCAGTTCCGAATGCACCTCGGAACGGCCCGGGTCGGCCTTGAGTGCGGCTTCCAGAACGGGAATGGCTTCTTCCGGGTGCTGGCTGGCCATCAGCGAATCGCCGACCGGGGCCATCAGGTAGTTGGGCACCTGGTGGCCTTCGGCGAGCAGCGCGCGGTATTCGGTGCGTACCTGTTCGTGGCGGCCCAGCCGGTTGAGCAGGATCAGCCGGTCGAAACGGATCCGCAGCGGCGCGGTCTGCACCGTGAGGCCATCCCGCTGCAGATAGCGGTCCATCTGCGCCAGCGCGGCTTCGGCCTCGTCCAGACGGGTGTCTTCGCTGGCGCCATAGGCCAGGCTCCAGCCGACCCGCTTGGCCAGGTAATTGGCTTCAAAGCGCTGCTTCTGCGCCTCATCGAACAGCTCCGGGCGCGCCTGGTAGCGCTGCCACGCCAGGTGCGCGTTGCCGATGTCCGACAGCGTCAGCACCTGCAGGCGATAGAGCAGGTCATCGTTGGGCACGTCCGCCTGGGCGCGTTCGATCGCGGCAAGCGCGTCCAGCCACTGCGCCTTATCGCGGTAGGCGCTGATCTCCGCCAGATGGTCAGCCCGCGACGTCGCCGCAGAAGCAGCTGGAACCGTCAAACAAAGCGTGGCGCATGCCAGGCCGACGCACAGCGCCAGCGGCCGATGGTTGTACATGGAACCCCCGGGAGCATCCCTTCAAAAAAACCTGTTTGTGCGTTAAATGTGACGCACATCACATGCCAATCGTGCCCGAAACGGCGTTTGTTGACAAATTGTTAAGACGCAAGGCGGCCTCCGCAGCTGTGGAAACAGACGCGCTCAATACTTCAACTTATTGATTTAAATGACCATCCGGCCGCCGCCACGGCGTTGTTCCGGGGTCTGCACACCCTGAAACCGTTCATCGGCCCCGATAGTGGGTAGCGCACCGGGACCGAACCCACCGACCGCTTCGCAATGCGGGTCAGTAGCTGACACGCTACGTCACAACATGCGCACGGTATGTGACGCAGGTGACGAAATCATGCAATCCGTCACCACACGTCTTCCAGCTTCTGCGGCTTGCACGCCACCCAGGAGGCGCACAACAACACCAGCGCACACACCAGCAGGAAGCCGAACGGCAGGTACCACGCTCCGCTGATCGCATGCAGCCAGCCGAACAGGAACGGCCCCAGGCAGCTGAAGGCATAGCCCACACCCTGCATGAAACCCGACAACGCCGCCGAACCGGCCGGCGTGCGCGTGCGCAGGTTGATCAGCGTCAGCGCCAGCGGGAACGTCGACGGTCCGATCCCCAGCAACACCGCCCACAGCCACGGGGCCTTCATCGGCGCGAACAACAAGCCGGCAAACGCAATCAAAAACGCGCTGAAACCGACAACCACCAACGGGAACGGGTTGCGCAACCGCACCGCCAGCGCCGGCATCGTCAACGATGGCAGCAGGCCCAGCGCCGCGAAGATCGCCACCATGATCCCGCCAAAGCGAGGCGTTGCCCCGGCTTCCACCACGATGCGCGGCAGCCAGGTGAACATCGAATAGGTCATCAGCGAGGTCATGCCGAACATCAGCGCCATGCCCCAGGCCAGCGGGGTACGCCAGACCTTGCCGTGCGGCTGCGCGGCCGGGTCGGCGGCGGTGTCCAGCGGGTCCGGGTGCGGGCGGCGGCGCGCCAGCGCGATCCAGGGCAGGGCAGCGGCCACGGCGAAGATTGCCCAGATGCCCAGCGACACCCGCCAGCCGGCCTGTTCGGCCAGCGGCACGGCCAGCAGCGCTGGCACCATGGTGCCCAGCTGCAGCACCGTTATATAAAGCGTGCTCACCGTGCCCACCCGGTTGGCGAAGTAGCGCTTCACCAGCGGCGGCACCACCACGTTGCCGATGCCCATGCCGGCCAGCGCCACCACCGAGCCGAACAGCAGGCTGCCCACGCCACCGGCCATCGAACGCAGCAGCAGGCCCACCGCCGCCAGCGCCATCGCCAGCAGGGCGGTGCGTTCCAGCCCGATGCGCCGGGCCACCATCGGCGTGGTCACCCCGAACAGCGCGAACGAGGCGGTGGGCAGCATGCCCAGCACGCCGGTCATGGTGGTACCGAAGCCGAAGGTCTGGCCCAGCTGGTCCAGCAGCGGGGTGACCGAGGTCACCGCCGTACGCAGGTTCAGCGCGGCCAGCAGGATGGCGGAAAATGCCAGCACGCGTCCGCGCAGCAGGGACGTGGAATGGGGGGCGGCAGGGGTCATGGCAGGAATCTCTTGCAGGTGGCGCGGCGCGTGTGGGGGTGTAGCGGAGTGCGGGCGCTGCCGCATTGTACGCGCGGTAGAGCCACGCCCTGCGTGGCTGTTTCCGGACGACAAATACAAAAAAGCCCGGAGGACAGATGTCTTCCAGGCTTCAATGTGACCACTTGTATGGTCGGGGAGACAGGATTCGAACCTGCGACCTCTACGTCCCGAACGTAGCGCTCTACCAGACTGAGCTACACCCCGAAGGAGCCGACAAGGATACGGTGTGAAGGGATTATCGGCAACCTTTTTTTACGAGGAGAACCGACCAATGGTCGGTTCCTGCCGCGCGTTGCGGTCGGCCGCGCCAGCCTCACGCGCTTCGAACCATATGCCATTGAGGATGGCGGCGGCCGAGGCCAGGCCGGTGCCGAGGATCCAGGCGAAATACCACATGTGTTTTCTCCCAATGTGTACCGACCAACGGTCGGTACCTACCTGTGTGTGTACCGACCAACGGTCGGTACCTACCGTTCAATGTACCGACCGTTGGTCGGTACGCCTTATCAATACGCGTTCGGGTTGTCGGCCATGTCTTCGGCCGTGGTCTTGCCCTTCATCACCCGGTAGACCCAGCTGGTGTAGGCAATGACGATCGGCAGGAAGATCACCGTGGCCACCAGCATGATGAACAGCGTGAGCTGGCTGGAGGACGCATCCCACACCGTCAGGCTGCCGCTGGGCTGGCTGGACGACGGCAACAGGAACGGGAAGATCGCAAAGCCCACGGTGAGGATGATGCCGGCAATCGACGCGCCCGAGGCCAGGAACGCGGCCATGCCGCGGCGGGCCCGCAGCAGCACGGCGCTGGCCAGTGCACCGGCCAGGCCCAGCAGCGGGAACACCAGGGTCAGCGGCATGCTGCTGTAGTTGCGCAGCCAGCCACCGGCGGCCGTGCCCACCGCAGCGGTCTTCAACAGCGGGTTGGTCGGGCCGTCGGTGACTACCTGCGAGGTGATCTCATAACCCGGCAGGCCAAAGGCCACCCAGGTACCGCCTGCAGCGAACAGCACGAAGCTGACCAGTGCGGCAATGCTGCCGTAACGCGCCGAACGTTCGGCCACCGGGCCGTCGGTCTTGAGCACCAGCATGGCCGCTCCGTGCGACACCATCATCGCCACGCCCACCAGTCCGGCCAGCAGCGCGAACGGGGTGAGCAGGCCAAAGAACGAACCGGTGTAGAAGATGCGCATGCTGTCATCGAAGTGGTACGGCACGCCCAGCAGCACGTTGCCCACCGCCACGCTGGCAATCAGCGCCGGCAGCAGCCCACCTGCGAACAGCACCCAGTCCCACGTGTCGCGCCAGCGCTTGCTGGGCATCTTGCTGCGGTACTTGAAGCCGACCGGTCGCAGGATCAGCCCGAACAGCATGGCGAAGATGGCCAGATAGAAGCCGGAGAAGCTCACCGCATACAGCGGCGGCCAGGCGGCGAAGATCGCGCCGCCGCCCAGCACCAGCCATACCTGGTTGCCTTCCCACACCGGGCCTACGGTGTTGATCACCGTGCGCCGCTCCTCATCGGTCCGGGCCACGAACGGGAGCAGGGTGCCCACGCCCAGGTCGAAACCGTCCATCACCGCCCAGCCGACCAGCAGGATGCCGAGCAGCAGCCACCAGATCACGCGCAGCGTGGTGTAATCAAGTCCAAGAATATCCATCTGGGTTCTCCTGCCTTATGCCTGGCCGGGGGCCGGCGCGGCGGCATGGTGGGGAAGCGGGGTGCGCGAAGGCTGCAGCGACGGAAGGATGTCAGCCGGGCCGGTGCGGATCGTCTTGAGCATCAGCTTCACCTCGATGACCAGCAGCACCGTATAGGTCAGCGTGAACACCGCCAGCGTGGTCAGGATCTCATGCAGGGCCAGACCGGAGGCGGCATAGAAGGTGGGCAGTACGCCATCCACCGCCCACGGCTGGCGACCGTATTCGGCCACGAACCAGCCACATTCAATCGCGATCCACGGCGCCGGGATCGACCACACCGCCAACCGCAGGAACCAGCGCTTCTCGTGGAAGGTGTTGCGGCAGGAGAAGTAGAAGGCCACCGCAAAGAACGCGATCAGGTAGAAGCCCAGCCCGGCCATGATGCGGAACGTCCAGAACAGCGGCGCAACGCGCGGCACGGTATCCATCGCCGCCCTGGAGATTTCCTCCGGGGTGGCGTTGAGGATGTCATCGCGGTAACGCTTGAGCAGCAGGCCATGGCCCAGATCCTGCCAGTGGCGGTCGAACATCTCGCGCGCCTCGACATCGTTCTTGTCCTTGCGCACGCGCTCCAGCGCCCCGTACGCCAGCTGCCCGCCCTTGATGCGGTGCTCGGCGCGTTCCACCAGTTCCAGGATGCCCGGAATGGGCTGGTTGAACGAACGCGTGGCGATCAGGCCCATCAGGTACGGAATCTTGATGGCGAAATCGTTCTGCTGGGTCTGCTGGTTGGGAATGCCGAACGCGGTGAAATCGGCCGGGGCACGTTCGGTTTCCCACATCGCCTCGATCGCGGCCAGCTTCATCTTCTGGTGTTCGCTGGCGGCATAGCCGCTTTCGTCACCCAGCACCACCACCGACAGCGACGACAGCAGGCCGAAGGCCGCTGCCACCGCGAACGAACGGCGCGCCATGTCCTTGTGCTTGTCGCGCAGCAGGTAGAACGCGCTGATGCCCATCACGAAGATCGCGCCGGTCACGTAGCCCGCGCTGACCGTATGCACGAACTTGGCCTGCGCCACCGGGTTGAACAGCACGGCGGCGAAATCCACCACCTCCATGCGCATCGTGTCCGGGTTGAACACCGCGCCGGTGGGGTTCTGCATCCAGCCGTTGGCGATCAGGATCCACACCGCCGACAGGTTGGTGCCCAGCGCCATGAACCAGGTCACCGCCAGGTGCTTGACCGGGCTCAGCCGCTTCCAGCCGAAGAAGAACAGGCCCACCAGCGTGGCTTCCAGGAAGAACGCCATCAGCCCTTCAATGGCCAGCGGCGCGCCGAAGATATCGCCCACGTAATGGCTGTAGTAGGACCAGTTCATGCCGAACTGGAACTCCATCACCAGGCCGGTGGCCACGCCGATGGCGAAGTTGATGCCGAACAGCGTGCCCCAGAACAGGGTCATCTGGCGCCAGACCGGCTTGCGGGTCATGACGTACACGCTTTCCATGATGGCCACCAGGAACGACAGGCCAAGCGTGAGAGGGACGAAAAGGAAGTGGTACATCGCGGTCAAAGCGAATTGCAGCCGCGACAGTTCTACGACTGTCGAATCGATCATGGCCTGGCTACCTCGTTGGGGGTTTTGCCGTATCAGGTGGCGGGAAGGGGTCTACGGGATGAATTCTGTGACCAGCAACTTCAAACAGCCTTGATTGAGATCAATGTATGAACAGGCAGATGCGAGGATCGTGGGCAGCCCCCACTGCGACCGCGTGCCGCACGGGGAGGGTACGCCGGCGCCCATTACAATGGTCGGCACCTCCCTGTGGCCGCCAGTGACCCGCTTTGAGCATACCCCCCGACGCGCCCGCCATCGAGTCCACCGGCCTTCGCCGCCAACGCCTGCAGTGGCTCGACGGCCTGGCCGCCAGCGCCCGCAGCCGCAAGCGCCTGGCCGCGTTGTGTATCTGCACGTCCGGCGCGCTGCTGATCGGACAGGCCGCGGCCATTGCCTGGCTGATCCAGACGGTGCTGGTGGAGCGCCGTCCGTTGGCGGCCGCCACCCCGGTGCTGCTGGGCCTGCTGGCCATACTGGGGGTGCGCGCCCTGCTGGGTAGCGCCACCCAGGCCGCCGCCGGCGATGTGGCCGATGCCGCCCGGCTGACCCTGCGCGAGCGGATCTATCGCCGGCTGATGGCGCTGGGCCCGCTGTGGCTGCGCCAACAGCGCACCGGCGAGCTGGGCGAACTGATGCTGGCCCACAGCGACGCGGTCGAGAGCTACTACGCCGGCTACCAGCCGGTGAAGACCGAAGTCGTGGTCGTGCCGCTGCTGATCCTGCTGGCCGTGGCCTGGGTGGATTGGGTGGTGGCGCTGATCCTGCTGTTCACCGCGCCGCTGGTGCCGTTCTTCATGATGCTGGTGGGCTGGGGCGCCGAAGCGGCCGGGCGGGCGCAGCTGGGCGAGCTGGCGCGGATGAGCGGGCATTTTGCCGATCGCATCAAGGGGCTGGGGCTGCTCCGCCTGTACGGGCGCGGTGAAGCGGAGCTGGAAGGCGTGGCTGCTGCGGCAGAGGGGGTGCGCGAGCGCAGCATGAAGGTGCTGCGCATCGCCTTCCTGTCTTCCACCGTGCTGGAGTTCTTCGCCTCGGTGAGCGTGGCGATGGTCGCGCTGTACCTGGGTTTGAGCTACCTGGGCCTGATGTCGCTGCACGCGTCAGTGCCCACGCTGGGGGCGGGCATGTTCTGCCTGCTGCTGGCGCCGGAGTTCTATGCGCCGCTGCGGCGGCTGGCCGCGCATTACCACGACCGCGCCAATGCGCTGGCTGCTGCTGCTGAAGTGGAGCGGCTGCTCGGCGAGCTGCCCGGGCAGCAGGCGGCGGGCGAGGGCGCAATCGCTCCGGTGCGCGCGCCCGAGCTGGTGGAGCAGCACGCCCCGCCGCTGGTGGTGCGTGACCTCGTGCTGCGGCCCCTGGGGGCCGATCACGACGTGGTGCAGCAGCTTTCGTTCCAGATCGAAGCGGGCCAGCGCCTGGCGCTGGTGGGGCCGAGCGGTAGCGGCAAGAGCACCCTGCTGGAAGCGTTGGCCGGCTGGCTGCCGCCGCGCGAAGGCAGCATCGTGCTGCGTCCCGGGCTGGAGGTCGGCTATGCCGGCCAGCGCCCCTACCTGTTCCACGGCAGCATCGCCGACAACCTGCGCCTGGCCGATCCCGGCGTGAGCGATGCGCGCCTGCAGGCGGTGGCCGAAGCGGCCCAGGTGATGCGCTTCGCCGCGCACCTGCCCGAGGGGCTGGATACGGTGATCGGCGAACGCGGGTTCGGATTGTCCGGTGGCGAAGCACGCCGGATCGGGTTGGCGCGGTTGCTGCTGCGCGATCCGCAGCTGCTGTTGCTGGATGAGCCGACTGCGTTTCTTGATCCGGAAACCGAGGCCGCCCTGCTGCAGACATTGGCCGCGTTCGCGCGTGACCGTGCCGTGGTCATCGCCACGCACAGTGAAACCGCCATGCGCTGGGCCGATACGCGGTTGACGTTGACCGCGCAGGGCCGCGCGGACACGGAGGTGCTGGCATGAGTCCGCCCCGCGAAGATGCCCTGAAACAGGTGTTCACCCGCCATCGCGGCCGGCTGCTGCTGACTGTGCTGCTGCTGTGGATCACCATGCTCGCGGGCACCGCGTTGCTCGGCCTGTCCGGTGGTTTTCTGACCGCCGCCGCGCTGGCCGGTGCGGCGGGCTTGGGCAGTGGCTTCAACTTCTTCTCGCCATCGGCCGGCATCCGTGGCCTGACCATGGCGCGGATCGTCTCGCGCTATTTCGAAAAGCTGGTCGGCCACGATGTGACCCTGCGCATCGCCCGTGATCTTCGCGTGTGGTTCTTCCGGCGTGCGCTGCCATTGGCGCCGGCGAAGCTGGCCGGCATCCGCACCGGTGAGCTGCTGGCGCGGTTGATGTCCGACATCAGCGACGTCGATGGCCTGCTGGTGCGTGCGATTGGCCCGCTGTTGGCGCTGGGCGGGGTCTCGCTGGTGGCAGTGGGCTCGGCCGCGTTGATCTACCCGCCGGCCGCGCTGCTGCTGGCGGTGCTGGCGCTGGTGATCGGGGTGGGCGTGCCGTGGCTGACCGTGCGGGGGGCGGGCAACCAGGAGCGCGACCGCGCGCTGCACCGCGCGCAGCTGCGCACGCAGGCGTTCGAAGGTTTGGAAGGTGCGGCAGACCTGACCGCACTGCAGGCGCGCGAGCATTGGAATCTGCGCCTGCTGGTGGCGGCCAAGCAATTGCGCTCGCGCGACCGCCGCCGCCGTTGGCGGTTGGTGGGGGGCAATGCGCTGCACGGGCTGTGTGCATCGGTCGGATTGGTGGGCATGCTTTGGGTGGCACTGCGTGGATTTGAGCGCGGTGCGATTGATGCGGCGTTGTCGGCGGCGTTGGTGTTTCTCACCGTGGCGCTGCTCGAGCTGTGGGCCGGTATCGGGCTGGCCTGGCAATCGTGGCTGTCCGGACGCGTGGCGGCAATACGGCTGCAGAGCATCGTGGACCAGTCGCCGGGTGTGGCGGATGCCGCTATGCCGGTGACATTGCCCGTGCAGCCGGCCACGCTGCAGCTGGAGCAGGTGGACTTCCGCTGGCCGGGGCAGGGCAGGGCACTGCTGGAGGGTGTGCAGCTGACGCTGCAGCCGGGTGAACGCATCGCGATCCGCGGCGATAGCGGTAGTGGGAAAACCACGTTGTCATCGTTGCTGCTGCGCCTGTGGGACCCGGATGGCGGCCGGGTGCTGTACGGCGGGCAGGACATCCGCAACGCCGCCCAGGATGCATGGCACCGCCGGATCGCCTGGCTGCCGCAGCACGCGCCGGTGTTTGCCGGCAGCATTGCCGACAACCTGCGGTTGGGTGATGCGAACGCCAGCGACGAGCAGCTGTGGCAGGTGCTGGCCGAGGTGCGGTTGCAGGGCTGGGCCGAACGCATCGGTGGACTGCAGGCATGGGTAGGCGAGAACGGTGCCACGATGTCGGCGGGACAAGCGCGCCGGTTGGCACTGGCCCGCGCGCTGCTGCGGGGGGCGCCGATTCTGCTGCTGGATGAACCGACCGAAGGGTTGGATGTGGATACCGCGCATGCGTTGCTGCACGACATGGTGGCTGCGTTGGGCGGGAGAAGCCTGGTGATGATCACGCATGACGAACTGCCCGATGGCATCGTGCACCGCAGTTACCGGTTGCATGATGGCGCCCTGCGATAGCAGGCCCAATCCCACCCATCGTCCTGGCCAGGGCGCATCACATGTACTGGGCAAACGCGGCCAAGCCCGGTGATTGCGGCGAAGCCGACCGCCAGCGGAAGGCGGTGTCCATCGGCAGGGTGGTAAAGAAATCCGCGTTTCGCCGAAGCCGGAGTGGGTTCGCTTTGGTGGGGAGCCGAACGCGTGGGACGTAGTTCTGCGGCGCTGGCGCGCGCGCCCCTACTGCCGTCCAGGGCTGGGATGGCATGGTTCCCGACGGCAATTCCACCGGGCGTATCGCCTTGCTGCCGAGGCTCTGCCCACCTGGAGACCCGCCCAGCTGTGCGCGGGGGATATTGAAGTTGCCGCCTGCATTGAACTTGGCGGCTGCCCCGGCACCCGCCGCTTTCGCCTGCTTGGCCAAGGTGGACGCAGCGGCACTGGCCTTCGACGAGACCATGCCGCCGTAGATGCCCAACCCCATGCCGCCAAGCATGAGAGCCATCTGCAAGTTGGGGTCGGAGACCAGATTGGCGCCTACCTGCATACCGATACTGGCAACCTGCAATGCAACGCCCTTGAGTGATGCCAGGAACACTGGCGAGCTGAGGCCAGCCGTGAACGGCATGGCCACTACCGACGCCACCAGGAAAACGGCCGATATCGCAACGCCGATCCACTTCATCCAACCGCCGCCGCCGCCTTCGGCGGGCTTGGGCTGCTCTACCGGCGGCGGCGGGTAGATATACTCCGGCAGCTCGCGCCGGTGTCCCGATCTGTCGCGGAACGTAACCGGGTTGCCTTCACAGTAGATGTAGGGGTTCAGCCCGCCCATCCCGAACGGACTCTCCGAATCGGGTCGGTTGAAGCGCATCAGGGCGGGGCAGTAGGCGCGGTAGCCACGCCCGAGCAGATACCAGTCGTTGACCTCGCGCATTTCGCCATTGAACCCCAGCAATGCTGCCAGTCCAGCACCGGATTCCCCGTAGGCGGTGTAGGCGGCAGTGGTGACGGTGTTCTGGCGTGCCTCGGCGATCACGCTGCCTATGGCGGTGGTCAACAGCAGCCGGCTCTGCTCGATGTTGTCGTCTGGGATCTGCGCGACCGGCGAATCATTGGCATACAGCAGGTGCGTCACCTTTCCACCCTGTACTTCATGGTTCAGCTGGTAGCCCTGGTAGAAGCGCAGGGTTTCAGCGCCGTCAGCCTCTACCGTGCCTGCCAGTTCGCCATGCCCGTCGTAGTGGTAGGTGGTCTGTTGGCCCGCGGCCACAATGCCAAGCAGCCGACCCAAGGCGTCGTAGTGCAGCTCGCGGCCTTGGGCGTCATTGAGCAGGTTGCCGTCGTCGTCGTAATCCAGCGTTTCGGATGCCGGGTAATCGGGGTGCTGCTCGTGCGTGATTTCCACCAGCTGACAGGCATCGCCGGTTGCATAGTGGTACTCGGCGATATCACGGCTGCCGTCGCCGAACATGGTCAGGCAGCGGGTGACGTTGTCCATCGCGTCATAGGTAAACACCTGCTGGGCGATGGCATTGCCAAAGCGGTCCTGGGGCCGCTGTTCGCCTGTACAGACATGACGCTGCAGCCGGTTGCGCCGGTCGTAGTGGAATTCTTCGTGGAGCAGGCTGTGCCCATCGGTTTCGAGGTGGCGGGTAGCCAGCTGGCTGTCCGCGCGCCACGTCTGGGTGACCGTGAAGTGCCTCCCGCCCACGTTGAGGCTGCGCCCGGTCTCACGATTGAACGTATCGTAGGTCTGGGTGGTGATCAGAATCTGGCCGGTCAGCATGTTCTGCGTGGTCGTCTCCCACGGCCGGCCGAAGACGTCATACGTCATCTCCACCTGAACAGCGCCCTGGGTGGTGCATTTGATACGGCCGTTGGCGTCGTACTGGTGCGTGGTCGTAACCGAGTAAGCGGAGCCAGGTCCACTGTCCTTTCGCTCCAATGGGCGCCCCTCGCGGGACAGCCTATGGGTGCTGAGGTGTTCACCCCCGTTGCTGGTCGTCCAGCGCTCCACGGCGAGTTTGCCGGTCAGGGCATACTCGTACTGGCGCTTGCCCCGCAGGTTTTCCGCGCCGGTGAGCATTCCGCTGTGCGCATCGTATACATAGCTGTCGGCCTTGCCCTGGACCGTGATCGACCTGGGAGCATCGCCCAAGGGGCCCACATAGTCGATGTCGATCATCGTGCCGGAGGGCAGGGTGCGTTTGTTTGGCGAGAGACTGCCTCCGGTGTACTCGAAGGTCTCCGTGCGTCCGCCCACAATGCGTGCGATGACGCGGTCCAGTCCGTCAAAGGTCTGCTCGCCTGCGATCATCTCAGGCAGCGCTGCATTGACCGGATCAACGCGAATACTGACCGGAAGCGCTTCGGTGCTGTGCGCGGCAAAGGCATAGTGCAGAGTGGTTCCGTCGGGCAGGATGGTGGTCACCACCCGCCGCCAGGCGTCGTACGTATAACGGGTCACCCGCTCCGGCATGTCGGACAGCTCATGCGACGCAACGCACTGGCCGAGGCCGTCGTATACCTGTTGAATGGTAAGCACCGGGCGCTCGTCATCGCCCAGGTGCTGCACGATGAACGTCTTTCCAAAGCGGTTGAAGTGTGAGACACGTCGATCACAGATCGCAGGCGGTGTGGCCGCGCTTTCCAGCCAACGGCGCTCCACAGGCCCGTGGGGTCCAAACGGTGAAATCTCGGTGACCTCGCTGACCCCATCCGGGCGGACGGTACGCTTTCGTTCTCCCCAATCGTCGTACTCGTAGCCCGTGGTGAGGGCGCGTACCTCATCCCCGATCCAGTCGACCACGGTCTCCTGTGAGCGTTGGCCCAAGGCATCGTAATGCGCGGTGTAGGTAGGCCGGAACGCGGCCGCAGCCCGGGCCAGCCCGGCAGCCAGCGCCGCATCGACATCCTGGCGCTCCTCATGCACCGCGCGCGAGAGTCCGTCGAACCGGGTGCGGGTTTGGACATTCTGCGCGTCGGTCATGAGCTGCCACGCGGGCCCTGCGTCATTTTCGTTCAAGAGGTGGTACACATAGGTACGGCTGGCTTCGTAGTCTGTCCCTGGCGACACCGTCTCGTTGACCACCCGGTTGAGCGGGTCGTAGGCATAGCGCACCTCCACCCCATCCAGCCCAAGCATCATCACGGTTTGCCCGCTCAGGATGGACTGCTGCTGAACCACAACCTGCTTGGCTCCATCAAAGCCAGTGGTGTGTTCGGTGATCTGCAGGACGTCGGCAGCCAGGTCGGCATTCGGGCCCGCCTGGTACTCGTAGTCAGTGAAGGTGGGCAGGTCGTTGAGCGTCTCGCTCACGGAGCGGGTTCGACCGAGCAGCAGCGCATCGGTTGGATCGCTGAAATACTCGGTGTGCAGACGTTTGAGAACCGGGCCATCAAGCTCGGAAAGTGTTTGCAGCTGCTCGGCGATGAAGGGCCTGCTGTAGCTGCCCGGGATTGGAGGAAGCGTGATGTACTCGATCTCGGTTCGCAGCACTGGCGCGGTACCATGCTCAGCAGGTGCGGGGTGCACGGTCCGGGTACGCAGGTTGCGCAGGAAACCTTCCGGGTCAGGCGGGCACACCCCCGGTTCACCCTCTGCCGGGTAGTAGCTGAAATCCTCGCGCGTGCCGTCGGCGTTGATCTGTACGGTCAGGTTGCCGTGTTCGTCATACTCGGACCGGCTCAGTTCCGTGCGTCGTTTGGTGGAGTCGTCGGTGAGTTCCCAGCTGGTTTCCACGCTCCAGGGGAGCTGACATTGCGCCGGTTGTTCGTCAAAGGACTTGAACCGGTTTTCGGGCAGGTCCGCGTAGTAGGTGTTCACCACCGTCTTCCTGCACGTGGCTTGGGTGGTGGTCTCCCTGGTCATCAGGTGGAAACGGTTGTAGACGCGCTCTACCTTCCGCTGCGCCCTGCCTTCAGCCCAGAGGATCGCGGTGGAGTCGTAGGTGAAGCCTGCATCGGCAATCCGGTACAGGTTATCGAACCCATCATCGGACCAGCTGGAGAGCTCGCCGTAGCCCAGAAAGTTCGTGTTCCCATACTCGTAGTGGACCTCCATGGGAGGCTGCCCGGCACCGGGGTCCACCACATGCCGGGTTACACGGGGTATGGGCGTGTGCGCATTGCCGGGGAACCTGTGCCCTCCATCGAGATACTCGATGGTCTCGTGGGCGCCGGTTGGCGTCCATACCTCGCTCAGTGCGGTGGTCTCTCCCACGGTTTTGTAGGCCAATCGCCAGCAGGCTTTTTCCTGGGTGGGCAGCACTATCTTCTCCACCCGGCCCCCGGAGTTCAGGTGCAGCATGAAGGTTGCCAGCGGTTGACCGTCTGGCCCTTGGCCTGGGTAGAACTGCAGCTCCACTATGTTGGTGGCCTCGTTGCGCCCCACACGTAGCAGTTCCGAGTTGCCATCGCTTACAGTGGAAAGGCGCTCCCTGCCCTGGAAGGTGACGTAGCTCAACTGCACTCCACGCCCATCGGACCCGAGAATCTCTGTGGGCAGCGCGAGCGGCGTACTGCCCCCGAAGACCTTCAGTATCTCGACCATGCCTGACTTGTGCACCACCCGGTAGATGTCGCTGCTCTGCTTGTGAAAGTGGAACGTGGGCAGCTTGCGCTCGGGAATGTTAGGCGTGTCGCCCGTACCGGTGACCTTGAAGGTCTCACCGGTGCCAAGCGACAGCAGGCCGTTCTCCGGAGCGAACTCGGTGAGGTTGATACCCCAGCCAAGGCCAAAGCCCGCGTCGCGGGTGTTCAATGGGTTGAACGCAATGGACAGCTGGAGAGGTGGGCCGGCCAGGGTATGGCTCTTCAGGGCGGGTATTGCCAGTGACACGGTGTACTGCCCAGTGCGTGGGTCCACGCCATGATCCATGTAGCTGCGGAAATTGAATGCGTTCGAATGCACGGACGTGGACATGGCGAGATCCTTGCTGCAGAGCGGTTCGTCTTCACAGAAGTGGGGCCGGGCTTCTTCTGGCGTCATCAATTGCCGGCGGCGGGCTCAGCTCTTTCGCTTCCGTGCCTCTCACGATGCCGGTGGGGCTGGCGAGTTGGTGATTGCCACGCAGGAAAGCGTCTCGCCTATGGGCTTGGCACCATAGCGGTCGTAGCCTACGAGCTTGAGCCCCTTTGCCACGATCTCGCCGGGGGAAAAACCAAGGAACTCGTCGATGTTGATCTGGCTCATCGTGACGGACTTCTCGATGGTCACCAGCTCGATCCAGAAGATGTCGTTCACGTTCGCAACCTTGTCACACGCGTAGGAGTCGGTAAGTAGGATGCGGGTCGCTGACGGAACGTTCTGCAGCTCTATGGACGTCTGCTTGTCTGAGTAGCATGGCGTGAGAGCCGCTTTGAGCATGTAAGTGGCGACTTCCCTGAGTGGCCCGTTCGGCACCGGAAGGGAGCAAGGGATTTTATCCTTGTCCCGGAACGTGATCCTCCCGCCGGGCGTCGTTGATGGCGGGTTGCTCTTCCATATCGATCCGCACACGAACTCCATGTCGCTGTGCAACGCGATAATCGCCATGTTCTTGGGACATTCCATCGTGGCGGTGCGTCTGCTGAGGGAGGCATGACGCCGAAGCTGTTCAGATCGAACGACGAACCGCGCGTCGCTATCCGGATCAACTACCTTGGAGTCAGCGACTTCACCGTGGGCGTTGAAGTCGTACTTGGCGGATGTGGCGACGTGATTGAGATGGGCGTTGTAGTAGAAGTTTCCAGCAAAGGGGCGTTCGTCCGCTACCTCCAGAGCGTGGCCATCAAGCTTGACCCGCCCGCAGGTATAATGGGTGGTGCCGTCAAATGTGTTGCGGAGCTCTCGTACTATCTTGACCAGGACGCGCGAGCCAAGTCTGGGGCATGCCATGATGGCCCCGTCGATCAAACCGAGCTCCACAAAATCATCAATGGTGGCCTGTTCGCCGTCGAAACTGGCGACCGTGCCCTGCCTGTCTCCGATGGCGGTGGCCTGTGCCGACAATCCAAGCGGCGCTGCAGCGACGGTGGCGATCAAAAGTGCGCGAAGAAGACGGGGCGGGTTGAGCAGGATTCGCATGGCTCTACTCCTCAAGGAAGTGCCGTGAGCCACCGTCCGGGCGCCAGGCGCGCCGGATGGTGGTCTGCACATGCATTTCCCCCGCGGGCAGAGCTTAGACGCAGTCGAAATTTTTTTGCAAGCGGATTTTTGCTTCTACAGCGACTTTCACTCCGCCCTAATGTTCGCAGGCATAGCCTGCGCTTCCGGTCCCGGAATCTGGAACATCAGATACGGCCCGGCGCAGTTTAGTCAGCCATGAACCACGGTGCGCCTCGGGGGAGGCCACTACCGGCAGGAGTGAGTGCCGGCAGGGAGTCGGTGTGTGATCGCCAGGCCAGTCGCCTGGCGCGAAACGATGGGTGATGGCTCCGAGCTTGGGATAGCGAGGAGTGAGCCATGTCAGCCGAAACCGCAACGCAGTCTCCGGTGGCGTCATCCGCCAAGCGAACCTGTTCGCTGCAGTCTCATGCTGCGGTGCTTCCCGTGCCGCAGATCCGGCATGCGCATGATCTGTATCTGGATCCGTCGGACATTCCGGAAGCGTGGACCACCGTGGTGGCGCCGCCCTATCCGGGCATGGCAGCCGGCGATGCGGTGAACTTCCACTTCGTGGAGTCTCGTGGCGAAGTGTCCTTGGTGCTGAAGGCTACCGTGCGGGAAAGCGATGTTGGCAAGCCAGTCACCTGGGAACTGGAAACCAACGAGATCTGGCAGGCGTTCATGCTTCAGGTCGACACCTGGTACACGGTCGAACACGTCGGCGCGAGCACGAGTGGCTCCGCTGTCCAGACCCTGATGATCGATACTGTGCCTACTCAACGGCTGCCGGCGCCGAGCGTGGCGGGTCACGATGGGAATGGCATCGATCCCGGCCTTTACCCGGAAGGCGTGTACGTTGTCTTTCCCCTCTACCCTGGAGCCGCCTTAGGGGACACGGTCCTTGTGTACTGGCAGAGCAGGGAAGATGACGGAAGCACGGTGAAGTGGAGGGAGCTCACCGCTGCGGACATCAGCGTCGGGGAGCTGGAGGTGCTTATCGAGCCAGACTGGCTCACTGCCAACATCGGCAGTGAGGTGGAAATCTCCTACCAGTACGCTCGCGAGGGCGCGGCGGAATCCTCCATGGAATCGACGCTCGAGATCCTTGTCCCGGTAGCGCTCGGACCTCCTATCGTCGAGGATGCCGAGGCCGAAGGTGATGGCAGCCAGAACATGGGTTTCCTGATGGCGGCCAAGGCATCCTCCGGGGTGTACATCAAGGTGCCCCCGTCTGACACCGTGGCCGACGCCATTGCCATCGAGGTGCACTGGGTGGGGCACCCGCACGGTGGCCAGCATGTAGCCGAAGCGCCACACAGCGTCGACGAGCCCCTTCGCTTCCGAATCCCGCCCGCAGCGGTAGCTGCCAACATCGGTGGAGAAGGCAAGCGTTTCGAGGTGTTCTTCCGGGTCACGATGCCGGGTGGTCGCAAGCACACGTCCGCGCCGTTCAACCTGTGGATCAAACCTTTGCTCACCAGCGCCTATCACCCGGTGCAGTGCATCCAGGCGCAGGGCAAGCCGGGGCTGTCGATGGCCGACGTGCCTGCGGGAGGGGCCGACCTGCAGGTCAAGAGCTGGCCGTTCAATGCAGCCGGGCAGGCGTTGAGCATCTGGGTAGTAGGCGTCACCACGGGCGGCACGGCGACCGAGCACATGGTTCGCGACGCGGTGCCCGTCACTCAGCAGGAACTGGACGACGCTGCCGTAGGCGGGAAGCTGCCGAAGGAATTCCTGCAGACGCTGAAGGCCAATAGCTCTTTCATGCAGCGCGCTGAAGTTTCTTGCGACGGGGGCGACACAACCATCAGTTTCTCAACCTCCACTGTTATGTGGATGGGCTGACTTCGGCCAAACCTGGAGCGTATGACATGTCTGACACGTCACAGAGCGAGCGAATTCCATCTGAACAGCAGTTGGTTGATTGGCTCAAGGTGAAGCCGCGCACCTTCGGATGGTCGGCGGTCCTGGCCTACGATCGTGTCAGGGCAAACACGCTTCTCTTGCAGGAGTATATAGATCGTCACTCAAGTGAAGAGGATGCGTTTGAGCATATCAGCGGTGAGATGGTCATCTCTGCCGGCAAGCACTGGTCCTACTTCAACGATGTAGTCCTGGATGCACCCAGGCTGTCGTTTGAACGCAGCACCATCAGCAACTCCCTCGCAACGCTGACCCTTCGAATCACGGGCGGGTCACACATGACCGTAGTGCAGGGGGCTAACGGACCCAGGAAGGTAGAGAGGATCGATTGGTATGACCCGCTCCAAGGTCCAAAGCTCATAGTGGGCATTCGGCTCAACGACACCGATGGATCCGTCAGTGAAGATGGTCGCGTCAAACTAAACCTCGCCGCTGGCGTGGACATCCGGCTGACCTTGGGTACCTCCGAGAACGAGCAGGAAGAGGGTGGTAGGTTCTTTCAGCAGATATTTGACAAGTGGCCTGAAAACAAAAAGGTGCTCGTGTTGAATGAACTTGGCCAGGTGGACGGCGCGGAATTTCTCAATCCAGATCAGTTCAGGCTGCGTGGCGTCCCTGCCCCTGGAGCCAACGTGCGGAGATCCAGTACTTACGGTGACGGTGCCGTTACGGTGTTCGTCTCGGCAGTGGGGAGTGAGGTTGGGCTGACACCAGACAACCTCACCGAGATGATGTTCCCCGTTCCTAAAGGGAGGTCGTCCACCGTTTTGATTGGAAACTACTACCTTGTCAAGAATCTCATAGGGGCGAAATGCTGGGATCGTTTTCATGCAAACATGACTTTTGATAATGACAACCCGTTGGCCGCTATTAAATCCGGAACAATCTTGGGCGAGCACTTTACCAAGGTGGATGGCCACTGGTCGCCATTTGTTCCATTTGGCGCACTTCACCTCTTCTCGGATATGCCGCTCTCTGATTCGCCCGGAACAACGGCAAATTTGGCGCTGGATGTGTCCAATGGGACTATCGATATTCGGTGGCAGGGTGAAAATGAAGGTACGAACTTCTGGAGTAAAGTAACTACATCTGATCCAGGTACGGCGACTGATGTAGGGATGAAGTGGAGTTACAAGCGAGTGTACCGTTTTGGCCTGACCGATTCGGGTGCACTAGGGTTGATTGAAATTGCCAACGATTCGGTGACTGATTTCGAACTCTATCCCATGCACGAGCTCGATCCAGTGCTGGATGGTTGGTCAGATGTCATGTTTTATGTGTGCAGCACTCACATTAACAACATTGGAATCGATCAGCTCTCCTGGTTCGTTGACCCAACGGCTGAGTTCAACATGTTTCGTCTGCATGGGTTGCTGTTCCGCAGCAGTGCGGTAGTAGATCTGAAGGCGGCCCATTTCCCTTGTGATCTTGTTGTATTCGGCGATCTCGGGCCTTCTGCCACCGCGTTCGAGCTCGAGCCATTGGAGGATGTCATCGGTGCCGGGGCCAGCATTGCCATGAAAGCGGTGCCGCCACAGGCGGGATTGACATGGCAGGTAGAAGGCGTGACTGGTTTTGAGGGTGACATTGGTTCCATCAGTGAGACGGGTGTGTATCAGGCTCCAACGATGGAAGGCGCGTATCAGCGGTACACGATGGTAAGGATCACCGGAGCGACCGCTACCGCTAGCAGCTCCGCTTTGATGCGAGTTGTGCGTAGTGATGTAGTGCTAAATCCCCTGGTTGTAACGGCCTCGTCCACATCTGGAAAGATTCAGATGGCGGCAGGTTCGGTGGATGGTGGGGAGCTGACTTGGTCATTGAAGAGCGCGACGGGTGCGGAGCTTACGGAAGAGCCGCCGGAAGAAGGCGAGTACGACGACGGCGAACGCTTCTACGTTCCAGGTCCTGGCACGTCTGGGAAGCCCTTCAGTGTCGACGAGGTGACGGTTGTCAATCCCCGCTCCGGCGCCTCGCATACCAGCTATGTCCTCCGGGTCGAGACGGGTGTCAGTGGAAAGGTTTACATCGCCGAGAGTGATCTTCCGGCCAGGAAAGTTCGGTTGGAATTTGACAACAACATGGGGCCGATCAAAAACACGGTTTGGACAGTGATAGCGGGGGGAGGGTCGGTTGATGACGAGGGTGTCTTCACCGCAGATGAAGATCCAGTCCATAAGTTCGCAATCGTCACGGCGTACTTCCTCATCGAGAACGTCGCCGAGCTGACCAACTTCATCATTCTACCGATTCCTTTGGTCGATCTGGGATAGCGAGGCGACGACGCGTCAGGCGTTCGCGGCAATCGCTTGGCTGCGGAGCTGATTCCATTTTCGAAGGAGCCATGGACATGCAAAGCAACTTGGAACTTCTGGGTCTGCCCGATGAACAGGCCGTACTGGATTGGCTGGCTGAAGCACCACGCACCCACGGATGGGATATGTGGATCGCCATTGATCGTTCGACCGTCAACCGTTCGCTTCTACTGGACTATCTCGAGCGGCTCGATACTCACCCGCTTGCGAATTCGATCACGACTGTGGCTGCGACGCAGGAGAACCTACGCTGGGAGCATCTCTATGGCCTCAGGTTTGGTCCTCCGGAACTTTCATTTTCTGAAAGCGTGGTAACCAGTGGTCGGGTTGGTTGGAGCTGCCGAGCCAATGCCGGTGTTCAGTTGACGGTAGATCAACCTGGCGGTGCTTCCAAGCGCATCGTGAAGATTGAGTCCTACAGCCCGCTGCAGGGACCACGGCTCGTTGCGCGAACGACCTTGAAAGAAATTTCTGTTGCGCCGCAGACAGCGGCAGAGGTGTTACTGGATGTTGCGGCCGGTGATGGATATCTGTTTGGCTTTGCTGAGACAGAGGAGGCGCAGCGGGCGGGGGGCGACTGCCTGGAGAAAGAGTTCGGGTCTCTTGCCCCCGGCAGCCACCATGCTGTTATCAGCAGCGTGTCCAACAGCGGCGTGGATTTTCTCTCGCCTGCCGAGATTCGACCACGGGCGTTCATTGCGCCTGGAACAGAAGGTCAGCAAGGCGGTGGCGGAGTGCTGCTCTACGTGGCCTTCAACGGCAGCAAAGTAGGCGCGTTTCCAGGAGATGGAAGTGACTGGCTGTATCCCATTCCTTCGGGCTACAGCACTGCGATGGTCATGAGCAGCTACGCACTGATGACCAACCTGGTTCCTAACAGCCTTGCTGATGGCGCAGTTGGCGCTGAGTTCGAATATGACAACCCTGACAACAACTTCATGCCGGTCAGCACGCTGACGGCCGTGGGGGGGCGGCTGAAATCCATCGAAGTTTCACCAGCCGTTGAGCCCTTCACTGAGGTCAGCTACTCGATTGACCCAGATCTTGCGGACGGAGCCGTTGGCTCTGCCAACTTCCACATTGATCGGGTAAAGGACGGGTTGCTCTTCTCTTGGAAGACCTCGAGCTTTTCCCGCGCAGAGGCGCCGAAGCTACGCACCGCGTCAGCAGATGCGGTCAGCGATGCCGACTACGCGCTGCGAGTTCGGGCGAACTACGGGTTTGCCGCTACTGACGAGGGTAGCATCAAGCTTGCCGACCGCGGTGGAGCTCCCACCTGGGCAACCAGCATCTACCGTCAAGGTGGACTGTTGGCAGCTGAGCATTACCAGCATTTCCCTGCGCTATCTGCGGCGTTGGGTAAAGGCTTGGTGTCGGCGATTGATCAAGCTCTTGGTGGGCAGGGCATTGTCACTCCTCAGTTCGACCTGCTGCGGAACGCAGGGCTGTACTTTCCGGGGAGTCTGCGCCTGCATGGCGAGGCCGCTCACTTGCCCGGAGAGCTCGTTGTGTTCGGAAAGGTCGGCAGCAAGGTAGGCTCGTTTCAAGTGCATCCATCCGAGTATCGCGTCCTGGGCGGGGGGACGGTACAGTTTGGGGTAACACCCGCGCACGATGGTGTGGAATGGTCCGTAGCGCTCGTTGACGGCTTCGTGGGCGGTAGTGGCACAATCTCAGCAACAGGCGAGTACACCGCACCGGATAGTGGCAGCATCGAAGGTTCCTTCACGCTTGTGACGATTACGGGGTCGAAGGGCGAAAGGAAGAGCTCCGCTCTTGTCGCCGTAGTAAAGCAGGATGTTGTCGTAAATCCCCTCGTCTTCAGTACATGGCCGAACGGCGGGGAAACGCGTGTTGCTGGCGGCTGCATTGATGCAGGCACGCTTGAATGGGAGGTCCGTTCCGTCACCGGCGCAACGCTTGAGAAGCCGTCGATGGACGGGGTGACGCTGTTCGACGCCAATGATCGACTCTACATCCCTGGGCCGTCCACAGGCGATCGATTCTATAGTGTCGATGAGATCGTTGCGCGTAATCCCAGGACAGGAGAATCCCAAGCGACTTCGGCACTGGTGATCGAGAAGGTGCTCAGTGCTGAAATTGTCGCGCGCGAAGGCGGGACGGTGCCGGCAAATCAGGTCCAGTTTGACTTCAGGGGAAGCCTTGGGCCTATCGATGGCGCTGAATGGGCGGTGGCAATTGGCGCGGGATCAATTGACAACAATGGTCTCTACACGATGGATCCTTCATCGCCACACGGATTCGCAGTCATTACCGCGTCACTCTCCCAGCCACCGGTGGCGGAATTGTTCAACTATCTGATAGTTCCCATTCCGTTGATTGACCTGAAAGAGATGAAGCGGATTCTTGTTTGAGGATGATGTCGAGGATCACCTGCATCAGGAGAAAAGACCGTGTCCACCAACTCCCTCCAAGAACTGCTCAAGAGGCTGGAAACCTACCCGATAACGCTTGGCTGGGGCGCGGTGTTCGCCTTCAGTCGGCAGCGGGTAAATCGCATGCTGGAGCAGCAGTTTACCGCCGCGTTCACTGCCGATCGTTTCATCGCCCCGTGCAGTGGGGTTGTAGGGCCGGGGCTGGCAACCCTCACTTCCATCGTATTTGGTGCGCCGGTGTTGTCATTTGAGATCGCCAGCGTCGATAAGGCCGCCGCCAAGCTCACCATTCCGTTACTGGCGGGCACTTACCAGGAGGAGGAAACCTCAGAAGGACGCCCGCTCAGTCGTGTATCCGGCAGATCCTTGCGGCTGGACTCTGGCGCAACGCTGACATTGGATATCGATCTTCATGGGGTCGGCAGCGACAGCGATCACACCGGTCGCATCACCATCGATCTGGGCGATGCCAGCAACCCGCGGTGCAACCTTTCAGATGATCCGTCCATGCAGGAAGCCATCGGCCGTTTCCTGCTTGATTACCTTCATGAGCAGCCAAAGCACCAGACCACGTACGTGCTGGGCCTGGTGGATGCGGGAAACTATGCTCCGCTTAATCCGGTGCGGTTCGCAATCCGAACCCAGGCCGCCCCCGGTGCCAAGATGCCCGGCGCGCGCAACGCCGGTGATGGCGCCGTGCTGGTGTTCATGAAGCTGCAGGGCTACGACGACGACGAAACCGACCTGCCCGACGCCGACTACCCTTACCTCATCCCGGACGACAGCTCTGGCGGAGTGCCGTTGTACACGGCATCGCTGTTTGTATCGCGATGGTTGTCGCACTTCGTCAACGATACCAATCTGGATGTGTTGAAGAACAGCATGTTGCCGGCCGGCTATGCGTTCGTGGAATCCACTGGCGGTCGCTACACGCCCAACGACACGGCAATCTTCGGGGACCTTGCCGCGACCCGGACCAACATCCTGATTGAGCCCGCGATCGCCGATCTGGAAAGCATGAACGCACTCGACTTCAAGGCACTGCGAGGTGATGGCTCAGTCGTCAGCGGCGTGAAGTGGGCGAGCGGCTGTCTCAACAACCCCGTATTGAAGGGTGAGATGTCGCAGGAAGGTCGCTTCAGCGCCACCAACTATCCGTTCCGGGCGCCGCCTGTCCTGATGACAACCGTCACCGCGACATACACGGAGAATGGGCAGGATACGCAGGCTACCGCGCTAGTGCTGGTTCGGGTTTTTCCATTGGCCGTGGACTCGCTGGTCTCCAGTTCCGGCCCGGGTGGAAGCGCCATCGCGCTGACGGCGCGGGGGCAAAATACTCTCGATCTGGAATGGGCACTGCTTGATCCCAAGCTGGGTTCAGTGGAGGCAGACGACCAGGTAAGTAAGGCGACCTATACGCCGCCGCCGACGGGTGGCGCGCCGCTTGTGGCCCAGCGGATGCAGATCTTGAATGTGGCTTCGCAGGACAGCGCAGCGGCTGTGGTGATGCTGGAATCGGCGGGCACCGAGATGTTCGCCGTTGAGCCGCCGTTTGTGGGCAACGTATTGAGCGAGTCGGAGATTGCTTTCGAGGTGCCCGAGCAGGCAGTAAGGGAGCTGCTGCGAAATGCCGGCGATCAGGCGGAGGATGACGTGTTCTGGCGCTGGTCGGTCGTAGGTGAGGGAACCGTTGTTGGCGATGGCCGCACGGCACGCTTTTCACCGCCGCGACAGCGCGCGTCCCACAGTTCGATGAGCGTGCTGGTCTGCGAGTTGATCGGGCCCGAAGTCGGGCACGTGCACGGATACGCTGTGGTCCAGTTGACGTCCATGTCTGCGGCAGAAGCGCCCAACTGGGAGGCAATCGATGCATTCGACCTCACTACCCCGGATGGCGAGCAGGCCTTCGCCAACGGCATGCAGCAGATCCGCGTGCGGATAAAGATCGAGACCAAACCGGTCACGATTGACGGCGTGGACCATTACATCCCGATCAGCCCGGTTGAAGAGGCCAGCATCAGGCTGGTACGACATTCCGATAACACGGATGTGCCTTTCGTCGACCCGACCCAGGATGGAATAGAGCACGACGATACGCGCCAGTGGATGGCAAGCATCAGGCGGAATCGCTTCAACTTCTTCAATCCAGCTGCCCGAGAGGAGCCTGCACCCGCCAACTACGATGGCGTTACGTACATCGACCTCTACGTCCACATGAAAACCGATGAAACCCAGGAGTTCTACGCGGTTTTCGAATCGCACAAGGGCGAAACCATCAGCTCTCGCGTGCACGGAGACGATGTGTTCGATACCGTCAGCATCAAGTGTGTGCCGCCGCCCGCCGTAGGCCTGGAAGATTACACGTTCGAGCGTGACCGCATCTGGTACGAAGGCGGGCAGCCGGACGAGAACGATGACTTCAGCTACATCCCTCGCTCACTCGACTTCTGGACGCTTGCCTATCGCAGGTCCGGATTCGACCCGGCCGGCTTCGCCACGCTGAGGATAGAGCGCAACAGCTCCAGCATCCAGTGGGAGAGCGAGCTGCTGGATGAAACCTACTTCAGCTATCTGTCCTGGATCTTCAGCCCCAAGCACCGTCAGTCGCCGCCAGCGCCCAAGGAACTCTCGCACGATCCGTATCTCGCCGCGCTGTTCCACGAAGTAGGGCATGCCCCCCCCAGCACCGACCTCCACCAGACCCCGCCACAGCCTGGCGAGCTGGTCGTCGCCCTGCGCCGCCTGGACGACATGACCTACTGGTACGACGGGCAGGCCCATGACAACAAGGCCAAGCTGTTCCGCAGGCGTCTCGATCCGCCAGTGCTCTACAAGATGCTGGACGAGAACGGTAACCGGCACGACCTGCAGATCGGTTTCCAGAACCCCTCCATGGACGGCAGCCGCAACACGCTGCTCCTGATCCTCCAATAGCTCCAGTAGCAAGGGAGTAGCCGACCATGTCGTCATCCACTGCCGTGCATTCTAATGCGTTCAACTTCCGGAGCTATGTCGAACACGGCGTCGACCCGCGCACCGGGCAGTACACGGTGGCGCTGTCGGTGCCGGACCTGAAGAGCCACGCCTTGGCCGGCCCCGCGCTGCCACTGTCCATTTCCTTCAGCCCGATGAATACCCGTGATGCGGGGTTCGGCCTGGGCTGGGCCATCAACCTGACCGAGTACTCTCCCCATAACGACATGCTGTCGTTGGGCACCGGGGAGACCTACAAAGTCACCGGCACGGGCGCTACCCCGTCGATTGCAGAGAAGAAGCTGGACAGTTTCCGCTTCTACAAGGATTCCGATACCCACTACCGGGTGGTGCATCGCCCCGGGCTGGTGGAAGTGCTTAAGGTGTTCGGTGGCAGTACCCCGCTGGCCTTGCCCGAACAGATCCTGGGGCCGGATGGGCGCGGGCTGCAGCTGACCTACGTGACCTTCCAGGGCGGCGAGCGGCTGTCCACGGTCAGCGATGACAGCGGCGAGCTGCTGCGGATAGAGCGCACGGACACCCGCGTGGAACTGCGGTTCTACCCTGGGCAGGGCGCCGACGGTGCGCCGCTGGCCACGTTTGTGATGCACCTCGATGGCAGCAACCGGGTCACCAGGGTGGTGCTGCCCACGCAGGAGCAGGCGTGCTGGCGGCTGGCGTATGAAAAGGTGCGGGAAATTACCTGCCTGAAGGAGGTGTGGACCCCCACGGGTGCCCACGAAACCATGGAGTACCTCGACCAGGGCCACCTGTTCCCCAATGACGCGCACCCGGCGCTGCCAAGGGTGACCCGCCACGAGGTGGACCCTGGACAGTCGCAGCCCCCGATGGTGGTGGAGTACAGCTACACCCCGGAAAACTTCCTGGGTCATGGCGAGCTGACCGGCTGGAACGACGACGGCCTGGACAACCTCTACCGGGTAGCCAGGGCCAGCTTCCGCTACGGCTCCACGGCCGTGCACGTCAACGAGGACGGCGACAACCGCGTGGTGGAGCGTTCCTACAACCGCTTCCACCTGCTCACCGATGAAATCACCCGCCAGGGCAGATTCCGCAAGCACACCGCCACCTGCTATTACGCCGATCTTCCCGAGTACATCAACGAGAGCTTCGCCAACCAGCCGCATCAGTGCCAGCTGCCGCGCAGGGTGGAAACCAGCTGGGAGATTGACGACGATGCAACTCGCCGACGCAGCGACATCATCGAGACCGAGTTCGACGAGCATTGCAACCTGACCCGGCAGGTCAATGCCGACGGCACCCGCGAGGAGAACACCTACTATCCGGCTGCCGGGGATGGCGCGCTGTGCCCCAAGGACCCGGAAGGCTTCACCCGCAGCCTGCGCACGAAGACAGAGTACCCGGCCACGTCCGCCCATGGCAGCGCGCCCACCCTGCGCAGGAACTACCAGTACATCGCAGTACCGTCGCTGCCGGGCACGCACAGCAAGCCGCACCTGGCCGAATCGGTGGAGATCCTGGAGGAGGTGGGCAAGGGCGAGCTGCTGCGCACGCAGACGGAGTACTTCGACGACCCGGCCGATACCCTGCGCCTGGGGCGCGAAAAGGTGCTGACCGAAACACGCAACGGCAAGGCCACCGTGACCGACCGCCAGTACGCCACCCATCACAACGCCCGGTTGGGTGCGTTCACGCTGCAGGTGATCGAGACCGTCACCGGCTTCGACGGCACCCACCGCGCCATCACCCAGGAACATTCCCTGCTCAACGGCGAGCCGCTGCTGGTCCAGGACGAGGACGGCGTGGAGATCCGCTACACCTACGACGCGCTGGCCCGGGTCACGCTGGAGACGGTTTCGCCGGACAACCCGGAGTTCGAGGCCAGCCGCGAGTACATCTACCACCTGGCAGGTGGGGACGATGGTGACCAGGCTTGGCAGGTGATGACTGATGTAAAGCGGGTGCAGACCCGCACCTGGATGGATGGCCTGGCGCGGCCGGTGCTGGAAGAACGCCAGGACGTGGACACTGCGGATGACGAAGGCCGCGACCGTGCGGAGGCACCGTTCCGCGCTACCTATCGGGCCCTGCACAACGGGTTGGGTGAGCTCGTGCAGGAAAGCCAGATCGATTGGCTGAGAAAGATCGATCTGGAGTTGAAAACCGGCTATGGCTACGACAACTGGGGCCAGCGCACCAGCACCACCCGCCCTGACGGGGTGGTGGAGTGGGAAGTGCTGGATCCGATCGGCTCGCCCGACGCCCCCCATGGGGTTCGCCGTACCTGGCTCGAGGCGTCCGATGGCGCGCTCAGCGGCGTGACTGAAAGCTGGCTGGACCGCTTCGACAAGGAAATCCGCATCGAGCGCTTCGATATCGAAGGCAAATCGGTAAGCGTGGTGCGCAACCACCACGATGGCCTGGGCCGCTTGGCCGAGCAGATTGATCCACGCAGCCGCAGTACCACCTACCTGTACGACGCCTTCGACCGCCAGCTGGAAACCACGTTGCCCGGTGGTGCGGTGGTTGCGCGGCGCTACGCCGAGCACAGTATCGAGGACCTGCCCATCCACATCAGCGTGGATGAGGTTGAGCTGGGCACCCAGAAGTTCGACGGACTGGACCGGATGACCGAGGCCACCACGGCCAAGCGCCGCCGGTTGCTTCACTACGAGGGCGGCAGGGAGAGGCCTTCAAAGGTGGTCACGCCCTCCGAGCGGGTGATCCTCTACGAGTACCAGCCCCAGCTGGGCGAGGAAGTGGAGATACGTAGAATGCCTGACGCGGTGTCTACCTATGGCTACGATCACCAGAATTCGCGGCTGACCCATTGCGACGAGGAGGGCAACGCACTCACTCGTACGTACTACAGCAACGGCCAACTACGCACTGAAACCCGGCAGCGGGACGGCGGCGGCGAAGACGTGGCCGAATTCGGCTACAGCCTGCGCGGCCGGATGCTGGACTACACCACGCTGGGCATGAGCCAATCCTGCACCTACGACGCTGCCGGGCGCGTGGATGTGGCCACCCAGGGCAGCACCACGGCCACGTTCGCGTACGACACGTTCGGCCGGGTATATACGGTCACCAGCGTGGACGGTAGTGATGGCAACCGCCTCAAGGTCACCATCCATTATGACGACTTCGGACGTGAGACCTGGCGCGAGTTCGACGCCAACGGGGCCAAACGCGAACTGACCCTGACCTACGACGCAGCCGACGCACTGGATACCCGGATACTCACCGAGAGCGATACGGTGGTCCGCTCTGAAGGCTTTTTCTACGACGTCCGCGGCCGGCTGCTGCGGCATGAATGCACCGGCACGGAACTGCCGCAGGATGCCTGGGGCCATGCCTTTACCCGCCAGGTGTTCCTGTCCGACGCGCTGGACAACCTCACCTCGATCCGCACGTTCCTGGAAGGGGGCGCGCAGAACCTCACCACCTACCACTACCACCCGACCAATCCGGTGCAGCTGGACCGCATCACCAATGATCTGGAGGGTTACCCGCAGGAAATCACGCTCAGCTACGACCGGGACGGCAACATCACCCGCGACGAGCAGGGCCGCGAGCTGGTGTACGACCCACTGGGCCGGCTTGTCAGCGTAAGCGCATCGGGCACGCTGGCCGAGCGCAGCTACCGCTTCGATGCATTGGATGTGCTGGTAGGGACCAGCGCGGACGGCATCAACGAGCGGCGCTTTTATCTGGATGACACCCTGGTGGCGCGCGCCGAGGGCGCCAACGCTTCGCTGTACCTTCGTGCCGACGGCCGGGTGTTGGCCGAGCAGATGCGCGGTGTGGATTCGGGCACCGTTCTTTTGGCCACTGACCAGAGCAATACGGTGCTGCGGGAGGTGCGCCAAGGCGCCGAACAGGACGTGCGCTATACCGCCTATGGCTTTCCCAGTGGGGGGCCGCTTTGGACAGGATTAGCCTATAACGGCGAGTTTCATGAGCCGGAGCACGGGGTGCAGTTGCTGGGCGCTGGGTACCGCGCGTACAGCCCTGTACTGATGCGGTTCCTTAGCACCGATTCGGAGAGCCCGTTCGGGGAGGGGGGGTTCAATCCGTACGGATACGTGATCAACGACCCGGTGAACCACGTGGACCCTACTGGAAACGTTGCCCTTTGGGCCCTGTCGTTGGTGTTGGGTGGGGCCGCAGTTGCCGGAGGATTTTTTGTCAAGAACGATGCACTGCAGATGGCGCTCTTCACTATCGGCGGCAGCCTGATCACGGTTGGGGGATTGATGGGCGTCAAGGCATACCGTGGGCAACGCTTTGGCAGAGGTGGCTCAAGTAGCCGTAGCTCAGCTTCGAGCCAGGCAAGCAGCGCTACCGCGTATGATTTTTCGTCTCCTCAGCACATGCAGCGTCGCGGCGCTGTGTTTGCGGGTGGCTCCTCTCGCGGGCCGGATCCCGCATTCGCGCAACCAGCGCCAGCCCGTTCCAACACTTATGAATCAATTCGCTCTGCGACGGAGCCGACATCGATCACGGGCTCGGGTTCCGAGCTTTCGTCCATCCGATCTGGGCCCTCCGTCAACTCCCAAACTACGTTCCCACCGAAGGCGATCAGGGATGTAACGCCTGCAAAGCCAACCAGCTCGGCCACCTGGGTACGCCCGAAGCGGGCACCGGCACCGAACTCTACCGCGGCGGAATCGAACAGACGAATTCGTGATTGGGCAGCGCAGACCACTGGCCCAAGGCGGAACCCGATGGTGCCAGCGGAGAGGATTCAGAATCCGCGGCGCTCGTACTCACCCATGTCCTAGCGACTTGAACGGAGCAGCCCCATGAACACTGTCGACAAAAAACAACTGGCCCAGCAGACCCGGGCAGCATGGCGCAAGCAGCGGGCCGAGCGCAGCGTCGCGATACGCAGTGGCGAGGTCCGGAATGGCGAGGGACCTGCGCTGGTGGCTCCCCACCTTCGACCCGAAGACATCGTCGACCCCGCCGACAACACGCTCAACAAGGATGTGATCGCCGCCGGAGCGGGGTTGGTGGTGCGGGTACCGGCGTGGGCGAATCTGCCGAACATACCAGGCTTGGATGACACCCTGTACCTGGAATTCGCGCGAGGGACCTCACCGCCGGAGGAAGAATTCGAACAGGTTGCTTCGGAGCCCATTCCCGCACCTGCGGACGCGTCGCAATTTCCATGGGATATCACGCTTGGCCGGGAGTACCTGCAGCCGGACGGTCCCATCACCGTGCGCTATCGCGTCATCGCCTGGAACACCAGCCAAGAGTACTCCCACCCCATTACGCTGATCGCCGACGCTACACCGCCGTGGGGCGTCGCGGTACCGGAAAAGCCGGGAATTCCCGCCGAACCCATCACCGATGCCTACCTGGACACCAACACGCAAGGTGTTACCTGCACCATTCCGGCCTATGAGGGATGGCAGCCAACGGATGAGGTCGTTTACTGGTGGGTCAATGAAGTCCCCGACGAGCCCGTCGATGTTCCCTCTGCTGGATCGGGACCGGTAACCCAGGTGCCATTGGACATCGTGGTGCCCGCGCAGCTGGTGAAGGAAACGGGCGATGGTGGCTGCTACCTGGCGTACATCCTGTTTGACAAAGCAACCAATCGCAGTGCCCTTTCACACGTCGCCAGGGTAGCCGTTGCACTGGGTGCGCTGCCGGATGAACTTGGCCCGCCCGAGGTACCGCTTGCCGAGGATGGTCAGGTGGATCTCATGGATGTGTTCGTCGGCGTGGATGTTCACATTCCCACCTTCCTCAACAGCAAGCCCACGGACATGATCCAGGTCACATGGGGCACAACGCCGCTTGAGCCGGAACAGATCGGTTCGGCACCCTACTTCCCCATTCCCATCCGCGTACCAACGCATGTACTGAAGGCCGAGTACGGACTGGCCGACGGCCCGGTCAGTACGGTGGTGAGCTATGTGGTCTTTCGCGGAGACGTGGCCTCCGCCGTCATGCAGACCACGGTCGATGTGGACCTCAAGGTGATAGGCCCGGACCTGCCGGAGTGGCCGGACCCGGTAAACCCCGCGTTGATACCCGGAACCGTGCTGGGAGCTGTTTCCGACACGCCCAACGAACTGACCAGTGACGATTTCGAGCAGGACGCGCGCATTGAAATCACGCTCTACGAGCCGCTCAACGCCGGCGAGCTCATCAACGTCTACTGGAACAACGTGCTGGTGGAAGAAGCGCTCTATGAAATCAAAGCCGACGATGCGACCGGCGACATCATTGAGCGCCCCATTCCGTGGAAGTACATCCTTGAGGCGGGCAATCTGCCCGAGCTGCCCGTTCACTACCGGATCAGCGCGCCGGGTTCGCCGAACGAACAACACTCCACCGATACACTCGTCACCGCCAAGGCGGTTGTCCACACGCCGCCGGCGCCGACGTTCATGGACGTGATCCCCACCGATGAAGGCGATATGCTGACCTGCGCTTCGCTGTATGGGCCCGAGCACGCGGTGCGGGTTCAGGTGCCGGATCTGACCAGGTACCTCGCAGCGGGAGATACGGTCACGTTGACCTGGACGCCGACATCGCCGATGGATAACGGAACAGTGCTCACCGACGCGGTCCTTACGGAACCGATCGTGTTGGACGCAACGACGGTGACGGGCTTCGTCTGGCTTGTTAAACCGTACAAAGATCACCTTCTGCCAGTATATGACGCCGATATCTCTCATTCGGGTCACGGCAGGATCAAGTATTCATTCGACTACCAGGGCGACCCGGTCACCTCGTTGGAAGAGGTGGCGATCATGGCGATGCACACGCCCAACGGATCCTGCTCGCTTGAGTAGAGCGGCGCGGCAAACGCGGGACCTGGTCGCGGCATGGAAGTCATGCAGAGGAGCGGATCATGAAGACGAATGCACCAACAGACTTGCTTCCCCCGCCCATCGTGACGGGACTGCTGGAAGGCAACCTGCTGCCGGCGGACATGCTCACCGAACAGCTGCCAGTGCTGGCACCCCGCTGGGACGGGGAACCCAACGAGACCAACACCCATACGCTGAAGATTCTCTGGGGGACCGATCCAGCCGCAATGGTCACATATACGTCGGCGACAGCCCCCGATCCAGATAGTGCAAGAACACTGCGGGTGCCGATCCGGTTCTTCGAGGAAGGCACTTTTGAAGTCCGCTACTCGGTCACGATCATCCAGGACGCGCCAGATCCACCGCTGGAGTTGACGTCACACAGCATCACCATCGTCATCGACACGTCAGTGCCCGAACTGGGCGACCCCAACGAACTGGTCTTCGACCCGAAGCTCTTCCAGGACGGCATCACCGAAGCGTATCTTGCCGCCAATGGCGACAAGATCGTCGCCGAAGTGCCGGCGTACACCCGCCCGCAGATTGGCGATGTGATTACCGCTTACTGGGATGCGCAGGATGACGACGACACGGTCATGGTCCAGCGCGTGCTCAACAGCAACGATTACCAGGAGCCCATCAGCCTGGACATCCCCGGCGACAGCATTCGTCAGCACGGTACAGGCACGTGGAAGGTGCGCTATGAGGTGAAGGATCGCGCGGGCAACCCCAGCGGGTTCTCCAGGTACGTGTCGCTGGAGGTGAAGGAAGACGCCCCGTCAGACCTGATGGACCCGCCACTATTCCACGATCGCGACATCGCAGACCGGAACGACAATACGCTGTACGCGGTGGTGATCACCGCCGAACAAGGACTGGAAGTGCTGATCCCGCCCTGGAAGAACCAGGCACTGCCGGGGCTCAAGGACACGCTCTGGCTGGAATACACCCGCAAGGAGAACCCTGCGGACGCGGACTACGAGGCGACTCCGGTCGTTGAGATCGTGGGGCCGATTCCTCCTGAAAGCTTCCCCATTCCCTTTACGTTGCCCGATGTGGCACTCCGTCCAGATGGGCCCTTCAAGCTGCGTTACGCGGTGCAAGGGTGGAATGGAGGAAAGGCATGGTCAGAGGTGGTGACGCTGATCGCAGACACCACTCCACCGTTCAAAGGGACGGAGCCGCCGCCGCTGACCGCGCCGGACGTGGCCATTACAGACGACTATCTTGACGCCCATCCCGAGGGAGTGACGTGCACGCTCGAGGCGTACGACGACTTCCAGCCAGGTGACAGGATCACGTACTGGTGGGTGGGCGAAGAGCGCCCCGAGGAGCCTTCCGATCTTGAGCCGGCCGGTCGCGCGATCATCACTGAACTTCCGTTCGATGTGATCGTTCCCGCCCAGGTGGTTCGTGAAGCCGGGGACGGCGGTTGCGCGATCGTCTACGTGCTGTTCGATAAAGCCCTCAACCGCAGTCGGCTGTCGGTCTGGCGGGATGTGGCGGTCGCGCTGGGGATGCTCCCCGCCGATCTGAAGGATCCGTTGGTGCAGCAAGCCGAGGACGGCCAGATCGACCTGGCCGATGTTCTCGACGGTGTCCTCGTGCGCATCCCGAAATTTGAAAACCTGAAGGCTGCCGACCGCATCGAGGTGACCTGGGGCGACACGGTACTGGAACCAGAGGAGATCGGCTCTGCGCCGGACTGGCCGGTGCCGATCCTGGTGCCCACCGAGACGGTGCAGGCGGAGTATGGCGACGCGGTGGGCGCCAAGAGCACCCACGTCAGCTACCGCATCCTGCGCGGTGCCGTGGGTTCGGAAGCAAAGGCGATCTCCACGGACGTGGACCTGTCGTACATCGGCCCTGTGGCGCCGGACTGGCCAGACCTGAACAATCCGAACCTGGCAAGCGCCAAGGTATACGGAAAGATCTCTGGATTGCTCGACGAGCTGACCCCGGAAGACACCGGTGAGGACGTCCGCGTGGATATCGCCCTTTACGACCCGGTGAATGAGAACGAGCTGATCGATGTGTATTGGGGCGGCGTGCTGGTGCCGGATGCCCAATACATCATCCAGGCGGGCGACACGCCGGGCAAGGTCGTCTCAGTGACCGTGCCGTGGTCTTTCGTGGAACAGGCCGGCAACGCGGCGCAGGTCCCGGTGGAGTACCGCATCTATGGTCCGGGCTCACCCAACCAGCAGATTTCGCCTACCACCAACGTCAAGGTGGCGGCGGTAGTGGTCACCCCCGAAGCGCCCACGTTCCTGAACCTCAGCCCGGAAGGATGGCTCAATTGCTTCTCACTCGACGGCGCCGATCATGCGGTGCTGGTGCAGGTTCCTGACCTTTCCCAATACCTTGCCGAAGGCGATCAAGTCACGCTCACCTGGACCCCTCTGGCCAAACTGGACGGAGAAGACGTGCTCACGGATGCGATCAAGGTAGAACCCATCACGCTGGATGCAGCGCACAAGCCCACCGGCTTTGTGTGGCGGGTACAGCCGTTCGAAGATCACATTGCCCCAACGCACGATCCCGATGGTCCTGGCGGACCCGCTGGGCGGGCGCGCATCCACTACGCGTTCGACTACCAGGGGCAGCCGGCGACATCTGACGTCACGGAGGCGCGTGTGGGCATGTTCACCGGTGCAGGGGAGTGCAGCCTGAACTTCGGCGAGGAGGAAGGATGAGCAGGAATCTACTGCTTCCACCCATCGTGGACGCCGTGCTACCGGATATCGCGGGCGGTGAACCCAATCTCCTGCCCGTGTCGGCGCTGGACGAACCGCTGCAAGTGGAAGTGCCCATGTGGAAGAACTCGATCCCGACGCCGGGTTCGCCCGAACGGGTGTGGCTGTTCTGGAATGAAACCGAAATAGCGGTCCGGGAGTTCACCGCACCGGTCACCCCGCAGGACCGCATATTCCACGTCGAGGACAGGCACTCACACGAAGGAACGCATCAGATCCGTTATGAGGTCATGACCTTCAATGGGGGCATGGCCGATTCACACGTGCTTGAAATCACCGTCGACACCACCAAGCCCACGTTCGCGTCAGGGCAGGGCATGCTGGTGTTCCCACCGGATGTGATCGCCGACGGCATCACCGGCGAGTACCTGGATCTGCACGACAACGTGATGGCCACGGTACCGGTGTACACCACGCCCAAGGCAGGCGACACGCTCACTTGGTTCTGGGATGAAACCCGTGACGAGAACCGCCAGGTGGGCGCACGTGTGCTGGCCCAGGCCGATATCGGAAACCCGATTGAAATCGGCTTCCGCAGCGACATGATCCGGGAAAGCGGCGATGGCACCCGGCTGGCGCGGTACCGGGTGAAGGACCGCGCCGGCAACCTGGGCGATTTCGCCGGCTATGCCACCCTTGAGGTGGATAGCCAGATGCGGCCGCGCGAGCTCGGTTGGCCGGCGGTGAAGGAGGCCACCGGTAGTGGCGAGACGATGACGCTGGCGCCGGGGGACGCTTACGAAGGCATCACCGTGGAAATTCCCGACACGGCCGACATCCGCCCTGATGACAAGGAGGTTTCCGTGCAATGGGGCGAACCCGGCAAGGTGGGCGCGTACCGCACCACGGTACCCATCACCGAAGGCGGCCGCAGTTATCTCGTACCGATGCAGGCGGTGGCGGCGTACATCGGCAGGACCGCGCCGGTGTTGTATGAGATCGTGGACCGGCGCGACCACGTGCATCCCTCACAGACGCGCAGTATCAAGGTATCGGTGCTGCCGATCAGCACCCTGCCCACGGTGCAGTGCGAGGGTGCCATGGGGCAGCCCCTGAGTCTGGCGCAGGTGCCGGCCAGCGGCGCCAAGCTGACCCTGAGAAGGTGGAGCCTGATCACAACCGATCAATGCGTCACCATAGGTCTGGAGGGCGTTACCCCGCAGAACACCGCGGTCAAGGTCGTGGTGCTGGACAAGCACCGGGTGACGGCAGAGGAGGTGACTGATGGCTTGGGCCAGAACGGCGATGTGGTGATTCCGCGCGCCGTGCTGGAGCAGCTCAAACTGGACACCGTGTTTGACGTGAGGGTAACCGTGAGTTTCGATGCGGGCGCTACCTGGCCACCGGTTCCCAACTTCCCGAGCCTGAGGCCGACGCTGGTCGCCTGATCAGCGCGCAGCCACCCCGGCGGCTCTACGCAATGGAGGCGCACGGATGGCGCCCCGCTACAGAACCGACCGGCAACATGCGTGGATGGATGGCAGGTCCGGCAGTCACGTTGGCTCTGCAGTGCTCACTCATCTGGCAATCCACGCCAGCACTGCAAGATTGATCACGACCGCCGTCCAGAACGTGATCTGGAAAGACCCCTTGCGGTTCTTATGGCGGAGGGTTGCCTGCGCCAACAGCGCGCCCGGCCAACCGCCAGACAGGGCCAACAGCTGCAACACCTTTTCCGGCGTGCGTTGCCGATCGCGCTGCGCCGCGCTCTTGTCGTGCCAGTAAACCAGGAACGTCAACGCGCTCAAGCCCAGATACATCGCAGCAATCCACACAGGACCGCGTCCGAACACAGTGGCTGCCGTCACGCAACCCAGAAAAAGCAGGGCAATGGCGCGTCGCGGGAGCCGGTCACGTCCGCCGTTTGCCTTGCTGGGTGTGCCAGCCCGGAACCCGTTCCGCTGCAGAGCGAAGCGCACATTGGCGGCATTCAAGCGGCCCTGCGCGTCGCGCTGCACGTCATAGGTGATCACATCACCCAGCACAGGCCGTCGGTCGCGGGCCGGGAACGCGCGGATATGCACGAAGCAGCGGTCGCCGCCGCCATTGGGCCGCACGAAGCCAAACCCGCGGGCGTCATTCCACTCGCTCAGCCTGCCCTGCTGGCGCATGGCTCAGAGCGCATCCAGGAACGTACGCACCGCCGGCCCGAAGCGCTCGAAATCGACCAGGAAGGCATCATGTCCCTGCGGCGAGTCCAGCCCGATGAACTGCGCATCGGCTCCGCCAGCGCGCAGGCCGTCGGCAATCTGCTGCTGTTGCTGCACCGGGAAGAGGATGTCGGTGTTGGCGCCGATGGCCAGCGCTTTTTCCACTTGGATCCTGGCCAGTCCCGCCATCACATCGCCATCGGCATATTCGGCCAGGTCGAACCAGTCCATCGAACGGCTCAGGTACAGATAGCAGTTCGGGTCGAAGAAGCGCACGAACCTTCGGGCGTGACCTTCCAGATAGCTTTCCACCTGGAACTCCAACCCGAACGGATCATCATCGGCCTGGTCCGAATCCAGGCGCACGCGGCCGAAGCGGCCATCCCATTCCAGCGCCGAACGGTAGGTGATCACGCCCAGCTTGCGCGCCATGCGCATGCCGGATTCGGGGTAGTGCGCATCGTCGTAGCGGCCGCCGTTCCACTGCGGGTCCAGTCGGATCGCTTCACGTTGCAGCGAGCGGATGGCAATGGAGAAGGGCAGCGCCTGCGCGCTGCCGGAGATGTTGATGTGGCTGCGCGCGATTCCCGGGTGCAGCAGCAGCACCGCCAGCGCGGTCATGCCGCCCATCGAGTTGCCAATCACGCAGGCCAGCTGGGTGATGCCCAGTGCCTTCACCACCTCCACCGCAGCGCGGGCGCCGTCTTCGATGGACAGTTCGGGGAAGCTGAGGCGGTACAGTTCACCGGTGGCCGGATTCACGCTGGCCGGGCCGGTGGAGCCCTTGCAGCTGCCGAGTGAGTTCACGCAGATCACGAACCAGCGGTCGGTATCGATCGCCCTGCCCGGGCCGAGCATGCCTTCCCACCAGCCGGGCAAGGGGTTGGCGTCATTGGCGGCGGCATGCGCATCGGGCGACAGGCCGGTGACGATCAGGATGGCATTGCTGGCATCGGCGCTGAGCGTGCCCCAGGTTTCGAAGGCCACGTGCGCGCCGTGCAGCTGCCCGCCTCGCTTGAACGTGAAGGGCGAGGGCAGGGCGTGGTAACGGGTGCCTGGCGGGATGAATTCGGTCATGGGGCCAGTTTAACCGGGGCGGGCGGCTGCGCCGTGGTGACGGGCGGCATGGTGTGTCGCTACAGCACCAGCTTGATCGTGCCTCCGTGCGGCAGGGCCACCCGAACCGGTTTGGAATCCACATCGCCTTCCTGCCGGGTGGCGGTGCCCGAGGTAGACAGCCGCGCGAACACCTCCACTTCCTTCAGCGACGACAGCATTGCCGTCGGCATGGGGCTGTCGGCATCGTCCAGGCGGATCTTCAACGGCAACGCCGTTGCGGGATGTTTCTCCACGGCCACCGGCATCGGCGGTCCACCGGGCATACGTGCGATCACGAACACCTGCGTGCCAGCAGCCAACGCCTTCGCCGCAGACGCCGGGTCCAGCGTCACCTCGATATCCAGCCCGACCGGGGAGGCCGCCGCAGCAGGCGCCGCGGCCGGCATGCCGGCCTTCTCGCGCGCGATGGCAATCTGCTCACGCAGTGCCTTGGCCGCTGCCGGCTCCAAGCGAGGCAGCAGCGCCTCCCAGGTAGCCGCCGCTTCGGCATCCTGCCCACGTTGGCGCTGCGCGATGCCGATCAGCCAGCCCGCACGCTCGCTGGCAGGGTCCAGCTGCTGCGCATGCTTCAACCACCGTACCGCAGTGTCATCGAACTGCTTGCCCGCATCGGCCTGCGCACGCGCCTGCGCCGCTTCCACCAGCAGCGGCACTTCATCCGGCGCCAAAGCCACGGCGCGCGCAAAGGCCTGGTTGGCCTTGTCCAGGTTGCCCAGCGCCAGTTCCGAACGACCCAGCAGCGCCCAGCCATCGGCACGCTGTGGCTCGCGTTCGAGCGCTTCTTCCAGCTCGCGCACGCCCTGCTTCAACGAAGCAGGACCCTCATCGGCCACGGCATCTACCGCCTGCGGCGTGCCCACCAGCATGTACAGCGCCACCCCGGCCACGCCGAGGGCGATCACCGCCGCCAGGAACGGCCCGCGCCGCCCGCTGCCGCGCAATGGCCACAGCACCACCATGGCCACCACGGCGGCGGCCAGGCCGGCAATCGCCTGCATCCAGGCGCTCACCAGCGTTCCTCGCTGTCACCCATCGGCTGCACCTGGCGGCTGCGCCGACGCACCACCCACACCAGCACGCCCGCACCGGCCAGCACCAGCACCAGCGGCCCGAACCACAGCAGGCTGTTGCGGGTATCCATCAGCGGGCGGTACAGCACGAATTCGCCGTAGCGCTCCACCAGGAACTGCTTGATCTGCGCATCGCTGTTGCCCTGCTGCATCAGCGTGAGCACTTCGCGGCGCAGGTCGTGCGCGATCTGCGCGTTGGAATCGGCCAGCGACTGGTTCTGGCACTGCACGCAGCGCAGCTCGGCGGCCAGCGCGTGGAAGCGGGCTTCTTCGGCGGCATCCCGGTACTGGAGTGGGGTGGGGTCGGAGACGACCTGGGCCAGCGCGAGCACCGGCATCAGCAGCAGCGCTACCGCCACAAAAGCAACCCGCAGGCCGAAAAGCGCACGCATGGCGCGCCCGCACCGTGCCGGCGTTGCCGGGCGCACGACCCCGGGCTCAGCTCGCCGGAGGCGGCGTAGTACGCGGTTGTGCATTGGCACGCTCCAGCTTCTCCAGTTCAGGCAGCAGTTTCGTATCGATCACGCGCTGGGTGAGCGCACCGCTGTACTTCCAGCGCACCACGCCGCTGGCGTCGACCAGGAAGGTTTCCGGCGCGGCGGTCACGCCCCAGTCGATGGCGGTGCGGCCTTCGATGTCGGTAAGTACCAGTACGAACGGGTTGCCCAGCTGTTCGAGCCAGCGCAGCGCGTCTGCCGGCTCATCCTTCCAGTTGTAGCCGATCACCCGTACGCGCTTGGTTTCGGCGAAACGGGTCAGGATCGGGTGTTCTTCGCGGCACGCCGCGCACCAGCTGCCCCACACGTTGAGCACGTACGGCGCGCCGCGCAGCTGGACGCTGCTGACCTTGAGGGTGGGATCGTGCAGCACCGGCAGCTCGAAGGCCGGTGCCGGCTTGCCGATCAGCGCCGAGGGCAGGATGTCGCGGTCCGGCGCGCCGGACTTCATCACCCCGTACACCATCAGCCCGAGCAGCCCGAAGAAGAACAGCACGCCGATGACGATGGCGACCGGGGGCAGGGGGCGGGAGGGGGGGCGGGGATCAGACACGGGACTACTCCTGGAAACGACGGAAACGGCGATCGGCCGCGGTGATGAAACCGCCGAGCGCCATCAGCAGGGCGCCCAGCCAGACCCAGCGCACGAAGGGTTTGATGTGCACGCGCACCGCCCAGGCATTGTTGCCCAGCGGCTCGCCCAGCGCCACGTACACATCGCCGCGCACGCGCGCATGGATGCCCGCTTCGGTCATGACCTGGCCGCCGCTGGCATAGGCGCGCTTTTCCGGATGCAGCAGCGCCAGCTCGCGGCCGTCGTGCAGTACGCGTACATGACCGCGATCGGCCACGTAGTTGGGCCCTTGCTGGTGATCCACGCCTTCAAAGCGCAGGGTGTAGCCGCTCACCTGCAGGTCCTGGCCGGGGCTCAACGCCACTTCGCGCTGCACATTCAATGCTTCCACCAGCAGGGCACCGACCAGGAACACCGCCACGCCGGTGTGGGCCAGCAGCATGCCGACCATTTCGGCGTTGAAGCGGCCGTTGCCGCGCACGCGGGTCCAGATGAAACGCGCGGTGCCCAATGCCACCCACGCCGCTGCCGCCACGCCGGCCGCCGCCTTGAGCTTGCCCTGCGGGGCCATGAACCACGCCAGCGCGCCCAGCAGCAGCGCCAGCACCGCCCACGGTGCGAGCAGTGCCAGGCGCCTGGAGGCCTGGTCGCGCTGCCAGTTGACCAGTGGCCCGAACGGCAGCAGCGCCACCAGCGGCGCCATCAACACGATGAACAGGGTGCCGAAGTAGGGCGGCCCCACCGAGACCTTGCCCAGCCCCAAGGCATCGGCCAGCAGCGGGTACAGCGTGCCCAGCAGCACCATGGCGCAGGCGCCGGCCAGCAGCAGGTTGTTGGCCAGCAGCAGGGTTTCGCGCGAAGTGGGCATGAAGCCGCGGCGTGGATCATCGCTGCCCAGCGCGCCGGCACGCAGGGCATACAGCAGCAGCGCCGCGCCGATCACCAGCGCAAGGAAGACCAGGATGAAGGCACCGCGCGAAGGATCGGCCGCGAACGAATGCACGCTGGTGAGCACGCCCGAGCGGACCAGGAATGCACCCAGCAACGACAGCGCGAACGCGGCGATGGCCAGCAGCAGCGTCCAGCTGGCAAAGCTGCCGCGCTTTTCAGTCACGGCCTGCGAATGGATCAGCGCCGCGCCGGCCAGCCACGGCATGAAGCTGGCATTTTCCACCGGGTCCCAGAACCACCAGCCGCCCCAGCCCAGCTCGTAGTACGCCCACCAGCTGCCCAGCGCGATGCCCAGGGTGAGAAAGCCCCAGGCCACATTGGTCCACGGCCGGGTCCAGCGCAGCCAGCGCGCATCCACGCGGCCATCGAGCAGGGCGGCAATGGCAAAGGCGAACGGCACCGCAAAGCCCACGTAACCGATGTACAGCATCGGCGGATGGATGATCAGGCCCGGGTCCTGCAGCAGCGGGTTGAGGTCGCGGCCCTCCAGTGGCGCCGGCAACAACCGTGCGAACGGGTTGGAGGTGAAAAACAGGAACGCGATGAAGCCCAGGCTGATGATGCCCATCACCCCCAGCACGCGGGCGCGCACGGTATCGGGCAGACGCTTGGACCACAGCGCCACCGCGCCGCCCCACAGTGCCAGCACCAGCACCCACATCAACAACGAACCTTCGTGTGCGCCCCACACCGCCGAATAGCGGTAGGCCAGCGGCAGCAGGGTATTGGAGTTCTCGGCCACGTAGCGCACCGAGAAGTCCTGCTGCACGAAGGCGATGGTGAGCACGACGAAGGCGCCGGCCACCAGGACCAGCTGCGCGAAGGCGGCCGGTACGGCAACGGCCATCCATGTGCTGCGCCCGCGCTGCGCGCCCCACAGCGGCAGCACCGCCTGCAGCAGGGCGGCCAGCAGCGCACAGACCAGCAGAACCTGCCCCAGCTCAGGCAGCACTCAGCGTGTCTCCACGGGCGGCACCGGAACGTCGTGCTTGGTGTGGGCCGCGCCCATCTTGTCGGCCACTTCCTTGGGAATGTAGTTCTCGTCGTGCTTGGCCAGCACTTCGTCGGCCACGAACACGCCGTTCTTCAAGGTGCCCAGCGCGACCACGGCGGAATCTTCGCGGAACATGTCCGGCAGGATCCGCGAGGTGGTCACCGGCAGCGTGGCATCGCCATCGGTCACCACGAAGTGCGCGTCCAGCGAGCCTTCGGCGCGCTGGAACGACCCTTTGACCACCATGCCGCCGAGGCGGAAATTCGATTGGGTGCCCTGTTCGCCGCGCAGCACTTCCGAAGGCGTGTACAGGTAGGCGATGTTGCGCTGGAGCGCGAACGCCACCAGCGTGGTGGCCAGCCCGGAGGCGAGCAGCAGCAGCAGCACCCAGACCAGGCGGCGGCGCTGGACCGGTGTCATCGGCTCAGCTCCGTGGCCAGCGGCGCGGCCGGCGTGGATGCGTCGCGGGCGCGAAGGCGTTCCACCCGGCGCAATGCCTGGCGGCGCGCGCTGCGCAGGCGCAGCCACGAGCCCAGCGCGTCGGCGACCAGTACCAGCACGAATACCGCGTACGCGGCGATGATGAAGGGAACGTGGGTCATCGCGATGGTTCTCCAGCAGCTTCGTTGCCCAGGCGCTCGGCCACCCAGGCCTTGCCGGCTTCGCGGCTGAGGTTGTCGGCGCGGGCCTTGGCCAGCAGCGAACCGACGAACCACAGCTTGGTGGCGACCACCATCCACCACAGCGGCGCGATCAGCTCGGGGCGCACGGCGTTGTCGCCGAACACATTGACGGATTGGCGCTGGTGCAGGCCGCCCCACCAGTCCACCGAGTAGCGGATGATCGGCAGCAGGCCTACGCCCACGATGGCCAGCAGGCCGGCCGCGCGCGCGGCGCTGCGGCGGTCTTCGATGGCGTGGTACAGGCCGATGACGCCCAGGTACAGGAACAGCAGGATCAGTTCGCTGGTCATGCGCGGGTCCCAATCCCACCACGTGCCCCAGGTGCCTTTGCCCCAGATGCTGCCGGTGAGCAGGGTAATCAGGGTGAAGCCGGCGCCCATCGGCGCGCAGGCCATGGCCAGGATTTCGCAGATCTTGATCCGCCAGACCAGCGCGATGGCCGAATACAGTGCCATCAATGCAAACACGAACAGGCTCATCCAGGCGCTGGGCACATGGATGTAGATGATGCGGAAGGCATCGTTCTGGGTCTGCTCGGCGGGCACCACCAGCAGCCCCTGCCAGATTCCGATCAACAGCACGGGCAGGGCGGCGATGGTGAACACACGCGACCAGCGCGACGCAAAGCGGTCGAAGGTGGGCGGCGAACCAAGTTGGTGGAACCAGCGGACAAGGCTATTCATGCAGCGATGGCTATCCAGCTAGGGAAAAACAAACCAACAAAAACGGATGCGACGTCAACTCAATGAAATCCTGATGGCGGCCGCCGTAGCCAGCGGCGCCAAGACCAGCGCCACCACCAACCCGGCGGCCAGCAGCAGCAACGCCCCGACCGGATCCTGCCCGCGCGCGGCAGCGGCCACGCTGCCCGCACCAAACACCAGAACGGGCACAAACAGCGGCAACGCCAGCAACGCTACGAGAATACCAGAGCGCCGGATGCTCACCGTCAGCGCGGCCACGACTCCGCCGATCAGGCTGAGCAGCGGCGTGCCGAGCAGCAACGATGCCAGCAATATCGGCAGTTGGTCATGTGGCAGATGCAGCATTTCGGCCAGCAGCGGGCTCACCACGATCACCGGCAGGGCGGTGGTGGCCCAGTGCACCAGCACGCGCACCAGCACCAGCCAGGCCAGCGGCACCGGCGCCAGCAGCCACTGTTCAAGCGAGCCATCCTCGGCATCACTGCGGAACAGGCTGTCCAGCGACAGCTGCCCGGCCAGCAGCACCGCCAGCCACAGCACGGCGGCGGCCACCTTGCCCATCAACGGCGGATCCCGGCCCAGCGCCAGCGCGAACAGCACCACCACCAGCAGCGCGAACAGCAGCGGCTGCAGCGCATCGCCACGGCGCCGCCACAGCAGGCGCAGATCGCGCCCGGCCAAGGCGCGCGCGGTCTGCCACAGGCCCGGCTGGGTCCCCGGCGCGATCATGCAGCATCCCCGGAAAACGCTGGCGGTTGGCCGGCACCCGCCAGCGTCACCAGCCGCGTGCGCACCGGCGGGGCCGCATAGGCACCATGGGTAGTGATCAAGGCCGCGCCACCACTGCGCAGGTGCGCGGAGATCATCCGGTTGACCAGAGTGATGCCGTCCAGGTCGAGGTTGGCGTACGGCTCATCCAGCAGCCACAGCGGGGCGGGCGACAACCAGATCCGCGCCAGCGCCAGCCGTCGCTTCTGGCCAGCCGACAGCTGCCGCACCAACGTGTCCTCGAAGCCGGCCAGGCCCACGATCGCCAGCGCATTGCCGGGCATCTGCCGGGCGCGCCGGCCGTGCAGGCCGCACAGGAAATTCAGGTTCTCCAGTGTGTCCAGGTCGGGCTTGAGCGCGGTCATGTGGCTCAGGTAGGCCACGAACTGGGCCCGCTCCCGATGACCGGCGCGGCGGCCATCGATCTGGATGCTGCCGCTGCCGGCGCGCAGCAGCCCGGCCAGCACCCGCAGCAGGGTGGTCTTGCCGGCGCCGTTGTCGCCCTGCACCAGCAGCGCCTCACCGGCATCCACCTGCAGGTCCAGCGGCCCGAACACCGGTTCATCGTTGCGACTGAAGGCCAGGCCATGCGCGGCCAGCAACGGAGGGGTATTCGAAGAATTCAGCATCGGCGCAGTGTACCGGTGCAGGGAGGCCGAACCCAATGGCCAGATCCGGCCGTCACGCCCGGAGTGGATTTCGTACACTTCAGGGTCTCCGCCTTTGATCCCCCGGTTGCCGATGAACCCCCAGACCAAGCTGCCCAAGGTGGGCACCACCATTTTCACCGTGATGTCCCAGCTGGCTGCCGAGCACGGCGCCGTGAACCTGGGGCAGGGCTTCCCGGATTTCTCCGCCCCGCAGCGGCTGGTGGATGAAACCGTCAAGGCGATGCACGGCGGCCTGAACCAGTACCCGCCGATGACCGGCGTGGCGCCGCTGCGCCAGGCCATCGCGCAGAAGTCGCTGGACCTGTACGGCGCCCGGATCGATCCGGATACCGAAATCACCGTCACCAGCGGTGCCACCGAGGCCATCTTCAACGCCATCCACGCCGTGGTCCGCCCCGGCGAGGAAGTGATCGTGCTGGACCCGGCGTACGACTGCTACGAACCGGCCATCGATCTGGCCGGCGCCCGCGCCGTGCACGTGCCGCTGGACCCGCAGACCTTCGCGGTGGATTGGGACCGCGTGCGTGCTGCCATCACCCCGCGCACCCGCCTGCTGATGGTCAACACTCCGCACAACCCGTCCGGCGCCATGCTCACCGCGCAGGACATGCAGGCCCTGGCCGACGTGCTGCGCGGCACCGGCATCTACCTGATTTCCGACGAAGTCTACGAACACATCATCTACGACGGCCGCCGCCACGAGTCGGCCTTGCGCTATCCCGAACTGCGCGAGCGCGCGTTCGTCATCTCCAGCTTCGGCAAGACCTACCATTGCACCGGCTGGAAGATCGGCTACGCCGTGGCCCCGCCGGCGATGACCGTCGAGTTCCGCAAGGTGCACCAGTACAACACCTTCACCAGCTTCGGCCCGGCCCAGTACGGCTTTGCCGCGATGATCCGCGACGAACCCGCGCATCACCTGGAACTGGGCGCGTTCTACCAGGCCAAGCGCGACGCGTTCCGCGAGCAGCTGCTCACCACCCGGTTGAAGCCGCTGCCGGTGCCGGGCGGCTACTTCCAGCTGGTGGACTATTCGGCCATCAGCGACCTGCCGGACCATGAGTTCGTGAAGTGGCTGACCATCGAAAAGGGCGTGGCCGCCATTCCGCTGTCGCCGTTCTACGAGACCGCGCCGGAAGGCCAGCGCCTGGTGCGGCTGTGCTTCGCCAAGAACGCCGCCACCCTGGATGCGGCGATTGAACGCCTGCAGGTGCTGTGATGGCTGAGACTGCCCGCACCGACCTGCGTATCACCCTGGTCCAGGGCGACACGCGCTGGCACGACCCGGAAGGCAACCGCGAGCACTATGCTGCGTTGCTGGCCCCGCTGGCCGGCCGGACCGATCTGGTGATCCTGCCGGAAACCTTCACCAGTGGCTTTTCCAACGACGCCATCTTCCGCGCCGAAGACATGACGGGCCCGACCGTGGCGTGGATGCGCGAACAGGCGGCTACCCTTGGGGCCGCCCTCACGGGCAGCGTGCAGCTGCGGGTGGGCGAGGGCGTGTACAACCGGCTGCTGTGGGCCACCCCGGACGGCGAGCTCAAGCATTACGACAAGCGCCACCTGTTCCGGTATGGCAACGAACACCTGCGTTATGCGGCGGGCAACGAGCGCCTCACGGTGGAATGGAAAGGCTGGCGGATCAATCCGCTGGTCTGCTACGACCTGCGTTTCCCGGTGTTCTGCCGCAACCGCTACAACGTGGAGCGTGCCGACGACCTCGATTTCGACCTGCAGATCTTCGTGGCCAACTGGCCTTCGGCGCGTGCGTATCCGTGGCGGACGCTGTTGCGTGCGCGGGCGATTGAAAACCTGTGCTACGTGGCGGCGGTCAATCGCGTGGGTGTGGATGGCAACGAGTTGCACTATGCCGGCGACAGCGCGGTGATCGATTTCCTGGGGCAGCCGCAGGTGGAAATCCGCGAGCGCGAACAGGTGGTGACCACCACCATCTCCGCTGCCGCGCTGGCCGCGCACCGGGCGCGGTTCCCGGCGATGCTGGATGCCGATACCTTCAGCCTGCACGAGCGCGATTGAATCCAGTGTGCGTGGTTGACAGCCATGGGCTGTCACTACGTGAATGGTTGCCACATGCAGGCCGGAAGCCTCATGCCGGCGCTACGCGCGCGCTGCTAGATTCGGGGCCGTTCCCACCTTTGCATGAGTGCATGGCTATGAAGAAGCTTTCCCTGGCACTGATCGCGCTGGCCGGCCTGGGCGCGGTCCCGGCCGCGCAGGCCGCCGGCAACATCGATTGCGAACTGCATTACAACCTGGCCGGCTGGTCGGTGATCTACAAGACGGCCTCGGGTACCGGCACCATCACCTGCGACAACGGCGCCCGCATCCCGGTCAAGATCAGCGTCAAGGGCGGCGGCCTGACCGTGGGCAAGTCCAAGATCACCGATGGCAAGGGCAAGTTCTCTGGCGCGTATTCGACCAACGACCTGATCGGCTCCTACGCGGCGGTGGAAGCCCACGCCGGCGCCGACAAATCCAGCAGCGCGCAGGTGGTGACCAAGGGCGATGTCTCACTGGCGCTGGCCGGCACCGGCAAGGGCTGGGACCTGGGGGTGGCCGGCAGCCGCTTCACCATCGAGCGCCGCTGACCGCTCCAGTCCGACGCAGGCGACGTCCCTCACATGGGCACAACGCGTCTCTCCCGACACTTGCTGTGCCTGCGGGGGACACGTGAGGCCCGGCCGTACCAGGATGGGGTGAGCGGATGTCGCTTCAACACATCGAACGCGGGAACCGCTTCGCCCGCATCGGCTTCAACGGCGAGCTGCACGAGGCCGGTGCCCACTGGCAGATACTGGGTAACGGGCGACGTGTGTACAACCCGGTTCTGCACCGGTTCCACAGTCCGGACCCGCTCAGTCCGTTCGGCCGCGGCGGGATCAATGCCTACGCCTACTGCGGCTGCGATCCGCTCAACTTCCGCGATCCCAGCGGACGATTCGCGCTTCCGGTAATGCTGCTTGGCCTGCTGGCCGGGGCAGGCGGAGCGGGCATCGCGGCCGCGGCCGGCGCAGGTGACCGCGAAGGCGGGGGCAATTCCCCGCTGCCCTGGATCATTGGCGGTGCGATCGCAGCGGTGGGGTTGATTGCGAGCGTCGGGATGGCCGGCCGGCAGCAGTTGATGAAGCTGGGCAATTCAAGTGCGGGTGCACCGGGCGGGTCGTGGGCAAGCAGAGTGGGTGCCGCATCGCCGAGCGTGCGCACCGCCCCCTCAGCGCCTGTCTCACGCGCGACGGCCCCGCCCCGCAGCCGCTCGCCCAGTCCTCATTCGTCGGTGGATGCCGTCCGCCGTGACGAACGCGGGACGGTGGTCAAATCCATGTCCGAGCTGCCCTCGCCAGTCAGCCGCAAGATCACCGAGATCCGTGAGTTCGGCCCCCGCGGGCTTGCTCCGGATCCGGGCAGGGTGCCGAAAGCCAAGCCATTCTTCAATGAAGACAGGCTGCTGCCCCCGGCGCGTGGCAGTAGCTTCTATCATCGCTACCCGGTGTATCAGGGCAGGGGGCATGGGTACGAAAGCTGGCGCATCGTTACCGCCAGCAGCTACAGCGGCGGTATGCACGCGGTGTACGTTACCCCGAACCATTACGGTAGCTTCTTCAAGGTCACGGACTGGAGCAGGCCCCGGTAACCCGGGCCAGCGCGATCTCCAGAAAAAAAACCCGGTCATTGACCGGGTTTTTTCTGTTCAATCAGCCGCCACGCGGGCCGCCACCCCGGGGGCCACCGCCACCCGGACCGCGGCTGCCACCCGGGCGTGCGCCGCCGGGACGACCGCCGGGACCGCCCGGGCCGCGGTTGCCGCCGGGACCGCCGGGGCCTCGTGCGCCGGGGCCACCCGGACCACGGTTGCCACCGGGACCGCGGTTACCGCCAGGACGGCCGGCCGGGCGGGGCGTGCCATACGGGCTGGCGCCCGGATTGGCGTGGTCGGACGGGAAGCTCGGCGCATTGCCCGGATGACCGTACGGGTGGCGCTGTGCGCCCTGGCCGCTGCGGTTGCCCGCACCGGCCCCGGCCGGACGGCCCTGGCCCGCATAGCCGCCACGGCCTTCGCCGCGACCTTCGCCACCGAAGCCGCCACGACCCTGTTCACCGTAAGCGCCACGACCCTGGCCGCCGGCGCCGCCCGGGCCTTTCGGCTTGCCGTACGGACGGCCCTGGCCACCCGCGCCTGCACCCGGGCCGCGCGCACCCGGGCCACGGGCTGCGCCCGGGCCGGCATTGCGGTGGTTGCTCGGGCCGGTGCTCACGCCATCGGGCACGTACCAGCTGCGGAACGCGGCCGGGTTGCCTTCGGGAAGCGCGCGGTTGCCCTTGTCCGGGCGCTGCTTGAACGGACGCTGCGACTGCTTGGCCGCCGCTTCACCGGTGACCGTCAGGCCACCCTTGAAGCCGCCGCCCTTGCCGCCGCGACCGCGGCCGCGCTCTTCGCGGACATTGTCGAAGCGACGCAGTTCGCGGCCCTCATCGGCCTGGTTGTGGCCGTTGACGTAAGCGTTGCCCCGGCCGCCTTCGCGCGACACGCGCACGGTGGTCTTGGCGGCGCGGCGCTGGCCGATCACCGGCTGCAGGGTCAGCGCCGACGGCGCGCCTTCTTCCAGCTTCAGTTCGGCGCGCAGCGCTTCGACCTGCTTGGCCGGCAGTTCCACCGACTGGCCACGCAGCAGTTCACGTGGCAGCGAGACCTTGCCGTAGCGGGTGCGCTTGAGGCGGCTGACCTGGCAGCCCTGCGATTCCCACAGGCGGCGCACTTCGCGGTTGCGGCCCTCCTTGACGACCACGCGGAACCAGTCGTGCGAATCGGTGCCGCCGATGCGTTCGATCTCGTCGAACCTGGCCGGGCCGTCTTCCAGCGCCACGCCACGGGAGAGGCGGTCGACGATGCTGTCGGGCACCTTTTCTTCGCCTTCCGGTGCCCGCACGCGGACGACGTATTCGCGCTCGACCTCGTAGGAGGGGTGCATCATCGCGTTGGCCAGCTCACCGTCGGTGGTCGCCAGCAGCAGGCCGGTGGTGTTGATGTCCAGGCGGCCGATCGCGATCCAGCGTGCGCCCTTCAGGGCCGGAAGCGCCTCGAATACGGTCGGGCGGCCTTCGGGATCTTCGCGGGTGGTCACTTCGCCTTCGGGCTTGTTGTAGGCCAGCACGCGCGAGGTTTCGGTCAGCGCGGTGGCGACGAAGCCACGGCCGTCCAGTTCAACCTTGTCGCCGCTCTTGATCGACTGGCCGGTCTGGGCGACTTCGCCGTTGACCTTGACCAGACCGTCGGCGATGCGCTGTTCCAGCGCACGGCGCGAACCGAGGCCGGCCTGGGCCAGCACCTTGTGCAGGCGCTCTTCGAGCTTGGGCTGGTCGGTTTCGTTCTCGCGCTTGAGCGAAAGCTTGTTCAACGACAGCTTGCGGGGGGTGTCACTCATTTACTTGGCTCCGGCCGGCGACGGTTTCGTCGGCCTCTGGTTCGGGATCGGCTTCGTCAACAGCCACGGTCGTCTTCGCGACGGCGTTGTTTTCGGTTTCGTTCTGGTACCCCGCGCGTGTTCCCGGCGCGGTATCGGGGTCGCCATCGCTGGCAGTCGTATCCGCGTCGTCGTCGGGGGGCGACGGCGACGCATGGGATGGGGTATCGCTATTGTCTGACTCGGCGTCCTGTTCCGCCAGTCGTGCGGCCATCAAGGCGGCGCGGGCAGCGGAGCGGGCGGTGGCCGGGTCCTGTTCGGGCTCCGCTCCGGATTCCGGTTCCGGGATGGTTTCCGGCTCCGGTTGTGCGTCACCTGCCTCTGCAGGGTCAGCGGTGCCTTCCTCGCCGTCCGGGTTCGATACACCTGCGGTGATGCGGCCAGCCAGCTGGCCGTCGTTGTCCAGCGGCAGCTGCGGTTCCAGTTCACCCAGGTCGCGCAGCTCGGACAGCGGCGGCAGCTCGTCCAGGCGCTTGAGCCCGAAATAGTCCAGGAAGCCCTTGGTGGTACCGAACAGCGCCGGTTTGCCGGGCACGTCACGGTGGCCGATCACGCGGATCCATTCGCGCTCTTCCAGGGCCTGGATGATGTTGCTGCTGACCGCCACGCCACGGACCTGTTCGATCTCGCCGCGGGTGATCGGCTGGCGGTAGGCAATCAGCGCCAGCGTTTCCAGGGTGGCACGGGTGTAGCGGGTCTTGCGTTCGGTCCACAGCCGGGTAATGAAGCCATGGACTTCGTTGGTGACCTGGAAGCGGAAGCCGGAGGCGACCTCGACCAGCTCCACGCCACGGTCGGCGCAGCCTTCGCGCAGCAGTTCCAGCGCGCGTTCGATGCTGCCCGGCGGGGCCGGTTCCTCTTCCGGGAACAGGCCCTGCAGCTGGGCCAGGGTCAGTGGCTGGCTGGAGGCCAGCAGCGCCCCTTCGACAATACGGTTGATCAGCGGTTGATCCATGCGTGGGTCGGGTGCTCAGTCGGATTCGTTGGCGGCGTCGTTGTCGTCGAACTCACTGTTGAACTGCAGCGGTTCGTTGGTATTGCCGGCGGCCAGGGACTTGACGTAGATCGGCGCCAGCGGAGCGTCCTGGACGATGTCCAGCAGCTGCTCCTTGGCCAGTTCGAGCAGGGCCAGGAAGGTGACCAGCACCCCAAGCTTGCCTTCTTCGGCGGTGAACAGCGTTTCAAAGCGGTAGAACCTGCCGTCTTCCAGACGGCCCAGCACATCGCCCATGCGCTGGCGGACACTCAGGGCCTCGCGTTTGATCGCATGGCCGGTGAACAGCTCGGCGCGCTTGAGCACGTCGTGCAGTGCCATCAGCATCTCCTTCAGGTCCACCGGCGGCGGCAGCTTGATCGCCGCGCGGTCGGGCACGAAGGCATGGGCCAGGCTGGTGTCGCGATCCTGGCGGGGCAGGGCGTCGATGTCTTCGGCAGCCTGCTTGAAACGTTCGTACTCCTGCAGCCGGCGCACCAGCTCCGCACGCGGGTCGGCTTCCTCGCCCTCCACGCTGGGCGGCCGCGGCAGCAGCATCCGCGACTTCACTTCGGCCAGGATCGCCGCCATCACCAGGTATTCGGCCGCCAGTTCGAAGCGCAGCTCCTGCATGACGTTGATGTATTCGACGTACTGGCGGGTGATCTCGGCCACCGGAATATCCAGGATATCCAGGTTCTGCCGGCGGATCAGGTACAGCAGCAGGTCCAACGGACCTTCGAACGCATCCAGGATGACTTCCAGCGCATCCGGTGGGATGTACAGGTCCTGCGGAATCTGCAGCACCGGTTGCCCATGCACCACGGCCAGCGGCATTTCCTGCTGCTGAGGGGCGGTCGGCCGGATTTGCGGGTTCGCGTCGAGCGCGAGTTCGGAGGTCATCAAGATTGACGTCGGTATTGCAACGGACCAGTTTGCTGCGCCTGGCCCGCAACCGGACAACCCGGGCGGCAGGATCGCTAGCCATGACATTTCAAACAGCAGCAGGACGCGCTGCTCAGATGCAGCGACAGAACTACGGGAGGTCGTCTACGTGTGCTGGTGTGGGGCAGTGGGGCCCTGTAGCCACAGGGTTGCTGCGTCCAGCCACGTGCAATGTGGTCAAGAGTACGGCTTCACAACGGCAGTGTCCAGCGAGGCGGGCTAGAATCGCGGCGTTTGTTTAGCTGAACCCCAGGAGTTGCCCGTGTGGTATGTGATTGAAGGCTATGACGGCACCGATGTGCTGGCCGCCCGCCTGTCGGCCCGGCCGGCCCATCTGGCCCGCCTGCAGGCCCTGTGCGACGAAGGGCGGCTGCTGCTGGCCGGCCCGTGCCCGGCCATCGACAGTGAAGACCCGGGCCCGGCCGGCTTCAGCGGCAGCGTGGTGATTGCCGCGTTTGATTCGCTCACCGAGGCCCAGGACTGGGCGGCGGCCGATCCCTACGTGGATGCGGGCGTCTATGTGCGCACCGAGGTCCGCCCGTTCCGCAAGGTCCTGCCATGAGCCGGGTCGAGCTGATCCGGGCGGCCCTGCAGGCTGCGTTCGATCCGGAACTGCTGGAGGTGGAGGACGACAGCCACCGCCATGCCGGCCATGAGGGCGCGCGCGATGGGCGCGGGCACTTCAATGTGCACGTGGTCAGCGCCGCCTTCGACGGCAAGCTGCCCCTTGCGCGCCATCGCGCGGTTTACAACGCCTTGGGCACGCTGATGGAGACCGATATCCACGCGCTGTCCATTCGTGCCGAAGCACCGTCAAAAAAGGGCTGAAACGCTTGTCCCGCCTTGTCCCGGTGAGTCCCGGGCCGACCTATCCAGGACATCCCGAGGTTACCGCCGTGCGACATTTGCCTAACGCAGTGTTTACATCTGGGTTTGAAAACGCTTACATTCCGCGCCAAGCCCAGATCTCTAAGCCGTGGAGGGCGGCGAGGTGAACAAGGCAGCCATCACAATCAAAGATGTAGCCCGCGAAGCCCGCGTCTCTGTGGCGACGGTATCGCGTGCCCTCAACGGCCATGAAAACGTCGCCGAACCGGTGCGCAAGCTGGTGCTGGAGGTGGCCGCACGCCTGCGCTACACCCCGCATGCGGCGGCGCGCAGCCTGAGCAGCCGGCGTACCAACACCATTGGTGTGGTGTTGCCCGACCTCTACGGCGAATTCTTCTCCGAATTGATGCGCGGCATCGACGGGGTGGCGCGCGCACGCCGCCAGCACCTGCTGGTGTCCAGCTACCACGGCGACCAGGAGCAGCAGGGCGCGGCCCTGCGGGCCATGCGCGGCCGGGTCGATGGGCTGCTGGTGCTGTCCCCGTATGCGGAGAGCCCCGGCTTCCTGACCGACAACCTGCCGCAGTCGCTGCCCACGGTGCTCATCAATACCTATCTGCCCGAGCAGGATCATCCGGTGCTGAGCATCGATGACCATGCCGGAGCGATGGCGATGACCCGGCATCTGCTGGATGCCGGCCACCGGCGTATCGCGTTCATCGGGGGCCCCGAGCTGAATTTCGATGCGCGCGAGCGCCTGCGCGGGTTCCGCGATGCGCTGGCGGCGTTCGGCACTGCCGCCGACGGGATCGAGCTGCCCGGCGACTTCGATGAAGCGTCCGGCCACCGCGCCGGGCAGGAGCTGCTGGCCGCCGGTGCATTGCCGGATGCGGTGTTCGCGGCCAACGACATGATGGCGCTCGGGTGCCTGTATGCCTTCGCGCAGGCTGGCGTACGCGTGCCTGCCGACGTGGCGCTGGCAGGCTTCGATGACATCCCGCTGGCGCGTTTCGTTCACCCGTCGTTGACAACGATGCAGGTGAGTATCGCCGAGCTTGGCGATAAGGCGGCGACGCGTCTGTTGCAGTTGATGGATGGCAACAACACGGAAACGGCCGGTGACAAGCAGACCCTTGTACCGCGCCTGATCGTGCGTGATTCCAGCGTTCCGACCGAAGGTCGGAACGCGGTAGGTCACGACCGTTGGTCGTGACACGTTGGATGTTCGGAACGCGGTATCGCTGATTCACGTAACCAGAAAAAAGACAGGCGGCCGCAATGACGGCTTCCACCACCCGGAGATTTACATGACGTATTCCAATCACCGCACCCGCATGCCGGCCCGCCGCCTGCTGTCGAGCGCACTGGTCAGCTGCCTGTTGCTGGGTGCTGCGCCTTCCCTGATGGCCCAGTCGGCCACGTCTTCGCTGCGCGGCCAGGTCGCCGAGGCCGGGGCCGGCACCGAAGTCACCGCGACCAATGTCGCCAGTGGCAGCGTGCGCCGCGCCACCACGCGCGCCGATGGCAGCTATTCGCTGATGGGCCTGGATCCGGGCACCTATGACGTGGTGGCCAATGGCCAGACCCAGAAGGTGACCGTGACCGTCGCCTCGACCGCGACGCTGAACTTCAGCGGCGCCCCGGCCAACGGCAGCACCGCCAACGCCACCAACCTCGACACCGTCAACGTGATCGCGCCGACGCTGCTGCAGGAAGTGCGAACCTCCGAAGTGGGCAAGACGGTGAGCCTGCAGCAGATCCAGACCACCCCGCAGGTGTCGCGCAACTTCCTGGAGTTCGCCGACGCGGTGCCGGGCATGATCTTCACCCGCGACGCCAAGGGCAACACCTCGCTGCGCGGCGGTGCCACCAATGCCGATGGCACCAACGTCTACATCGACGGCGTGGGCCAGAAGAGCTACGTCAAGGGCGGCGGCGTGGCCGGCCAGTCCGGCAGCGCCGGCAACCCGTTCCCGCAGCTGGCCATTGGCGAATACAAGGTCATCAGCGGCAACTACAAGGCCGAATACGGCCAGGTCTCCAGCGCCGCAGTGACCGCCGCGACCAAGTCGGGCACCAACGAATTCAAGGGTGAAGCGTTCTACCGCTACACCGACGAAGACATGCGCGCCAAGACCCCGGCCGAGCGCCAGGAAGGCAAGACCAAGGAAGTTTCGGCCGAGAAGGAGTACGGCTTCGCCCTGGGCGGCCCGATCGTCCAGGACAAGGCACATTTCTTCGTGACCTACGAAGCCAAGCGCTTCGACCTGCCGGTCACCATCGCCCCGGAAGGCTCGGTGACCAACCGGGTCGGCCTGCTGCCGGCCGATGCGGCCGCCCAGCTGGGCCCGGCCAGCCAGCCGTTCCAGCAGGACCTGATCTTCGCCAAGATCGATGTGGAGCCGACCGACAATGATCGCATCGAGCTGACCTTCCAGGACCGCGACGAAACCCAGCAGCAGTTCAGTGGGCAGACCGCGCCGTCGCACGGCAAGGAAACCGAGAACACCGACCGTCGTTACGCCCTGCGCTGGAACCACAGCGGTGAGCGGTTCTACAACGAACTGATGCTCACCCACGAAGATTCGTTCAACAACCCGGTGCCGCTGACCATCGGCAACGGCTACGTGTACACCGCGCCGGACGGCACCGACGACCGCACCCTGGTGCAGATCGGCGGCGCCTCGGCGCTGGATTCGCAGGTGAAGGGGCAGAAGGGCTGGTCTATCGAAGACAACCTGACCCTGGACGGCATCGAATGGGCCGGCGACCACACCATCAAGATGGGTGCGAAGTACAAGGAAATCGACCTGTACGCGTCCGACGCGCAGGAGATAAACCCGCAGTTCACCTACACCCTGGGCGATCCGGACTTCCCGTCCGACATCCCGTACAAGGCCCAGTTCGTCAAGCCGGTGACGGGTGTTTCCGGCGTGACCGGTGAAGTGCGCTCGAAGGTCAAGCAGATCGGTCTGTTCATCCAGGACGACTGGCAGGTCAACGACCACCTGCAGCTGAACCTCGGCCTGCGTTGGGATTACGAAAAGAACCCGAGCTACCTGGACTTCGTGACCCCGCCGGAAGTGGTGGCGGCGATCTACAGCCAGGATCCGCGCGGCCCCGCCGGCCAGACCTATGCCGATTCGCTGGCTGCCAGCGGGTTGAACATCAACGACTACATCAGCAACGGCCACAACCGCAAGGCGTTCAAGAATGCCTGGCAGCCGCGCCTTGGCTTCTCGTATGACATCAATGCCGACGAGCAGCACGTGATCCACGGCGGTGCCGGCCGTTCCTACGACCGCGACCTGTTCGACTACCTGCAGCTGGAAACCACCAAGCTGGCCCTGCCGCAGCCGACCATCTACTTCCGCAACCCGGGCACCGGCGCCTGCCTCAATGGCCAGGCCGCCTGCTACGACTGGGATCCGAACCTGCTCAACGGCATCGAAAACCTGCAGGCCCTGGTGGGCTCCACCAGCAATGCCGGCCTGGAAGTGGACCTGCTCAACAACAACCTGAAGGCCCCGTACGCCGACCAGTTCAGCCTGGGCATGTCCAACCAGATCGGCGACTGGCTGACCGACGCCACCATCGCCCGCACGCTGACCTATGACGGCTTCGCCTTCACCCTGGGCAACCGTTACCCGACCGGCCAGTTCTTCGATGACCCGCGCCTGTGCGGCGGCACCGAGCCGGGCCTGAGCCAGGCATGGAGCTGCAACATCCCGGGCTTCGGCAGCCTGATCATCGGCCAGCAGGGCATCAAGACCCGTGCCACGCAGGTGCTGCTGTCGGCGCAGAAGCCGTTCACCAAGGAAAGCGGCTGGGGTACCTCCATCGCCTACACCTGGACCACGGCCCGCCACAACCGCGACATCAACGAGCACTACGCCTTTGACCGCGGCCTGATCGAGGACTACCCGACCATCCGTTCCAACGGTGCACCGCGCCACCGCATCGTGCTGACCGGTTCGTACGCGGGCTTCTGGGACATCACCTTCGGCGGCAAGATCACCCTGGCCACCCCGACCGCGGTGAACGACTGGTACCCGGTGCAGCAGTCCACCGGCTTCGACCTGCCGACCCCGGGCGCCGCCGTGCCGGACGGCAACGGCCGCTTCCTGGTGGGGGGCAAGATCTGGGGCTACCGTTCGGTGGACCTGCAGGCGACCAAGACGTTCAAGATGCCGGGCGACACCGAGCTGTATGCGCGTATCGACATCATCAACGTGTTCAACTTCGACAACTTCTCCAACTACAACTACACCAAGTCCAACGGCAAGCTGCTGGCCAGCTACAACGAGACCGGCGATATCGTCGGTACGCCGCGCCAGGTGAAGGCAGAAGTGGGCTTCCGCTTCTGATGTGAATGAAGGCCGGTCCCCCAGCCGCGTAGTGACACGCCATGCGTGTCACGCGTGCTGGGGAGAACCGGCTTTTAATGAACCCCAGCTGTAAACGATTTCACTCCAAGGCCCGTTATGCTGGCCTGGATTTCCAGATTCCGGAGGGTTGGCACGATGAAGGTACCCCGCGTATTGGCGCTGGCAGTAATGGCGGCAGCCGTGGTCGGCTGCAAGCCGCAGGCGCAGGAAACGCCGGCCAAACCCAAGCCGCCGGTCATCCTCGTAGAGGCCGACGTTCCCCCGCGCCCGATGAAACCAGAACTGCCTCCGCTGTTCGACGATATCGAACGCCGCACGTTCCAGTTCTTCTGGGACACGACCAATGAAGTGAACGGGCTCAGCCCGGATCGTTATCCGTCGCGCCCGTTCGCCAGTATCGCCTCGGTGGGCTACGCGCTGACCGCCTATCCGATCGGCGTGGAGAACGGCTGGGTCAGCCGCACCCAGGCCGTGGACCGCACGCTGACCACGCTGAAGTTCTTCCGCGACATGCCGATGGGCCCGCAGCGCACCGGCAAGGGCGGCTACAAGGGGTTCTACTACCACTTCCTGGACATGCAGCAGGGCCACCGCTATGACAGCTGGGTGGAACTGTCGAGCGTGGACACCGCACTGCTGATGATGGGCGTGCTGTTCGCCCAGTCCTATTACACCGGCGATGATTCGCGCGAAAAAGAGATCCGCGCCATCGCCGATACGCTGTACAAGCGCGTGGACTGGCCGTGGCTGCAGCAGCGCGCGCCGCTGATCTCGATGGGCTGGTTCCCCGAAAGCGGCTTCATCGACCACGACTGGATGGGCTACAACGAGGCGATGATGGTTTACATCCTGGCGCTCGGTTCGCCCACCCACCCGGTGAGCCCGGATGCGTGGACGGTGTGGACGCGCACCTACGACAACGACTGGGGCGTGTTCCAGGGCCAGGAATACCTGTCCTTCGGCCCGCTGTTCGGCCACCAGTACACCCACGTCTGGATCGACTTCCGCGACATCCAGGATGCGTACATGCGCGAGCGCGGCAGCACCTACTTCCTCAACAGCCGTTCGGCCGCGCTGGCCCAGCGCGAATACGCCATCGCCAACCCGGCACAGTGGAAGGAGTATGGCGAAAACGTGTGGGGCCTCACCGCCAGCGATGGCCCGCAGAACACCACGCAGGAATTCCGTGGCGAGCAGCGCCAGTTCCGGCACTATTCCTCGCGCGGCGCCGGCCTGCGCGAGAACTTCGACGACGGCACCATTGCCCCGACCGCGGCGATCGCCTCGGTGGTGTTCGCGCCCGAGGAAGTCATTCCGGCCACGCTGGAAATGCACAAGCGCTACGGCGATTACCTGTATTCCAGCTACGGCTTCCTGGATTCGTTCAACCCCAGCTTCAACTTCGACATTCCGCTCAAGACCGGGCGTATCGTGCCCGACCGCGGCTGGGTGGCCAGTGACTACATCGGCATCGACCAGGGGCCGATCCTCACCATGATCGCCAATTACCGAAACGATTTCGTGTGGGAAACGATGAAGAAGAACCCGCACATCCGCCGCGGCCTGGAGCGCGCCGGGTTCAGCGGCGGCTGGCTCACCCCCGAAGGCGAAGACCAGCCGATGGTGCTGGAGAAGGACGAGAAGGCCGCCTCGGCCCGCTCGATGGGCATCGCCGAATCCCGCGCGGCCGCCGCGCAGGAACAGAAGAACAATTCCAATTCGAACCGCAACCAGCCCCAGGGGAAGTAAGCAGTGCCATTGTCGTCGCGCCCCAAGCTGTGGGTGAGTGTTCTGCTGCTGGTTGCCGGCAGCCTGTTGTTGAGTGCCTGCCGGAAGGAACCGGAAGGGGTGACCGTGCGTTTCTGGGCGATGGGCCGCGAAGCGGAAGTCGTCAGCGAACTGATCCGCGAATTCGAAGCGGACAATCCTGGCATCCACGTCGATGTGCAGAACATCCCGTGGACGGCCGCGCATGAAAAGCTGCTTACCGCGTTCGCCGCCGATGGGCTGCCGGACGTGTGCCAGCTGGGCAACACCTGGATTCCCGAGTTCGCCGAACTCAACACGCTGACTCCACTGGCGCCGTTCGTGGCCAGATCGAAGGTCGTGGACCCGGCCGATTACTTCCAGGGCATCTGGGATACCAACGTCATCAACGGCGAGCTGGTCGGGGTGCCGTGGTACGTCGATACGCGCCTGCTGTACTACCGCAAGGACCTGCTGGCCAAGGCCGGTTTCGACCACCCGCCGCGCACCTGGGACGAGTGGAACACCATGATGGCGGCGATCAAGAAAATGCAGGGTCCGGACCGCTACGCGGTGCTGATGCCGATCAATGAGTTCGAGCAGCAGCTGTCCTTCGCCCTGCAGCAACCCGACCCGCTGCTGCGCGACCACGATACCCGGGGCAACTTCCGCAGCCCCGGCTTCCGCCGCACGCTGGCGTTCTACGAAAACATGTTCGCCCAGGGCTGGGCGCCGCGCATGTCCGAAACCCAGATCTCCAACGTGTGGGATGAATTCTTCAAGGGCTTCAACGTGTTCTACCTGTCCGGCCCCTGGAACATCCGCGAGTTCAAGAAGCTGCAGCCCAAGGAACTGGAAGGCAAGTGGGGCACCGCCGCACTGCCGGGCCCGGATGGCCCGGGCGCCGGGATCGCCGGCGGCACCAGCCTGGTGATCTTCCGCGGCTCGCAGCAGAAGGAAGCGTCGTGGAAGCTGATCGAGTTCCTGTCGCGCCCGGACATCCAGCAGCGCTTCCATTCCATCATCGGTGACCTGCCGCCGCGGCGCAGCACCTGGGAACACCCGTCCCTGGCCAACGACCCGCTGGCGCAGCCGTTCCGCGACCAGCTCGAGCGGGTGCGGCCGACCCCGAAGGTGCTGGAGTGGGAACGTATCGTGCAGGAGATGCGCATCGTCACCGAGCAGGTGGTGCGCGGTGGACTGGATCAGGATGTAGCCGTGAATCGATTGGATGACCGCGTGGACAAGGTGCTGGCCAAGCGCCGCTGGATGCATGAGCAGCGTACCCAGGCCGAACAGGGCGCCGCGCCGGAGGTGCTGCCATGAAGCAGCGCTCGCTTGCCGGCTGGATCTTCGCCGGCCCCTCGCTGCTGGTGATCGGTGTGTTCTTCGGCCTGCCGGTGTTCTCGGCGCTGGCGCTGAGCATCACCGACTTCGACCTGTACGCGCTCGCCGATGGCGGCAATCTGCGCTTCGTCGGCCTGGGCAACTACATCGACCTGCTGCAGACCCCGATGTTCTGGAAGTCGCTGTGGAACACCACGTATTTCGTGGTGGTCGGCGTGCCGATGTCGATTGGCGTGTCGCTGGGCGCAGCGATGCTGCTCAATGCCCCGGCCGCACGCTTCAAGGCGCTGTTCCGCACCGCGCTGTTTGCCCCGGTGGTGACCACGCTGGTGGCGGTAGCGGTGATCTGGCGCTACCTGTTCCATACCAGCTACGGACTGGTCAACTACGGGCTGGGCCATCTGGGGATCAGCCCGATCGACTGGCTGGGCGACCCGAACTGGGCCATGCCCACCATCATGCTGTTCGCGGTGTGGAAGAACTTCGGCTACAACATGGTGATCTTCCTGGCCGGCCTGCAGGCAATCCCGCACGACCTGTACGAGGCGGCGCGCATCGATGGCGCATCGCGCTGGAAGCAGTTCCTGCACATCACCCTGCCGATGCTCGGCCCGGTGCTGCTGGTAGTGGGCGTGATCACCGTGTCCGGCTACTTCCAGCTGTTCGCCGAACCCTACGTGATGACCCGCGGCGACCCGCTGCAGAGCACCGTGAGCGTGCTGTATTTCATGTTCGAGGAAGGCTTCAAGTGGTGGAACCTGGGCCGCGCGTCGGCCGTGGCGTTCCTGCTGTTCCTGATCATCCTGGCGGTAACCAGCCTGATGCTGCGTTTCGGCCGCAAGAGGCAGTTGGTATGAGTCGTGAGATTGGCCAGTCGCGCTGGCATGCGTGGTGGGTGAACGGTGGGCTGCTGGTGCTGGCCGCCGTGAGCCTGGCGCCGCTGCTGTGGATGCTGTCGGTGTCGTTCATGCCGACCGGCGAGGCGGCGCATTTCCCGCCGCCGCTGCTGCCGTCGTCGGTGACGACCCACAACTACCACGAACTGTTTGCCCGTACCGGTATGGCCAACAACTTCGTCAACAGCCTGTTTGTGTCGCTGGCGATCACGCTGGGCTCGCTGCTGCTCAACACCATGGCCGGCTATGCGTTCGCCAAGTTGCGCTTCGTCGGCCGTGAACGCATCTTCCAGGTGCTGCTGGCCGCACTGGTGATCCCCGCGCAGGTGGCCATGCTGCCGCTGTTCCTGCTGATGAAGCAGCTGGGCCTGGTCAACAGCTTCGGCGGGGTGATCGTGCCGGCACTGGCCAGCGTGTTCGGCATCTTCCTGGTGCGCCAGTACGCGCGTTCGATTCCCGATGAACTGCTGGAAGCGGCCCGGATTGACGGGGCAGGGGAGCTGCGCATCTTCTTCCAGATCGTGCTGCCGATGCTCAAGCCGGTGCTGGTCACCCTGTCCATCTTCACCTTCATGGGCGCCTGGAACGATTTCATGTGGCCGTTGATCGTGCTGACCGACCAGGAGCACTACACTCTTCCGGTTGCCCTGGCCACATTGTCGCGCGAACACATCATGGACGTTGAAATGATGATGGCCGGTGCGGTGGTCACGGTGGTCCCGGTGCTGGCACTGTTCCTGGTGCTGCAGCGCTACTACATCCAAGGTCTGCTGCTGGGGAGTGTGAAAGGGTGAAGCGTGCCGTCGTCGCGGGGGTTCTGGGTCTGGGTCTGGTGTGGTCGATGGCGGCGCCTGCCGCGCCCCCGGCAGTGCCGGCGGCGCCCAAGGTCCTGGACAGCTTCGACGACATGGCGCCCTGGAAACTGGTGGTGTCCGACCAGGTCAGCGGTTCGCTGCGCAGCGTGGCCGGCGCCAATGGTGGCCGCGCGCTGTGCGTGGACTATGACTTCCACGAGGTCTCCGGCTATGTGGCGATCCGCCGCGAACTGCCCATCACCTGGCCGGACAATTACCAGGTCGGGTTCCAGCTGCGCGGTGATTCGCCCGGCAACGATCTGCAGTTCAAGCTGATCGATGCCGGCGGCGACAACGTGTGGTGGGTCAACCGCCCCGGTTACGCCTTCCCCAAGACCTGGACGCCGGTGCAGTACCGCCAGCGCCAGATCGAAAAGGCCTGGGGCCCGGACCCGGACAAGACCCTGCGTAAGAGCGCGGCAGTGGAGTTCACCATCTACAGCAAGGTCGGCGGGCGCGGCACGGTCTGCTTCGACCGTCTCACACTGCAGGCGCTGCCGCCGGCCGATACCTCGGCGCTGGCGCCGTCGGTAATCGCCGATACCGCCCCCGCGCTGCAGAGCCGTATTGCCGATGGCAAGCCGGACACGGTGTGGATCAGCGGTGGCGTGCCCGACCAGACCATCAGCCTGGACCTGCACAGCGTGCGCGAGTTTGGTGGTGCGGTGATCCAGTGGGTGCCCGGCCTGGAAGCTACCCGCTACGTGGTGCGTGCCTCGGCCGATGGCCGGGACTGGCGTACCCTGCGCGAAATCACCGCCGGTGGTGGCGGTGACCGCGACTGGTTGGCACTGCCGGATACCGAGGCGCGCTACCTGCGCTTTGACCTGAAGAACGGCAGCAGCTGGCGCTACGGCATCCGCGATATCGCGATCAAGCCGCTGGATTTTGCAGGCACGCCGAATGAATTCGTTGAGTCGGTCGGTGCCGACCTGACCCGCGGCTTCGTACCGCGTGGCTTCAGCGGCGAGCAGCCGTACTGGACGCTGCTGGGCCTGGACGGCGGCCGCGAGCAGGCCCTGATCGGCGAAGACGGTGCGCTGGAAGTGGCCAAAGCCAGCTTCAGCGTTGAACCGTTCGTGGTGGTCGACAAGAAGGTGCTCAGCTGGGCTGACGTCGAAGCGAAGCAGTCGCTGCAGGACGACTACCTGCCGATCGCCAGCGTCGACTGGGCCCACCCCAAGGCTGCCTTGAAGGTAACCGGCTTCGTCCAGGGCAACCCTGCCAAGGCGCAGCTGGTGGGCCGTTACACGCTGCACAACCCGGACAAGGTGGCGCACGATTACACCCTGGCGCTGGCGGTGCGGCCGTGGCAGGTGAACCCGCCGCGTCAGTTCCTCAACACGGTGGGCGGGGTCAGCCGTATCGACACGCTGGATTTCGAGCCTGGCCACGTCGACGTCAATGGCACGCCGCGGGTGTACCCGGTGCAGGCGCCGGACGCGGCGTTCGCCAGCCCCTTCGACGGCAAGCTGGAGGTCACCCACCTGGCCAGCGGCAGCCTGCCCGCTGCCACCGAAGTGCGCGATGCTACCGGGCTGGCCTCGGGCGCGCTGCTCTACCGCTGGCGGCTGGAGCCGGGCCAGAGCAGGGAGGTGGCCATCGTGCTGCCGCAGACCGGCGCGTGGACCACGCCGAAGGACTTCGACGCCAACAAGGCCCAGCAGCAGGTGGCCTCGATGTGGCGCACCAAGCTGGACCAGGTGGCGCTGCAGGTGCCGGCCGCCGGCAAGCCGCTGGCCGATACGCTGCGTACCGCACTGGCGCACATGCTCATTTCCCGGATCGGGCCGAGCCTGCAGCCGGGCACGCGATCATATTCGCGCAGCTGGATCCGCGATGGCGCGATGATTTCCGAAGGCCTGTTGCGCATGGGCCGCAGCGACGCGGTGCGTGAGTATGTGAACTGGTACGCGCCATACCAGTTCGACAATGGCAAGGTTCCCTGCTGCGTGGACGCGCGCGGCGCCGACCCGGTGCCGGAGAACGACAGCCATGGCGAGCTGATCTTCAACATCGCCGAGTACTGGCGCTACACCGGTGACAGCACCTTCCTGGAACTGATGTGGCCGCACGTACAGGGGGCCTATCAGTACATGGAGCAGCTGCGCCTGAGCGAGCGCACCGAGGAAAACCGCGCGCGCAATCCGGCCTTCTACGGGATGATGCCGGTCTCGATCAGCCACGAAGGCTATTCGGCCAAGCCGATGCACTCGTACTGGGACAACTTCTGGGCCCTGCGCGGCTACAAGGATGCGGCGATCATTGCCAGCACGCTGGGCAAGATGGAGGCGATGCAGATCGCCGAATCGCGCGACCAGTTCCGTGGCGACCTGCAGGCCTCGCTGTTGGCGGCCACGGCCCTGCACAAGATTGATTTCCTGCCCGGTTCGGCCGAGATGGGCGATTTCGATGCGACCTCCACCACCATCGCACTGGCTCCGGCCGGCGAGCAGGGACGGTTGCCGCAACCGTATCTGGACAATACCTTCGAGCGCTACTGGAAGCAGTTCGAGGAGCGCCGCGACGGCAAGCGCGAGTGGAAGGATTACACCCCGTACGAATGGCGCAACGTCGCCGCGTTCGTGCGCCTGGGCTGGCGCGACCGCGCCTGGCAGGCCACCGAGTTCTTCTTCAGGGACCGCGCGCCGCAGGCCTGGAACCAGTGGGCCGAAGTGGTCTCGCACACGCCGCGCAAGCCGTTCTTCGTCGGCGATCTGCCGCATGCCTGGGTGGCGTCGGACTTCGTGCGCTCGGCGCTGGACATGTTCGCCTACAACCGCGACGTGGATGACAGCCTGGTGCTGGCCGCCGGCGTGCCCAGCCGCTGGCTGGATGGCGCCGGGGTCGGGGTGAAGGGGTTGCGCACCCCGAACGGACAGCTCAGCTACACGCTGGCCCGCAGCGACAGGCAGCTCACGCTGCAGATCGCCTCCGGGCTGCTGGTACCGCAGGGCGGGGTGATCCTGCCGTGGCCGTTCAGCGGCGAACCGGGGGATGCCACCATCAACGGCGAGCCGGCGCAGTGGCTCAACGGCGAGCTGCGCATCACCCAGGTGCCGGCCAGGGTGGAGGTGCAGATCCCGGCCTCGGTGCGGCGCGCCGAACGCAAGGCGCCGTGACCGCGGCGGTGCTGCGCCCCGGCATGCTCGGCGTGCTGCTGGCCTGCGCGCTGGCGGCGCTGCCGGCGCGCGCGGCAGCGCCGGTGGAGAAGGGCATGAGCATGGTCACCTTCAACCTGCACCATGACCGCGAAGACTGGCCGCAGCGACGCCAGGTGATCCTGCGCGAGCTGCAGGCGTTGCAACCCGACGCGATCGCGCTGCAGGAAGTGATCCAGAAGCCGCATGTGCGCAACCAGGCCGCTTGGCTCGCGCGCAGGCTCGGCTATGACTACCAGTTTGTTTCCACAGATCCGCCGGGGCGCTTCAAGCGGTATGGCAATGCGCTGCTGACCCGGCGGCCGGTGCTGGCGCGCGGTGAGCGGCTGTTGGCACCGCTCACCGATTACCGCACCGTCGCACACCTGCGCATCGACGTGGACGGGCAGGCGGTGAACGTCTACGCCACCCATCTCAACGAGCGTTCGGATGAGACCGGCAGTCGCATCCGCGGCGAGCAGGTGGCGGATATGTTGAAGTTCATCGCAGGCACCGCAGGTGATGCACCTGTGGTGATTGCGGGAGATTTCAATGCGCTGGTGGATGCAGGCGATCTGAGTGCGCTGCGCCAGCGCTACGGCGACAGCTACGGAAGCGTGCACGTGAACAACGAACTGGCGGAGATCAGTACGTTGAACCGGCACTACTACGATGCGCCGTCGCGCATCGACCACATCTTCTTCCAGCAGGACAGGCTGCTGGCCCGCGAAGCGAAGCTGCTGTTCGACCAGCCCTACGCCGAAGGGCGCTGGGCGTCGGACCATTACGGCGTGTGGACCCGCCTGCAGTTCGCACCGTAACGTCGGCAGGACGCACGACGCGTTGTGCGGCCACCGGTAGAGTCGGTTCCCAAACGACTGCACGTGGTGCCGGCCAGATGCGGTAACGCATGACTGTCGATCGGGAACGGCTTTGCTGCATGTAACGGCAACAGCATCCTTCGATGCAGGTCATGCGTTACCGGGCCGATCAGCGATGCGTGCAGTCGTTTGGAAACCGACTCTACCCGTGGCCGCATCATTCGATCAGCACGGTCGCGATCCAGAGTCCGACCCCAAACGCAGACAGCGGCCCGAAGGCCGCTGTCTGTTTGTTACCTTGCCGCTGGAACCGGATCAGGCCTTGTCGGTCTTTTCCGGGTCCTGCTTGTCGGCATCGTCGGCCTTGGCGACATCGGTCGGGATGTCTTCGCGGGCTTCGGCGTGCGCGGCCTGGGCGGCTGCATCGGTCGGTGCGGCGTCGCTGCCGGCGCTGCCGAACAGCTGGCCGTTCTGCATCGCCGGCGTAACCGGCGCCGAGTCAACGCGGGCCACCGGTGCCGGGGCAGCCGGCGCGGCCGGAACGGCGTCCACTGCATCCAGCATGCTGGTCTGCACCGGACGACCGACTTCGGTCGGACCCTTGTGCTCGACAACCGGTGCGCTGGTGCTGGCGTCGGCGGCCTTCGGGGTCTCGACGGCGGCCGGCGCGGTCGGGGCCGGGGTCACGGCGGGCGTTGCAATCGGCTTCGGTGCTTCGGTTACGACCGGGGCTGCGACAGCCTTCGGCGCTTCAGCTGCGACCGGCGTTTCGACGGCCTTAGGTGCTTCGGTCACGGCCGGCGTTTCAACAACCTTCGGCGCTTCGGTCACGACCGGGGCTTCAACAGCCTTGGGCGCTTCAACCACGACCGGGGCTTCAACGGCCTTCGGTGCTTCTGTCACCACCGGCTTCGCAGCCTCCGGTGCCTTGGCAACCGGCGCGGAGGCCGGCATCGGCGATTCCACGAACGGCACGCGGTCGGTGTAGGACGGGGTGCGCTCTGCCACCGGCTCGGCCTTCGGGGCCGGGGCGGCCTCGCTGTGACCGGCGGTTACCACCGGGCTGCTGACCACGGCCAGCGGCGCAGCGGCGGCAACGGCAGCCACCGGGGCCGGGCGCGGGGCCTGGACCGGAGCAGCCGGCGCAGCGCCGTCGTCATCGAAGTCGAACTCCGGGTTCGACTCGGTGCTGCGAGCGGCCTGGCGGGCAGCCTGGACGGTGGTGTCACCGTCCTGCTCGCCATCCTGGTCGTCGCTGTCGCCGTCGTCGTCCAGACCGCCGTCATCGTTCAGACCATCGCTGCCGGCAGCCTGCTCGCCATTGCCACGACGACGACGGCGACCACCGCGACGGCCACGACGACGGCGCGAGGCGCCTTCGCCGCTGGCATCGTCGCCGGCGGCCGGGGTGTCGCCCTGCTCGGCCGACTCGCCCTCCACCGCAACGGTGGTCAGGCGGGTATCGTCGGCCGCTGCAATGCTGGACGCCGGGGTCGCGGCGGTGGTGGTCGGGATCGCCGCGTCGGCCACGGCCACCGCTGCGGTTACCAGCGCGGCATCGGCAACCGTCGCGCCGGTCTGCGCCGGCTTGGCGGCGTCGGGCTGCGGCTGACGCGCGGGCTTGTCGCCCTCGTTCTGCTGGCGCGGGGGCTTCTGTTTCTGGTTCAGCTTCGGCTGCTGCTCATTGCGCGGGGCCCTGGGCTGCTGCTCGTTGCGCGGTTTGCCCTGCTGGGGCTGGCCAGCGGCGGGCGCGGCAGCCTGTGCGGCCACGTCCTGGCGGCGCTCGTCGCGGCGCTCGCCCTTGCCGGCGCGTTCGCCACGGTCGTCGCGACGGTCCTTGCCACGGCCCTGGCCCTGCTGGCCCTGGCCCTGGCCACGTTCGCCACGCTCATCGCGGCGGCCGTTGCGGTCCTTGCCGTTGCGGTCCTTGGTGCGGCCGTTGCGGCTGCCGTCCTGGGCCGGGCGCGCGTTGGTCTGCGGTGCGGCAGCCGGGGCCGGCTCGCCGCCGAAGATGCGCTTGAGCCAGCCGACCACGCCGGTGGCGGCCGGGGCAGCGACCGGCGCGGGGGCGACCGGGGCCGGGGCAGGCGCCACCGGTTCGGTAACCTCGCGGACCGGGGCCGGGGAGCTGTGCTTGACGTTGGTGACCGCCGGAGCGACCGGGATGTTCAGCTGCGCCTTGGTCAGCGCATGCACCGGCAGCTTGCGCGGGGTGCCACGCTGGTAGCTCGGCTTGCCGCTTTCCTCGCCCAGTTCGTTTTCACGCAGGCGGGTCACTTCGTAGTGCGGGGTGTGCAGCTGCTCATCGGCCACGATCACGATCGGCGCGTCATGGCGCTGTTCGATCTCGCGCAGCGCGCTGCGCTTCTCGTTGAGAAGGTAGTTGGCGATCTCGACCGGGGCCTGGACCAGCACCTGCCCGGTGTTTTCCTTCATCGCATGCTCTTCAGCCACGCGGATGATCGACAGCGACAGCGATTCCACCGAGCGCATGCGGCCGTGGCCGTCGCAACGCGGGCAGACGATCTGGCTGGATTCGCCCAGGCTCGGGCGCAGGCGCTGGCGGCTCATCTCCATCAGGCCGAAGCGCGAAATGCGGCCCAGCTGCACGCGCGCACGGTCGTACTTGAGCGCGTTCTGCAGGCGGTTCTCGACTTCGCGCTGGTGCTTGTTCGACGACATGTCGATGAAGTCGATCACCACCAGGCCGCCCAGGTCGCGCAGGCGCAGCTGGCGGGCCACTTCCTCGGCCGCTTCCAGATTGGTCTGGAACGCGGTGTCCTCGATATCGCTGCCCTTGGTGGCGCGCGAGGAGTTCACGTCGATGGCGGTCAATGCTTCGGTCTGGTCCACCACGATCGAGCCGCCCGAGGGCAGGCGGACGTTGCGCTCATAGGCGCCTTCGATCTGCGATTCGATCTGGAAGCGGTTGAACAGCGGAATGTCGTCGGTGTAATGCTTGAGCTTGCGCAGGGTCTGCGGCATCACCTGCTGCATGAACTCGCGGGCGGTGTCGTACAGCTCCTGGGTGTCGACCAGGATCTCGCCCACATCGGCGCGCAGGTAGTCGCGCAGCGCGCGCACGATCAGGCGCGATTCCTGGTAGATCAGGAACGGGGCCGGCTTGGTCAGCGCCGCTTCGGCAATCGACTTCCAGACCTGCAGCAGGTAGTCCAGGTCCCACTGCAGCTCTTCGGCATCGCGGCCGACGCCGGCGGTGCGGATGATGACGCCCATGTCATCGGGGATCTGCAGCTTGTCCAGCGCTTCCTTCAGCGCGGCGCGGTCTTCGCCCTCGATGCGACGCGACACGCCACCGGCGGTGGGTGAGTTCGGCATCAGCACCATGTAGCGGCCGGCCAGGGAGATGAACGTGGTCAGGGCGGCGCCCTTGTTGCCTCGCTCTTCCTTGTCGACCTGGACCACCACTTCCTGGCCTTCACGCAGCAGCTCGCGGATGCCGGCCTTGTTGTGGTCGACCCCGGCCTGGAAATAATCGCGGGAGATTTCCTTCAGCGGCAGGAAGCCATGGCGTTCGCCGCCGTATTCAACAAAGGCCGCTTCCAGCGACGGCTCAAGGCGCGTGATGCGGCCCTTGTAGATGTTCGACTTCTTCTGTTCCTTGGACGGCTGTTCGATGTCGATGTCGTACAGCGTCTGGCCATCCACGATGGCTACCCGCAGCTCTTCAGCCTGCGTGGCGTTGATCAGCATTCGCTTCATATTGCGTTCCTCGCGCGCTGCTACCGCGCGGAACGCCATGGGGTTTCGCTTCTGGTCACGCTTGCACGCCCATCGCGCATGCGCGGGGAGGGCGGCTTGGGTTTCCAGCGCTTCAACACCACGGCAGGCCGCGGGAGCGCTTCATTTTGTTTTGGTTTGGGTGTTGCGGGCCGGAGGCAGCTTTCAGCCAGGCTGGAGCGCCACAGGGACATTTTTTCAGCGCAGACGCGTGTCAGGCATCCGGCGATGGCCGGGACTGCCGGTGAGCCGCTAACATGGCCGCCCCGGGGGCGGTGGCTGCGCACTGTGCCGGAATCGAGGGAAGCCGGGCTTCTGGCCCAGAGCAACTTCCAACGAAATCAATCCCTTATCTCGCCCGCCGAGTGTAACAGAATAAAAGGCCAATGACCGATACCGTGCCGTCCCCCAAACCCGCTGAAGGCAAGACCAGCGTCCGTCTCCTGACTGTTCCGGCCGACCGTGCCGGGCAACGCCTGGACAACTTCCTGCTCGGCCAGCTGAAGGGTGCGCCACGCAGTCTGGTCTACAAGCTCGTGCGCAGCGGCCAGGTCCGTGTGAACGGCGGCCGCGCCAAGGCCGAACGCAAGCTGGTGGAGGGCGACGAAGTGCGCGTGCCTCCGGTTCGTCTCACTGAGGAAGGAGACAAGGCGGGGCCGCCGGCGGCATTCATGAAGCGGCTGGAAGACGCCATCGTTTATGAAGACGAGCGCCTGCTGGCCCTGAACAAGCCTTCCGGCGTGGCCAGCCACGGCGGCAGCGGGATCAGTTTCGGGGCCATCGAGACGCTTCGCGCGCTGCGCCCGGGCAAGACCCTCGAGCTGGTGCACCGGCTGGACCGGGACACCTCGGGCCTGCTGATCGTGGCCAAGAAGCGCTCGGCGCTGAGCGAACTTCAGGCGCTGCTGCGTGAAGACCACGGTGCGGGCATCCGCAAGCGCTACCTGACCCTGCTGGTGGGGCGCATGCCCGATGGCACCATGACCGTGGACGCCCCGTTGCACGTCGGCCTGCGCCAGGGCGGCGAGCGCCACGTGCAGGTCAATGCGATCGGCAAGGAATCGATCAGCCACTTCAGCGTGCTCGAGCGCAAGGGCGGCCATTCATTCTGCGAAGTCCGCATCGAAACCGGGCGCACCCACCAGATCCGCGTGCACGCCCAGCACCTGGGGCACCCGGTGGCCGGTGACGACAAATACGGCGATCCGGACGTCAACAAGCGGCTTCGTGACCAGATCGGTCTGAAACGCCTGTTCCTGCACGCCGCTTCGCTGGAGTTCTCGCTGGACGCCGGCAAGACCCCCTACCTGCTCAATGCGCCGCTGGCGGAAGAGCTGACCGATGCGTTGAACCGGTTGGGGTGACGCGCGACGACCAACGGTCGTCGCCTACCGTGGTTGGATCGCGGTAGGTACCGACCGTTGGTCGGTACGCCCTACCATTTGAACAACACCAGGCTGATCGCCAGGCTGGCCATGCCGGCCACCAGACCGTACACCGTCTCGTGACCCCTGGAGTACCGCTTGGCTGCCGGCAGCAGCTCATCCAGCGCCAGGAACACCATCACCCCGGAAATAAGCCCGAACACCCAGCCGAACGTCGCGTGGTTGAGCACCCCGGACAACAGCACGTACCCGATCGCCGCACCAATCGGCTCGGCCAGCCCCGACAGCAGGCTGGCGCCGAACGCGTAGAACTTGTTCTGGGTGGCGAAATACACCGGCACCGCGATCGCAATGCCCTCGGGAATATTGTGGATGGCAATCGCAAACGCCAGCGGCATGCCCACTGATGGGCTTTCCAGCGTCGCAAAGAACGTGGCCAGGCCTTCCGGGAAGTTGTGCGCGGTGATCGCCACCGCCGTCAGCAGGCCCACCCGCTTGATGTAGGCCTTGTTGTTTTCCCGGAACATCGGGTCCTGCTTGTCCAGGCTTTCATGCGGGTTCGGGATCAGGTGATCGATCAGCACGATCAGCAGGACCCCGCACAGGAACGCTGCCGTGGCATAGGCATAACCCACGCGCGCGTCATAGGCCAGGCTGAACGAATCGATCGCCTTGGTCAGGATCTCGGTCAGCGACACGAACACCATGGCGCCGCCGGCGAAGGCCAGGCCGAAGGCCAGCAGGCGGGGGTTGGGGCGGCGCGAGAACAACACCATCAGGCTGCCCAGGCCGGTGGCCAGGCCGGCAGCCAGGGTCACCAGCAGGGCGACCCATACATTTTCACTCGAGATGTCCAGCATGCGCCACAGCGTCCTTTGATCAGCCGCCGCGACGCAGGCGCTCTTCCACGGCGAAGCACTCGTCGGGCTTGGGCTGCGGCGGGTTGAAGCTCACCGGTACCTGGATGGTGGTGGGCACCGCCTGGCCGGCGCGGGTGGCTGCCTTGAACTGCCAGCCTTGCACCGCTTTCTGCGCCTGCTCGTCGAGCTGGGCGTTGCCGCTGCCACTCACAAGCTGCACCTGGCCGGGCTTGCCGTCGGTACCCACCACCACCTTCAGCGTAGTGGTGCCGCCAATCGCCTGGCAGGCCAGCTCGATCGGGTAGACCGGCGGCGGTGTCTTCACCGCGGCCACTTCGGTAGGCGCTGCCACCGGTGCCGCCGGTTCCGACTCCGACGACCCGCCACAACCGGCAAGGGACAGCACCGCCGCGGTCAGTGCCACGCGTATCTGGATGTTCATCGCTATCACTCCGTCAGGCCCGAAGCCTTGGCTGCACAGATGAAGTCGTTCTCGCTCAACCCACCCACGTCATGGGTGGAAAAGCGCACCACGGCGCGGTCGTAATGCACGCCGAGGTCCGGGTGGTGGTCTTCCGCATGGGCCACCCAGGCCAGGGCGTTCACGAACGCCATGGTCCGGTAGTAGTCGGAGAAGCGGAAGGTCCGGACCAGGGCCTGGCCCTGCTCGGCCAGCTCCCAGCCGGGAACCTGCGGCAGCAGCTCGGCTATCCGGGCCTCGCCCAGCTTGTGGTCGCTGCCCTTGCGCGGTACGCACCGGGCCTGCGCCAGCGGAATCAGGTCGGCCATCAAATCCTCCACCTCGTGTATGCCTGAACAATGCGCCGGCCGGTGTATAAACCGAATGAGCGCATAACATGTAAGCCGCTAGAATAGCCGCATGATCCAGATCTCCGACACTGCCCAGACCTATTTCCGCAAGCTCATCGAGCGCGAAGCCGTGCCCGGCATGGGCGTGCGCCTCAGCGCCGTGGACGCTGGCACCCCGCGCGCCGACGCCCGCCTGGAGTTCGCCGAACCGGCCGACCTGCTGGGCGACGAGTGGGCGGTGGACTGCGACGGCTTCACCCTGTACGTGGCCGCCACCAGCGTGGCCTGGATGGATGGGGCCGACATCGACATCGTCACCAATGCCACCGGCGGCCAGCAGCTCACCATCAAGGCCCCGAAGATCAAGGGCGAGGCCCCGGCCGATTCCGCCTCGCTGGTCGAACGCGTGCGCTGGGTGGTGGAAAACGAAGTCAACCCGCAGCTGGCCTCGCATGGCGGCAAGGTCGCCGTGCAGGAAGTATCTGCCGACGGCGTGGTCCTGCTGCGCTTCGGCGGCGGCTGCCAGGGGTGCGGCATGGCCGATGTCACCCTGAAGCAGGGTATCGAGAAGACCCTGATGGGCCGCGTGCCCGGGATTACCGCAGTACGCGACGCGACCGACCATGACAGCGGTCATGCGCCGTATATTCCCCGCGGCACGGCTGCCTGATCGGTCTGCGTGACACTGCGCCGGGCTGACGAGATCCTCCACTGGCTGCTGGCTCGCCAGCCGGACAAACGCATCGTTGAGAAAACCACGGGCCTTCCCTACGGGTGGGGCCTGTGGTTGCGTGCGCTGACCCCGCTGCCGCGCCCGTTCCGTTCGACCGAGGTCATTGCCGAACTGATCCAGCGGCCGTTGCCAGGCCCCCCCGGCCGGCTGCCGGCGCTGGGCGTGGTGCAGTCGCTGCGGCGCCTGCTCTGGCAGACCTGGGACCCGGCCCCGCGCGACCAGCGCTGGATGCGCTGGACCGCGGCCGTGATAAGCGTGCTGCTGCACGTCATGTTCGCGCTGCTGCTGGTGTGGGTGGCACTGATCCGCCCGCCGGCGCAGTCCGAGCAGGGCGGCGAGGGCGGCCGTATCCAGGTGGAATTCCTGGGCAGCGGAACACCCCGGGACAGTGGTGGCGGCGAGCCCGGCGCCGGTAGCGCCGGTAGCGCCGGTAGCGCCGGTAGCGCAGTAGCGACAGCTGCTGCCTCGCAGGCTGCGGCCTCGCAGGCTGCGGCCTCTCAAACGGCGGCGACCGCAGCCACCGCGCCCCAGCCGCCGGCGTCCGCGCCGGAACCGGCCGCCAGCGCCGAGCCCACGCCGGCCCCAGCAGTCCCGGCACCTGCTGCGGTAGAGCAGCCGATCCAGGCCACCGACGTGGCCGAAGCGACCAGCGATTTCGTGGTGCCGCCCACCAGCGTACCGCGCACTGAAGTGCGGGTGATTCCGCGCGATGCGCCTGAGCCACAGGTGCGCGAACGCACTGTGGAGATGGCGGATGCACCAACCCCGCCTTCGATCACTCCGGCAGTGCGCCCGGTGGAGCCGCAACTGCGCACGCGCGACATCGCGGTGCGCGAACGTGAGGTCACCGTGGTCACCGCACCCACGGCGCCGGTGGCCGTGCCCGGTCCACGGGTCGAGGTCAGCCTGCCTCAGCGCGAACTGCAGGTGCGCGAACGCGAGGTGACCCCGGCGCCGTCGATATCGGTCACGGTCGCGCCGGTGCCGCAGCGGGAAATCACCGTGCGCCGGCGCAGTCCGGAGCTGGCAGTACGCGAGCGCGCGGTGCCGAACGCCACGCCACGCCCCGCAACGGCCGCAGCGACCCCATCGGCAGCGGCCTCGGTGCCATCGCCCACGCCCGCGCAGAGTGCGGCCAGCCAGGCCACGCCAAGCCGCAGCAGCGCGTCGAATGCCGCGCCCGCAAGTACCGCGGCCGCGCGACCCTCGCCCACGCCCGGCAACTGGGCCACGCCCGCACGTGGGGATGATTGGGGTGCCTCGGTCCGCGAAAGGGCCGGCGAGCGCAGCGGCGCACAGGCCAATCAGGGCGCTGGCCGCACCGCCGACGGACTGTTCAATGCAGATGGCAGCGTCCGCGTACCCGGGCAGGACGGCACCGGGGACAGCGCACGCGGCGCCCCTGGTGGCGAGAACGACGGCTGGAGCCGCGAACGCATCGCGCAGTCGGGCACGTGGCTCAAGCGCCCGCCGTACGACTACACGCCCACGTCGTTCGACAAATACTGGGCGCCGAACGAATCGCTGCTGGCCGAGTGGGTGCGCAAGGGCATCAAGGCCGTGGAGATACCGATCCCGGGCACCAGTTCAAAAATCTCCTGCGTGGTATCGATCCTGCAATTCGGTGGCGGCTGCGGACTGACCGATCCCAACATGCAGGACCAGCCGGCGGTGGCCCGCCCGCCACCGGACATTCCGTTCAAGAAAGAATTGCAGGAAGACAACGGAAGTCGATGATGGCCGCGCCATCATCGGTTCCGGTTCCGGTGCCGGTGCCGGTGCTTTTGCCGTTGCTGTCGCCGGTAGGGTTGCATCCCGATCAACCGCCGTGAAATGCCCCGCGGCCGGTAGGGCATGAACATCGGCGGGGAAAGCCGTTACGTCGTTCGAGGCAATGCGTTACCGGGCGTTGCAGCGCTATCGGCGGTCGTTTGGGAACCGACCCTACCCCGGTGCGTCACTCGTGCAGCGCTACGAATGCCCAGAAGGGCACGTTCTGCTCCGTCCATGTTTCGCTGGCGTCGGCCAGGATATCCAGGAAGGTGTCAAAGTCCTTCTCCGCGTTCTCCTCCAACCCGTCGGCATCGCTGAAGAACAGCGCATAGCCGTTGGCCTTCTGCCACGACAGATCGCGCAGGCAGTCCAGCAGCGCGTCCCAGTTGCCGCCAAACGTCTGCGGGAAATCCAGCTGCGCGGCAACGCGTGCCAGCAGCGTGCGCTTGTCATTGCACCCCTGCAGATCAATCGTGGTCACGCGCAGCGCGGCATCGCGCATCGCCGCAGACAAGGGTGCGATGTCCTCGTTGGTGACCCGGTAGACGCCGGCGTTGTTGATGTCGTCCAGGTTCAATTCGAATCCATCGTGGTTCATTGCCAGCTCCCGGCAGGTGGGACCTCGAAACTGCGGAAGGTTTCGTAATGGTCGTCGGTGTAGAACCAACCGGTCGGCGGAGTGCCGCCGGTCACGATGCGGCGTGCGCCGCGGTTGCCGGCACCCGGCGTGTCCACGGTGTATTCGCGGTAGTAGCCGCGCGGGCGATCCGGCAGGCGCTGTTCGCGGTTGCTGAAAACGCCGCCGTCCTGGCGGTGCGGGTAGGGGCCGCCGCGCTGGATCAGGAGGATGGTCTGGCGGGCTTCGGCAGGCAGGAAGGCGGGCAGGGCGTCATGGGTGCGCTGCGCGGTGGCACCGGGATTGGCCGGGGCGTTGTCGATCGGCGCAGTGTCGGCACCTGGCTGGGTCAGCGACGGCGCGAACTGCGGCGCGGGTGCGCGCTGGGCCAGTTTGATCGCGGCCAGGCCACCTACCAGGAGCACGATGGCAAGCAACAGCAATAAGGGTTTGCGCATGGGCGGGTATGCCGTGACGAGTAGGGCTTACTGTACTGGGTCTTGGCTAAACACTGCGTGGTTGCCACGCAGGGCGTGGCACTACGCGGTCTTCCCGCCGATCGCGGTGATGGATTCGTCACCGATGCATAACATGTGTTCGACGCAGGACGAAGTTTCCTTTACGCGGGGCTTGGTAAGCTTGGCAGCCATCCCCATCATCGACTTCGCAACGCCCGGTCTTCGCCGGGCGAGTGAGCTACCAGGAGAACCACATGGCCTACACCCTCCCCAAGCTGTCCTACGCCTACGACGCGCTTGAGCCGCATATCGATGCGGCCACCATGGAAATCCATCACACCAAGCACCACCAGACCTACATCAACAACGTCAACGCGGCACTGGAAGGCACCGAGTACGCCGACCTGCCGGTTGAGGAACTGGTCAAGAAGCTCAAGTCGCTGCCGGAAAACCTGCAGGGCCCGGTGCGCAACAACGGTGGCGGCCACGCCAACCACACCCTGTTCTGGACCGTGATGGCGCCCAATGCCGGGGGTAACCCGACCGGCGACGTCGGCCAGGCCATCGACGCTCAGCTGGGCGGTTTCGAGAAGTTCAAGGAAGCCTTCACCAAGGCGGCGCTGACCCGTTTCGGCAGCGGCTGGGCGTGGCTGAGCGTGACCCCGGACAAGAAGCTGGTGGTGGAAAGCACCGGCAACCAGGACAGCCCGCTGATGGAAGGCAACACGCCGATCCTGGGCCTGGACGTTTGGGAACACGCGTACTACCTGAAGTACCAGAACCGTCGCCCGGAATACATCGGCGCGTTCTTCAACGTGGTCGACTGGAAGGAAGTCGAGCGTCGTTACCAGGACGCCATCGCCTGATCGACGGGGCGACCTGAGAAACATTAAGGCCAGGCAGAAATGCCTGGCCTTTTCGTTTATCGGTCCCTGCGGTTACCGTGCAGCCGCATCACCCTGCAGCCGCAGGGTGGCGATGATGCCCAGGCGCAGGGCGCCGATATCGGTGCCTTCCAGCGCGGGCAGCTTCAGGGGTTGCAGGCCTTGGCCGGCGAAGTGGCTTACCTGGAACAGCACGTCCAGCCCATGGCCGCCCGCGACTCCGGCTGCCGACGGCGGGTCGACGCGCTCGCCGGGGTTCTTGCGCGCCGGCTGGAAGCCAGGCGAGCTGCGTACCAGTTCGTCGGTATCGGCCGAGAAGTCGCCGGCAATCAAGGACGGCAGGCCGTCCGAGGTGGCCCCAATCCAGGTCATCAGGTCACTGGTCTGGTGCCTGCGCACCAGCGCCTCGTCCGGGTCCGGGCGCAGCCGCGCCACGTAGATGTTGACCTGCTCGTCCTGCAGGTTCACCCGCAGCATGCCCGCCGCGCTGAACCGGCCGGGCGGGTGGAGCAGGGTGACCCCGTCTTCGGCCACCGGCAGCCGGCTGAGCATGGCACTACCATGGCGCAGCGCCTGGCTGGGCGGGTCGGCGGTGACGAAGTCGCAGCTGTAGCGCAGCCGGCTGGCCAGCCAGCAGGCGGGGTTGCCGCCCTTGGTCTGCAACACCCGCTGCACGGCGATCACGTCCGGCTGCAGGCCCTCCAGCACCTGCAGCAGCTGGTCGCGGCGCTGCTCCCATTCGGCCTCGTCCGCGGCCGGCAGCTCCAGCGTGGCGATCCTGAGCAGGCGCGGTGCCGCCTCGCCCTGCCGGGCATGCGCAGGCAGCGTGGGAGTGGTCAACAACAGGAGCAGGAACCAGCCGTGCCAGCGTCCTGCGACAACCGTGGGGAGGAGGCGCATAACGATAAGTTTACGCTTGGCCCGTCGACGTGCCGTGACTTCCGTCAACGGATTTCAGATGCCTGCCATTGCGCGACGGCGTTGTCACGTTCGGCCGCAACGTGCGCCGCCGTGCCCCTTCCGGTAACCTTGCGCCCTTTGAACCCGCAGGACAGCCCCATAGAATGAGCACGACCGCAGCCGCCAGCGCCGGCAAGGGAAGCATGCCGCGCCAGATTCCGTACATCATCGGCAATGAGGCCTGCGAGCGGTTCAGCTTCTATGGGATGCGCAACATCCTGGTGCAGTTCCTGATCACCTCGCTGCTGCTGCAGGAGATCACCGCCGATGGCCGGGCCGGCGAGGCCAAGGACATCATGCACAGCTTCATGATCGGCGTGTACTTCTTCCCGTTGCTGGGCGGCTGGCTGGCCGACAGGTTCTTCGGCAAATACCACACCATCCTCTGGTTCAGCCTGATCTACTGCGCGGGCCATGCCTGCCTGGCGGTATTCGAGAACAGCCGCGAGGGCTTCTTCCTCGGCCTGGGGCTGATCGCGCTGGGCGCCGGTGGCATCAAGCCGCTGGTGGCCTCGTTCATGGGCGACCAGTTCGACCAGAGCAACAAGCACCTGGCCAAGCTGGTCTTCGACGCCTTCTACTGGATCATCAACTTCGGCTCGCTGTTTGCCTCGCTGCTGATCCCGCTGGCGCTGAAGAACCTGGGGCCGCAGTGGGCGTTCGGCATCCCGGGGATCCTGATGTTCGTGGCCACGTTCGTGTTCTGGCTGGGTCGCAAGCGCTATGTGCTGGTGCCGCTCCCGCCCAAGGACCCGCATTCGTTCGGCAACGTGGTGCGCACCGCGCTGACCGCGCAGGTGCCGGGCAAGGGCCGTCCGGGTCTTACCCTGGCCATCCTGGGCGCGGTGCTGGCGGTGGCCTCGATGGGCCTGGTTGGCAGCCTGGGCATCGTTATCTGCCTGTGCATCGCGCTGGTGCTGGTGCTGGCCGGCGTCGGTGGCGGTACCTGGCTCCAGCTTGACCGCGCCCGCGCGGTGCACCCGGCCGAGGCGGTGGAGGGCGTGCGGTCGGTCCTGCGCGTACTGGTGATCTTCGCGCTGACCACGCCGTTCTTCTCGCTGTTCGACCAGAAGGCATCCACCTGGGTGCTGCAGGGCCAGCAGATGGCCATGCCGTCGTGGTTCACCGCCTCGCAGATGCAGGCGCTCAACCCGCTGCTGGTGATGATCCTGATTCCGTTCAACAACCTGGTGCTGTACCCGGCCCTGCGCCGCTTCGGGTTCGAGCCGACCGCGCTGCGCCGCATGACCGCCGGCATCGCCTTCAGCGGCCTGGCCTGGATCGTGGTCGGCGGTATCCAGGTAATGATGGACGGCGGCAACGTCATGTCCATCTTCTGGCAGATGCTGCCGTACGCGCTGCTCACCTTCGGTGAGGTGCTGGTCTCGGCCACCGGCCTGGAGTTCGCCTACAGCCAGGCGCCGCAGGCGATGAAGGGCGTGGTGATGAGCTTCTGGAACCTCACCACCACCATCGGCAACCTGTGGGTGCTGCTGTCCAACGCGGCGGTGCGCAACGAGACGGTGACGCACAAGATCGCCAGTACCGGGCTCAGCGAGGCCGCGTTCCTGATGTTCTTCTTCGCCGGCTTCGCCTTCGTGGCGGCGTTGGCCTTCGGTTGGTATGCCAAGCGCTATCGTATGGTCGACAACTACCGCGCTGCCTGAGTACCGCCATGACCCCCGTGAACCTGCTGCTGATCGCCATCACCGTCCTGGTCTCGTGGATGGCGTTCAAGAACCGAGCGCTGGCCGACCGCCTGATCCTGTGGCCGCCGGCCGTGGACCGCAAGCGCCAGTACGACCGACTGGTGACCTATGGGTTCATCCACGCGGACCTGGCGCACCTGGCGTTCAACATGATCACGCTGTTCTTCTTCGGCGGCCAGATCGAGTCGGTGATGGTCAACCTCACCGGCAGCTACCTTACGTACCCGGCGTTCTACCTGGGTGCGCTGGTGGTGTCGATCCTGCCCAGCTACCTGAAGAACCAGAAGAACCCGAACTACATGAGCCTGGGCGCATCGGGCGCGGTGTCGGCGGTGCTGTTCGCCTTCATCCTGATCAGCCCGTGGAGCATCATCTTCGTGTTCTTCATCCCGGCGCCGGCGATCATCTATGCCGCGTTCTACGTGGGCTACAGCATCTGGATGGACCGCAAGGGCGGAGATCGCATCAACCACAGCGCGCACCTTGCCGGTGCCGCGTTCGGCGTGATCTTCATGCTTGCGATGCGCCCGGCGATCTTCGACCACTTCCTCCGCGAGTTGAGCAACCCGCGCTTCGGCGCGTAACGCCACGGCGGGTTTGCCGTGACGTTACGTGCCGGTAGGTCACGACGGTTGGTCGTGACTCCTTCTACGCAGCAAAACGCTGGTCGGTACCGTAGGTGCTGAGCAGCCGCGCGTACACTTCGTGGTCGATCAGATCGAATTCCGACCCTTGGGTCTGGCCATTCAGGGCCAGCTGGAACAGGCCTTCCAGCAGCGAGCTGTCGGCGTCGCCGGGCTGGGGGAAGTCGGGTGCATGGTCCATGTGACGCTCCTTGGGACACGGATGGGGCAGACAGGTGAAGCAAAACGCGTGCCAGCTTTTGCGGCCTGTCCGAAACCGATATCGGCTTGAATCGGGCGGACTTTAGGTCTGCGTGTGACAAAAAGCGTCGCCAGTTGTCCCTGTTCAGGCTTCACGCGATCATGGCGCTACGCTGCGCACTATCGCGACAGTGCCGCAGGAGACACCGCCATGGCTTCGGTCACCCCGCCCGGATTGGCGTATGAGGTGGAGCACGATCCAGCCCGCCACCGGTTCCAGGCCCGGATCCAGGGGGAACTGGCGCTGCTGGACTACAGGATCCAGCGAAAGCGGATGGTCATTACCCACACCGAGGTGCCCGAGGCCATTGCCGGCCGGGGCATCGCGGCGGAACTGACCAGAATCGCCCTGCGCTATGCACGGGACAACAGATACAAGGTGGTGCCGGCCTGCGCCTACGCCGAGCAGTTCTTCGAACGGCACGCCGAGTACCAGGACCTGCTGGCGTAGCAGGCACAGGTTTTTTTCACGGACGAAGGATCATCATGCTGGGTTTCAACAAGGGGATTGCAATGAACATCGCAGGAAACCGTCGCGCGCTGCGTACCGGCGCGCTGGCGTTGGCCGTGGGGCTGGTGCTGATGGCGGGCTGCAAGCGCGAGGCGGATACCGCCGTCGCACCGGTAACCGACACTACCGCCGCACAGCCGGCAACGACCGCGCCGCAGGCTGCCGTCGAGGCGCCGCTGGAGCTGCGGGACGTGATTGAAAACACCCCGCAGGCGGTGGTGGGCATCAGCTACCCCCAGGACGTGAACCGCTTCCCGGGGCTTGCCAAGGCGCTTTCGGACTACGCGACGGCGGCGCGCGCCGAACTGCAGCAGGCCGTGGATGGCCTCGGCAACGACAAGCCGACGATGCCCTACGAGCTGTCGCTGAGCTTCGAGAAGGTACTTGAAACGCCGCAGCTGGTGGTCGTAAGCGCCGATGGCAGCCGCTACACCGGTGGTGCCCATGGCGAACCGCTGGTGGCGCGTTTTGTGTGGCTGCCCGAAACGCAGACCATGCTCACCGCGGACAAGCTGATTGCCGACACCAAGGGCTGGGGCGTGGTCAGCGATTACATCGCCGACCAGCTCAAGGAGCGCGTGGCGACCCGGCTGAGCAGCGAAGACATGGAACCGGGCCAGCTGCAGGAATCGCTGCGCAGCGCCAGCCGCATGATTGCCGATGGCACCGGGGCCAGCGCCGAGAATTTCAGCCAGTTCCAGCCGATGACCGACCCCAATGGGCTGATCACCGCCGTGCGGTTCGTGTTCCCGCCTTATCAGGTGGGGCCTTACTCGGACGGCACCCAGACCGTGGACGTGCCGGCTGCCGTGCTGGCCCCGCACGTGGCCCCGGCCTACGCCGCGCTGTTCGCCAAGGGCTGACGGGGGCCGCCGATGGACGTGGGGCTGCAACGACGGGTTATCGAGTTGCTGCACGAGGCGGACGTCACCGTAGACGGTGATCGTCCGCACGACATCCACGTGCACGATCCGCATTTCTACCCGCGTGTCATCGCGCAAGGGTCGTTGGGGTTGGGCGAAAGCTACATGGATGGGCAGTGGGATGCCGCCTCACTGGATGGCTTTCTCCTTCATCTGATGCAGGCGCACCTGGACGAGCGGGTACACGGCTGGCGAGAACTGGGTGACGCGCTCAAGGCGCGGCTGTTCAATCTGCAGGCTGGCGGCGGCAACCTCAAGGTGGGCCGTCGCCATTACGATCTGGGCAACGATCTTTACGGCGCGATGCTGGGCAGGCGGCTTGTCTACAGTTGTGGGTACTGGGCGGGCGCGGATGATCTGGACACCGCGCAGGAAGCCAAGCTCGACCTGATCTGCCGCAAGCTTCGGCTACGCCCGGGCCAACGTGTGCTCGACATCGGCTGCGGCTGGGGCGAGGCATTGAAGTTCGCCGCCGAACGCTACGGCGTTTCCGGCGTGGGCATCACCATCTCGCAGGAGCAGGCCGAGTACGCGCGCGAGCTGTGCGCGGGGTTGCCGGTGGAGATCCGCCTGCAGGACTACCATGAGGTCGATGAGACCTTCGACGCGATCCTGTCGGTAGGCATGTTCGAACACGTGGGCGACAAGAACTACCGCAGCTATTTCGAGATGGCACGGCATTGCCTGGCGCCGGACGGGTTGTTCCTGCTGCACAGCATCGGCAGCAACCTGTCGCGGCATCGCACCGATCCGTGGATCGCACGTTACATCTTCCCCAATTCGATGCTGCCCTCGGCCGCGCAGATCACGGCGGCGTATGAGGGCCTGTTCGTGCTGGAGGACTGGCACAGCTTCGGCGCCGACTACGACCGCACGCTGCAGGCGTGGCGCGCCAATGTGGAAGCGGCCTGGCCGCGGCTGGACCCGCAACGCTACGACGAACGCTTCAAGCGCATGTGGCGGTTCTACCTGGCCGGCTCGATGGCCAGCTTCCGCTGCCGCCACGCGCAGCTGTGGCAGCTGGTGCTGTCGCCGAACGGCGTGCCGGGCGGGTATATCGCGCCGCGTTGATGGCCCCGCCGGGATGACGCCCAACAAAAAACCGCCCGGCTTTCGCCGGGCGGTTTCTTTTTTGCACGTTCCGTTTTACTTCTTTTCTGCCGTCAGACCGCGCTTCTCGAGCAGCGGCTCGATCTGCGGTTCGTGGCCGGCGAAGTTCTGGAACAGCTGCATCGCATCCACGCTGCCGCCCTTGGAAAGAAGGGTTTCGCGGAAATGGTCGCCGTTCTTGCGGCTCAGGCCGCCGTTCTCGCGGAACCACTTCTGGGTGTTGGCATCGAGCACTTCCGACCAGATGTAGGCGTAGTAGCCGGCCGAGTAGCCGCCCATGATATGGCTGAAGTACGGGGTCCTGTAGCGCGGCGGCACCGGCGCGTAATAGATGCCGTCCTTCTCGAGCGCGGCGCGCTCGAACGCCATCACGTCCTTGGCGGCCGGCACCTGGTCCGGGCCGATCTGATGCCAGCGCTGGTCCAGCATGGCCGCACCCAGGTATTCGGTGGTGGCGAAGCCCTGGTTGAACTTGGCCGCTGCGATCACCTTGTCCAGCAGCGCCTGCGGCATCGCGGTGCCGTTCTGGTAGTGCTTGGCGTAGTTCTTCAGGATGAGCGGGTTGTCCGACCACATCTCGTTGACCTGCGAGGGGAACTCGACGAAGTCACGCGGCACCGAGGTGCCCGAGAAGTAGGGGTACTTCACGTTCGAGAACATGCCGTGCAGGGCATGGCCGAATTCGTGGAAGGTGGTGGTCACTTCATCCCAGGTCAACAGGGTCGGCTGGCCGGCCGGCGGCTTGGGAATGTTGAGGTGGTTGGCCACCACCGGCTTGAAGCCGGTCAGCTTGGACTGCGACACGTAGGAATTCATCCACGCACCGCCGCGCTTGGACGCGCGCGCGTAGGGGTCGAAGATGAAGATCGCCAGCTGGCTGCCGTCGGCGTCGAACACGTCGTAGACGGTCACGTCGTCGTGGTACACGGGCAGGTCGGTCCGCTGCTTGAAGGTCAGGCCGTATTCCTGGTTGGCGGCGAAGAACACGCCGTTCTCCAGCACGTTCTTCAGCTCGAAGTACGGCTTGAGCTGGGATTCGTCGAAGTTGTACTTGGCCTGGCGCACCTTCTCGCTGTAGTACGCCCAGTCCCACGCCTCGAGCTGGAAGGGCTTCTTGCCGGCGGCCTTCTGTTCCTTGTCGATCATCGCCTGCAGGTCGGCCGCTTCGCGCTTGGCGTTGGCCACCGCGGCCGGGGCCAGCTGGCCGAGCATGGCGTTGACCGCTTCGGGGGTCTTGGCGGTCTGGTTGGTCAGGTTGTAGGCGGCGAAGTTGTCGAAGCCCATCAGCTTGGCCTTGTCGGCGCGCAGCTGCATGATGCGCGCGACCAGCGCGGTATTGTCGAACTCGCCACCACGGCTGCCACGGGTGACCGAAGCATCGTAGATCTTCTTGCGCAGGTCGCGGTTGGCCAGGTTGGTCAGCGGCGGCTGGCCGGTGGTGTTGAGCAGGGCGATGACATACTTGCCCTCCAGATTGCGTGCCTTGGCGGCTTCGGAGGCGGCGGCGATCTGTTCGGCCGACAGGCCGTCGAGCTGCTTGACGTCGTCGACGATCACCGCCGAGGCGTTCACTTCGTTCTGTACGTTCTGGCTGAACTTCGTGCCCAGGTTGGCCAGCTCGGCGTTCATTTCCTTGAGCTTGGTCTTGTCGGCGTCATTGAGCTTTGCGCCGGCGCGCACGTAGCTTTCGTAGTACTTCTCGACCAGGCGCACGCCTTCGGCGTCCAGCCCGAGCTGGGTGCGGGTGTCATACAGGGCCTGGATGCGGGCGAACAGCTTGCCGTTCAGCGCGATCGCATCGCTGTGCGCGGCGAACTTGGCCGAGTAGTCGGCCTGCAGCTTCTTGCGCGCATCGTTGGTGTCCGCGCCGACCAGGCTGAAGAACACGGTGGTGGCGCGGTCCAGGGTGTCACCGCTCTTCTCCAGGGCGATGAGGGTGTTGTCGAAGGTCGGCTTGGCCTTGTTGTTGGCAATGGCTTCCACTTCCTTCAGCTGCTGGGCCATGCCGGCATCGAAGGCGGGAGCAAAGTCGCTGTCCTTGATCTTGTCGAACTGCGGGTAGTGCAGCGGCAGCGGGCTGTCGGCGAAGAACGGGTTGGCCTGCTGGGCGGCGCTGGCCGCAGGGGCGGCGGCAACGGCCGAATAGGCGGGCAGGGCAAGGCCGAGGGTCACGGCGACGGCAAGGGCAAGACGGGTGGTCAAGGGGTAATCTCCGGTCAGACAAGTGCCCGAGGTTAACCCGGGGCGAGGGGTGGGGGCTTGTGTCGAAAGGCATGTGCGGCGGGCGTGGCATTACAATCCACCGAACCCCCTCCGGAGCACGACCATGACCACTGCCTTCGATTTCTCCTTCGTGGACCTGGACGGCCAGGAGCAGGACCTTGACCAGTACCGTGGCAAGGCGCTGTTGCTGGTCAACGTTGCCAGCAAATGCGGCTTCACGCCCCAGTACGAGGGCCTGGAGAAGGTGTGGCGCGAGTATCGCGACCAGGGCCTGGTGGTGATCGGCTTCCCCTGCGACCAGTTCGGCCACCAGGAGCCGGGCAATGCCGAGGAGATTGCCAGCTTCTGTTCACTGACCTACGGCGTGGACTTCCCGCTGTCGGAGAAGATCGAGGTCAACGGGGAAAACGCCCACCCGCTCTGGAAGTGGCTCAAGGCCGAGAAGTCCGGCCTGCTGGGCATCGGTGCGATCAAACGGAACTTCAGCAAGTTCCTGGTCGGCCGGGATGGCAAGGTGCGCGAGCGTTACGCGCCGACCGACAAGCCGGAGAGCCTGCGCGGCGATATCGAGGCGGCGCTGGAATAGCCGTTTATTTTTCGACGAACGCGCGCTCGAACACGTAGTGGCCGGGCGTGCCGATCCGCGGCGAGGTCTGGAAGCCCCGGGCGTCCAGCACGCTGCGCAGGTCGGCCAGCATCTGCGGGCTGCCACAGATCATGGCGCGGTCGTTTTCCGGGCTCAGCTCGGGCAGGCCCAGGGTGCGCTGCATTTCGCCGCTTTCCATCAGCGAGGTCAGCCGGCCCTGGTTCGGGAACGGCTCGCGGGTCACGGCCGGGTAGTAGAGCAGCTTTTCGCCGATCATCTCGCCCAGGAACTCGTGCTCACGCAGTTCCTTCTCGAACAGGTCGCGATACGCCAGGTCCTTTTCGTAGCGCACGCCGTGGGTGAGGATCACCTTGTCGAAGCGCTCATAGGTTTCCGGATCCTTGATCACCGACAGCCACGGCGCCAGGCCGGTGCCGGTGCCCAGCAGATACAGGTGTCTGCCCGGGTGCAGGTCGCTGATCAGCAGGGTGCCGGTGGGCTTCCTGCCGACCAGTACCTTGTCGCCCGGCTTGATGTGCTGCAGGCGTGAGGTCAGCGGGCCGTCCTGGACCTTGATGCTGAAGAATTCGAGGTTTTCTTCCCAGTTCGCGCTGGCGATGGAGTACGCGCGCAGCAGCGGCCGCGCTTCGGTTTCCAGGCCGATCATCACGAACTGGCCGTTCTCGAAGCGGAAACCGCTGTCGCGGGTCGTGGTGAAGCTGAAGTAGGCATCGGTCCAGTGACGGACCTCAAGCACCGTCTCGGCGCCGAAAGCAGAAGACATGGGGAGGGGTCTGAGCTGTGTTGTCGCGTCCAGTTTATCTCAAATGAGATAAATTCTCATTGAACCCCGTTCAGCGATAGCCGGCGGCCTGCAGTTCAAACAGCTCGGCGTAGCGACCGCCCTGCGCCATCAGCTCGACGTGGGTACCGCTGGCCTCGATCCGCCCTCCGGCCAGCACCAGGATCCGGTCGGCCATGCGCACCGAGGAAAACCGGTGCGAGATCAGTACGGCGGTGCGGTTGTCGGACAGCTCCTTGAAGCGCTGGAACACTTCGAACTCGGCGCGCGCATCCAACGCGGCGGTGGGTTCGTCCAGGATCATCACCTGCGCGTCGCGCATGTAGGCGCGGGCAATGGCAATCTTCTGCCACTGCCCACCTGACAGGTCCACGCCCTGCTTGAAGCGGCGCCCGATCAGCTGCTCGTAGCCCTGCGGCAGCCCGGCGATCACATCCTCGGCCATGCCTCGCCGCGCGGCGTCGCGGATGCGCGCGTCGTCAGTCATCGCCTCGACCAGGCCGACCCCGATGTTCTCGCCGGCGCTGAGGTTGTAGCGCACGAAGTCCTGGAAGATCACTCCCATGTTGGCGCGCAGGTCGTCCAGGTCGTATTCGCGCAGGTCGCGGCCGTCGAGCAGGATGCGGCCTTCGTCGGGGTCGTACAGCCGCGCCAGCAGTTTCACCAGCGTGGTCTTGCCGGCGCCGTTCTCGCCGACCAGGGCCAGCACTTCGCCGGCGCGCAGCTCGAAATCGAGATGGCGCACCGCCCAGCTTTCCGCGTCGGGATACTGGAAGCCCACGTTCTCGAACACGAAGCCCCGGGTGATCGGCTGCGGCACCGGCACCGCGTCGGGGCGCGAATGGATTTCCGGCTGGATCTGGAAGAACGAAAACAGATCGTCCAGGTACAGTGCCTGGCTGGCCACCTGCGAGAAACCGATCAGCAGGCCTTCCAGCAGCTGGCGCAGGCGCAGGAAGCTGCCGGCCAGGAAGGTGAGGTCGCCGATGGAGAAGTCGCCGCGCACCGTGCGCCAGGCGATGTAGGCATAGGCGGTGTAGTACCCGAGTGTGCCGAGGGCGGCCAGCAGGGTGCCCCAGAACGCGCGTTTGCGCGCCAGCGCACGGTTGGCGCGGAAGAACTTGTCGGCCAGGAACCGGTAGCGGTCGATCAGGAAGCGGTGGAGGTTGAAGATCTTCACCTCCTTGGCCGTTTCCACGCTGGCGCCGATCTGGCGCAGGTAGTCCAGCTGGCGGCGCTCGGGGGTCCACTGGAAGTTGAGGCTGTAGCCGGCCGCGTTGAAGTGTGATTCGCCGATGAAGGCAGGCACCAGTGCCACGCCCAGCAGCAGGATCAGCCACGGCGCGTACACCAGCAGGCCAACCGCCAGGCTGGCCACGGTGATGGCGTCCTGGACCTGGCCGAACAGCTGGCTCATCAGGTTCATCCGGCCCATTGTCTGGCGCCGGGCGCGGTCCAGCTTGTCCTGCAGGTCCGGGTCCTCGAAGTCCTCCAGGTCCAGCTCCGCTGCGTGTTCCATCAGGCGCACGCTGGTGACGTTGGTGAACAGCTCCGAGAGCAGGGTGTCGGCGTAACTGACGACGCGGCCGAGCAGGTCCGAGGCGATGGCCAGGCCGAATTCAAGCGCCAGCAGCGCCAGCAGTGGATTGAGCAGGCCGCTGGACAGTGCCTCGCCGAACGGTGGGAAACCGGCCTCATGCCGGCTCAGCAACAGCGCCGCATCGATGATGAGCTTGCCCACGTACAGCATCGCCACAGGCAGCAATGCGCGGATCACGCGCAGGCCCAGGCTGGCGCTGGCCAGCGCCGGGCTGGTCTGCCAGACCTGGCGCAGGAACGGGGGGAGGTTGCGCATCGCCTGGAAGCGTTCGCGCAGGCTGGGGTTTTTGGCGCCGGAGACGCCAGAGGCGGGGGAAGCAGGCATGGCCCCATTGTGCCTGCCATGGCTGTGAAGCCGGGTCGAGCGTTACGGTTCTTGACCGTTGCGGCCGCCGCAGGGTGGTTATCGGGAGTGATTCCCACCACCGCCGGGCCGGGGCGCTAAAATGGACGGCTTACCCCCGCCAGCCCCGAGCAAGCGAGCATTACGTGACATCGATCAAGCAGGAAGACCTCATCCAGTCCATCGCCGACGCGCTGCAGTACATCTCGTACTACCACCCGGTCGACTACATCAAGAGCCTCACCGCCGCCTACGAGCGCGAAGAGTCGCCCGCCGCGAAGGAAGCGATGGCCCAGATCCTGATCAATTCCCGGATGTGCGCCGAAGGCCACCGGCCGATCTGCCAGGACACCGGCATCGTCACCGTGTTCCTGGAAATCGGCATGAACGTGCGCTGGGACGACGCCACCATGGGCGTGGAAGACATGGCCAACGAAGGCGTGCGCCGGGCCTACAACCACCCGGACAACAAGCTGCGCGCCTCGGTGCTGGCCGACCCGGCCGGCAAGCGTACCAACACCAAGGACAACACCCCGGGCGTGGTCAACGTCAAGGTGGTGCCGGGCGATACCGTCGAGGTGATCGTGGCGGCCAAGGGCGGCGGTTCGGAAGCCAAGAGCAAGTTCGCCATGCTCAACCCGTCCGATTCGATCGTTGACTGGGTGCTCAAGACCGTGCCGACCATGGGCGCCGGGTGGTGCCCGCCGGGCATGCTCGGGATCGGCATCGGTGGCACCGCTGAAAAGGCGATGCTGCTGGCCAAGGAGTCGCTGATGGAGCCGATCGACATCAACGAACTCAAGGCCCGTGGCGCCTCCAACCGCGCCGAAGAACTGCGCCTGGAGCTGTACGACAAGGTCAACGCGCTGGGCATCGGCGCGCAGGGCCTGGGCGGCCTGACCACGGTGCTGGACATCAAGGTCAAGGACTTCCCGACCCATGCGGCCAACCTGCCGGTGGCGATGATCCCCAACTGCGCCGCCACCCGCCACGCCCACTTCACCCTGGACGGCAGCGGCCCGGTGATGCTGGACCCGCCGTCGCTGGAAGACTGGCCGCAGATCACCTACGACGCCTCCAAGGGCACCCGCGTCGACCTGGATACCATCACCCCGGAAGACGTGGCCAGCTGGAAGCCGGGCCAGACCCTGCTGCTCAACGGCAAGCTGCTCACCGGCCGCGATGCCGCGCACAAGCGCATGGTGGACATGCTCAACAAGGGCGAGCCGCTGCCGGTCGACCTCAAGGGCCGCTTCATCTATTACGTCGGCCCGGTCGATCCGGTGCGCGACGAAGTGGTGGGCCCGGCCGGCCCGACCACTGCCACCCGCATGGACAAGTTCACCCGCCAGGTGCTGGAACAGACCGGCCTGCTGGGCATGGTCGGCAAGGCCGAGCGCGGCCCGGCCGCAATCGAGGCGATCCGTGACAACAAGTCGGCCTACCTGATGGCAGTGGGCGGTTCGGCCTACCTGGTCTCCAAGGCGATCAAGGCGGCCAAGGTGGTCGGCTTCGCCGACCTGGGCATGGAAGCAATCTACGAATTCACCGTGCAGGACATGCCGGTGACCGTGGCGGTGGATTCCACCGGCGAATCAGTGCACGTCACCGGCCCGCGCGAATGGCAGGCGAAGATCGGCAAGATTCCAGTAGTAGTGGCCTGACACTTGGCCTGGTCGGTACCGCCCCCTGGCAGGTACCGACCGTGGGTCGGTACCGCCTCAGCGCACCAGCATCCGCACCGCCAGTCCTCCCAGCACCGTGCCCATCAGCGCACGCTGCACCACCTGCCAGCGCGGGCGACCGGCCAGGGACGCGGCAATGCTGCCTGCGGCCAGCACGATCACGGCATTGACGCTGATGCTGGTGGCGATCTGCAGCGAGCCCAGCAACAACGACTGGGTCATGACGCTGCCATGGTCGTGCGGCTGGATGAACTGCGGCAGCAGCGACAGGTACAGCACCGCGATCTTCGGATTGAGCAGCGCGGTGAACAGGCCCATTGCAAACAACCGACGCGGGCTGTCCTGCGGTAACGCACGCAGCTCGAACGGCGAGCGCCCGCCTGGGCGCAGCGCCTGCCAGGCCAGGTACAGCAGGTACAGTGCGCCGGTCACGCGCAGCGTGTCATAGGCATGTGGCACCGCCATGAACAGCGCGCTGATGCCCAGCACCGCGCACAGCAGGTACACCAGCAACCCCACCGCGATGCCGCCCAACGACACCAGCCCGGCCACGCGGCCCTGGCAGATCGATCGTGACACCAGGTAGATCATGTTCGGCCCCGGGGTGAGCACCATGCCCAGTGCGATCAGACTGAAGGCGAGCAGTTGGGAAGGATCGGGCATGGCGGCGCGGCATCGGGCGGCAGAAGATGCGCTGCATGCTAGGCTGCGGCCGTGCGGCTCGACAGCCACAGGCACACGGCAATGCAGCGCTCATCTGTATCCATTGCCGGTGGCTGCTGCGCGGGCATAATCACGACCTCTCCTTCCGCAGGTTCCGGGCATGGCCACCACGTTGTATGGATCCTCCAGTACTGCGTCACTTGTGGTGCACTGGCTGCTGATCGAGCTGGGCATCGAGCACACGCTGGTGTTGCTCGATTTCGACACCCGCGAACAGAAGTCGGCCGACTACCTTGCCCTCAACCCAGCCGGGCGCGTGCCCACGCTGGTGATGGGCAACCAGGTGCTGACCGAGGCGGCAGCTATCGCGTTGCACCTGGCCGACCTGCATCCCGAGGCCGGGCTGCTGCCGGCGCCGGCCTCGCCTGAGCGCGCGCAGGCCTACCGCTGGATGTTCTGGTGCGCCAACACCCTGCAACCTGCTTACCGAGCCTGGTTCTATGCCGATGAAGTGGCGGGTGCCGCCAATGTCGATGCGGTACGTGAGGGCGCGCGCCAGCAGCTTGAAGCGGGGTGGGCGCAGTTCACCGGGCATCTGCGACAGGCCGGGCCCTATGTGCTGGGCGAGCGCATCAGCGTGGTCGATTTCATGCTGGTGATGCTGATGCGGTGGTCGCGCAACATGCCCCGGCCCAGTGATACCTGGCCGGAGCTGAAGGCGTACGCCGAGCGCATCAAAGCGCGCCCGGCGTTCGCCGAAGTCTACCGCCGCGAAGGCATCACCGACTGGCAGTAACCCAATGGCGTAGGGTCGGTTCCCAAACGACTGCCGATACAGGCAATCAGTGCTTTGACGCATGGGCCTCTGGCGGAGACGTGCCTTCGTTGGAGGTCATAACCCAACGAGGTACCCGCCGCGATCGGCGGTGGTCCTCCTCCGCGTCCTGCGGCCGCACCACTCGTGCATCCGTGCACGTCGTCGATCGGGATGCGACCCTACCGGCATCGGCATCCCTGGAGGCGGCTCCGTAGATCGACTCAGTACCACTCCAGCAACGACACACCCAAGCCGATGTATGTCGCCTTGTGGTTGTAATCGATCATGCTCTCGCCGTATCCATCGAACACCTGCACGTGCCCGCGCAGCAGGTTGCTGATCGGGAAGCCGTAATCGAGCTGCAGCGCCCCGTGCGAACGATCGCCACCGCGCAGCGAATGGCGCGCCATCAGCGAGACCTCGTGGCCGTTGCGGTTCCAGGTCAGGGTCGCATCGCCGCGTCCCATGTAATCCTCGATGTCAGGGTTGTTGTCGTCTTCGCGGTCTTCGGGCAGGCGGTACCACGGGCGCAGCACCAGCGCCCAGTTCTCGCGGTCCAGGCCGATGTTGGCGATCACCCGGTTCCAGCTGCGCGACAGCGGATCGGCGCGACCGTTGGACATGTGGGTAAGGCTGATCCCGCTCATGCGCCCGCGCCAGCCGCCGATGGAATAGCCGTTGCGGAAGACCATCATGATCTCCGGCTCGTAATTGGTTTCGCGGAACGGGCGCGAGTTGTCGGCGTTATAGGCCTGCCAGCGCGAACTCTGGGTGTAGCCGGCCCAGATGTCGCCGTTGTCGCCGAACACGTTCTCCCAGACCTTGGTCTTGAAGCTCAGCTGGAACTTGAGCTCGTTGCTGTCCAGCTGCTGCGGCGTGGCTACCGTATTGTCCGGATTGGGCGACTGCGGCATCTGGTTCTTGTCGCTGGTCCAGAACGCGGGAAGCAGGTACACCGGCTTGTAGGCACGCAACTGGAACGCCCCCAGCTTGGAGTCCTGGGCCAGCTCCCAGCGGCTGTCCAGCAGCGACCCCTTGCCGGCATTGGCCAGTGCGGCGTCGTGCCCGTCATTCTTGAACACCTCGCCCAAGCGCTGCTTGACCCGCTCGGTGGCGGGGGCATCCGGCATGCGCGCGGCCTGGCGCTCCTCCCGGCGTTCCTGCTTGGCGGCGGTAGCCGCGGCATCGGCCGCCTGGGTGGTTTCGGTCGTGGGCCGGAACAGCTTGTCGTAGCAGGCCAGGCGGGCCACGTCGGTACCTACCAGCGCGCAGGCTTCCGGCGATGCCGGCGTCGGTGCGGCTTCCTGGGCCGCCAGCGGCAGGCTGGCGGTAGCCAGCGCCAGGGCAGAGAGCAGGGCCGAACGGGGGCGGTGGGTCATGGTGGCAGGCCGATGAATGGAGGGGAGCGCGGACAGTGTGGCGGCTGCCCGACGTTCCTGCCAGCGCAACATTCCGCACTGACGGGATCAGCGCGTTTATGCCGGTGTCCCCCGTGCGCGCGACGTGAAGCCGGTCGGGCTCAGAAGAACCACGCGAATGCGAAGATGCCCAGCATGGCGATCACCAGCGCCAGCTTGAGCGCCAGGCCCAGCAGGATACCCAGCCAGGTGGCAAGGCCCACTTTGGTCGAGCGCCCCAGTTCACGGGTATGCCAGTACTCACCGAGCAGCGCGCCAACCAGTGGGCCGACGAACAGCCCGATCGGCATGAAGAGCAGCCCGACGATGCTGCCCACGAAGGTGCCCCACAGCGCCTTGCGGCTGGCACCCACCCGCCTGGCGCCGACCACCGTAGCCAGCACGTCCACCGCGAATGAGGTCAGGGTGAGCAGACCCAGCACGGTCAGCGGCACCCAGCCCACGTGCAAGAAGCCGTCAGCCCAGGCTGCCACCAGCAGGCCTGCGAATACCAGTGGGATGCCGGGGAGGGCAGGCAGAACGATGCCGGCGATCCCCACCAGGACCAGCAGCGCGGCGATCAGGTAAAAGATGAATGAAGGGTCCATGCTGTCCAGTATGGTGGCCTGTTTGGGGTTGACATATGTGAAATAAGGCAGTTGCTTTTTCGTTTGGCCCGGGTTAAGTTGCAGGCGCTGAGCTTGGCAAGGTCACCGTGGATCGTGGCCTGATGATGGTAGATCTTCCGATCCGCTCCATCGATGCACCTCGCTTCCCCCTTGCTTGTCAGCCGCCCACAAGGCGTAACCAACTACAAGTCAGTCAGGGAGTAAGGAAGATGTCAGAGAGGGGCACCGTCAAGTGGTTCAATGACGCGAAGGGTTTCGGGTTCATCAGCCGTGAAAGCGGCGAGGACGTGTTCGTGCACTTCCGTGCAATTGAATCCCAGGGCTTCAAGAGCCTGAAGGAAGGCCAAGCGGTTGAATTCGAAGTGGTCAATGGCCAGAAGGGCCTGCAGGCCGACAAGGTGAAGCCGCTCTAAGCGCTCACTGTTTCGGAGTCAGCGAAACATGGAAAGGGCCCGCGCAAGCGGGCCCTTTGCTTTGAAGCGGCAGCGGGCGACGCAGCCGATCAGCGCAGCACTACCCGGCCGTTGACCACGCGCACGTAGGTATTCTCGCGGATCCCACCCAGGTCGCGCTGGTTGACCACCACCGTCCGGCCATCATCCATGCGCACGGTGATGTCGAACGTATCGCTGGTCACATTCTTCTGGATCTGGTTGCCGGCCAGCGCACCACCGACCGCGCCTGCGGCTGCGGCGATGTTCTGGTTGCCCTTGCTGCCGCCGGTGTGGTCGGAGATTTCATGACCCGCCACCGCGCCGACCAGGCCGCCGAGGATCGCGCCGGTAGCGCTTGGCGCGGTGCGGCCGGAAGCGACCTGGTTGATCCGGGTGACGATGCCGCAATCGGCACAGCGGTTGGTGTTGTAACCGGCGCTGTTGCCGTAGCCACTGTTGTAACCGCCACCGCCACCGTAGCCAGGCGAGGTGGTGGCGCAGCCGGCCAGCGCGACGGTGGCAACGGCAGCGGCAGCAATGAGTTGGATCTTCATGGTGGTTCTCCTGGCCAGAAGGGGTGGTAGTGAATGCGTCTGGGGCGCATGGCGCAGATCCTGTCGTGTGCTGCGTGAACAGCGTGCCAATCCGGCGCCTGCTTCGTGGCTGCCAGATGAATCAGCGGAAATCCTGGTGGCAGGCCTTGCAGTCGGTCTGGAGGTCTTCGACCAGCCGCCCCATGGCCACGCAGTCGGTGGGCGGCGCCGTCAGCGCGGTGTTGAGCGTGGCGCGCAGGCTGCTGGCGTGCTGTTGGAACTGCGCACTGTCCTTCAGGTCAGGGAACGCCAGGTCCAGGTCGTTGGACAGCGAGCGCAGGGTCTGCAGGCGCGGCACGCTGTCGGCCAGGCTGCAGCGGTTCTGCGCCTGCGCATCGCGCAACAGCGCCACCTGGCGCTCCATCACGTGCATCAGGCTGCCGGGGAACGGGTCCTGGCGGGCCTGGATCGCCCGAGACACCATCACCGTGGCGACCAGGCCGATCACCAGCCCCAGGCCTGCGACAAACAGATAGCGGTAAGCGGCGGACGGGCGTCGGGCAGGGACGGGGGCGTTCATGCGGGTGGCTTCCTTGTGGGTGGCTCGCTGCATCCTACCGCTGGCCGCATCACGAACGTACGTGGCGGGCCCCGCGCCGTCTAAAATAGGCGGCATGAACGACGTATTGCGCGAACGCTTTGCCGGCATCGACCGGTTGTATGGGGTGGGCACCGTAGACCAGCTGTCGCAGCGCCGGGTGGCGGTGGTCGGCATGGGCGGGGTGGGCTCGTGGGTGGTGGAAGCCCTGGCGCGCACGGCGGTGGGGCACCTGACCCTGATCGACGCCGACGACATCTGCGTGTCCAACACCAACCGCCAGCTGCCGGCCCTTGCCGGGCAGTACGGGCGCAACAAGGCCGAGGCGATGGCCGAGCGCTGCCTTGCGATCAACCCCGACATCAGCGTTGATCCGGTTGCCTCGTTCCTGACCGTGTCGAACATGGTCGAGCTGCTGGACCGTGATTTCGACCTGGTGATCGACGCCTGCGACAGCTTCCGGGTCAAGGTGGAAACCATTGCCTGGTGCCGCCGCCGCAAATTGCCGATCCTCACCGTGGGCGCGGCCGGTGGCCGCACCGACCCGACCCTGGTGCGCATCCGTGACGTCTCGCGCACCGAGCACGACGCCATGCTGGCCCTGATCCGCAAGAAGCTGCGCAGCGATTTCAACTTCCCGAAGAACGCCTCGCGCTACTTCGGCGTGCCGGCGGTGTATTCGCTGGAGAACGTGAAGTACCCGCAGGCCGATGGCAGCGTGTGCGGCGTGCGCCCGCAGCTGGGCGCCGATGCCGCATTGAAGCTGGACTGCGGCGCCGGGCTGGGCGCGGCCACGCATATCACTGGTGCGTTCGCGTTCGCAGCGGTGGGCAAGGCGCTGGAGATGCTTTTGAAGAGCAAGCCTGCCGGGGTCTAGCGCATCGAGCTACTGCCTTGCGTTTTCGCCCCCGTATTCGCCTTACGAATTGGCGGGGCGATTCCTCACCTGTGTGCCCGGTTTTCGATGATGCAGGCTAACGATTCAAGCAGACACAATTGACGGCATTGGAAGCGATCTGGAGTCGCTTTGTTTGTGGTCAAGGAGGGTCTGATGCGCGTCCTTTGCGCGGCACTGTTGTTGCTGGTGGGAAGTGGGGCCGGTTATCTCTGGCTCCGAGCTTCCGAATCAGTCGTGGATGCATCATTCAAGTCCGTGCGGATCGGCGCGCCTGCAGAAGCGACGCAGGTGCGCCACAGTTGCCGCAGCAACCCGGCGTCCACGCAGTCGGCAACGCGCAGGCAGTTGATCCAGGGTCGTGCCTATTACATCAAGTCCCCACCGTTGGATCTTGAAGGTGATGCCTTGGAGTTCGTCAGCCAGAGGCTGGCGGCAGCTCGAGGCGGAAGCGGTCTTGCCAGCTATGAAATTCACCTGCGCACCGATTCATGCAGGAGGGTAATGAAGCCCGGCGACCAGGGCGTCTATCTTGCCTATGCGCGGGAAGGCCTTGGTCAGCAATACATGCGCGGTGTGGAAAAGGAGCTTCAGAACTGCGCCAAGCTTCTATCCAGCGGCGATCTGCTGGATGAAAACTGGCTCGAACAGGCTGCCCAGCAAGGCGAAGTTGAAGCGCAGCTGCTGTATGCGCGGGATCCCGCCGCAACGCTTGGAACGTTGGGTGACCTCTTGGCAGACCCTGAGCGAGCACTTGAGTACCGCAGATTGGCGGTCTCCCTCCTCCAGCGCGCTCTGCAGTCAGGAAGCCTGGATGCACTGGATGCGCTTGGCAACATCTACCAGCGCGGCATCCTTGCGCCCAAGGACTTCTCCGCCGCGTATGCACATAAGCTCGCACTTCAGCAGATTGATGCCAAGCCCTCCCGAAGTGCGGAGCTGGCTGAGCTTCGCAGCGTCCTTACTCCGGCTGAAATCTCGTCAGCCGAGGTTGCTGCGAAGGAACTAAGGAAAACGTGCTGCATCTAATGGAGGAAAGTTGCATGGAGCTTTGGAAAATCGCGGTCCTTGCTGTTTCAGTCTGCCTGATTCCGGTTGCAGTCGCTGCATGGTCCATCGGATCCGGAACGAGTACCTTCGGGCCTTTGCATTGCAATACCTGCTGGGGGCAGGGCCCGATTCCTGATGTAGCGACCGACGCATTCCTCAGACATTATGTGAATGCAAACGCCTACCAGGCATATGGAAAAACGTTCTACAAGCAAAACCCCGGCGATAAGATCATCATCTGCAACGGAGAGGTTTGTACAACCTACCAGATGACCGAGCAGGGACTGGAATGCCATCGACCGAAAGAGTATTACGGGCGCGAGACCCGGTGGCGGCAACGGCAGTGGTGGCGGAGGCTCCGGAGGCGGTGGTTACACCGGACCCATCGGCGGAGGCAGTTATGGTGGGGGCGGTTACACGGGCAGCGTTACCGTCGGAGGTCCAACCCCTGAAAAGCCGTCGCGTCCTACACATCAGGACTGAAGCTTCTTCGTGTGGTCGGCCTGGGTCAAAGCCACGCAGGGCGCGGCTCTACCTGATGGCGAACAGCCGGCGTGCGTTGGCGGAGGTCTGCTCGGCAATCCCGGCCACCGTTTCTCCGCGCAACTTCGCCACGGTTTCTGCAATCACCGTCAATCGTGCCGGCTCGTTGCGCTCGCCGCGGATGCCGGCGTCCGGCTGGTCTGGCGCATCGGTTTCCAGCAGCAGCTGCTCGATCGGCAGCTGGGCCACCAGCCGCTGCAGGCGCTGGGCGCGGTCATAGGTCAGCGGGCCGCCCAGCCCGACCAGGAAACCCAGCTTGTGCAGCTGCGCGGCCTGTTCCGGGCTGCCCGGGAAGCTGTGGATCACGCCGCGTAATCCGCCGACCTGTTTGATTGCCGCGATCACCGCGTCCACCGCGCGCCGGGCGTGCACGATCACCGGCAGGTCGAACTCCCGCGCGATCCGCAACTGGCCGTCGAAGTAGAACTTCTGCAGTTCGGCATCCAGCCCGTCCACGAAGAAATCCAGCCCGCATTCGCCCACCGCGCACGGTTGCTCGCGCACGATCCACTCCCGCAGCTGCTCAAGGTGCTCCGGCCGGTGCTCGTCCAGGAACATCGGGTGCAGCCCGTAGGCCGGGTACAGCCCTTCCGCCAGCTGGCAGGTATCGCGCAGCTTCGGCCAGCTGGCTGCGGTAACTGCCGGCAGCAGCTGGGTGCGCACGCCAGCAACCTGCGCGCGCGCGATCACCTGGGCGCGGTCGGGGTCGAACTCGTCCGCGTCCAGGTGGCAGTGGCTGTCGACCAGGCTCACGCGTCGCGCCGGTCCAAGCGCGGCGGCAGGGTATCGCTGCGCCGCTTCCAGTTGGCCAGCAGCAGCGTGCCCAGCCCGAACAGGATTTCATCCACGAACGGAATCGGGTCTGGAATGAAGAGCGTTACCGCGAACAGCGCGGCGGTGATCTTGAACAGCGTGGGGTAACGCAGTCCGCGCGCCCATTTCATGACGGGTAGCAGCAGGGGACCGGGCATCGCACTCTCCTCGACAAGTGGTGTAAACGCTATCACGAGCCCTGCAACGACAGAACCTGAATGGGGAGGCGGGTCGTAAGCGTCATGTGGAGATACCGTTCAGGGTGCGCATGCTGGAATCCGCATCAAGAACGTTGCGGATCGTCCGCAGGGAGTCGGATATGAACAGCACAACTACTACTGCCTTGGTCGCTGCAGGCGCCCTGCTGGTTGGCGGCATCGCCACCGCCGCCTTCATGAAAAGCGGTAATTCCGCCGACCCGGTTACCGCCGCCCAGACCCGCCCGAACCTCGACACCACCCCGCTGGCCGACGACGGTGTACGCACCGACGAACTCGCCGTGGACAAGGCCGGACGCCTGGAATACGCCGACGTGGTCAAGGTTGATCCGCTGACCCAGAAGGAAAAGGCCTACGCCACCGTGATCGGCACTGAGCCGGTGCGCGAGACGTCCACCACCCAGACCCCGCACGAGGTCTGCAACGACGTGGTGGTGCAGGAGCGCCTGCCGGAACGCGACGGCAACGTCGGCGGCACCGTAGCCGGCGCAGTCATTGGTGGCCTGCTGGGCAACCAGGTGGGCGGCGGCAACGGCCGCAAGGCCGCCACCGCCGCCGGCGCCGTCGCAGGCGGCATGATCGGCAACCAGGTGGACAAGCGCCACGTCGGTGGCCGCGTGGTCAACCGCACCGAGCGCCAGTGCCACACCGAGACGGCCACTTCCGAATCGACCAGGGTCACCGGCTATAACGTGACCTACCGCAATGAAGACGGCACCACCGGCACCATGCGCATGGCCAGCAAGCCGGGCAACCGCATCGCCATGGGCACCACCAACAACGTCACCGGTTACAACGTGACCTACCGCTATGACGGCGTTGAAAAGACCGTCAAGATGGCCAACAAGCCCAGCAGCGACCGTCTGCCGGTGGTGGATGGCCAGCTGGTGACCCAGACCGCTGCGCTGGATACCGCCCGCCAGTAATCGGGGCGCTGTGCAGTACATACGAAGAGGCCGGCATGTTGCCGGCCTCTTTCGTTCTGCGAAGATGGCACCCGGCTTACCAATGGGGTACCCGATGAGCATTTTCGACCTGCGCCTGGAAACCGACCGGCTGATCCTGCGCCCGCCGCGCGCGGAGGACTTCAACGCCTTCCTGCAGTTCTGCACCGATCCGCAGGTGATGCAGCACCTGGGCGGCGTGCAGGCGCCGTCGCAGGCCTGGCGCAGTTTCAGCTGCCTGGCGGGCAGTTGGCACCTGTATGGCTTCTCGATGTTTTCGGTGATCGAGAAAAGCAGCGGCGACTGGGTGGGGCGCATGGGGCCGTGGCAACCGCTGGACTGGCCGGGCACTGAAGTCGGCTGGAGCGTGCGCCACGCCAGCTGGGGCAGGGGCTACGCACCGGAGGCGGCGGTGGCGGCCATCGACTGGGCGTTCGATACGCTCGGCTGGGACGAGGTGATCCACACCATCGACGCGGCCAATGAGAACTCCAAGGCGGTCGCGCGCAAGCTCGGCAGCACGCTGCTGCGCATGGGTGAACTGCCGCCACCGCACGATGGCAAGCCGATCGAGATCTGGGGGCAGTCGCGGGACCAGTGGAGAAGCAGACGCCGCTAGGCCCTGTTTTGTGCACCTGCGCTTGGCAAGCGGCGCCGATTGCGGCGATGCTCGGCGCGGTCGTCCGTTCGGCTCAGCTGGAGGGTGTGCATGGTTGCCGTGGTTCCCGATCCGATTCCCGCGCGCATGAAGGGCCTGAACCGGGCCGAGATCTGCGACGCCAACTTCATCGACTTCGTGCAGCACTGGGATGGCCACGCTGCGCCACGCCCCGCCGACGATGCGCCGATCCTGCCGGGCAGCACGCTGGACGCGCAGGGCTTCGATGCGCTGTTCGAGTCGCAGCTGGTCAGCCGTCACCTGGACCTGATGGCGCGCGTGCTGCGCGTGCAGAACAAGGTCTTCTACACCATCGGATCATCCGGCCACGAAGGCAATGCGTTGGTAGCCCGGCTGGCCCGGCACACCGATCCGGCGTTCCTGCATTACCGCTCCGGCGCGTTCATGGCCGAGCGCTTCCGCCAGCTGCCGGGCATGGACCCGGTGACGGACGCGGCGCTGTCCTTCGCCGCCAGCCGCGACGATCCGGCCAGCGGCGGGCGCCACAAGGTATGGGGCAGCAAGCCGCTGTGGGTGCTGCCGCAGACCTCGACCATCGCCTCGCACCTGCCGAAGGCGCTGGGCACCGCGCTGGCCATCGAAACCGCCCGCCGCATCGGCCATGGCCTGCCGATTCCCGACGACAGCGTGGTGATCTGCTCCTTCGGCGATGCCTCGGCCAACCACGCCACCGCGCAGACCGCGTTCAACACCGCCGCCTGGGCCGCCTACCAGCGCCTGCCGGCTCCGGTGCTGTTCGTGTGCGAGGACAATGGCATCGGCATTTCGGTGAAGACGCCGGACGGGTGGATTGCCGACAGCTTCAGTCACCGGCCCGGACTGGACTACTTCTTCGCCGATGGCCTGGACCTGGCCAGCGGCCACGCGCAGGTGCAACGCGCGCTGGACCACTGCCGCCGCACCCGACGCCCGACCTTCCTGCACCTGCGCACCACGCGGTTGATGGGCCATGCGGGGACCGATTTCGAGATCGAATGGCGGCCGCTGCCGGAGCTGTGCGCGGCAGAGGCGGCCGATCCACTGCTGCGCTCGGCGCAGATTGCGTTGGAGTCCGGTTGGATGACGCCCGCCCAGGTGCTGGCGCGTTATGAGGCGATGCGCGCGCGCTGTTTTGCCGCCGCCGACGCGGCCGACCAGCGGCCCAAGCTGGGCGGGCTGGCCGAGATCATGGCGCCGCTGGCGCCGTACACGCCCGCTGCCGTGCATGCCGAAGCCCGCCGCGTGCCGGCGGCGGAGGCGCGCGAGGCGGTGTTCGGCAGCGCGGCGCAGCTGCCGGAACGGCAGCCGCCGCGACACCTGGCGATCCAGATCAATCAGGCGCTGCACGACCTGCTGTGCAAGTACCCCTCGTCACTGCTGTTCGGGGAGGATGTCGCGCAGAAGGGCGGGGTGTACACGGTCAGCAAGGGCCTGCTGAAGGCATTCGGCCCGCGTCGGGTGTTCAACACGCTGCTGGATGAAACCATGATCCTGGGCATGGCCCAGGGCCTGGCCAACCTGGGCATGCTGCCGGTTCCGGAAATCCAGTACCTGGCCTACCTGCACAACGCCGCCGACCAGCTGCGCGGAGAGGCCTGTTCGCTGCAGTTCTTCTCCAACGACCAATACCGCAACCCGATGCTGGTGCGCATTGCCGGGCTGGGCTACCAGAAGGGCTTCGGCGGCCACTTCCACAACGACAACTCGATCGCCGCGCTGCGCGACATTCCCGGGCTGGTGGTCGGCTGCGCCTCGCGCGGCGATGACGCGGCCATGATGCTGCGCACGCTGGCGGCGCTGGCCCAGGTCGATGGGCGGGTGGCGGTGTTCCTGGAGCCCATCGCGCTGTACATGACCAAGGACCTGCACGCGCCGGGCGACGGCCAGTGGCTGTTCCCGTATCCCGCGCCGGACCAGGCGCTGGTGCTCGGGGAAGGGCGCGTGTATGCACCAGAGGCCAACGACCTGGTGATCTTCACCTACGGCAACGGCGTGCCGATGAGTCTGCGTGCTGCGCGCACTCTCGAGGCCGAACTGGGCTGGCAGGTGCGGGTGGTCGACCTGCGCTGGCTGGTGCCGCTCAACGCCGGCTTCATCGCCGAGCAGGGGGCCGACGCCCAGCGGGTGCTGGTGGTGGACGAGGGCCGGCACAGCGCCGGGGTGGGCGAGGGCGTGATCACCGCGCTGGTCGAGGCGGGGCTGGGCCACCTGCCGCTGCAGCGCGTCTGCGGCGCCGACACGTATACGCCGCTGGCGGGGGCAGCAATGTGCGTGCTTCCAAGCGACAATGCGGTAACAAGCGCCGCGCGGATGTTGGCGCAGGACCATTGACGCATGTGTGGACTGGCAGGAATGTTGCTGGCCGCCCCGGTACGGGAGCAGGCCGCGTTGGAACAGCAGGCGCGCCGCATGGGCGATGCGCTGGTACACCGTGGGCCGGATGACAGCGGAGTGTGGGCCGACGCGGCCAGCGGGATCGCGCTGGCGCACCGCCGGCTGAGCATCCTGGACCTGTCGCCGCTGGGCCATCAGCCGATGGCGTCCGACGATGGCCGTTACGTGCTGGCCTACAACGGCGAGATCTACAACTTTGCCGCGCTGCGCCTGGAGCTGGAGGAACGCGGCCATGCGTTCCGCGGGCATTCCGACACCGAAGTGCTGCTGGCCGCGTTCGTGGCCTGGGGCCTGGACGAGACCCTGCAGCGCGCCAACGGCATGTTCGCCATCGCCCTGTGGGACCGCGCCGAGCAGTGCCTGTGGCTGGCCCGCGACCGGGTCGGCAAGAAACCGCTGTACTACGGCTGGGCCGGCGACACGCTGGTGTTCGGTTCGGAGCTGAAGGCGCTGTGGCAGCACCCCGCGTTCGACAACGACATTGACCGCGATGCGCTCACGCTGCTGATGCGGCTGGACTACATTCCCGCGCCGCACTGCATCCACGAACGCTGTTTCAAGCTGATGCCGGGCCGGGTACTGCGCCTGGATGCCGCCGCAGTGGCCGCCGGTGCAGCCACGCACCGCCCCGACCAGCAGCAGCTGCCGTTCTGGAACGCGCGTGAGCGCATGCAGCAGGCGCTGGCCTCGCCGTTCGTGGGCACCGACGAGGACGCCGAGAACCAGCTCGATGCCCTGCTGCGAGATGCGGTCGGGCTGCGCATGGTGGCGGATGTGCCGGTGGGCGTGTTCCTCTCTGGCGGTACCGATTCATCGGTGGTGGCGGCGCTGATGCAGTCGCAGTCGTCCACGCCGGTCCACAGTTTCAGTATCGGGTTCCAGGGTTCTGACCACGACGAGGCGCCGCTGGCCAAGGCCCTGGCCACGCACCTGGGCACCGACCACACCGAGCTGTATGTCAGCGGCGCCGATGCGCTGGCGGTGGTGCCCGAACTGCCGGCGATGTTTGACGAGCCGTTCGCCGATGCGTCGCAGGTGCCCACCGCGCTGGTGGCACGACTGGCGCGCAGTGCGGTGACCGTGGCGCTGTCCGGCGATGGCGGCGATGAACTGTTCTTCGGCTACAGCCGCTACCAGCGCGCGCTGCGCAACTGGACGCTGCTGGGCCGGGTGCCGGCACCGCTGCGGCGCTGGATGGCGGCCCATTCGCAGACCCAGGGCGAGGCGTCACGCACGGGCGGATTGGCTGCGCTGCTGGCCGAAACCGGGGCGCGCGGCATCGGTGATGTGTACCGCAACCGTATTTCGCGCTGGCGTGACCCGGTATCGGCAGTGATCGGCGCGCGCGGCGCGGGCAGCTTCTATGACCTGGCCGACCCGCTGCACGGCGCCGGCTCCCCGGCCGACGCGATGATGCTGGCCGATTTCAGCACCTACCTGCCCGATGACCTGCTGTGCAAGGTGGACCGTACCAGCATGGCGGTCAGCCTGGAGGCGCGCGCGCCGCTGCTGGACTGGCGCGTGGCCGAATTCGCCTGGTCGCTGCCGCTGTCGATGAAGCAGCGCGATGGGGTGAGCAAGTACATGCTGAAGCGGGTGCTGGGCCGTTATGTGCCGCAGGAGATGGTGCACCGGCCCAAGCGCGGCTTCGGCGCGCCGGTCAGCGCGTGGCTGAAGGGCGACCTGCGCGGTTGGGCCGATGAGCTGCTGGATCCGGCGCGGCTGCAGGCCGAAGGGGTGTTCCATGTGGATGCCATCGTTCCGCTGTGGAAGCAGTTCCAGCAGGGTGAGCGCAAATGGCATACCCACCTGTGGAACGTATTGATGTTCCAAGCCTGGCAGGCGCATTGGAAGCAGGTGCGGGCAGCGGTGGTGAACGCCTGACCGCGCATCGCCGTGGTTCCTTCACCGCCCCGAACGCTGCTGCGGCCTAGGCTGGGTGTTCCCATTACTGGAGACCCCCCATGGCCCAACCCACCATCGCCGTGCTGGTCGGCAGCCTGCGTACCGGCTCGCACAACCAGGCCCTGGCCCATGCGCTGGAGAAGCTGGCCGCCGGCAAGGCCAGCTTCGAGTACGTGCAGATCGGCGACCTGCCGCTGTACAACCAGGACTTCGACAAGGACTACCCGGCCGAAGGCCTGCGCCTGAAGGAGCAGATCCGCAAGGCCGATGCGGTGCTGTTCGTCACCCCTGAATACAACCGCTCGGTGCCGGGCGTGCTCAAGAACGCCATCGACCTGGGCTCGCGCCCCTACGGCCACAGTGCCTTCGCCGGCAAGCCCGCTGCGGTGATCGGCGCCTCCGTCGGCGTGATCGGCACCGCGCTGGCCCAGCAGCACCTGCGCAACATCCTGGCCTACCTGGACATGCCGGTGCTCGGCCAGCCGGAGGCGTTCATTCATTTCAAGGAGGGCCTGATCGACGGGCAGGGCACCATCAGCAATGAAGGTACCCGCGACTTCCTGCAGGGCTTCGTCGATAAATTCCTGGCCTGGATCGCCACCCACGGCGGTCAGCATTGAACCGGACGGTTCTGCGATAATGGGGTACCGGCGCACGACCGACGGTCGTGCGCTACCCGGCATGGTCGGTATTCGTCCGGAACCGCAACCGGTAGGGCACGACCGTTGCTCGTGCCACCCTCGCCCGGTGCCCACCGCTATCCACCGCTTATCCACAGGGTTGTGCATGGCTGTGGCGGCCGCTCCGTGCCTACCATGTCCCACGCTCCACTCTGCAGGAAGAACACCCCCTCATGTCCGCCCGCTCTGGCTTCCGTTCCGACCGCAAAGACCGCGGCGACCGCTTTGATCGCGACGAGATGCGCATCGACGCGCTGCGCGTGCCTCCGCATTCGATCGAGGCCGAACAGGCGGTGCTGGGCGGGTTGATGCTGGCCCCGGAAAGTTACGACCGGATCAACGATCAGCTGACCGAAAGCGACTTCTACCGACGCGACCACCAGACCATCTACCGGGCGATCCGCGAGCTGTCCGAACGCGACCGCCCGTTCGATGCGGTGACCCTGGGCGAGTGGTTCGAATCGCAGGGCAAGATGGAGCTGGTGGGCGATGGCGCCTATTTGATCGAGCTGGCCAGCACCACCCCGTCGGCGGCCAACATCTCGGCCTATGCCGAGATCGTGCGCGACAAGGCGGTGCTGCGGCAGCTGATCCAGGTCGGGACCGACATCGTCAACGATGGTTTCCAGCCGGAAGGCCGCGAGAGCAGCGAACTGCTGTCGGCGGCGGAAAAGTCCGTGTTCGCCATCGCCGAACAGGGCGCCCGTGGCCGGACCGATTTCGTGGCGATGCCCGGCGCGCTCAAGGACGCCTTCGAAGAGCTGCGCAACCGCTTCGAGAACGGCGGCAACATCACCGGCCTGCCCACCGGCTATGCGGACTTCGACGCGATGACCGCCGGCCTGCAGCCGACCGACCTGATCATCCTGGCCGCGCGCCCGGCCATGGGCAAGACCACGTTCGCGCTGAACATCGCCGAGTACGCGGCCATCAAGTCCAAGAAGGGCGTGGCGGTGTTCTCGATGGAAATGTCGGCCTCGCAGCTGGCCATGCGCCTGATTTCCTCCAACGGCCGCATCAACGCCCAGCGCCTGCGTACCGGCCAGCTGGAAGACGAGGACTGGAGCCGGGTCACCGGCGCGATCCGCATGCTGAAGGAAACCAAGATCTTCATCGACGATACGCCGGGCGTGTCGCCGGAGATCCTGCGCTCCAAGTGCCGCCGCCTCAAGCGCGAGCACGACCTGGGGTTGATCGTGATCGACTACCTGCAGCTGATGAGCGTGCCGGGCAACAGCGAGAACCGTGCCACCGAAATCTCGGAAATCTCGCGTTCGCTCAAGGGCCTGGCCAAGGAACTGAACGTGCCGGTGATCGCGCTGTCGCAGCTCAACCGCTCGCTGGAAACCCGGACCGACAAGCGCCCGGTGATGGCAGACCTTCGTGAATCCGGCGCAATCGAGCAGGACGCGGACATGATCGTGTTCATCTACCGCGACGATTATTACAACAAGGAAAATTCCCCGGACAAGGGCCTGGCCGAGATCATCATCGGCAAGCACCGAGGCGGCCCGACCGGCTCGTGCAAGCTCAAGTTCTTCGGCGAATACACCCGCTTCGACAACCTCTCGCACGATTCGGTCGGTTCGTTCGAATGAAGGAAGCGCGCACGACCAACGGTCGTGCGCTACCGCGTGGGCGCACGATGGTTGGCGCCGGTAGGTACCGACCGTTGGTCGGTACGCGTTTCGTCGGCGGATCCGGGGTTTCGTCGCAAACCGGTTGAACACGGCTGGGGAGGGCGCCAATGTGGTCCCGCAGCGGCAAGGTGCCGCCTGGAGACCGTCATGAAGACCCTGTTCGCACTGGGCGTGTGGTGCCTGCTGTTCGTGCTGTGCTGGCCGCTGGCGATCCTGGCCCTGCTGGCCTGGCCGTTCGTATGGCTGTTGAGCCTGCCGTTGCGCCTGGTCGGCATCACCTTCTCGGCGCTGTTCGCATTCCTCCGCGCAGTGTTCATGCTGCCGGCCCGCCTGCTCGGCGGCGGGCGAGTGGCAGCGTGATCCGGCCTGGTAGCGTCGGTTGCCAAACGACTGCCATGGACGGTGATCGGTGCTGGGACGCATGACCTGTGCCGGAGAGGCGCCTTCGTCTGAGGTCATGCGTTACCGAACGTTGCAGCGGTATCGGTAGTCGTTTGGGAACCGACTCTACCGATGCGGTTCCATCCCAACGGAATCCGGTGCGGTCACCCGGCAGCCCACAAAAAACCCCGCCGAGGCGGGGTTTTTCGTTGCATCACCACAGGGCCGGTCAGTTGGCCTTGTGGATCGCGCGCTTGCTCACGGCCATGGCGGCGTCGTGGACGACTTCCGACAGGGACGGGTGGGCGTGGCAGATGCGGGCCAAATCGTCGGCCGAACCACTGAACTCCATGGTCAGCACGCCTTCGTGGACCAGCTCGGACACGTTGGCGCCGACCAGGTGCATGCCCAGGATGCGGTCGGTCTCGGCGTGGGCCAGCACCTTCACGAAGCCCGCCGGCTCGATCATCGCCACGGCACGGCCGTTGGCGGCGAACGGGAAGCTGCCGGCCTTGTACGGAATGCCTTCGGCCTTCAGCTGCTGCTCGGTCTTGCCCACCCAGGCCAGTTCGGGCTCGGTGTAGATGACCCACGGGATGGTGTCGAAGTTCACGTGGCCCGGCAGGCCCGCGATCAGTTCAGCCACCGCGATGCCTTCTTCGAAGCCCTTGTGCGCCAGCATCGGGCCGCGCACGCAGTCACCGACCGCCCACACACCGTCCACGCCGGTGTGGCAGTGGTCGTCCACTTCGATCTGGCCGCGTTCGTTGATCCTGACCCCGGTCCCTTCGGCCAGCAGGCCCTTGGTCGCGGCACGGCGGCCCACGGCCACCAGCAGCTTGTCCACCACCAGGCTCTTTTCGCCTTCGGCGTCGGTGTAGGTCAGGGCAACTTCCTTCTTCTTGCCCTTGCCGGTCACTTCGGCCTTCGAGACCTTGGCCCCCAGGCGGATGTCCAGGCCCTGCTTCTTGAATTCCTTGGCGGCGACCTTGGCCACTTCCGTATCGGCGGCGGCCAGGAAGTCCGGCAGGGCTTCCAGGATGGTCACTTCCGAACCCAGGCGCTTCCACACGCTGCCCAGTTCCAGGCCGATCACGCCGGCGCCGATCACGGCCAGGCGGGCCGGGACTTCGGTGAAGTCCAGGCCGCCGACGTTGTCGACGATGGTGTCGCCGTCGAACTTGGCGAACGGCAGTTCGATCGAATCCGAACCGGCGGCGATGATCACGTTGGTGCCCTTCAGCTCGACGATCGAACCGTCGTGCTGGGTGACCTTGACCACGTTGCCCGGCTGCAGCTCACCGAAACCGTAGTAGGCGGCAACCTTGTTGGCCTTGAACAGCATGCCGATGCCACCGGTGAACTGCTTGACGATCTTGTCCTTGCGGCCAATCATCGCCTCGACGTCCATCTTGGCATCCTTGAAGCTGATGCCGTGGTCGCCAAAGATGTGGCCCATGTTCCAGAACTGGCGCGAGGAGTCCAGCAGCGCCTTGGACGGAATGCAGCCCACGCGCAGGCAGGTCCCGCCCAGCGCCGGCTTGCCATCCTTGCCCAGGGCAGCGTCGATGCAGGCGGTCTTCAGACCCAGCTGCGCGGCGCGGATGGCAGCGTGGTAGCCGGCCGGGCCGGCACCGATGACGACAACGTCGAATTGTTCAGCCATTGAAAATTCCTTGATGCTTTACCAGAACCCCTCCGCGCAGGCGCGGAGGGGCGGGAGGTCTTACAGGCCGAACAGCATGCGGCCCGGGTTTTCCAGCTGGTTCTTGATGTCCACCAGGAACTGCACCGAATCCTTGCCGTCGATGATGCGGTGGTCATAGGACAGCGCCAGGTACATCATCGGCGCGATCACGACCTGGCCGTTCTGGGCGATCGGACGCTCCTTGATCGCGTGCATGCCCAGGATGGCGCTCTGCGGCGGGTTGATGATCGGGGTGGACAGCAGCGAACCGAAGGTGCCGCCGTTGGTCACGGTGAAGGTGCCGCCCTGCAGTTCTTCCAGGCTCAGCTTGCCGTCACGGGCCTTCTTGGCGTAGTCGGCGATGGTCTTTTCGATGTCGGCGAACGACATGCGCTCGACGTTGCGCAGCACCGGCGTGACCAGGCCCTTTTCGGTCGAGACCGCGATGGAGATGTCCGAGTAGCCGTGGTAGATGATGTCGTCGCCGTCGATCGAGGCGTTGACCAGCGGGAAGCGCTGCAGCGCGTTGGCGGCGGCCTTCACGAAGAAGCTCATGAAGCCCAGCTTGATGCCGTGGGCCTTGACGAACTCGTCCTGCAGGTCCTTGCGCGCAGCCGACACCTTGGACAGGTCGACTTCGTTGAAGGTGGTCAGCATGGCGGTGGAGTTCTTGGACTCCATCAGGCGTTCGGCGATGCGCTTGCGGATGCGGGTCATCGGCACGCGTTCTTCCGGACGTGCGCCACCGGCCTTGCCGGCACCGCCGTTGCGGGCGAAGTTGACGATGTCTTCCTTGGTCACCGCGCCGCGACGGCCGGTGCCGTCCACATCGGCCGGGTTCACCCCTTCGGTGATCGCGGTGAAGCGCGCGCCCGGGGGCAGGGCATCGGCAGCGGACTTCGCGGCCGGGGCCGGCGCGGCAGCAGCGGCCGGGGCAGCAGCCGGAGCCGGAGCGGCAGCCGCCGGCTTGGCTTCAGCCGCCGGGGCCGGAGCCGCAGCAGCGGCGCCTTCTTCGATGATCGCCACGACCTGGCTCGAGGTCACGGTGGCGCCGACCTCGAACTTGATTTCCTTCAGCACGCCATCAACCGGCGACGGCACTTCCAGCACGACCTTGTCGGTTTCCAGGTCGAGCAGGTTTTCGTCACGCTTGACGGCATCGCCGACCTTCTTGTGCCAGGTGGCGATGGTGCCGTCGGCGACGGATTCGGGCAGTACCGGGGCTTTGACTTCGGTGGCCATGCGGGGGCTTCCTGGTTTGTCTTTTCTGGAATGAGGGGAAAGTTATTCAGCGACCGCGTCGTTGAACGGGTTGACCAGTGCATCGGCGACCAGCTTCTGCTGCTCGATGATGTGGTCGGCCATGTGACCGGCAGCCGGCGAGGCGGACCGGGCGCGACCGGCGTAGTGCAGGCTCTGGCCATCGGCCAGGCAGAACTGCAGGTGGTGGCGGATCTGGTACCACGCGCCCTGGTTCTGCGGTTCTTCCTGCGTCCACACCACGTCGGTGGCCTTGCCGTACTTTTTCAGTTCGGCCGCCAGCAGCGCGCGCGGGAACGGGTACAGCTGTTCCACGCGGATGATGGCAACGTCGTCCTGGCCGCGCTTGGTCTGGTCTTCCAGCAGGTCGTAGTAGACCTTGCCCGAGCACAGCACCACGCGCTTGACCTTCTTCGCCTCCGCCTTGGCATCGCCGATCAGGTGCTGGAATTCGCCGTTGGCCAGCTCGTCCAGGGTCGACACGGCCAGCTTGTGGCGCAGCAGCGACTTGGGCGACATCACCACCAGCGGCTTGCGGGTGGTGAGGTGCAGCTGGCGGCGCAGCATGTGGAACGCCTGCGCCGGGGTCGACGGGACCACCACCAGCATGTTTTCCAGCGCGCACAGCTGCAGGAACCGCTCCAGGCGTGCCGAGCTGTGTTCCGGGCCTTGCCCTTCATACCCGTGCGGCAACAGCAGGGTAAGGCCGGAGATACGGCCCCACTTGGCTTCGCCGGCCGCGATGAACTGGTCGATCACCACCTGGGCGCCGTTGGCGAAATCGCCGAACTGGCCTTCCCAGATGCACAGGGTGTTGGGATCGGTGGTCGAGAACCCGTACTCATAGGCCATTACCGCTTCTTCGCTGAGCAGCGAATCAATGACGGTGGCCTTTTCCGGCGAATCCACCAGCTGACGCAGCGGCAGGTAGTAGTTGTCGGTCTTCTGGTCGTGCAGGATCGCGTGGCGGTGGGTGAACGTACCGCGGCCGACGTCCTGTCCGACCAGGCGCAGCGCGTGGCCTTCGTCGAGCAGGGTGGCGTAGGCGAGGTTCTCGGCAAAGCCCCAGTCGCCCGGGATCTCGCCGGCGGCCATCTTGCGGCGGTCGTCGTATACCTTGGCCACGCGTGAGTGCAGTTCCACTTCGGCCGGCACGGTGTTGATCAGCTCGGCCAGCTGCTTCAGCTTCGCCGGGTCCACCTTGGTGGAGACCGGGTCGGACAGCTTGCCTTCCAGCAGCTTGGGCCAATCGACAAACAGCGCGCTGCTGGGCGGCGTCTTCTCGACCGTGGCCAGTTCGGTGGTGACTTCACCGGCGTCCAGCTTCTCGCGGTAGGCATCGACCATCGCCTTGCCGGCACCGGCGGCGATCACGCCGGCCTGTTCCAGCTGCGCGGCGTACAGCTCGCGGGTGGTCTGGTGCTTGCGGATCACCTGGTACATCAGCGGCTGGGTGATCGCCGGTTCGTCGGCCTCGTTGTGGCCCCAACGGCGATAGCACATCAGGTCGATGACCACGTCCTTGGCGAACTTCTGGCGGAACTCGAAGGCCAGCTTCGCGGCGAACACCACGGCCTCGGGATCGTCACCGTTCACGTGCAGCACGGGCGCGGCGATCATCTTGGCGACGTCGGTGGCGTAACGGGTCGAGCGGGTGTCTTCCGGGTTCGAGGTCGTGAAGCCCACCTGGTTGTTGACCACGATGTGCACGGTGCCACCGACGGCGAAGCCGCGGGCCTGCGACATCTGGAACAGTTCCATGACCACGCCCTGGCCGGAGAAGGCCGCGTCGCCGTGGATCAGGATCGGCATGACCTGCTTGCGGGCAGTGTCCTTGCGGCGCTCCTGGCGCGAACGCACCGAACCGGCCACGACCGGGTCGGCGATTTCCAGGTGCGACGGGTTGAACGCCAGCGCCAGGTGGACCGGGCCACCGTCGGTGGCCACGTCGGCCGAGAAGCCCATGTGGTACTTCACGTCGCCGGCGGAGGCGTGCTCGTCGTGCTCGAACTTGCCTTCGAACTCGTCAAACAGCTTGCGCGGGTTCTTGCCGAGGGTGTTGACCAGCACGTTGAGGCGGCCGCGGTGGGCCATGCCGATCACCACGTCCTTGACGCCATCCTTGCCGGCGTCACGGATGATGGTATCCATCATCGGGATCAGCGAATCGCCGCCTTCGAGCGAGAAGCGCTTCTGGCCGACGTACTTGGTATGCAGGTAGCGTTCCAGGCCTTCGGCGGCGGTCAGGCGCTCCAGCGTGCGGCGCTGGGTATCCGCGTCCAGGCTGTAGTTGCCACCGGCCAGTTCCAGGCGCTGGTAGATCCACTGGCGCTGCTCGACCTCGGAAATGTGCATGAATTCCGCACCGATCGAGCCGGTGTAGGTCTTCTTCAGACGCTCCAGCAGGTCGCGCAGCTTCATCCGCGGCTGGCCACCGACACCGCCGGTGCTGAACTCGGCGTTGAGGTCACCTTCCGACAGGCTGTGGAACGGCAGGCCAAGGTCCGGCGAATTGACCGCCTGGGCCAGGCCCAGCGGGTCCAGGCGGGCATCCAGGTGGCCGCGCGAACGGTACGCGGTGATCAGGCGACCGACATTGCGCTCACGTTCGTCGCTGGCACCGGAGTTGCCGCCGCCCTTGACGGCGTTCTTGGCAGCGTCGGCGATATGGGCGATGACGGCCGAATGCGGAATGTCACCGGCTTCGCGGCCCTTGAAGCCGTCGAAGTAGGTCTTCCATTTGGGATCGACACTGTCCGGAGAAACGAGGTACTGCTCGTACAGATCCTCGATATAGGAGGCGTTGCCGCCGGCGAGCTGCGAAGACTGCGCAAACTGCTTCAGTAGATTGTCCACGATGGAGGGTCGGATTCGCTTGTGGGGTAAGGCTTCGATGATCCGGCAGGGAAAATGAATAGCCCTGCACGGGCGGTATCTAACGGTCCAAATTGTACCCCCATCGAGACAGGAAGGGGCACCGGAACGGCCCGCGGCGGGGCCGTGGTGTCATTCCCAGACAGGTTCGGGGCCGGGAAGTGGACTACAGGCCGAGCGCGCGCAGTTCGCTGCAATCGCGCGAACGTTCCCATACGCGCTGTAAACCGTCCTGCAACGGTCGCGAACGTGCCGGCATGGCAAGCCCGGCTTCGCCGTCGAAGCGCAGCCCACTCAGACGAAAGTAGTAGTCGCCGGCATCGTTGAGCAGGCAGGCCGAAGCCAGGGCGCGGTCAATCGGGTCGGTCACCTGGCGCACGCGGAACACGGTGGGCAGGCGCTGGACCAGGCCCAGGAGGGGTGAGCCAGCCTGGGCGATCGCCGTGGCGTCGTGGACGATCAGATGCACCTGTTTGTCGTGGCGGGCGGTGGCGAAGCGGCGCAGCGCCTCCAGCACCGGTGGTGCATCGAGCAGGCCGGGGTCGAGCACGCGGCTGTGCAGCCACAGCTGGCGGCGGGCGCGATCAACCAGGGCGGTGGTGATGGCCACCGCCTCGTCGGCGGTGTCGATGGCGACCGCGCCGCCCGGCACGCGGCGCATGTGCGGGTCGGCGCTGCCGGGCCCGGTCATGTCAGGAGCCGGCGCCGCCGTCGGGGGTGCCGACGGCCTGGTCGTCGTCGCTGTCATCGGCGTCGTCGAAATCGACGATCACTTCGACGCCGTCGTCGTGGATGGTCACTTCGTGCACGTTGGCCTCGACATCTTCATCCTCGACGACCTCGACCGTTTCGGTGGCGTCGAGGATTTCGTATCCGGCCACCGCGTCGTCCCCGTACTCGTCTTCGTCGTCGAACGCGTCGCCGTCGAGCAGCTGGTAATAGCCACCGGCCACCAGCGCGTGCAGGGCGTCGCGGCCCTTGGCCGAGAGCTTCTGGTACAGGGCGCCACCGACCTGTTCGGCGGCGGCCAGGGTCTGGGCGTCCTTCACCGGCAGGGCGAATTCGAGGCCGCTGCAGTACAGGCTGGCGCCGCGCTTGGCCCGGCGCCAGGCCAGGCGGGCCCACGGGTGGCGGCCGAGCTCGATACCTTCGGCCAGGGCGGCTTCGATGTCTTCGCGCGGGAGCGGTTCGCCGGAAGCGACCACGTCACCGGCGGCGCGGTAGGTGGTGATGAAGCGGCCGAACCAGTCGCCGAGGCGGTCGGGGTCGTTCATGCGGATGGCGTTGAGGGCCTGGACCACGCGGCCCATGGCCACGGCGTCGATTTCGTTGGGGTCTTCGGGCACCTTCAGGTCCGGGTCCTGGTAGCGGATGGCCTCGTCGGCATCCATGATCAGGGTGTCCAGGTAGTCGCTGATCAGCTCGGCGGAGGCGGGGGCGCGCATGCCGAAGGAGAAGGTCAGGCAGGGGTCTTCGGCGACGCCGTTGTGGGGGACGTTGGGCGGCAGGTACAGCATGTCGCCGGGTTCGAGCACCCAGTCGTGGGTGGGCTTGAAGCGGCGCAGCAGCTTGAGTTCGACGTCGTTGCGGAAATCCAGCGGGGGGCGCTTGCCCTTGGTGGATTCGCTGGCGTCGATCTGCCAGCGGCGGTGGCCGTAGGCCTGCAGCAGGAACACGTCGTACTGGTCGACGTGGGCGCCGACCGAGCCGCCGGTGGCGGCGAAGCTGATCATCACATCGTCCATGCGCCAGCGCGGCAGGAAGTCGAAGTGGCTGATCAGGGCACGCACATCCGGGTCCCACTTGTCGACGTCCTGGACCAGCAGGGTCCAGTCGTGATCAGGCATGCCGGGGAATTCTTCTTCCTGGAACGGGCCGGTGCGCACGGACCAGCCGTCGGTGGCGCGGTCGTGGCTGATCAGGCGGGCAAGGGCGGTTTCCTCGCAGGCCAGGCCCGCCAGGTCTTCGGGCTGGAGCGGGGTTTCAAAATCGGGGAAGGCGCCGCGGATCAGCAGCGGGCGCTTCTGCCAGTAGTCGCGCAGGAAGGTCGCGGCGGGCATGCCCAGCGGCAGGCCGGGGCGGGCCTGGACTTCGATGACGGGGGTTTTGGTCTTGCGCACAGCCATGGGGGGAATCCTTGCAGCGTCGAGGCGGGATACCCGGCTATTGTCTGCTGGTTCCGTGTCATGTGCACCTGCGTTGGGTTGTCGCGGAGAGCGCAGGCGCTTCGGGATATATGTGCAGTAAGGCCGGCGGGCAGTCCCCTACGGGACACGCCGTGAACCCGTCCATGGGGGTTTGGCAAAAACATCCATGTTTTTGACAGTCCCTACGGGGACTGCCCGCCGGCCTTCCCCGACAGTGCGTCGCGCTGGGCGGACGGAAGAGCGGCGACGCAGGGCGTCGCTCTACGTTGCACGATGGCCTGACGTAACGGTGTGGGGCATTGGCACACCGCCGGTAGGGTTGGGTCCCAAGCAACTGCCGTGAACCTGTCTGCGCCCGGTGACGCATTGAAATGACCGACATGGCGGTGCGCCAAACGAAAACGGGGCGCCGGAATTGCCGACGCCCCGTCTGGGGGCACTGCTTTGTTTCGCGAATCAAATCGCCTTGGCCAAACCCGCCGCCAGGCCGATGTAGCCGCCCGGGGTCAATTCGCGCAGGTTCTGCTTGGCGTCTTCCGGCAGGTCCAGCGATTCCACGAATGCCTTCATCGACTCGGCGGTGATGCCCTGGCCACGGGTCAGGGCCTTGAGCTGTTCGTACGGGTTCGGCAGGCCATGACGGCGCATCACCGTCTGCACGGCTTCGGCCAGCACTTCCCACGCGGCGTCCAGGTCGGCGTTGAGGCGTTCGGGGTTCACGGTCAGCTTGCCCAGCCCCTTGGCCAGCGAGTCCAACGCGACCTGGCTGTGGCCGAAGGCGGTGCCCACCGCGCGCAGCACGGTGGAGTCGGTGAGGTCGCGCTGCCAGCGGCTGATCGGCAGCTTGGCGCTGAAGTGTTCGAACAGGGCGTTGGCGATGCCGAAGTTGCCTTCAGCGTTCTCGAAGTCGATCGGGTTGACCTTGTGCGGCATGGTCGAGGAGCCGACTTCGCCCTCCTTGAGCTTCTGCTTGAAGTAGCCGAGCGAGATGTAGCCCCAGATGTCGCGGGCCAGGTCGATCAGGATGATGTTGGCGCGGCGGGCGGCGTCGCCGATTTCGGCGATGTTGTCGTGCGGCTCGATCTGGGTGGTGTAGGGGTTGAACACCAGGCCCAGGCTTTCGACGAAGCGCTTGGCGAAGGCCGGCCAGTCCACGTCGGGGTAGGCGATGGCGTGGGCGTTGTAGTTGCCCACCGCGCCGTTGATCTTGCCGGTCAGCTCGACCGCGGCGATCTGGCGGCGCTGGCGCTCGAGGCGGGCGACCACGTTGGCCACTTCCTTGCCCAGGGTAGTGGGCGAGGCGGTCTGGCCGTGGGTGCGCGACAGCATCGGCTGTTCGGCCTGGGCATGGGCCAGGGCGCGCAGGCGGGCGGCGATGTCGTCCAGCGACGGCAGCAGCACGGTGCGGCGGGCTTCTTCCAGCATCAGGCCGTAGCTGAGGTTGTTGATGTCTTCGCTGGTGCAGGCGAAATGCACGAATTCCAGGGCCGGGGCCAGCTCGGCGTCGTCCTTCAGCTGCTCCTTGATGAAGTACTCCACGGCCTTGACGTCGTGGTTGGTGGTGCGCTCGATTTCCTTGACGCGCGCGGCGTGGGCCGGGGCGAAATCATCGGCCAGGGCGCGCAGGCGCGCGGCGGCAGCGGCCGGGAACGGCGCCAGCTCGGCGATGCCCGGTTCGTTGGCCAGGGCCAGCAGCCACTCCACTTCGACCTTCACGCGGGCCTTGATCAGGCCGTATTCGGAGAAGATCGGGCGCAGGGCGTCGACCTTGCCGGCATAGCGGCCATCAAGCGGGGACAGGGCGAGCAGGGCGAATTCGGACATGGCGGGCGCAGGCAATGACGGCGGGGGCCGTCATTCTACGCTGCCCCGGGGTCGTCGTCGGCCTCTTCGGGCGCCAGCCGTACGGTGACCGCCTGGATCCGGTGGCCGGCCATGCGCTTGACGGTGAACAGCTGGCCATCGATGCGCACGTCCTCGCCTTCCTCGGGCAGGCGCTGCAGCTGGTGCACGATCAGCCCACCCACCGAATTGAGGTGCTCGGGCGCGGCCAGGTCACGCCCCAGCAGGCGTTCGAGGCGGAAGATGGAGGTGGAGCCAGCCACCAGCAGGCTGCCGTCGGCGCCGCGGGTGGGGGCGTCCTTGACCACGTGCGGATGCTCGTCCTCGATATCGCCGACCACCACCTCCAGCAGATCTTCCAGGGTGAAATAGCCCAGGATGCGGCCATGTTCCTCGACGCACAGGGCCATGTGCGTGGTGCCGGTGCGGAAGCGTTCCAGCACGGCGGTGACCGGGGTTTCCAGCGCGATCAGGTTGGCCGGGCGCAGCAGGGCGCGCAGGTCGTCGGTGGGCTGGCCGCGGGCGATCTCCACCAGCAGGTCCTTCATGTGCAGGATGCCCAGTACTTCTTCGCCATCGGCGTCGAACCACGGGTAGCGGCTGTAGCGGCTTTCGGCGAATTCGGCCATGACCGCGGCCAGGCTCATGCCCTGGCGGAACACGCGCATGTGTTCGCGCGGGCGCATCAGGTCGCCGGCCACCAGTTCGGGCAGCTCGAGTGCGTGGCTCATCAGCGTCAGGTCCTGGTCCGGCGCGCCGGCGCCGGGCTGTTGGCGCGCGACGATCAGCTTCAACTCTTCGCGGGAATAGCGGTGCGAGGTGTGTTCCACGTCGCCCCAGCCGGCCAGTCGCAGCAGTGCATTGGCGCTGTGGTTGAGCAGCCATATCGCCGGGAACATGGCCCAGTAGAACAGGTACAGCGGTGCAGCGGTCCACAGCGACATGGCTTCGGGCCTGCGGATCGCCATCGATTTCGGTGCCAGCTCACCCAACACGATGTGCAGGAACGAGATCAGGCTGAAGGCGATGATGAAGGCGGTCAGGCGTGCACCTTCCGGGCCCATGCCGAGCGCATCGAACAGCGGCTGCAGCAGGTGCGCGAACGCCGGCTCACCGACCCAGCCCAGGCCCAGCGAGGACAGCGTGATGCCCAGCTGGCAGGCCGAGAGGTAGGCGTCCAGGTGCGAATGCACGTTGAGCAGCAGGCGGCCACGCCAGCCGTGCCGGGCCGCAAGCCCCACGGCCTGGGTGTGGCGCAGTTTGACCAAGGCGAACTCGGCGGCCACGAAGAAGCCGTTGAGCACCACCAGGAACAAGGCCAGCAGCAGAAGCAGCAGGTTGCCGACGATCATGGCCGGCCCCGGCGGAAGATATAGGCAGGCCACGAAAGGAGCGGCGTAGCCGCGAGTAACGTCGCATGGCGACGGCCCCGAAGGGGGGCACGGCAAGGCCGGGCATACCGTTGGTCGTGGCGCGAACTACAGTGGGGGTCGTCGCCCATGGACGGAGGTGATGCCTGAATGAACACGAATTCCGAGTCTAGCCGATGCGGGCTGTGGTTGGGATTCACTCCCGCATGGGAGTATCGTGGCCGCAGCCGCCAGCCAGGGAATGAAGGCCCGTTGCCAGCCGCCGTTCCCTTTCCCAATTGAAAGAATCGCGGAGTAATGCAATGAGCAAGGGTTTCAGGACCGAGCACGACAGCATGGGCGAACTGCAGGTCCCTGCAGACGCGCTGTGGGGCGCACAGACGCAGCGCGCGGTGGACAACTTCCCGGTCTCGGGCCAACGCATGCCGCGCGGTTTCATCCGGGCGCTGGGCCTGGTGAAGGGGGCCGCGGCGGCGGTCAACGCCGAGCTGGGCCACTTGCCGAAAAATGTCGGCAAGGCGATCGAAGCTGCGGCAGACGAGGTGGCTGAAGGCCGCCACGACGCGCACTTCCCGATCGATATCTACCAGACCGGCTCGGGCACGTCGTCGAACATGAATGCCAACGAGGTCATCGCAACCCTGGCCAACCGTGCTGGCAAGGCGGGCAGGATCACGGTGCACCCCAACGACCACGTCAACCAGGGCCAGAGCTCCAACGATGTCATCCCGACGGCGCTGCGGGTATCGGCGCTGCTGGGCGTGCAGGAGCAGCTGCTGCCGGCGCTGGTGCACCTGCGCAAGACCATCGACAAGCGTGGCCGCGCGCTGCGCAAGGTGGTCAAGACCGGGCGCACGCACTTGATGGATGCGATGCCGCTGACCTTCGAACAGGAATTCGGCGCATGGTCGGCGCAGCTGTCGTCGGCGCAGGAACGCCTGGAGGACAGCCTGAAGCGGCTGCGCCGGCTGCCGCTGGGCGGCACGGCGATCGGCACCGGCATCAATGCGGACCCGCGCTTCGGCGAGCGGGTGGCCAAGCGCCTGAAGCAGCAGACCGGGGTGCGCTTTGACAGCGCGGAAAACAAGTTCGAAGGTCTTGCGGCGCAGGATGATGCGGTGGAACTGTCGGGGCAGCTCAATGCGCTGGCAGTGGCGCTGATCAAGATCGCCAACGACCTGCGCTGGATGAATGCCGGTCCGCTGGCGGGCCTGGGAGAGATCGAGCTGCCGGCGCTGCAGCCGGGGAGTTCGATCATGCCGGGCAAGGTCAATCCGGTGATTCCGGAAGCAACGGTGATGGTGTGCGCGCAGGTGATCGGGCACCACACGGCGATCACGGTGGCGGGGCAGACGGGCAACTTCCAGTTGAACGTGACGCTGCCGCTGATCGCGGCGAACCTGCTGGATGGCATCGGTCTGCTCTCCAACATCTCGCGGTTGCTGGCCGACACGGCCATCGCGGGGCTGAAGGTGCGCGAAGACCGCGTACGCGAGGCGCTGGGCCGCAACCCGATCCTGGTGACGGCGTTGAACCCGATCATCGGGTACGAAAAGGCCGCGGCAATCGCCAAGCGCGCGTACAAGGAGCAGCGGCCGGTGCTGGATGTGGCCAAGGAAGACAGCGGGTTGTCCGAAGCCGAGCTGCGCCGGTTGCTGGATCCTGCGGCGCTTACTGCTGGCGGCATTCATGCCGGTGGTGGTGGTGGTGGCTGAAAGCTAAGAGCGAAAAGCAGCGTTTCCATCTCTGCGAGTGGGGCGGCCGTCGGGCAGCCCCCTACGGGACACGCCGTAAATACATCCATGTAGGCTTGGCAAAAACATCCATGTTTTTGACAGTTCCTACGGAGGCTGCCCGCCGACCGCCCCGGACAGTGGGTCGTGTGCGGATGTAAACGGCAGACACGCATGGCGTGTCCCCCGCCGGCCCAAGCCAGAGACACGTGCAGACCAAGGCTTCGGCCTTTGACGTTGACGTTGACGTTCGAGATCAGCGCCGATCCGCCATCAAATTGTCGAACGTCTCGGTGTAATCCTTGAACTGCGGAATACGCGCGACCAGGTCCGGCGGGATCGGCTGCATGCCCGGCGGTACCTGGATCTTCACCGCGCGCTTGTCCGGGTCGTACGGGGCATCGGTGAGGGTGTTCTGGCGCAGCACCTGCAGCTGGCCGAACATCTGCTGCAGCAGCGCGTGCTGGCTGTCGTCGAGCGGAATTTCGATCTCGTCGATCTTCATGTGGCCGTTGGGCAGCACGATGATGTTCGGCGCCGGCGCGCGACGCACGGTGAGCATGCCGTCGCTGACGGTGATCTTCGGCTTGCCGCGCTCGGCGCGGTGGTTGCGGTATTCCTGGTCGCAGCCGGTGGCGGCAAGGCAGAACAGGGCCAACAGCAGGAGGTACAGCTTCTTCATGGCCGGCAGTGCACAAAAAAGGGGAGGGCTAGTGTAGCCCTCCCCCCGTGCAGCGGGTCTGACTGCGACCGGATGTCGCAGGTGCCGCTGGCTCAGCTGTGGCAGTCGTCGATGTCGCTCTGGTCCATGGTGGCGTAGGGCTGGAACGCCGGCAGCGCCGCCGCCAGCGCGTGCTGCTTGGCCATCATCGTCGGCAGCAGCTCGCACAGCTGCTTGGCGCTGGCTTCGATCTTGGCCGCTTCGGCGTTCACCCGCTCCTCGATGCCCTGGGTGTCGCCGGAGAACACGCCGCGCAGGGCCTCGCCGGCGGCCTTCACGCCCAGGCTGGCACCGGCCACGCCGATGTCCATGCCTGCGCCCGCCAGCGTTTCCACCTGCTTGCGGTAGTCCAGCAGCAGCGCCCGCTGCTGGGCATCGATGGTGACCGCCTTGCCGTTGATCAGCAGGTCTCCCTGCGGCGTGATCTCGGCCTTGTCGTTCTGGTCGTTGGAAATCTTGATGTTGCCCTGGGCGATTTCCACCCGCGCCTTGTCGGTAGCGTCCTTGACCTTCTTTCCAATCGAATCGGCATCCACCACCGGCTTGCCGGTGGAGGGATCGGTCCGGTTCGAATCGGTGTTGTTGCAGGCCGCCAACGGCAGGCACAGCAGCAGGGTGGGCAGCAGCAGTCGCAGGTTCATGGTCAGGCCTCCGTTATTTGCCGCGCGGCAGCTGGACCTTGCCGCCGACGCCTCTGTGGGTGATATCGCCGCTGCCGCTGTTGGCGACGGTCAGGTCACCGCTCACATCACGCACCGTCACATCCCCCGAGCCATGTCGTTCGACCGTGACGCTGCCACCGACGCCGTCGGCTTCAAAGTCGCCCGAGCCGATGTTGCCCAGACTTACACTGCCTTTGACCTGGCGCAGGTCCACGTCGCCGGAACCGACCGTCTTGATGTCGACGTTGCCCGCGACGCCATCCAGGGTCAGATCGCCCGAACCGATCGTGCCGACCGTGGCTTTGCCCCGCAGGTTGCGGGCGTTGAAGTCGCCCGAACCGACCGACAGCAGGTTCAGCCCACCGGCACCATCGAGCTCGACATCGCCCGAGCCGATCGCGGCGGTCACCAGCCCCTTGATCTCGCGCAGCTTGATGTCACCCGAGCCGACGTCGGCACTGAGCGAATGCGCTCCGGTCACGCTGGCATCGCCGGAACCGACCTTCATCTGCACCAGCACGTTGTCCGGGAGGGTGCCGCGCAGGTCCAGGTAGGCGTAGCTGTTGCCGCTCATGTTCCAGCTCAGCCCCTGGTTCTCGCGCTGCAGCTTCACCACCAGCTTGTCGCCGACCTTCTGCTGGGTCACGGTCAGCTGTGGCAGCCAGTCTGCATTCGAAGCGCAGGCACGTCCGCCGAGCTGGGCAGCGCCGGGACCGGCCTGCAGTACCAGGTCATGCTGGTTGACCTCGAACACGATCGCCTTGGCCCCGGCCACGTCGAGCTTGAGATCGCGCGGGGCATTGAATTTGCACTGGGGCTCATCGGCCAGTGCAGTCAGCGGCAGCAACAGCAGGGAAGCAACGGCTAGGGTGCGGATCATGGCGGAATTCCTCGACGACGTCAGGGTCAGATTTCGCCGGCGCGGCGGCGCAGGCGGATGGCGATGATGATGAACACGACACCGGCAACCGCGCCGATCCAGAGCTCGGGCAGGGCCAGCGCGGCCAGCTGGCTGGCCGGCGACAGCGCCGCGGCCACGTTGTCGCTGTCGCGCATCACCGATTGCAGCTGGTCGGTGCGGTAGAACAGGTCACTGCCCGGCAGCGTGCCCAGCAGCAGGCGACCCACGATGTGCTGCCAGAACCAGCCGCTTGTCATGTCGAACAGGGTCATGATGCGCGTGGTGCTGACGATGATGCCGGCGAACAGTGGCAGCATCACCGCCCACAGGAACGGCTTGGACTTGGCCCAGGCCGACCACATCAGCAGCCAGCCCACGGTCGGCAGCGCCCACAGCAGGTACACCGGCAGCCAGGACAGGTGACTGGCCACGAAGGCCAGCGGACTGGCGGGGCCCCAGATCAGGGTCAGCGGATTGCCGCCGTGGGTCAGCACGACGACCGAGAGAATCGCCATGAAGCCGAACATGGTCAGTACCGACGCGATCACCGCGATGACCGGGGCCACCAGCAGCGCACTGAGCGCCTTGGACAGCACGGTCTGGGTGTCCGACAGCGGCAGCGACTTCCAGAACAGGATGCTGCGGTCGCGGCGGTCGTCGTACAGCGCACCCAGGCAGTAGAAGAACACCACGAACGCCAGCACCACGAACGGCCACAGCGAGCTCAGCACCAGGGTGGCGTCCAGCGCATTGCCCAGCTCGGCCATGCCCTTGGCATCCATGTGGGCGGTCAGCAGCTTCAGGTCCAGCCCGTTGATGTTGATGTCGGTGTTGTCGATGTGCAGGTCGCCGCTCTGTGCGGCCCGGCGCAGGCCCCACAGGCCGAGCAGGATGCCGATCAGGCTCATCACCAGCGAGATGGCGCCGGCGATCAGCGGGGCCCACAGGAACCCGCCGCGGTTTTCCCAGTACTCGCGCTTGAGCAGCCACTTGAAGGTGCTGGCCTTGCTGATGGGGTGGAAGTGGACGGTGTTCATGCGTAGGTTCCCTTCATGATGGCCACGAACAGATCCGCCAGCCCCGGGCTGCGGATTTCGCCAAGCGGCGTGAGCTGGGCGCGCGGCACCCCGTCGAACAGCAGCACGGTCTTGCCGAACGGCAGGCTGCGCTCGTCGATCGGCTTGAGCGCACGCGCCGCCTCCAGCGTTTCGGCCGATACCAGTGCTTCGGTATAGCGCTCACCGACGTCCTCCATGTCGGTGGTGAGCACGATGCGGCCGTCGCGGATGAACATCACGTCGGTGAGAATGTGTTCGATCTCTTCCACCTGGTGGGTGGTCACGATGATCGTCTTCTGTTCGTCGAAATAGTCTTCCAGCAGGCGCTGGTAGAACTCCTTGCGGTACAGGATGTCCAGGCCCAGGGTGGGCTCGTCCAGCACCAGCACCTTGGCATCGATGGCCATCACCAGGGCCAGGTGCAGCTGCACGATCATGCCCTTGGACAGTTCGCGCACGCGCTGGCGCGGCTGCAGCTTGGTGGAGGCCAGGAAGCGTTCGCAGCGGGCGCGGTCGAAACGTGGGTGGACTCCGGCGACAAAGTCGATCGCTTCGCGCACCTTCATCCAGCGCGGCAACACCGCCACGTCGGCAATGAAGCACACATCATTCATGAGTGCATTGCGCTGCACGGTCGGGTCCAGGCCCAGCACGCTCAGTTCGCCCTCGACCTGGGTCAAGCCCAGCAGCGCCTTGAGCAGGGTGGTCTTGCCCGCCCCATTGGGGCCGATCAGGCCGGTGATCCGGCCCGGGGCGATGGTGAAGCTGGTGTTGTCCAGCGCGAGCGTGGATTTGTAGGCCTTGCGCAGGCCACGAGCGGAAATGACAACATCACTGGCAACGGCATTCATGAGGACTTCCCCTGGGGCAGCAAATCGTCGAGGTGCAGGCCCAGGCGCTGGATGCGCTCCAGGACCAGCGGCCATTCTTCGTTGAGGAAGCGGTCGCGCTCGCTGCTGCGCAGCTGCGTGGCCGCTTCTTCGGTCATGAACATGCCCAGCCCGCGGCGCTTCTCGACCAGGCCTTCATCGGCCAGTTCCTGGTAGGCGCGCGAAACGGTAATGGGATTGAGCTGGTACTCGGCGGCCACCTGTCGAACCGAAGGCAGCGCGTCGCCCGGCTTGATGATGCCGTCGAGCATCATGGCGATGACGCGTTCTTTCAGCTGACGGTAGATCGGAGCACCATCGCTCCATTGGATATCGCTCATGGTCAGCTCCGTGGGTTCAGCGACTGTGCGAATGAGAAGTAAGGCATGGACAGGGAGCTGTGCAGCCGGCGGGGGGGCGTGGGGGCGCCGTCGGCGTTCCCTGCCTGGATCACGCCTGCGTCCTGCGGGCCTTCAAACGCACCGGTGGCGGTCTCGCTGCCACGGTCACCGGCGGGGATGCTGAACCAGCCAAGCAACAGCAGCGCGGACGCAGCTGTCAGGGCTTTGGCGGAGTGGTGGCGCATGCGGTTCATGGGCTTCCCCTGCATCAGGTGACTGGTGTTGTATGCAACTATAACACCGGCACAGCCGAGTGCAATACCCGACATACCCCAACTGATGGCAGGGGGCATGACAGGACCGGACTGCGTAGCCCAACGCATTGATACTAAAGGAATCAATATCGGGTCAGAGAGGCCGGTCCGGTCCGCCAGCATTCAGCGGCGTGATGGCCGTGTGCGTCAATCGCCAGCAAATCGAACCCCGGTAGATGCCGACCGTTGGTCGGCACGCTCTCAACGCCCGCGGAAAACCCCCGGTGATATAGTCCGCCTGCCCCTGCAGAACAGGGTTTTCCAGCCTCTTTACCGGAGTTTCCAATGCCCCAGTCCCACCGCGCGATCTCCCCGTTCCATGCCACCCGGGCGCGCGCCCGCCGCTGGGGCACTGGGCTGCTGCTGCTGGTCGGTCTGCTGGGCGCCGGTTCCGCCTGCGCCGCCGATCTGCTGGACCTCAACTACCGCCCATTGGCTGGCAAGACCGAGGTGAACCTGGAGAAGCAGTACGGCGGCAAGGTGCTGCTGGTGGTCAATACCGCCAGCAAGTGCGGGTTCACCCCGCAGTACGAGGCGCTGGAAGGCCTGCAGACCCGGTACGCCGCGCGCGGCTTCTCGGTGCTGGGCTTCCCCTCCAATGACTTCAAGGGCCAGGAGCCCGGCAGCGAGGCCCAGATCCAGGAGTTCTGCACGCTTACTTATGGCGTGAAGTTCCCGATGTTCCAGAAGGTGCAGGTCACCGGCGCCGCAGCCACGCCGCTGTACCAGCGGCTGGCCGCCGCCACCGGTGTGGCACCGGGCTGGAATTTCCACAAATACCTGCTGTCGCGCGATGGTCGGGTGGTGGCGCAGTTCCCCAGCAAGGTCAAGCCTGACGACAAGGAACTGGTCGCGGCCATCGAACGCGAGCTGTCTGTGGCGCCTGCCAGACGCTGACATCCTCGACATCTCGCACGTGCGTGCGACAATGATCGCTTTCGCGCCGACGTCGGCGTCCAGTCACTTCCAGGAAAGCAGCAAATGAAGATGGGAATGCGCGGCGCCGCGGCGTCGGTTCTGATTCTGGCGATGGGTGCCACCGGTACCGTGATGTCGCAACAACCGGCCGCAGGCGCGGCCGCCAAGGAGACTTCTGCTTTGACCTCCCAGCGTGAAAAAGTCGGCTACGCCATTGGTATGGACGTGGCCAAGTCGTTCGAGCCGATCGCCGACCAGATCGACCTGGCCGCCCTGCGTCGTGCGGTGACCAACGCCTTCGAAGGCAAGCAGCCGCTGATCACCCAGGACGAAGCGCAGAAGACCGACCAGGCGCTGCGGATGGCCATGGCCGTCAAGGCCGGGCAGCCGGTCCAGGGCATGGCCCCGGGCACCGAGCCGCCGAAGGTGGACCGTGAAAAGGTCGGCCTGATGCTGGGCAGCTACGCGGTGGGCCCGTCGCTGGCGCCGCTGAAGGACCAGGTGGACCTGGATGCGCTGTTCGACGCGGTGCAGACCGCGTTCGCCAAGGGCACCCCGAAGATGACCGCCGAACAGGCCCAGTCCACCATGGAAGGCTTCATGGCCGCCCAGCAGGCCGAAATGCAGGCCAAGGCTGCCGCCCAGGGCGAGACCAACCGCCGCGCCGGCAATGATTTCCTGGCCAAGAACAAGACCCAGCCGGGCGTGGTCACCACCGCGTCGGGCCTGCAGTACCAGGTGATCCGCGCCGGTTCGGGCGAACGCCCGTTCGCCACCAGCAAGGTGAAGGTGAACTACGAAGGCAAGCTGCTCGACGGCACTGTCTTCGACAGCAGCTACCAGCGCGGCCAGCCGATCGAATTCGGCCTGGACCAGGTGGTCAAGGGCTGGTCGGAAGGCGTGCAGCTGATGCCGGTGGGTTCCAAGTACCGCTTCTGGATTCCGGGCGAGCTGGCCTATGGCGAGCAGGGCACGCCGGGCGGTCCGATCGGTCCGAACGCGACGCTGAGCTTCGACGTCGAACTGCTGGGCATTGCTCCGTAAAACGGAACTGGAGTCACCACGGACATGCGCGTCTCAATCTTCGGTACCGGCTACGTCGGTCTGGTCACGGGTACCTGCCTGGCCGACGTCGGCCACCAGGTGGTCTGTGTCGATATCGACCAGGCCAAGGTCGATGGCCTCAACAACGGGGTCATCCCGATCTACGAGCCGGGCCTGGAGCCGATGGTCAAGGCCAACCATGCCGCCTCGCGGCTGGCCTTCACCACCGACGCCGCTGCTGCCATCGCGCATGGCCAGGTGATCTTCATTGCCGTCGGCACGCCACCGGACGAGGACGGCAGTGCCGACCTGCAGTACGTGCTGGCCGTGGCCCGCACCATTGGCCGGCACATGCGTGTGCCGACCGTGGTCGTGAACAAGTCGACCGTGCCGGTAGGCACGGCCGACAAGGTGCGTGCCGCCATCGCCCAGGCCTTGGCCGAGCGCGGCGAGGAGATCGCGTTCGATGTGGTCTCCAACCCCGAATTCCTGAAGGAAGGCGACGCGGTGGCCGACTGCATGCGGCCGGACCGTATCGTGATCGGTGCGGCCAACGCCGAGTCGGTGGCCTTGATGCGTCGTCTGTATGCGCCGTTCAATCGCAACCATGACCGCGTGGTGGAAATGGACGTGCGCTCGGCCGAGCTGACCAAGTACGCCGCCAACGCCATGCTGGCAACCAAGATCTCGTTCATGAACGAGATCGCCAACATCGCTGAAAAAGTCGGCGCCGATGTCGAACAGGTCCGCCAGGGCATCGGGTCGGATCCGCGCATTGGCTGGCATTTCATCTACCCGGGCGCCGGTTATGGCGGCTCGTGTTTCCCCAAGGACGTTCAGGCGCTTGCCCGCACCGCGCAGCAGTACGGCCACGAGCCCAGACTGCTCAATGCGGTGGAAGCCGTCAACGATGCGCAGAAGGGCCATCTGTTCCAGCTGATCCAGCGCCACTACGACCGTGGCGAGGATGAGGGCGTGCGCGGCCGCACCTTCGCGGTGTGGGGCCTGGCCTTCAAGCCCAACACCGATGACATGCGCGAAGCCTCCAGCCGCCGCCTGCTGGCGCAGCTGTGGGAAGGCGGTGCCAGGGTCCGCGCGTACGACCCGGAAGCCACCGACGAGGCCCGCCGGATTTTCGGCGAGCGCGACGACCTGGTGTTCTGCGACAGCGCCAATGCGGCGCTGGAGGGCGCCGATGCGCTGGTGGTGGTCACCGAATGGAAGCAGTTCCGCAGCCCGGATTTCGTCCACCTGCGCGAAACGCTGAAAGATGCCGTCGTATTCGACGGCCGCAACCTGTACGACCCGCAGGAGATCGAAGCTGCGGGCCTGGCCTACTACGGCATTGGCCGGGGACGTTCGCTGCATGCATGACTCAACCCCCACCGCGCGTGAGCAGGCGCTGGAAGCGCGCCTGGTCGAACTTGAGATGCGCGTGTCCTTCCAGGAACAGGCATTGGCCGAGCTGAGCGAAGCCCTGGCCGATGCCCGCATCGAGGGCAGCCGCAACGCGGATCTGACCCGTCTGCTGCTGGAGGACCTGGGCAAGGTCCGCAACGCGCTGTATTCCGATTCGGGCGAAGAACCGCCGCCCCCGCACTATTGATCGACCCAACGTCATGAGCGATACCCTCCGCGACCAGCTGCTGGGCCTTGGCTTCAAAGCCGCGCCCAAGCCCGAACGCAAGCCCGACGCCCGCCGTGATGGCCGGCCCTCCAACGCGCCGCAGGGCGCCCGACCACCAGCCAAGGCCGGCGAGGGCGCACGTGGGCCGCGCGACGGCCAGCGCCCGCCGCGCGAGGGCGATGCCCGCCGTGGCCCGCAGGGCAAGGGCCGCCCCGGCGGCAACGCACGTCAGAACCCCGGACAGGCCAAGCCGCGCTCGCGCGAGGATATCGACCTGGCCAAGGCCTACGCGATCCGCGCGCAGAAGGAAAAGGACGACCGCATCGAAGCCGAGCGCCTGAAGCAGGAAGAGGCGCGTGTGCGCCGCGAAGCCAAGGTCAAGCTCGACGAGCTGCTCAAGGACAAGGCGCTCAACGATGAAGCGGCCGACATCGCGCGGCACTTCCCGTACGGCGGCAAGATCAAGCGCATCTACGTCACCGCCGAGCAGCTTCGCCAGCTCAACGCCGGTGAACTGGGCGTGGTACAGAGCACCGGGCGCTACCTGCTGGTAACGGCGGCGGTGCTGGACGAGGCCGAAGCCATCTTCGCCCCGGCCGTGGCGCTGCGCGTGGACCCCAACGCACCGGCTGAAGACGACCCGTACGCCGATCCGGCCTACCAGGTGCCTGACGACCTGGTCTGGTAACGCGGGTATCGAGCAACGGTCGATACCTACCGGGCGGCATTTGCGCCATCGGACACCCGGCGGGATGCAACAACGCGGCAGCGCACGACCGTTGGTCGTGCGGCAGACGTAAAACACACCGGCGTTCCGCGCAGCGGCTCATCGGGCAACGGAGCGTGCATGCAGGAACGCCAGTCTCGACATACCTACGTCCCGCACATCGACGGCCTGCGTGCCGTCGCGGTGTTGTCGGTGATCCTGTACCACCTCAAGGCGAGCTGGCTGCCCGGTGGTTTCACCGGTGTGGATGTGTTTTTCGTGATTTCCGGCTTTGTGGTGAGCGCCTCGGTTGATCGCCTGCCGGCGCTCGGCGGTTGGCAGGGCCTGCTGCGCTTCTACGCACGCCGCATCCGCCGCATCGTGCCGGCGCTGGTGGTCTGCCTGCTCATCACCGCGCTGCTCAGTGCGTTCTTCATTCCCGAATCCTGGCTCAGCGAGACCAGCGACAAGACCGGTCGCCGCGCCTTCTTTGGACTGAGCAACTGGGTGCTGGCCGCTACGGGCAACGACTACTTCTCGCCACGCACCGAATTCAACCCTTACACCCACACCTGGTCGCTGGGCGTTGAGGAGCAGTTTTACCTGCTGTTCCCGCTGCTGTTCCTGGCGTGGTCACGCGGCGGGCGGGGACGCGCGGTGTCGCTGGGGCTGATCGCCGTGGCCACCGTCGCCTCGTTGGCATACGCGCTGCGGCTTGCCGGGCAGGGTGGGCAGGAGATCCAGTCCTTCTACATCACTACCACCCGTTTCTGGCAGCTCGGTGCCGGTGTGCTGCTCTACCAGGTCATGACCCTGGCAGGCCGTTTCGATGCGGTGCCAGTGGCGCGGGGACTGTCGTGGCGTTCGCCGCTGTTGTTGCTGGCAGTGTCCGTGCTGGGCTACGGGCTGTGGGCCGCGCGACCCGGACATTCGCCGTGGCCGGACGGACTGTGGCCGGTGGCGTCCACGCTGATGCTGCTGGGACTGCTGCAGCGGCACCGGCAGGGCTGGACCGCCCGCGCGCTGGCCAGCCCGCCGATGGTGTGGGTCGGCAGGCTGTCGTATTCGCTGTACCTGTGGCACTGGCCGGTATTCGTGCTGTTCCGCTGGACGGTGGGGCTGGAAACGGCGTTGGAAGGTGCTACTGCAGTGGCACTGGTGTTCGCGTTGGCCTGGCTTTCCTGGCGCTGGGTGGAGCAACCCCTGCGGCATGGCGCACGCGGCCCGCGCACCAACGGGCGGTGGGTGCTGCTCGGGCTGCTGGTGCTGGTGCTGGGCGCGGGCCTGCAGTCGGTGCTGGTCAAACACCAGCGGCACATTTCCTTCAGTACGGTCAGCCGCCATCCACTTGACTGGTATCCATATGCGAAAGGGCTGAAGAAGGAAGTGCCCGATTGCCGCGTGGTGGAATCGAGCATCCCGGTGGTGGGCGGCCAGGCACGCCTGCTGCAGCGGGGCGACTGCCCGGGTGGCAGCGGCGCGGCCCAGGTGCTGTTCGTGGCCGGTGATTCGCACGCGCTGGTTTACAACGAGCTGCTGCGCCGCAAGGTGGTCCAGGACGGCGGGCAGGTGCGTCTGTATGGCAGCGGCGGCTGCGCGCTCGCTGGCATGCAGGCCTGGCGTGGGCCAAACCCGGCCTGCGGGGTGTACACCCGCAACGTGCTGGAGGACATCCAGGCCACCGCGCGGGCCGGTGACGTGCTGTTCCTGCCCGGGCTGCGCATTCCACGCCTGGCCGAGCAGTATCAGCTGTTCGATGCCGCGCAGGTCAGCGCCGATCTCGCCAGCCCGGCAGCGGTGGAGGGTCGCGCGGCGGAGGTCGTAGCGGCAATCGAACAGCTTCGCCCGTTGGCCGAGCGCGGCGTGCGGATCGTGCTGGAAGCACCCAAGCCCGTACTGCCGGCGCCGCCGTACCGCTGCTCGGATGCGTTCAACCGGCACAACCCCATCTGCATCAATGGCATGCAGATTCCGCGAGCGGAGGTGGAAGCGATGCGAGCGCCGGTCCTGGACAGCCTGCGCCAGGTCGCCGCCGCGCTGCCGGGTGCAAGCGTGTGGGATCCGCTGCCGACGTTGTGTCCGGGCGAGGTGTGCCAGCCCGACGAGGATGGCAGACCGTTGTATTTCGACGCCGATCACCTGAGCGGGTATGGCAACCGGGTGTTGCTGCCCGATTTCCGCAGCCACCTGCAAGCGGAGCGGTAGGGCAGGTTCCTGAACGACTGCCGCCATCGGCAGTCGATCGGGGTGCGGCCCTACTGGCGGCCTGGCGTACCCGGTTTCCGCAGCAACGGCAGGCTGATTGCGAAGAAGCACAGCAGTGCGCCGGCGAAGGCGAACCCTGCACCGGTCAGGAACGCGGTGCGGCCCTGGTCGATGTTCCACAGCTGGCCGGCGATCAGCGCGCCGAGCACGCCGCCGACGCCTGACGAGAACCCATACAGCAGCCCCTGGCCGTGCCCGTTGAGGCGGCCTGGGAAGTAGGTCGCCAGCATCTGCATGGCCGCTGCGAAGAAGGCGGCAAAGCCCAGCGCATGCGCGGTCTGCGCCACCAGCATCACCCCGAGGTGGTCGGGGAACAGTGCGGTGACCGTCCAGCGCAGGGTCGAACTGACCAATGCGATCAGCAGCATCCAGCTGGCGTCGTAACGGCGGAAGAAGCGGCCGATGGTGAAGAACACGCCGACCTCGAACACCACGCCGATCGTCCACAGCAGCCCCAGCGTCGAGGTGGCATAGCCGTGGTGGTCCATGTAGACCGAAAAGAACGTGTAGTACGGCCCGAACGACAGCTGCTCCATGAATGCGGCGAGGAAGAACGCCAGCACCTGCGGCTTGCGCACGATCTTCCAGAAGCCGCTGGCATCAGCGCCGGCCCGATGCAGGTCGCGGGCGTAGTGGTTGGCAAATGCAGACCCCACCAGCAGGGCAAACAACGGCAGCATCAGCCACGGCAACAGCTGCGCATTGCCGGCGCCGCCCTTTCCTTCAATGAGCCAGCCAAAGCCCATCACCACCGCGATGAAGCCCAGTGAGCCCCACACCCGGATCAGTCCATAGCGGTGGCTGTCGTTGCCTAGGTGCGTAAGGGTGATCGACTCGAACTGCGGCATCACCGCGTTGTAGAAGAAGCAGAACACCACCATGGCCGGGTACATCCACGGCTGTGGCAGTGGCAGCAGGAACGCGCAGAAGGTGAGCAGGGTCAACACGCTGCCCACGCGCAGCCAGCGGATCGGGTGCGGCGAGGCGGCGGCAATGGATGTCCACGTCGTGGGTGCCACGATACGGGTGGCGTACCAGATGCCCATCATCACGCTTATGCCGGTCACACTCATCCCGCGCGCGGTCAGGAACAGCGACCAGTACGGGGTGAATGCACCCAGGGCGGCGTAGTAGAACAGGTAGAAGCTGGAGAGGCGGGCGACCGGGACAGGGTCGCGGAGCAGCGGGGTCATGCCAGGTCTCGAAGGATGTACCGATCAACGCTCGGTACCTGCCGAAGGGGCAGCAGGGTAGCACCCGACCGCTGGTCGGGTGGTGCGGATCATTCCGGATCGTAGTCGAGGTTGGAAGCCAGCCAGCGCTCCACCTGCGCGCGGTCCACGCCTTTTCGCTTGGCATAGTCGCTGACCTGCTCGCGGGTGACGCGTCCGACCACGAAATACTGGCTCTGCGGGTGGCTGAAGTAATAGCCGGAAACCGCCGCCGTCGGCAGCATCGCAAAGCTCTCGGTCAGCTGCATGTCCGCGTTGTTCTCCGCATCGAGGAGGCGGAACAACGTGGCCTTCTCGCTGTGCTCCGGGCAGGCGGGGTAGCCCGGTGCCGGGCGGATGCCGCTGTACTGTTCGGCGATCAGCGCTTCGTTGTCCAAGGTTTCGTCCGGCTGATAGCCCCAGTAGTCGGTGCGCACCTGCTGGTGCAGGCGTTCGGCCAGGGCTTCGGCCAGGCGGTCAGCCAACGCCTTGAGCAGGATTGCGTTGTAGTCGTCATGGTCGGCTTCAAAGCGGGCCACGTGCGGGTCGATGCCGATGCCGGCGGTGACTGCGAACGCGCCGATCCAGTCCTGTTGGCCGCTGTCGGCAGGTGCGATGAAATCGGCCAGGCAGAAGTCCGGGCGCTCCACCGGTTTGTCCACCTGCTGGCGCAGGAAGTGCAGCACGGCCGGGCCGTCATCGGTGGTGAGGTGCACATCGTCGCCGACGCTGTTGGCCGGCCACAGCCCGAACACCGCCTTGGCGGTCAACCAGCGCTCGTCGACAATGCGGCGGAGCATCGCGCGTGCATCGCGGTACAGCTCGCTGGCCTGGACCCCCACGATCTCGTCGGTGAGGATGGCCGGGTACTTGCCGGCCAGTTCCCAGGCCTGGAAGAACGGGGTCCAGTCGATCAGCTCGACCAGGTCGGCCAGCGGATAGTCGTCCAGCACGTGCAGGCCGGGCTTGCGTGGGGCCGGGGGCCGGTATTGCGCCCAGTTGCCGTCGAAACGCTGCGCGCGGGCCTTGGCCAGCGTCACCAGCCGCTTGGCGTCGCCGCGGTTACGGTGGCGTTGGCGGATATCGGCATAGTCGGCCTCATTGGCGGCCACGAAGGCATCGCGCAGCTCGCTGGAGATCAGCGACTGGGCCACGCCCACCGCGCGCGAGGCGTCCTTGACCCACACCGTGGGTGCCTTGTAATGCGGGTCGATCTTCAGCGCGGTGTGCGCCCGCGACGTGGTGGCGCCGCCGATCATCAGCGGCAGGGTGAAGCCCTGCCGTTCCATCTCACGCGCCACGTGGCTCATCTCTTCCAGCGACGGCGTGATCAACCCCGACAGGCCGATGATGTCGGCGTTCTCGGCACGGGCTGCGTCCAGGATCTTCTGCGCCGGCACCATCACGCCGAGGTCGATCACCTCGAAGTTGTTGCAGGCCAGGACCACGCCGACGATGTTCTTGCCGATGTCATGCACGTCGCCCTTCACCGTGGCCATGATGATCTTGCCATTGCTCTTGGCGGTATCGCCGCTGCGCGCCTTCTCGGCTTCGATGAAGGGCAGCAGATAGGCTACGGCCTTCTTCATCACGCGTGCGGATTTCACCACCTGCGGCAGGAACATCTTGCCGGCGCCGAACAGGTCGCCGACCACGTTCATGCCGTCCATCAGAGGCCCTTCGATCACATCCAGCGGGCGGCTGGAGCGGATCCGCGCTTCCTCGGTATCGGCTTCGACCCAGGCATCCAGGCCGTGCACGAGCGCATGCGCCAGGCGCGCGTCGATCGGCTTTTCGCGCCAGGCCAGGTCTTCCCCCCTGGTCTCGCCCTTCCTGCCCTTGTACCGTTCGGCGATCTCCAGCAGGCGCTCGGTGCCATCGGCACGGCGGTTGAGGATCACGTCCTCCACGCGCTCGCGGAGTTCGGCATCCAGGTCGTCATAGATCGGCATCGCGCCGGCGTTGACGATGCCCATGTCCATGCCTGCGGCGATGGCGTGATACAGGAACACCGCGTGGATGGCCTGGCGCACCGTTTCGTTGCCACGGAACGAGAACGACACGTTGGATACGCCACCGGATACATGGCAATGCGGCAGCGTGCGCTTGATGATGCGGGTGGCTTCGATGAAGTCAACCGCGTAGTTGTCGTGCTCCTCGATGCCGGTGGCCACGGCGAAGATGTTCGGGTCGAAGATGATGTCCTGGGGCGGGAAGCCGACCTGGTCCACCAGGATCCGGTAGGCACGGGTGCAGATTTCCACCTTGCGCGCGCAGGTGTCGGCCTGGCCCTGCTCATCGAACGCCATCACCACGGCGGCCGCCCCGTAGCGCAGCACCTTGCGCGCGTGTTCGATGAACAGCGCCTCGCCTTCCTTGAGCGAGATCGAATTGACCACACTCTTGCCCTGCAGGCACTTCAGCCCCGCCTCGATCACGCTCCACTTGGACGAATCGACCATCACCGGGATGCGCGCGATATCCGGCTCGGACATGATCAGGTTGAGATAGCGGGTCATCGCCTTCTCGGAATCGATCAGGCCCTCGTCCATGTTCACATCGAGGATCTGCGCGCCGCTGGCGACCTGCTGGCGGGCCACTTCCACTGCTTCTTCGTAGCGCTCCTCCTTGACCAGCTTGCGGAACTGCGCGCTGCCGGTGACGTTGGTGCGCTCGCCGATGTTGACGAACAGCAGGTCCGGGGTGATGACCAGCGGTTCCAGCCCTGACAGGCGGGTGTGCACGGGCCCGCTCATCGCACGGCCCTCGGCGGCAGGTCGGCCACGGCCTCGGCAATGGCCTGGATGTGCGCCGGCGAGGTGCCACAGCAGCCGCCGACCAGGTTGAGCAGGCCGGCGCTGGCGAACTCACGCAGCGTGGTGGCCATTTCCTCGGGGGTTTCATCGTACTCGCCGAACGCGTTGGGCAGGCCGGCATTGGGGTGCGCGCTGACCCGGCAGTCGGCCACGATGGAGAGCGTTTCCACGTGCGGGCGCATGTCGCTGGCGCCCAGCGCGCAGTTCAGTCCCACCGACAGCGGCCGGCTGTGCGCTACCGATGCGTAGAACGCTTCGGCGGTCTGTCCGGACAGGGTGCGCCCGGAGGCATCGGTGATGGTGCCGGAGATCATGATCGGCAGGCGCGCGCCGCGCGCATCGAACGCTTCTTCGATGGCGAACAGCGCGGCCTTGGCATTGAGCGTGTCGAAGATGGTTTCCACCATCAGGGTGTCGGCGCCGCCGTCGATCAGGCCATCGATGGCCTCGCGGTAGGTCTCGCGCAGCGCATCGAAGCTGGTGTTGCGGAAACCGGGATCGTTCACGTCCGGGCTGATCGAGGCGGTGCGGCTGGTGGGCCCCAGCACCCCGATCACGAAGCGTGGTTTGTCCGGGGTAGTCGCCTCGACCGCATCACAGCACGCGCGCGCTACCGCAGCGCCCGCTTTGTTCAATTCGTACACCAGGTGTTCGAGGTGGTAGTCCGCCTGGCTCACCGACGTCGCGTTGAAGGTGTTGGTTTCGATCAGGTCGGCCCCCGCCATCAGATAGGCCGTGTGGATCTCCGCGATCACTTCAGGACGAGTCAACAGCAGCAGGTCGTTGTTGCCCTTCAGGTCATGGCTTTCCGGCGTCGCGGCAGCCGCGTCGTGCCCACAGCCGGGCCGGTGAGCACTATCGAACCCGCCGGCAAAGCGCTCACCACGGTAGTCGCTTTCCTGCAGTCCATGGCGCTGGATCATGGTGCCCATCGCACCGTCGATGATCAGGATGCGCTGCGCCAGCGCATCTTCCAGGGCGCGGACGCGATCAGGGTGCAGCCAGGGCAGGGGCATCGGAACGTGACCTCAGGGCTTGCTGGCAATCAGCGAGATGACTTCAAAATGCGGCGGCCGCTTTTCGCGGGTCACCGTTTCCAGGCTGGACACCACCAGCCCGGCTTTCTCGGCGAACCGGCGCAGTTCCTTGTCCGAGAAACCCAGGTTGACGTGGCCATAGGCCTCGACGGCGGCCTTGTGCTCGTGGCGGGCCAGGCTGCACAGCAGCAGGCGGCCGCCGGAGCGCAGCACGCGCGCGCCTTCGGCCACCGCCTGGGCCGGCTTGGCGGCGTAGGTCAGCGCGTGCATCAGCACCACCAGGTCGAAGCTGCGGTCCTTGAAGGGCAGGGCATGCATGTCACCCTCGCGCACTTCCACGTTGGCCAGCCGGCGCAGGCGCTCGCTGGCGGCAGCTACTACGCGGGCGCTGGTGTCGATACAGACGTAGCGCTTGGCATGCGGGGCCACCAGTTCCGCCAGTACGCCATCGCCGGAGGCGATATCGAGCACGTCACCGGTTTCCAGCAGCGGCAGCGCGGTGCGGGCAAGTGCTTCCCAGGTGCGGCCGGGCGAGTAATGGCGCTCCATGTCCCCGGCCACGCTGTCTGCCCAGTTCTGGTCGGCGGCGCGGCTGGCCATCACGCTTGCCACGCGTTCAGCATCCTGGCGCAGCAGCGGGTCGTCGCTGCCGGTGCTCAGGGCATGCCACAATGCGCGCTGGGCCGGGTCCAGCGCGGCATCGTCGAAGCGGTAGTAGGCCGACACACCCGCGCGCCGGTCGCGTACCAGGCCGGCTTCCTTGAGCCGGGCGAGGTGGGTCGACACCCTTGGCTGGGCCAGGGTGGTGATGGCCGACAGTTCGGCCACGGTGAGTTCTTCCTGCTCCAGCAGCGCCAGCAGGCGCACGCGGGTGGCGTCGGCGAACACTTTCAGCCGGACCGACCAGTCCTCGAGATCCATAAATATCTACCTATCGCGATATAGAGATATTTTCGTCCTTTGGCGCCGTCGCGGTCAAGTCAGCCCGGATTGGGTGGCCCCCGGTACAATCGCCGCACCTGGACGCGCCCAGCGCGGCCATATCGACATGTTCCTGGGAGGGTTTCGTGGATTTCAGCTTCACCGAAGAGCAGCTGATGCTGCAGGACGTTGCGCGCCGCATCGCGCAGGAAAAGATCGCGCCGAGCGCCGAGCACCATGACCGTACCGGCGAGTTCCCGCTGGACAACATCCGCCTGCTGGGCGAAAACGGCCTGATGGGCATTGAAGTGCCGGCCGAGTACGGCGGCGCGGGCATGGACCCGATTGCCTACGTGCTGGCAATGGTGGAGGTTGCCGCGGGCGACGCCGCGCATTCGACCATCATGTCGGTCAACAATTCGCTGTTCTGCAACGGCATCCTGACCCATGGCAGCGAAGCGCAGAAGCAGAAGTACGTGCGCGCCATCGCCGAGGGCGAGGCCATCGGCGCGTTCGCGCTGACCGAGCCGCAGTCCGGTTCGGACGCCACCGCCATGCGTTGCCGCGCGGTCAAGCAGGCCGACGGCACCTATGTGATCAACGGCAAGAAGAGCTGGATCACCTCCGGCCCGGTGGCCAAGTACATCGTGCTGTTCGCCATGACTGACCCGGACCAGGGCGCGCGTGGCATCACCGCGTTCATGATCGACACGGACAAGGCCGGCTTCCACCGCGGCAAGACCGAGCCGAAGCTGGGCATCCGCGCCTCGGCGACCTGCGAGATCGAGTTCCAGGATTACGTGGCGACGGCGGAAGATGTGGTGGGCAAGGAAGGCGAGGGCTTCAAGATTGCCATGGGCGTGCTGGATGCCGGCCGCATCGGCATCGCGTCGCAGGCCATCGGCATCGCGCGCGCGGCCTACGAGGCCACGATCGAATACGTTAAGGACCGCAAGGCCTTCGGCGCGGCGATCGGCACGTTCCAGATGACCCAGGCGAAGATCGCCGACATGAAGTGCAAGCTCGACGCGGCGCTGCTGCTGACCCTGCGCGCGGCATGGGTCAAGGGCCAGGGCAAGCGCTTCAGCAACGAAGCGGCCATTGCCAAGCTGACCGCCTCGGAAGCGGCGATGTGGATCACCCACCAGGCCGTGCAGATCCACGGCGGCATGGGCTACTCCAAGGAAATGCCGCTGGAGCGTTACTTCCGCGATGCCAAGATCACCGAGATCTACGAAGGCACCTCGGAAATCCAGCGCCTGGTCATCGCCCGCAACGAGACCGGCCTGCGCTGAGGCGGATCTTCGCAGCGCAGAGCAACGCAGTCGGGGTCCTTTTGGGGCCCCGACTGCGTTTGGGGGGTGCGATTGCATGGTGTACGGGGGTACCGGGCTGCGCCCGGTAGCTTCATGCATCTGGGCGAACAGCCCTGCACTGCGAACGTGCCTGGCTGGGGCCGGCGGCGGCGTCCCCCACAAACCCGCACCGACCCGCCTGGCCAGAGATCGTCTCAGCCACGCGCTGTTCGCACAAATGCATCAGCAGCCGGGCAACGCCCGGCGACACGGCAAGCCTGCAACCGTAGAGAAAAAAGGCCCCGGATCGCTCCGGGGCCTTTTGCGTTTCAGTCAAACATGGATCAACGATCCGGACGATGCGCCGCGTTGGCTTCGCCCTGGCGTTCCAGGAACTCCTTGGACGGTTCGTCCAGCTTGTCGCCCAGCATGCGGCGGACCACCACGAAGAACACCGGGATCATCAGCAGGCCCAGGAACGTGGCGAACACCATGCCGCCGATCACGCCCGTACCGATGGCGTGACGCGCGTTGGCGCCGGCACCGGTCGAGATCGCCATCGGGATCACGCCCATGATGAACGCAAACGAGGTCATCAGGATCGGGCGGAAGCGCAGGCGCGAGGCCTCGATGGTCGCCTCGCGCAGGTTCTTGCCCGCTGCACGCTGCTCCACCGCGAATTCCACGATCAGGATCGCATTCTTCGCCGCCAGGCCGATCACCGTGATCAGGCCGATCTTGAAGTACAGATCGTTGGGCAGGCCCCGGGCGAGCGAGAACGCCAGCGCACCCAGCACGCCCAACGGCACCACCAGCAGCACTGCCACCGGGATCGACCAGCTTTCATACAGCGCCGCAAGGCACAGGAACACCACCACGATCGACAGCACCAGCAGCAGCGTGGCGGCGTTGCCCGCCAGGATTTCCTGATAGGACATGCCCGACCAGTCGTAGCCGAAGCCCGCTGGCAGGTCATCCTGCACGATCCGTTCCATCGCCTGCATCGCCTCGCCCGAGCTGCGGCCCGGGGCCTGCGAACCGACGATGTTGATCGCCGAATAGCCGTTGTAGCGGCTCAGCGACGGCGGTGCCGACACCCATTCGGACTTCACCACCGTGCTCAGCGGAATCATCGCCGGCGTACCGTCCGCGTTGGTCTGCAGCGAACTGGGCGTGTAGAAGCTGTTCAACGACTCCGCACCGGTGCGGAACGGACCATCGGCCTGCATGGTCACGCGCTTGATGCGGCCCTGGTAGAAGAAGTCGTTCACGTACACCGGTGCCAGCATCAGCTGGATCGTGCTGTACACGTCCGACACTGACAGGCCCATCGTCTGCGCCTGCACGCGGTCTACGTGCAGCTGCAGCTGCGGCGCGTTTTCCAGCCCGTTCGGGCGTACGCCGGTGAGCAGGTCCTTCTCCTCGGCCGCCTTGCCCAGCAGGATGTTGCGCGCCTGCGTCAGCTGTTCGAAGCCGGCACCGCCGCGGTCCTGCAGCCACATGTCGAAGCCGCCGAACTGGCCCAGGCCCTGCACGGTAGGCAGGTTGACCACGAAGATCTGTGCTTCCTTGATCCCGTAGAACGCGCCGTTCATGTTCTGGATGAACTCGGGAACCGTGATGTCACGGTCTGCCCAGGGCTTGAGGCGGATGAAGCCCATGCCCACGTTTTCGCCCGAACCGACGAAGCTGAAACCTGCCACCTGCAGCATGCCTTCGAAGCCATCCTGCTTTTCCAGGATGCCGCGCATCTGCGCGAAGGTCGCGTTGGTCTGCGCCTTCGTAGAGCCCGGCGGCAGCTGCACGATCGCCAGCGCATAGCCCTGGTCTTCTTCCGGCAGGAAGCTGCCCGGCATGCGGGTGAACAGGAAGCCGCACAGCACGGTCAGCACCACGAACAGGATCATCCAGCGCGGCGCATGCTTCACCGCCGAGGTGATGTGGCCCACGTACGTGTTGCTGACCTTGTCGTAGTACTTGTTGAAGGTGCGGTACACCACGTTTGGCTCGCCATGCGTGGCCTTCAGGAAGGTCGCGCACAGCGCCGGGGTGAAGCCCAGCGCCAGGAACGCCGAGAACGCCATTGCGATGGCGATGGTCAGCGCGAACTGCTTGTAGATCTCACCTGCCGCACCGCCCTGCAGTGCCGACGGAATGAACACCGCCGCCAGCACGACGGTGATGGCCACAACCGCGCCGGTGATCTGGGTCATGGCCTTCTGGGTGGCAGCCTTCGGCGGCAGCTTCTCCTCGGTCATGATGCGTTCGACATTCTCGATGACCACGATGGCGTCATCGACCACGATGCCGATCGCCAGCACCATCGCAAACAGAGTCAGCTGGTTGATGGTGAAGCCGATGATGCTCATGCCCAGGAAAGTGCCCAGCAGGGCGACCGGGATGACCAGCGTCGGGATCAGGGTGGCGCGGAAGTTCTGCAGGAAGATCAGCATCACCAGGAAGACCAGCACGATCGCTTCGATCAGGGTCTTGACCACTTCCTCGATCGAGATCTTCACGAACGTGGTGCTGTCGTACGGGGAGAACCAGCTCACCCCGGTCGGGAAGGTGGACTCCAGTTCGTCCATCTTCGCAGTGACCGCATTGGCCACGTTCAGGGCATTGGCGCCCGGCAGCAGCTGGATCGCGAAGGCACCGGTCGGCTTGCCGTTGTACTGGGTGTCAAAGCCGTAGTTGTTGGCGCCAAAGGCGATGCGGGCTACGTCCTTGAGCAGCACGCGCGAGCCATCCGCGTTGGCGCGCAGGATGATGTTCTCGAACTGCTCGGGCGAGCTGAAGCGGCCTTCCGCCGACACCGTGGCCGTGAAGTAATGCCCGGCCGGGGACGGATCCGAACCCAGCGAGCCGGCCGCGAACTGCACGTTCTGGGCCTTGATCGCCGCCAGCACCTGGCTGGCGGAGAGGTTGAAGCCCTGCATGCGTTCCGGGTTGAGCCAGATGTTCATGGCGTACTCGGAACCGAACTGCTGGGTGCTGCCCACGCCGGGAATGCGCGAGATCTGGTCGAGGACACGCGAACCGACGATGTCGTTGAGCGCATCGCGGGTGATCGCCTCGCTGTCAGACTGCAGCGCCACCACCATGAGGAAGCCGGCGTTGGCCTTGGCCACCACCACGCCCTGCTGGGTCACCTCGGTGGGCAGGCGGGGCGTGGCCAGCGATACCTTGTTCTGCACCTGCACCTGGGCGATGTCCGCGTCGGTACCGGTTTCGAACGTCAGGGTGATGGTCGCGCGGCCGTTGGAGGCCGATGAAGAGCTGAAGTACAGCAGGTGATCGATACCGGTCAGCTGCTGCTCGATCACCTGGGTGACCGACTTTTCGGTGGTATCGGCGCTGGCGCCGGGGTAGGTGGCGCTCACCGTCACCTGGGGCGGTGCGATGCTGGGGTAGGACTCCACACCCAGACCGAGGATCGAGATCACGCCCGCAAGCGAGATCAGGATCGCGACCACCCAGGCGAATACCGGGTGTTCAATGAAAAATTTAGGCATGACGGCTGGTTCCCGTTATTGCTTGGTCGGTTCGGCAGCCGGAGCGCCATCGGAAGGCTTGGCGGCCGGATCGGCGGGTGCGGCGGCGGCATCGGCCTGCGCCGCAGGTGCGGTGCCGGCAGCAGATGGGGCGCCCGCCGGGGCGGCGCCGTTGCCGTTGGCAGCGGTCGGGGTCCACGGCTTGGCCGAGGCCGGAGCGCCTTCCTTGACCTTCTGGACGCCAGCCACGATCACCTTGTCGCCCGGCTCCAGGCCGCTGCTCACCAGCCAGCTGCTGCCCTGCTGTCCTTCGGTCACCACATTCTTGCGCACGACCTTGCCATCTTTGCCCACCACCATCACATAACCGCCGGTGGTATCGCGCTGCAGCGCCTGCAGGGGCACCAGGAACGCGTTCTTGCGCTCGCCCAGCACGGCCTGGAAGCTGACGAATGCGCCCGGCAGCAGGATCTGCTGCGGGTTGGGCAGCACCGCGCGCAGGGTCACCGCGCCAGTGGACGGATCGACCACCGCCGAGGAGTAATCCAGCGTGCCCGGCTGGTCATACATCGTGCCATCGGCAAGCTTCACCTGGATGGTGGACTTGCCATCGCCGCTGAGCGACACGGCACCGGCAGCCTGCGCTCGGCGCAGCTGGGTCAGCTCGTCCGAACTCATCGAGAAGTTGACGAACAGCGGGTCCAGCTGGTCGACGGTGGTCAGCAGGGTGATGTCGCCCTGACCGACCAGCGCGCCTTCGGTAACCTGCTGCTTGCCTGCGCGGCCGTCGATGGGAGAGGTTACCTGTGCATAGCCGAGGTTGATCTTTGCGTTGGCCAGCGCCGCCTGCGCCTGCTGCACGGCGGCGGCGGCGGTGCGTTCGGCGGCTTCGGCCGTGTCCAGGTCGGATCTGGACACGAATTTCTGCGGGGCCAGAGAACGGGCGCGCGCCGCAGCGGCCTTGGCGTTGGCATAGGTTGCCTGCGCCGAGGCGAGTTCGGCCTGGGAGGCGTTCAACGACGCCTGCAGCGGCGCCGGGTCGATCAGGAAAAGCACCTGGCCCTGTTTCACATCCTGGCCTTCCTGGTAGACACGCTTGAGCAGCACGCCCGGGACGCGGGCACGCACGTCGGCGCTGCGGTACGGCGACAGGCGGCCGACCAGCTCACGCTGCAGCGGCAGCGTATCGGCCTTGGCTTCGATCACGCCCACTTCCGGCGGCGGCGGCGTCTGTTGCTCCGGCTTTTTGCAGGCGGTCAGCGCGACGGCGACAGCGCACGTCAGGGCGAGGGTGCGGAGTGGGGCGATCATCAGGAGAAACTCCGGTGTTGGTTTGAATGCGGTAAGCGGATCGCCTCGGGCGCAGCGAACGCGCGCAGGAAACTGTCCACGGAAAATTCGGCCCACCGGCGCCGCTGCGGGGCGTCGGCACGGTGGGGGATGTGAAAGCGCTGTTTCTCTAAATCCTGTCCGGCGATCATGCTCAATAGCAGTTCAGCCATGAAGTGCGGGTCGTCATGCCGCAGCAGGCCGTCCTCAATACGATGCTGTAGCCATTCAGCAAGGTGAAGGGTCAGTGCCCCGGCGCCATCCCGATACAGGGAACGTGCTTCTTCGGGAAAGCGGGCCGACTCTCCCGCAATCAGCCGACGAGCCTGGATGACGTGCGGCTCGTTGAAGTGCTCCAGGTAGTCGAAGGCGAACTGCAGCAGGGACCCGCGCAGGTCATCGCCCTCCAGCGCACGCAGTCCGGCCGTGGCCCGGCACAGGTGGCGCTGCAGTACCCGGCGCAGCAGCTCCTGCTTGCTGCCGTAGCGGCTGTAGAGGGTCTGCTTGGAACACCCTGCGTGCTGGGCGACCGACTCCATGCTCAGCTGCATGCCCTGGGTCGCCATCAGATCGCGCACGGCGTCGAACACGCGATGGTCGCGCGCGTCCAGCAAGGCGGCGGCAGGGACAGGGGAGTTCACGCGGTGGACTATACCGTCCAGTTCAGAATTGGTGAAGCGTTGCTTTCGGCACTGTCGGCCAGGATGTCGTCACCGTGCCACGTCGTGTGCCGATGCTGGCAACCGGCATGCACTGCCATGCGCGTCCGTACCGGAGCGCACAGGTGGCATGCGATGTAAACGCCACCCAACTGAAAAACCTTATTCCGTCCTGCAGCAAGGCCTTTTCATGCGGTAGGGCTACAATTTCATCTTTCCAACTGGGCAACACGCACCGCTCTGCCATGAAACCGCAAAAAACAGCAGCCAAGACCGTGAAGAAAACGACCAAACCAGCCGATACGCAGACTGTTTCACCAGTGGGCTTCTCGCTGGAACCGGTGTACACGGCCTTGCGCAAGCGTTACCCGGCGGCCGGGCAGGCCGAGGCACTGGCGTTCGCCGCAGACTTCTACAAGCGCATGGAAGCGGACGAGTTCCCGCACCACACCGCTGAAGAGTGGGCCGCACTGGCCGGCGACACCCTCGAATTCGCCCGCGTGCGCAAGGCCCGCAAGGCCAACGTGCGCGTGTTCAACCCGACGATGAAGGCCAATGGCTGGGAATCGGCGCACACCGTGCTGCAGATCGTCAACGACGACATGCCGTTCCTGGTCGACACCGTGACCATGACCCTGGCCGAACATGGCGTAGGCGTGCATGTACTGGGCCACCCGGTGATCCGTTTCACCCGCGACAAGGCCGGCAAGCTGTCGACCGTGGGCGACGGCACCGCCGAATCGGTGATGCTGCTGGAAATCGACCGCCAGCCGGCTGACGCCATGGCCGATGTCGAGCAGGCCATCGTCAAAGCGCTGGATGAGGTGCGGGCCATCGTCGGCGACTGGGAGGCCATGCGCAGCAAGGCGCTGGCCCTGGCCGACGACCTCGGCACGCGCCAGCTGCCGGTCGACGACGCCTCGCGCGCCGAGGCCCAGGCGTTCCTGCGCTGGGCCGCCGAAAACCACTTCACCTTCTTCGGTTACCGCGAATACCGCGTGGAGAAGCAGGGCAAGGAAGACGTGCTGGCGCCGTTGAACGACACCGGCCTGGGCCTGATGCGCGGCAAGGACAAGTCCGCCGCACGCCCGGTCAAGACGCTGGCCGCGCAGGGCCTCAATGCCACCACCGGGTTGAAGGACGCGCTGATCCTGACCAAGACCAATGCGCGTTCGCGCGTGCACCGCGCCGGCTACATGGATTACATCGGCGTGCTGGAATTCGACGCCAAGGGCAAGATCATCGGCGAGCAGCGCTTCCTGGGCCTGTTCACCTCCAGCGCCTACAACCGCCGGCCGTGGGAAATCCCGCTGGTGCGCCAGCGCCACGAATACGTGATGAGCAAGTCGGGCCTGGCCCCGGCCAGCCACAGCGGCAAGGCACTGCGCCACATCCTGGAAACCCTGCCGCGCGAAGAGCTGTTCCAGTCCAGCGAGGAAGAGCTGTACCGCACCGCCATCGGCGTGCTGGGCCTGCAGGAGCGCGTGCGCAGCCGCCTGTTCCTGCGCCGTGACAAGTACAGCCGCTTCATTTCCGCGCTGGTGTACCTGCCGCGCGAGCGGTTCAACACCGACGTGCGCCTGCGCATCGAAGCGATGCTCAAGGACGCGCTGCAGGGCGAATACGTGGACAGCTCGGTGGTGCTGGGCGAATCGCCGCTGGCCCAGGTGCACCTGATCGTGCGTCCCAAGGCTGGCCAGACCCTGGAAGTGGATACCAGCGTGCTTGAGCAGAAGCTGGCCCAGGTGCTGCGCAACTGGCAGGACGACCTGCGCGAAGCACTGGTGGCCCGCCACGGTGAAAGCGAAGGCCTGCGCATTGCGGCCCGTATCGGCAAGGCGCTGCCGGCTGGGTACATCGAAGATTCCAGCACCGAGATCGCGGCCAACGACGTCAGCCAGCTCGATGCGCTGACCGGCCCGGACGACCTGCGCCTGAGCCTGCAGGCCGTGCACCGCGAAGAAGGCGATGGCCTGCGCCTGAAGCTGTACCGCCAGCTGGACGACATTCCGCTGTCGGACGCGCTGCCGATGATGGAGAACATGGGCCTGCGCGTGATCGCCGAGCGCCCGTACCGCCTGAGCGTGGACAACGCGCCGGTGTATGTGCAGGACTTCGAAGTGGAATCGCTTGCCGGGGCGATCGATGCCGCCGCCGCCGATGCCGCCTTCGGTGAAACCTTCGCCCGCGTCTGGCACGGCGACGCCGAGAACGACGGCTTCAACCGCCTGGTGCTGGCCGCTGGCCTGCACTGGCGCCAGGTCGCGATGCTGCGCGGTTACTGCAAGTACCTGCTGCAGACCGGCGTGCCGTTCTCGCAGGCCTATGTCGAAGCCACCTTCACCCGTTACCCGCTGCTGGCCCGCCTGCTGGTGGAGCTGTTCGAAGCCCGCTTCGACCCGGCCACCGGGCATGAGGACAAGGATGCCATTGCCGAAGGCCAGGCCGACCTGCGCGCGCACCTGACCGTGCTGGCCAACGGCGACGAGGCCACCCTCAAGGTCATCAAGACCGTGGTCGATGCCCGCAAGGGCGACCGCAAGGCGCAGATGGACGCTGCGCGGGAGGCGCTGGTCAAGCTGATGGACCGCGTGTCCAGCCTCGACGAGGACCGCATCCTGCGCAGCTTCATGGGCGTCATCGACGCCACCCTGCGTACCAGCTACTACCAGACCGATGCACAGGGCCGCCCGGGTCACGTGATCAGCTTCAAGTTCGATTCGGCGCTGGTGCCGGACCTGCCCAAGCCGCGCCCGTACCGCGAAATCTTCGTGTACGGCCCGCGCGTGGAAGGTACCCACCTGCGCTTCGGCGCGGTCGCCCGTGGCGGTCTGCGCTGGTCGGACCGTCGCGAAGATTTCCGTACCGAAGTGCTGGGCCTGGTCAAGGCGCAGATGGTCAAGAATACGGTGATCGTGCCGGTCGGTGCCAAGGGGGGGTTCTTCGCCAAGACCCCGCCGGCGAGCGGTGACCGCGATGCGGTGTTCGCCAACGGCGTGGCCTGCTACAAGCTGTTCATCCAGGGCCTGCTCGACATCACCGACAACATCGTCGACAACAGGATCGTGCCGCCGGTGGACGTGGTGCGCCATGACATGGACGACCCGTACCTGGTGGTGGCCGCGGACAAGGGCACCGCGACCTTCTCCGACATCGCCAATGGCCTTGCCATCGCGCATGGCTTCTGGATGGGCGATGCGTTCGCGTCCGGCGGTTCGGTCGGTTACGACCACAAGGGCATGGGCATCACCGCGCGTGGTGCGTGGGAGTCGGTCAAGCGCCACTTCCGTGCGCTGGGCCGTGACAGCCAGACCCAGGACTTCACCGCCGTGGGCGTCGGTGACATGTCCGGCGACGTGTTCGGCAACGGCATGCTGCTGTCGCGCCACATCCGCCTGGTCGCCGCGTTCGACCACCGCCACATTTTCCTGGACCCGAACCCGGATGCGGCCACCTCGTTCATCGAGCGTGAGCGCATGTTCACCGTGCCGCGTTCCAGCTGGGCCGACTACGACACCAAGCTGATCAGCAAGGGCGGCGGCGTGTACCCGCGCACCTTGAAGTCGATCGAGATCACCCCGCAGGTGCGTGAAGCGCTGGGCCTGGACGACAGCATCAAGGCGCTGTCGCCGAACGACCTGATGAGCGCCATCCTGAAGGCGCCGGTGGACCTGCTGTGGAACGGCGGCATCGGTACCTACGTGAAGGCCGCCACCGAACAGCACAGCGACGTGGGCGACCGCGCCAACAATGCGCTGCGCGTCAACGGTGGCGAGCTGCGCTGCAAGGTGGTGGGCGAGGGTGGCAACCTGGGCATGACCCAGCTGGGCCGCATCGAAGCCGCCCAGGCCGGCGTCCTGCTCAACACCGACTTCATCGACAACTCGGCCGGCGTGGATACCTCCGACCACGAAGTCAACATCAAGATCCTGCTCAACGATGTGGTGCGGGCCAGGAAGCTGACCGTGGACGCGCGCAACAAGCTGCTTGCGTCGATGACCGACGAAGTGGCCGACCTGGTGCTCAACGACAACTACCGCCAGAACCAGGCCCTCAGCCTGATGGAGCGGATGGCGGTCAAGCGCCTGGGCTCCAAGCAGCACTTCATCCGCACCCTGGAAAAGCAGGGCCTGCTGGATCGCCAGATCGAGTTCCTGCCGACCGATGCCGAGCTGTCGGCCCGCAAGGCGCGTGGCCAGGGCCTGACCCGACCGGAGCTGTCGGTGCTGCTGTCGTATTCCAAGCTGGTGGCCTTCCAGCAGCTGCTGGAATCGGACATCCCGGAAGATCCCTACCTCTCCAAGGAACTGCTGCGTTACTTCCCGACGCCGCTGCAGAAGAAGTATGCCGATGCGATGGAACGTCACCGCCTGAAGCGCGAGATCATCGCCACGGCCGTGACCAACCAGACCATCAACCGCATGGGCGCGACCTTCCTGATGCGCATGCAGGAGGACACCGGCCGCACCATCGCCGAGGTCGCCAAGGCTTACACCATCAGCCGCGAAACGCTGGATGCGCGTGCGCTGTGGGCGCAGATCGATGCGCTCGACGGCACCCTGCCGGAGTCGGTGCAGATCGATGCGCTGGAAGTGATCTGGAAGCTGCAGCGTTCGTTCGTGCGCTGGCTGCTGTTCCGCCCCGGCGCGATGCCGGGCATCACCGAGGCGGTGAACCGCTACCAGGCTCCGTTCAACGACATCCGTGTCGCTTCGGGCGTGCTGCCGGATGCACAGCGCCCGGCGTACGAGGCCAGCGTGCAGGAGTGGAAGGAGAAGGGCCTGCCGCCGGCACTGGCACAGCAGCTGTCCGAGCTGCAGTTCCTGGAACCGGCGTTCGACATCATCGAACTGGCACGGACCCGCAAGCTCAAGCCGGTGGACGTGTCCAAGGTCCACTTCCGCCTGGGCGACGCCCTGCAGCTGCCGTGGCTGTTCGAACAGATCGACGCGCTGGAGGTCAACGGCCGCTGGCACGCCGTGGCCCGTGGCGTGCTGCGCGACGAGCTGGCTGCCCATCATCGCAACCTGGCCGCCCAGGTGCTGTCGATGAAGGGTGGCAGCGCCGAAGCCAAGGTTGCGGCGTGGATCGGCCGTGACGACAGCAGCCTGCGCTTCACCCTGTCGATGCTGCAGGAGCTGGCCGAGCAGAAGACGCTCGACTACCCGACGGTTTCGGTGGCGGTACAGCGCCTGGGCCAATTGGCGGCCCACGGTGCGTAACCTGCGCTGAGGCGCAAAAGCAAAAGGCCCCGCCATTGGCGGGGCCTTTTTGTTGAATCACGACCAACGGTCGTGATCTACCAGTAGGTATCGCCCGTGGGTCGATGCGGCATACTCTGGGCCATGCCCCACCCGGAACGCCCATGAGCGATACCCCCCGCATCGCCTTTCTTGCCAGCGCCACCGAAGCGGCCCAGCAGGCCCGCGCGGCGCTGGTAGCCCGCTATGGCGACCACCCGCCGGAACAGGCCGAAGTGCTGTGCCCGCTCGGTGGCGACGGTTTCATGCTGCAGACCCTGCACCGCCACGGCGCGCTGGGGCGGCCGGTGTTCGGCATGAAGCTGGGCACGGTGGGCTTCCTGATGAACCAGTACCGCGAAGACGACGGCGACCTGCCGGCGCGGTTGGCGGTGGCCGAACCGGCCAACCTGCGCCCGCTGGAAATGCTGGCATTGACCGAATCGGGCACCACCACCGGCTCGCTGGCCTATAACGACGTGTCGCTGCTGCGCCAGACCCGGCAGGCCGCGCACATCGGCGTGGACCTCAATGGACAGGAGCGGGTGGCCGAGCTGATCGGTGATGGCGTGCTGGTGGCGACCCCGGCCGGCAGCACCGCCTACAATTACTCCGCACACGGCCCGATCCTGCCGCTGGGTTCGCACACCATCGCGCTGACCCCGCTGGCCCCGTACCGGCCGCGGCGCTGGCGGGGAGCGATCCTGAAGGCCGATACCGAAGTACGCTTCCGCGTACTCGACCCCTACAAGCGCCCGGTCAGCGTGACCGCCGATTCGCACGAGACCCGCGACGTGGTGGAAGTGACCATCCGCGAGTCGCGCGAGCGTCGGGTGACCCTGCTGTTCGATCCGGAGCACAACCTCGAAGACCGGATCCTCAGCGAACAATTCATGTTTTGAAGGATTTCTGACCGCCATGGGCGACAACACCCCCCGTTTGCTGACCGTTGCCGTGACCTCGCGCGCGCTGTTCGACCTGGAAGAGGGGCACGCGCTGTTCGAGGCCGAAGGCGTGGACGCCTATGCCGAATACCAGCGCAAGCACGAGGACGATGTGCTTCGCCCCGGGGTGGCGTTCCCGGTGGTGCGCAAGCTGCTGGCGCTCAACCAGGGCCAGTCACCGGAATCGCCGCGGGTGGAGGTCATCCTGCTGTCGCGCAATTCCGCCGATACCGGCCTGCGCATTTTCAATTCCATCCAGCACTACGACCTGGGCATCATCCGCGCCACCTTCACCGCTGGCGAGCCGACCTGGCCGTACGTGAAGCCGTTCGGGACCGATCTGTTCCTGTCGGCCAACCCGGAATCGGTACGGCGTGCGCTGCGCCATGGCATCGCCGCAGCGACCATCCTGCCCAAGCCACCCGGCGAGACCCTCGCCGCAGCCGAACCGGTCGACCTGAGCCAGCCGCTGGGCCAGCTGCGCATCGCCTTCGATGGCGACGCGGTGATCTTCGGGGATGAAAGCGAGCGCATCTCGCGCGAGCAGGGCGTGGAAGCGTTCGGCCGGCACGAGCGCGAAAACGCCCGTGAGCCGCTCAGTGGCGGTCCGTTCCGCAACTTCCTGTCGGCCCTGCATACGCTGCAGGCAGTGTTCCCGTCGGGCGAAGATGCGCCGATCCGGACCGCGCTGGTCACCGCGCGCTCGGCGCCGGCCCATGAGCGGGTGATCCGCACGTTGCGCGAATGGGGCGTGCGCCTGGACGAAGCGCTGTTCCTGGGCGGCCGCCACAAGGGCCCGTTCCTGGAAGCGTTCGGCGCGGACATCTTCTTTGACGACTCACAGCACAACATCGACAGCGCCCGCCAGCACCTCAGCGTGGCCGCCGGCCACGTGCCACACGGCGTCGCCAACGATTGAAGGCGGTCACGACCAACGGTCGTGACCTACCGGTCGGGCGGACACATCGGGATGTCACGTCCGTTGGCCGCGACATCACGGTCGGGCGGACACATCGGGATGCCACGTCGTTGGCCGCGACATCACGGTCGGGCGGATACATGGGTAGGTCACGACCGTTGGTCGTGACACCGATCAATCGAGCGGCAGCTCGATATTCACCAATTTCCAGCGAAACCCCTGCCGCTGCAGCACGAACACCACCGGCGCGCCCTGTGCCGTGTGCGTGGTGGCGGTGAATCGTGACGTGGACTCGAACCGGTGCGTGGCCCCCTGCAGCGGCCGCGCCGCACGCGGGGCTGCATACGCGTCATTGCTCTCGAGGTCGTTGCTGGCCCGCTTCCACAGCGTATGGCCTTCCATCAACGCACCGATCCCGGCCGGCGTGACCATCGCATCCACTGCCGTGCCGCTGAGCTTCTGCCCGGCGGTCAGCAGCAGCGCCCCGACCAGGTTGGACTGCACGTCCGGCCCGGCGCGGCGCACCACGTAGTCATCCAGCTGTGCGCGCAGGTTCGCGCGCAGCATCGGAAAGTCGACATACCGGTCCAGCTGGGAGGTATCGCGCTGCTCGATCGCCCCGGCCAGCCCACGCAGGGTCAAATACGGCCCGCTGACCAGCCAGCCCGCCAGCAGCACCACGACCAGCCCCAGCAGCAGAAGCAGCTTCTTCATCGCGCTCAAAACTCCAGATCCAATGCCGCACACAGATAATCCACAAACGGCCCCAACGCCACCAGATCCTTTGCCAGCGTCTGCCGCAGCTTCGGCCCGGTCATGGTGGCATCATCCAGCGAGCGCCAGAACACCCAGTTGCGATGCTTCAGGTCATCAATGAATTCGAAATCCGGCTCGAACCCACGCGGTGCCCGCACCAGCTTTTCGCTTTCCTCGAAATCGAACTTCTTCCGCAGCGCCGGCGCATGCGCGGCTGCCTTCCATGCGCCGGGGTTGTCCACGATGAAATGGCGCACCTTGCGCTGGGTGGCCGGCTCGGGATGCCACAGGCCCGCGCCGACGAAGCTCTCGCCTGGCTGCAGGTGGATGTAGAACGAGGGCGCCGGCACCTGCCTGCGCCGTTCATGGAACAGCCGCGCGCCCTGCCAGGTCTTGTACGGCGACTTGTCGTTGGAAAAGCGCGCATCACGGTAGATGCGGAACAGCGAGCCACCTACGCCGCGCGGGTCGGCGCGGAAGTGCCCGCTCACCGCCGCCAGGTCCGGCTGCAGGTCGCTGATCAGCTGCAGGAACGGCTGGCGGACGTGCTGCTCGTACTTGGGCTTGTGCTCGTTGAACCAGGTCTTGTCGTTGTTGCGCGCGAGCCCGCGCAGGAAGGTGAAGCTGGCGGGGGTGAAATAAGTGCTCACAGGCTCTGCTCCAGGTCGGTGCCCCAGTCGCGCAGGTGCTGCAACAGGGCGAGTTTGGCCGGGTCGGCGGCATGTTCCACCGCCAAGGCGTCCAACTGCGCGCGGAAGTCGGGCAGCGTCTGCTCGCCCAGCCCGGCCTCGCCGAGCAGGCGCCGCCGCCGGTACTCGTTCCAGCGTCCGCGCTCGCCGGCATCCAGCGTCTGCGGGTGGTTGCGTGCGCGGTAGCGGAACAGCAGCTCCGGCATGCGCGGGTCTTTCAACCGCTCGGCGAAACCGGCCAGCTCGGCCGGCGGACTGGTGCGCAGGCGGGTCATCAGGGCCTTGTCGCCGTCGGCCAGGAAGCCGTCGTACAGCGAAGCATCCACATCACTGACCGTGGCCACGCGCTCGCCGCCGTACACCTGCCGCACCTTCTCGACCAGCGCCGGGCCGGCCTCGCGCACGCGCGCGGCATTGGCGTCTACCATCGCCACGTCGATGCCCATCCGGGCATGGTCGGCCGGGCGCAGGTGGTTCCAGGCCACCAGCGCCGGTACCTTGTTCAGATGCACTTCCTTGAGCGGTACGCGCTGTTCGCCCTCGGCCAGGTCGGCGGCGCGCGTGTACAGGCGTGCGGCCAGCGTTTCGGCCGGCAGGGCCAGCACCCCATCGATGTCACCTTCCAGGTCCAACGCGATCACCCGGTTGTTGATATGCGGGTGGCGCGCGATCGGCATCACCGGCGCGGCGCACATGCGCTGGGCCGGGTACCGCATGGAGATGTGCAGCACCGGTTGCAGGGCGTCCACGTCGAGCAGGCTGCCGACGAAGCGCTTGTCGCGCAGCTTCAGGGCGTAGTCCCACAGCCGTGGCTGGGCCTGCTTGAACAGGCGTGCCATGCCGATGGTGGCGTACACGTCGGACAGCGCCTCGTGCGCGTCGCCCTGGCGCACGTCATTGGCCAGCGCCAGGTGCTCCAGCTTGAACGACGTGGCGCCGTCTTCGCGCTGCGGCCAGGCGATGCCGTCCGGGCGCAGCGCGTGCACCAGCCGCAGCATGTCCAGCAGGTCCCAGCGCGAGTTGCCGTTGCGCCACTCGCGTTCGTAGGGATCGAAGAAATTGCGGAACAGGCCGTGGCGGACGAACTCGTCGTCGAAGCGCAGCGTGTTGTAGCCCAGCGTGCAGGTGCCCGGGCGCGCCATCAGGTCATTGATCCGTGCGAACGCCTCGGCCTCGCTCACGCCTTCGGCCAGCGCATGCTGCGGGGTGATGCCGGTGATCAATGTGGCGATCGGCGAGGGCAGCAGGTCGTCGGCCGGCTTGACGTAGAAGCTCACCGGTTCATCGACCGTGTTGAGATCGGCATCGGTGCGGATCGCGGCGAACTGCGCCACGCGGGTGCGGCGTGGATCCTGGCCGAACGTTTCCAGATCATAGAACAGGAAGCTGTCGGCCATCAGTGCGCGCCCTCCAGCACGGTCAGCTGGGCATGGATCACGCGCTCCAGCGCGTCCCAGTCAATATGTTCCAGGCTGTCGTGGCCGGCGGTGGCCTGTTCCAGGATGCGCCGCTGCAGTTCGGTGCGTTCCAGGGCCACCGCGTACGGCGTGTGCAGGAAAGTGACCATGGTGTAGTGCGGTACGAACCGGGTTGGCCAACGCGCCTGCAACTGCTGCTCAAGCTCGCGCTGCAGCAGGAAGGCCGGGTCGGCCACGCGATCGCGCATTTCCAGGTAGTTTTCCAGTGCCATCTGCTGGATTGCTTCGGCGTTGGGCTTGCGCTCGGCTTCGAACGCGGAGAACGCCCGGGCCAGCGAATCCTGCTCCAGCAGGTGCCGGGCCAATGCCACGCAGTCTTCGAACGCACAGTTCATGCCCTGCCCGTGGAAAGGCACCATGGCGTGGGCTGCATCGCCAAGCAGTACCGCGCGGCCCTGCAGGTGCCATTGGCGCAGGTGCAGGGTGCCGAGCAGGCCGGGTGGGTGCTCCTCCCAATCGCGGCGCAGGTTCGGGATCAACGCCAGCGCATCGGGGAAATCGCGCGCGAACAGCGCCTCGGCCTCGGCACCGCTGGTGGTGGTGGCGAAACTCGGATTGCCTTCGTTGGGCAGAAACAGCGTGACAGTGAAGGTGCCTTCGTCATTGGGCAGCGCGATGCACATGTAATTGCCACGCGGCCAGATGTGCAGGGCGTTGGCCTCGATCCGGAAGCCGCCGTCAGCGGTCGGCGGAATTTCCAGTTCCTTGTACGAGTGGTCGAGGAACTCGGTGCGCTCGTCCAGCGGATGCTTGCGGTTCATCGCTGCACGCAGCGCCGAGCCGGCACCGTCGGCCCCGATCAGGGTGTCGAAACGGATATCGTGCGGATGGTCGTCGCGGTCGTCGATGAAGCGCGCGTAGCCCGCATCGAAATCCACCGTATGCAGCCGGCGGTGGAAGTGCACCTGCGCGCCCGCATCTTCGGCCAGCTGCAGCAGGGTGGTGTTGAGGTCCTTGCGGTGGATCGACCAGATCACTTCGCTGTCGTCGCGGCCATAGCGCTGCAGCTGCGGTTCGCCCTGGCGCGGGTGCACCATGCGCCCGCGCATCATGACCGCCTTGGCCATCACCGCGTCTTCAACCCCGGCCTGGCGCAGCGCATTGCGGCCGCGCTCGGCCAGGGCGAGGTTGATCGATCGGCCGGATTCGTAGTCGCTGATGCGGGGATCGCCGCGGCGTTCGTACAGGGTGATCCGCCAACCCTGGCGGGACAGCAGGATGGCCAGCAGGGAGCCGGCCAGGCCTGCGCCGATGATGCTCAGGGAGCGATGGGGGGTAGCGATCAAGGCGGTTCCGCGCAGGAGGGGGGGAGGGCGGCTTACAGGCCGGCCCAGGATTCCACTTCCTCGACGAAGTGGTGCAGGTCAAGGTAGCGGTTGTACAACGGGGTCGGCGAGATCCGGATCACATCGGGTTCGCGCCAGTCGCCCAGTACGCCCACGGTCTGCAGGTATTCAAACAGGTTGCGACCGCGCTCGCGACCCGCGACCACGCGCAGCGACAGCTGGCAGCCACGGCGTTCCGGTTCGCTGGGGGTAAGCACCTCAAGCACGCCGGGAAGGCGTGCCCGCACCAGCGCATCGAGCAGCCCGGTGAGCTGCAGCGACTTGTCGCGAAGAGCCTGGATGCCGCCGGCCTTGTCGATCACGTCAAGCGCGGCCCGCAGCGGGGCCAGGCCCAGCACGGGCGGGTTGCTGAGCTGCCAGCCTTCGGCGCCCACCGTCGGTACGAACTGCGGGGCCATCTTGAACCGGGTGGCTTCCTCGTGGCCCCACCAGCCGGCGAACCGCGGCAGGCGGGTGTCGCGGTGGTGGCGTTCGTGCACGAAGCAGCCGGCCACGGCACCGGGGCCGCTGTTGAGGTACTTGTAGTGGCACCACACGGCGAAGTCGGGGGCGATGTCGTGCAGCTGTAGCGGCACGTTGCCGACCGAGTGGGCCAGGTCGAAGCCGACCCGGGCGCCCTGCAGGCGGGCCATGCGGGTGATCGCGTCCAGGTCGAACACCTGGCCGCTGCGGTACTGCACACCCGGCCACAGCACCAGCGCCAGGCGCTTGCCGTGTTGGGTGATGGCGCGCTCGATGGCCCGCAGCGAGATCGTGCCGTTGGGCTCATCCGGCTGGACTTCGACCAGGTCGGTGGCCGGGTCGAAGCCGTGGAAGCGGATCTGGGATTCCACCGCGTGGCGGTCGGTCGGAAAGGCGCCGGCCTCCATCAGGATCACCGGGCGTTCGGCCGTGGGCCGGTAGAAGCTGACCATCATCAGGTGCAGGTTCACGCTCAGCGTGTTCATCGCGACCACTTCACTGGGCAGGGCGCCTACCACCTGGGCCAGCTGCCGGTTCACCAGCCGGTGGTAGCCCAGCCACTGGGTTTCGCCGGTGAAGTGGCCTTCCACGGCCAGCGCGCCCCATTTGTCCATGACCTCCTGCACCGCCGCCTTGGCCGCGCGCGGCTGCAGGCCCAGCGAGTTGCCGACGAAATAGGTCTGGTCGCGGTGGTTGTGCTGGGGGAACACGAATTCAGCGCGCAGCGCACGCAGCGGGTCGGCGGCGTCCAGGGCGGTGGCATGGGTGCGGCTGAGGAGCTCGGACATTGGGCGATAGATGTTGTCTGTGAAAACACAGTTTATCTATCTGCTTGGCCTATGGGATGAATCCGACATGGGGAGCGAAAACGACATGCTGGAACGTCATATGCCCGGTCTTTCCCTCACCCGTGGAGCCAGGCTTGCCTGGCTGCCGTTCGCGCAGGGGGCGGCTCAGGTCGCCGGCAACGGATCCACGTGCCCGCACGCGGCGCACGTACGCAACTCGAGCGAGGCCTGGTACTCGGCAAATACCTTCGGCAGGTCGGTCTCGATGTTCTCGAGGGTGAAAAACACCTCGTACAGTTTGTGGTTGCAGCGCTCACAGAACCACATCACACCGTCGCGTTCGTGAGCCAGCCGCTTGCGCTCCACCACCAGGCCAATGCCGCCGGGCGGGCGGCGTGGGGAATGCGGCACCTTGCCGGGCAGCAGGAATATCTCGCCGGCGCGGATCGGGATGTCCCGCACCGCGCCGTCTTCCTGCACCTTCAGCAGCATTTCGCCTTCAAGCTGGTAGAACCACTCCGGGCCTTCGTCGTAATGGAAATCGGTGCGGCTGTTCGGCCCGCCCACCACCATGATGATGAAGTCACCGTTCTCGATCATCTTGTTGCCCACCGGCGGCTTGAGCAGGTGGCGGTTTTCTTCGATCCAGCCCAGCAGGTTGATGGGGGGCGCGAGCATGGGAATGGGCTTCCTGCAGGAAAGGTCAGTCGCGCCGGCCGTGGCGCGGAACGTAGGAGAGAGCCTTCTCATAGGCCGGCTGCAGCTCTTCGGGACTGCCCACGTCGATACCCATCTCGCGCACCCGGCCGTCCTTCAGACTGTAGACCCAGCCGTGCACCATCAGCTTCTGGCCGCGTGCCCAGGCATCCTGCACGATGGTCGAGCGGCAGGCGTTGACCACCTGCTCGATCACGTTCAGTTCGCACAACCGCGCGTGCTTCAGCTCCGGCTCTTCGATCGCGTCCATGATGGCCGCATGCTTCTGCGCCACATCGCCCACATGACGCAGCCAGTTGTCGGCCAGGCCCACGCGGGTGTTGTTGAGGCTGGCATGCACGCCGCCGCAGCCGTAGTGGCCCACGATCAGGATGTGCTTCACCTTCAGCTGGTCCACCGCGTACTGGATCACGCTCAGGCAGTTCAGGTCGGTGTGCACCACCACGTTGGCCACATTGCGGTGCACGAACACCTCGCCCGGGGCCATGCCGATGATCTGGTTGGCCGGCACGCGCGAATCGGAACAGCCGATCCACAGGTATTCCGGATGCTGCTGCTTGGCCAGCTGGTGGAAGAACTCGGGGTCTTCCTTCTCGATCCGGTCGGCCCAGTCGCGGTTGTTCTGCAGCAGCTTGTGGATGTCTTTCATGGGTGCGGTACCTCTAGTTTCAGGCGCATCCACTGCGCCAGCTCATGCGAAGGAGGAGAATCGAGTGCCGACAGCGCGTCGATCACGCTGCGCTGGTTGGCCTGGGGATGGTTCTGGCTCAGTTTGAGCTTGATCTGCACCTGCTGGGCGCGGAAGCGGAAGCCGACGATGCCGGCCAGCATCCGTCGCTGGCGCGGCTCGATCGGCAGCAGGTCCCAGTCACCGCCAACCTGCGCTTCGTAGGTGGCGCTGAGCCGGTCCAGCATGTCGATCAGGACGTCCGGATCGGTCACCGGTTCCAGCGTGCCGCGCAGTTCTGCGGCCGCGTAGTTCCAGGTCGGCACTCGGGCCTGGGCCTCCTTGTCCGGGTACCAGCCCGGCGACACATAGCCGTGCGGGCCGTGCACCAGTAACAGCGCTGGTCCGGCGTGGCCGGCCTGCGGATTGGGCCGGGCCCAGTGCCCTTCTATCAGGATGTCCTGGCCATCGCGCCGATACACCACCGGCAGCAGAGTGACCTGCGGCAGGCCGTCGCTGCCGGTGGTGACCACGGTGACGAACGCATCGCGTTCCAGCAGGCGGTCCAGCCAGGCCAGGTCGGTCTCAACGAAGTCGGCCGGGATGAACATGGTCAGCTCAGGCGCGCGCGCCGAGGCTGATCACCATGTGGCCGCGCAGCGCGTCGTCGCTGTCGGCCTGCGGCGGGCTGACTTCGTGCAGGCTGAAGCCGCGGATCAGCGCGTCTTCCTCGTCCAGGCCGTCAAAGGCCACGAACTCGGCGTCGAACAGCTGCGAACGGGCGGTGTCTTCACTGTCGTAGCTCAGCGTATTGCCGTCGCTGTCGAGCACTTCGGCGGTGCCGCCCGGGCGGACCCGCAGGCGTGCCCAGATCAGGGTGTTGCCCAGGCTGGCGAGGAACCACTGGTCGTGGGGGGCGGTGATGTCAGTCATGTGAGTACCATCGAAAGCAGCCAGAGCAGGGCGGCCATGCCCAGTCCGGCCAGCAGGGTGAGCAGCGACAGCCAGGCCGGCGTGGCCAGCCCCGACAGCGAACGGTCGGGGGTATCGCGGTAATCACGGCCGAGCAGCCAGCGCAGTGCGTCCGGGCGCAGGAATGCGCCACTGCCGAAGCGGTCGGCCAGGGCAGGGTGGCGGTCGCGGATATGCACCAGCGTCAGCGGCCAGAAAATCACGAAGGCACTGAACCCGGCGATCGCCACGCCGACGAAGCACAGCGCGAAGAACAGGGTCATGGGCGTGCCTCCGTGGAAAGGATCAGAACTCGGCGCTGCCCGGTGCGCGCGGGTAGGGGATCGCATCGCGGATGTTCCCCAGCCCGCACACGTACACCACCAGGCGCTCGAAGCCCAGGCCGAAACCGGCATGCGGCACCGACCCGTAGCGGCGGAAATCGCGGTACCAGCCGTAGTGGGCCGGGTCCAGGCCGAACTGCGCCATGCGCGCATCAAGCACATCCAGGCGCTCTTCGCGCTGGCTGCCGCCGATGATCTCGCCGATGCCCGGGGCCAGCACGTCCATCGCGGCCACGGTCTTGCCGTCGTCGTTCAGGCGCATGTAGAAGGCCTTGATGTGCTCGGGGTAGTTGGTCACCACCACCGGGCGACCGATGTGTTCCTCGGTCAGCCAGCGCTCGTGTTCGGTCTGCAGGTCCAGGCCCCATTCGACCGGGAAGTCGAACTTCCTGCCGGAGTTCTGCAGCAGCTTCACCGCTTCGCTGTAGTCGATCTGCTCGAACGGCGCGTTGATGAAGTCTTCCAGCTTCTGGATCGCGTTCTTGTCCACGCGCTCGGCCAGGAAGGCGAGGTCGTCGCCGCGCTCGTCGAGCACCGCGCGGAACAGATACTTCAGGAACTGCTCGGCCAGGCGCGCGTCTTCGGCCAGGTCGGCGAAGGCGATTTCCGGCTCGATCATCCAGAACTCCGCCAGGTGGCGGGTGGTGTTGGAGTTCTCGGCGCGGAAGGTCGGGCCGAAGGTGTACACCTTGCTCAGTGCCAGGCAGTAGGCCTCGACATTGAGCTGGCCGGACACGGTCAGGAAAGTTTCCTTGCCGAAGAAGTCGCGGCTGAAATCGACCTCGCCCTGCGCGGTCCGCGGCAGGTTCACCATGTCCAGCGTGGAGACGCGGAACATCTGCCCGGCGCCCTCGGCGTCGGAGGTGGTGATGATCGGGGTGCTGATCCAGTTGAATCCGTTCTGGTGGAAGAACCGGTGGACCGCCTGGGCCAGGCAGTTGCGGATGCGGGTCACCGCGCCGAACAGGTTGGTGCGCGGGCGCAGGTGGGCCACTTCGCGCAGGAACTCGGCGCTCATCGGTTTGGGCTGGATCGGGTAGGTCAGCGGGTCTTCGACCAGGCCGACGATCTCAATGTCGCTGGCCTGGATCTCGAACGACTGGCCCTTGCCCTGGGATTTGACCAGGGTGCCGCGGGCGATGACCGAGCAGCCCGGGGTCAGCGCCTTCACCTGGTCAAAATTGCCCAGCGTGTCATTGGCCACCACCTGGATGGGGGCGAAGCAGGAGCCATCGGTGACATTGACGAAGGCAAGCGCCGCAGACCCGCGCACCGTACGTACCCAGCCCCGTACTGTTGCCTCGCCGCCTTCCGGGATCTTCCCGGCAAGCGCATGTTCAACGCTGACCACCGTCATGACTTGAATCCTCTATTGATCGACTCGATCTCTGAACGAGGAGTTTAACGGTTGCAGCGTTCTGCTTGCGAGGCATTTCTGGCTGGACCGTGGACCTATAATGTGCCCCATCTGCTGGAGTCGTCCGTCATGGCTGTCACCCTTACCCCTGTTGCCTTCACCCGTGTCCAGAAATTCGTGGCCCAGACCCCGGGTGCCCTGGGCCTGCGCTTTGGCGTGACCCGCACCGGCTGCTCGGGCTGGGGCCACATCACCGACCTGGCACGCGACGAGCGCCCGGGTGACACCATCTTCAAGCAGGATGGGGTGAGCATCTACGTGGATGCCGACAGCCTGGCGCTGGTCGATGGCACCGAGATCGACTTCGGCAAGCAGGGCCTGAGCGAAACCTTCACGTTCAGGAACCCGAACGCCACCGCCGAATGCGGCTGCGGCGAGAGCTTCACCACCGAGGCCGACAAGGCCTGAATCCGGCCCCGGGCGCCGCCCGGCTTGCCCGGAACACTTTCTGCTGCGATAATGCGCGGCTTCCTGCCTGATTCCTGGCAGGACCCTTGCTCCACCGCGTTCACCTGCGGGGGGCTGTCCGGCCCGGAAGGGCCACATCCGAAAGGTAAATACACATGAGTCGTCATTACGAAGTCGTGTTCATGGTCCACCCGGACCAGAGCGAGCAGGTTCCGGCCATGATCGAGCGCTACAAGGCGCTGGTCGAGAACGGCAACGGCACCATCCACCGTCTGGAAGACTGGGGCCGTCGTCAGTTGGCCTACCCGATCCAGAACCTGGTGAAGGCCCACTACGTCATGCTCAACATCGAAGTTGACCAGGCCGTGCTGAGCGAACTGACCGAGAGCTTCCGCTTCAACGATGCCGTGCTGCGCAACCTGGTCATCGTGCGCCCGGGCGCCGATACCGAGCAGTCGCTGATCATGAAGAGCAAGGACGAGAAGGGCGACAAGCCCGAGCGTGGTGAGCGTCGTCGTCGTGATGACGAAGAAGGCGAAACCACCCCCGCCGCTGACAACGATGCCGGCGACGACGCCGCTTCGGCCGCCTAAGGAGCACTGCCATGTCCAAGTTCTTCCGTCGCCGCAAGTTCTGCAAGTTCACGGCTGAAGGTGTCAAGGAGATCGATTACAAGGATCTCAACACCCTGCGCCAGTACCTCACCGAGAACGGCAAGATCGTGCCGAGCCGCGTGACCGGTACCAAGTCGAAGTACCAGCGCCAGCTCGCAACGGCCGTCAAGCGCGCCCGTTTCCTGGCCCTGATTCCGTACACCGACAACCACGACGTCTGATGGAAGCCGGCGACCCCGGTCGCCGCTTTCGTAGTCCCCACCGCCCGCGCCGTCTGGCAGCGGGCGGTTCCGGGTCTACCGTTCGGATATTCGGACAGCCAAACGCTGCGGGGCCTGCCTCGCTAACGAATACACATATTGGAGCTGCACCATGAAGCTGATTCTTATCCAGAAGGTCACCAACCTCGGCGGTCTGGGCGACATCGTTGATGTGAAGCCGGGCTACGGCCGCAACTTCCTCGTCCCGAAGGGCAAGGCCCTGCCGGCTACCGCCGCCAACGTTGCCGAGCTGGAAGAGAAGCGCGCCGAGTACCAGGCCAAGGCCGACTCGATCCTGGCCGACGCCGAAGCCCGCAAGGCTGCGCTGGAAGGCAAGAGCGTGACCGTTGCCGCCAATGCTTCGACCGAAGGCAAGCTGTTCGGTTCGGTTGGCCCGCGCGACATCGCCGAAGCCTTCACCAAGGCCGGCCTGCCGCTGGAAAAGAGCGAAGTCATCCTGGGCGAAGGCGCCTTCCGCAACGTGGGCGAGTACGAGGTGGTCATCCACCTGCACGCCGATGTCGAAACCACCGTCAAGGTGGTGGTGGAAGCCGAAGCCTGATCCCTCCCGCAAGGCTGGAATCGCTGAAACGGGCGCCCGCGAGGGTGCCCGTTTTTGTTTTGGGGTGCGCTCAGAGCAGCGTTTCAATTTTCCCGTGCCGGGAAGGCCGGCGGGCAGCCCCCTTCGGGACACGCCCACCCCGACCCGCTGACCGACAGCCTGCGGGCCCAAGGCTCCTGCTCCTGCTCTGGCATCGGCTTTGGCCCCAAAGCCTCTAACCGCCCGCAAAACACCCGCGCCGTTATACTCGGCCCATCGCGACTGTCCTAAAGCCAACCACGCCATGCGTCTGTCCACGATCAAGTTGTCCGGCTTCAAGTCCTTCGTAGACCCGACCACCCTGCATCTGCCCACCAACATGACCGGCGTGGTCGGGCCCAACGGCTGTGGCAAGTCCAACATCATCGATGCCGTGCGCTGGGTCATGGGCGAGAGCTCGGCCAGCCGCCTGCGCGGCGATTCGCTCACCGACGTGATCTTCTCCGGCTCGTCGGCGCGCAAGCCGGTCTCGCAAGCGACCGTCGAACTGATCTTCGACAACACCGACCACACCATCAGTGGTGAGTACGCCTCGTTCAACGAAATCTCGGTCAAGCGCACCGTCAGCCGCGACGGCAGCAGCAACTATTACCTCAACGGCACCAAGTGCCGCCGCCGCGACATCACCGACCTGTTCCTTGGCACCGGCCTGGGCCCACGCAGCTACTCCATCATCGAACAGGGCATGATCAGCCAGATCATCGAAGCCCGCCCCGAAGACCTGCGCGTGTACCTCGAAGAAGCCGCCGGCATCTCCAAGTACAAGGAGCGCCGCAAGGAAACCGAAACCCGCATTCGCCACACCCGCGAGAATCTGGACCGCCTCAACGACCTGCGCGAAGAAATCGGCAAGCAACTCGAACACCTCAAGCGCCAGGCGCGCCAGGCTGAGCAGTACCAGACCCTGCAGGAAGAGCGCCGGGTCAAGGACGCCGAGTGGAAGGCACTCGAATTCCGTAACCTCGACACCCGCCTCGGGGGGCTGCGCGAAGCGCTGTCCCATGAAGAAACCCGCCTGCAGCAGATCATTGCCGAACAGCGTGACGCCGAAGCCCGCATCGAAACCAGCCGCGTGCGCCGCGAAGAGGCTGCCGACGCCCTGAGTACCGCCCAGGCCGAGGTCTACCAGGTCGGCAGCACCCTGGCCCGGTTGGAACAGCAGATCCAGCACCAGCGCGAAATGTCGCAGCGGCTGCACAAGGCCCGCGATGAAACCCAGCAGGCGCTGGCCGAACTCGGCCAGCACATCAGCGGCGACGAAGCCCGGCTGATGGTCCTGCGCGAGGCAGTCGAGCTGGCCGAGCCGCAGCTGGAACAGCTGCAGGAAGAGAACGAAGCCAAGCAGGAAGCCCTACGCGATGCCGAGGCCCGGCTGGCCGACTGGCAGGCGCGCTGGGAAGCGCATACCCGCACCACCTCCGAGGCCTCGCGTGCCGGTGAAGTCGAGCGCACCCGCGTCGACTATCTCGACCGCCAGGTGCTCGAAGCCGATCGACGCCGCGAAGCCCTCACCGCTGAGCGCACCGGCCTGGACCTGGATGCGCTGGCACAGGTGTTTGAAGAGCTGCAGCTCCAGCACGAAACCCAGAAGGCGTCGCTGGACGGCCTCACCGAGCAGGTGGAAGCGCGCAAGGAAGCCGTGGCCGGCCTGCAGGACCGCCAGCGTGCCGGTCAGACCGAGCTGGCGGAGATCCGCAAGCAGGCCCAGGCCGCGCGCGGCCGCTTGTCCTCCCTGGAAACCCTGCAGCAGGCCGCGCTCGGCCAGGAGCAGGGCGCGGCAGTGGCCTGGCTCAAACAGCATGGGCTGGATTCTGGCGCGCGCGTGGGTGAACGCCTCACGGTCGAGAGCGGTTGGGAAAACGCCGTGGAAAGCGCGCTCGGCCAGCTGATCGAGGGCGTGCTGGTCGATGCTCCCGAACAGCTGGTAGCTGCGTTGGCCGAACTCGGTGACGGTCGCATTGCCCTGGTAGCCGCCGATCAGCGTCCGCTGCAGGTCGTCCCGACCTCGCTGGCGGCCAAGGTAGAGGGTCCCACTGCGATCCGGCGCCTACTGGCCCGACTGCACGCCGCCGAGGACCTGGAACAGGCGCGGGCTCTGCTGCCCTCGCTGGGCGAAGGCGATTCGGTGATTACCCGTGGCGGCGAGCGCCTGGGCGAAGGCTGGGTGCGCGTGTCGCGCTCGGGCGCGGCCAAGCAGGGCGCGCTGCTGCGCGAACGCGAGATCGTCAGCCTGCGTGAACAGATCGATACCCTGCAGGAGCGTGAAGCCGAGCTGGAAAGCCGCCTTGCCGGGTTCCGTGACCAGTTGCTGGCCGGTGAACAGCAGCGCGAAGACGCCCAGCGCCAGTTGTACGTGGCCCACCGCAGCGTCTCCGAACTGGGTGGCCAGCTGCAGAGTCAGCAGGGCAAGGTCGAAGCCGCCCGCAACCGCATCGACCGCATCGAGGGCGAACTTTCGCAGCTGCTGGAGAACCTGGATGCCAGTCGCGAGCAGGTGCGCGAAGCACGGGCGCGCCTGGACGACGTGGTCAACAGCATGGGCGACCTCGAATCGGTCCGCCAGGCGCTGGAAAACGAACGGCGCCAGCTCGGCGAAGCCCGCGACCGCGCACGCGAAGCGGCGCGCAGCGTGCGCGAGAGTTCGCACTCGCTCGCCTTGACTCTCGAATCGCAGCGTACCCAGGTGGCCTCCCTGAGCCAGGCCCTGGAGCGCATGAGCACCCAGCGTGGCCAGCTCGACTCGCGCCTGGGGGAACTGCATTCGCAGCTCGACGACGGCGATTCGCCCGTGCAGGCGCTGCAAGCCGAGCACCAGAACGCACTGGGCGAGCGCGTGCGCGCCGACCGCGTGCTTGGCGAAGCGCGCGCCCTGCTGGAAGGCATCGACGCCGAACTACGCACCTTCGAACAGACCCGCCACCAGCGTGACGAACAGGCCCTTGCCCAGCGCGAGCGTATTTCGCAGCGCAAACTCGACCAGCAGGCGCTGGTGCTCAGTGCCGAGCAGCTCACCGCGTCGGTTGAAAAGGCCGGTTTCGTGCTGCAGGACGTGATCAACACCCTGCCCGAAGACGCCCGTGTCAGCGACTGGGAACAGGCCGTTCATCAGATCGACGGCCGCATGCGCCGGCTGGAGCCGGTCAACCTGGCCGCCATCCAGGAATACGGCGAGGCCTCGCAGCGCTCGGAGTATCTCGATGCGCAGAACACCGACCTGACCACCGCGCTGGAAACCCTCGAAGACGCCATCCGCAAGATCGACCGCGAAACGCGCGGCCGCTTCAAGGACACCTTCGACCGGGTCAATGCCGGTGTCCAGCAGCTGTATCCGCGCCTGTTCGGCGGTGGCCATGCCTACCTGGAACTGACCGGTGAAGACCTTCTCGACACGGGTGTGACCATCATGGCGCGCCCGCCTGGCAAGCGGGTGTCCAGTATCTCGCTGCTGTCCGGTGGCGAGAAGGCGATGACTGCGGTGGCGCTGGTGTTTGCGATCTTCCAGCTCAACCCGGCGCCGTTCTGCCTGCTGGACGAAGTGGACGCGCCATTGGATGAAGCCAACGTGGGCCGCCTGGCCAACATGGTCAAGGAAATGAGCGAGAAGGTGCAGTTCCTGTTCGTGAGCCACAACAAGGCCACGATGGAAGCGGCGCACCAGCTCTCGGGCGTGACCATGCGCGAACCGGGCGTCAGCCGCCTGGTCAGCGTGGACCTTGAAGAGGCGGCACGATTGGCGGGCGCGGCCTGACGTGCCATGCTTACCTGAACGTATTTAGCTGGAGACCCCTAGAATGTCCGACATGGCAATGCTCCGCATCGGCATCCTGGCCGCCGGCCTGCTGCTGATCGCTGCGATCTTCCTGTTTGGCCGCCCGCGGAAAAAATCGCAGGGCCGCCGCCTGGAAGGCGCCGAAGGTAATGCAGGCCAGCGCCGCGAACCGCTGCTGGGCGAACAGCAGGCCGGCGCTGCCGGCAGCGGGTTCACCGACGAAGATGCCGTGACCCAGGCCGAGCTGGGCCTGCCCGAGGTGGATGCCAGTCCGGCCAGCGACCTGGGCAAGCGCGCCACCCAGGATTTCGACAAGATTGTGTCGCTGTTCGTGGCGGCCCGCGCCGGCGAGATGCTGCGCGGCGAAGACATCGTGGTGGCCGCCGAAAAGACCGGCCTGGTGTTCGGTCACATGAACGTGTTCCACCGGCTGGTGGAAGGCCATCCCGAACGTGGCCCGATCTTCTCCATGGCCAGCATCATGAAGCCGGGCAGCTTCGACATGGCCACCATCCGGGAGATGCAAACCCCGGCCATTGCCTTTTTCCTGACCCTGCCAGCGCCGATGACCGCGTTGGATGCCTGGGAAAAGATGCTGCCGACGGTAGAGCGCATGGGCGAACTGCTCGATGCCGTCGTTCTCGACGACAGCAAGGCGAGCCTCGGCCGCCAGCGCATCGCGCACATCCGTGACGAGCTGCGTGCCTACGACCGCCAGCACCAGGCCCCGCCGCTGACCAAAGCCCCGCGCTGGTAACCGGCGCGGGGAAACGTCGGGGCCCACCCAACCGTCACGTCACCCGTTCAATCCAACTACCGCTGCGAATGCTTCGCGGAACGCGGCCATCTCCGCTTCGGTGCCCACGCTGACGCGCACTACCTGCGGCCAGATCGGCCAGCTGCGGCCGATGATGACGCCACGTTCGGCCATCGCCTTGGTGAACGCCGCGCCATCGCGCTGTACATCGACCATGAAGCAGTTCGCCTCTGTCGGCAGGCAGCGGAAACCGCGCTTTTCCAACCACTGCACCGTGGCCTGCCGCACCCGGGTGTTCTGCTCGCGCCGCTGCTCGACCAGGCCCGGCGCACGCAGGCTCGCCAGCCCTGCCGCCAGGGCCGTCACCGGCAGCGGGTTGTCGCCCAGGCTGGCCAGTTCGCGCAGCCGGTCCGGATGGGCGGCGGCCACGCCCAGGCGCAACCCGGCCATGCCGTACAGCTTGGAAAACGTGCGCAGCACGACCACATCATCGCGCTGCATCACCTGCGCGATCACCGAGCGCTGCGTGCTGAACTGCAGGTAGGCCTCATCCACCAGCAGGCGTGTCTGCGCCGGCTTGTTTGCGAGCAGCCAGGCAATGTCGGCGGCCGGGGTGATCGAACCGGTGGGGTTGTTGGGGTTGCACAGGTACAGCAGCCCGGCGTTGACCCGCCTGGCCGCATCGACCATCGCCCGCACATCGTGCGCACCGTCGGCACGCAGCGGCACCTTCACCACCGTGGCACCGCGCGCAGCGGCAAGGTCACCGAGGCTTTCGAAGGTCGGGTCGGCCATAACCAGCCCGGCGCTGGCCGATGTCCAGACCACGGCGGCACGGTTCAGCGGTTCGCTGGAGCCGGGGAACAGCCGCACGCGATCCGTGGCCAGGCCTTCCTGCTGCGCGAACGCATCGCGCAGCTCGCCCGCCAGCGCGAACAGGTAGCGCCCGCTGTCGGCCACGATGGCGCGGGCAGCAGCCTGCGCGGCAGGCGCCGGACCGTACGGGCTTTCGTTGAAGTTGAGCAGTACCGGACCGACCGCAGCCGCGCGGGCGGGCAGCACGGGGCGCGCGTCTGCCGGGCCAAGGCCAAGGCCGGACACGGCCAGGCCGGTACCAGCCAGCTGCAGGAAGGAACGGCGGGACGAGACGGTCGATGACATCACGGGAACACCGAAGGCGGGACAATTCCGGCACGCTAGCGCCAGCGCTCCGGGTCGGCAAGCCAATCCGGCGGTAGATCGTCGGATCCGGACGCGGCGCTTACGCAGGAACGTGCCTGCCGACGCCTCCAGCACCGCGCCGGTGGTGGTCGCCGACGGCAGCACCTAGAATTCACAGCCCTTCCAGGATGCCTGTCGCATGAGCCCCAGTCCCGCCCAACGTGCCGAGATCCTGCGTCGCCAGATCGAGGAGGCCGGCAAGGCTTACTACGATCGCGATGAGCAGCTGATTCCGGACGCCGAGTACGACCGCCTGGTGCGCGATCTGGAAGCCCTGGAACAGGCCCACCCGGAGCTGGTCGATGCCGGGTCGCCCACCCAGCGGGTAGGGGGCAGGGCGGCCTCGCGCTTTGCCGAGGTGCGCCACGCGGTGCCGATGCTGTCGCTGGGCAACGCCTTCAGCGACGAGGAAGTACAGGATTTCGTGCGCCGTATCGGCGAGCGCCTGCGCCGACACACCCTGCGCTTCTCGGCCGAGCCCAAGCTCGACGGCCTGGCCATCAGCCTGCGCTACGAAGGCGGCCGGTTCGTGCAGGGCGCCACCCGCGGCGACGGCACAACCGGTGAGGACGTCAGCGCGAACCTGCGTCAGATCAAGGTGATCCCGCACACGCTGCAGGGCAGTGGCTGGCCGCAGGTGCTGGAGGTGCGCGGCGAGGTCTACATGGCCCGTGCCGATTTCGAAGCCTACAACGCCGAGGCGCGCCTGCACGAAGGCAAGGTGCTGGCCAATCCCCGCAATGCTGCAGCCGGCTCGCTGCGCCAGCTTGATCCGAAGATGAGTGCGCGCCGCAAGCTCAGCTTCTACGCTTACGGCACGGGTGAGGTTCAGGGCGGCGAGCTGCCACCGACCCATTCGGCCACGCTGGCCCAGCTCAAGGCGTGGGGTTTTCCGGTCAGCGATCTGTGCCAGGTGGTGGAGGGCAGTGACGGCCTGCTGGCCTATTACCGTGACATCGGGCAGCGTCGGGATGGCCTGGCGTTCGATATCGACGGCGTGGTCTACAAGCTCGATGATCGTGCCGGCCAGGAACAGATGGGCTTCGTAGCGCGCGCCCCGCGCTGGGCCATCGCGCACAAGTTCCCTGCACAGGAACAGACCACCACGGTCGAAGCCATCGAAATCCAGATCGGCCGTACCGGCGCGGCCACACCGGTAGCGCGCCTGCACCCTGTCGCCGTGGCCGGGGTGATCGTCTCCAATGCCACGCTGCACAACGCCGACCAGATCGCACGGCTGGACGTGCGGGTGGGCGACACGGTGATCGTACGTCGCGCCGGTGATGTGATTCCCGAAGTAGTGAGCGTCATCGCCGACCGTCGCCCGACCGGCACCTCGCCATGGCGCATGCCGACGCGGTGCCCGGTGTGCGGCTCGGAGATCGTGCGCGAGGAAGGCGCAGCGGCATGGCGCTGCTCGGGCGAGCTGAGCTGCCCGGCGCAACGCAAGGAAGCCATCGCGCACTTCGCTTCGCGGCGTGCGATGGACATCGATGGACTGGGGGGCAAGTACATTGAAACCCTGGTCGATGCAGGCATCGTGCGTGGCGTGGCCGACCTGTACCGGATCACGCGCGACCAGCTGCTGCAGCTGAAACTGGTGCTGGATGCTGAATCTCCGCAGGCATTGGCCAACCAGATCGGCTTGCACCTGCCGCCCGACGGCAGTGGTCAGTACCTGCGTGATGTGCTGGCACTGGACGCATCCGATGAGCGCTGGCGTGCCCGTGCCCTGGCGCTGGAAGCAACCTTCAACTGGAACACGAAGAAAATCGCCACCCGCTGGGCCGACAACCTGGTCGCCGCGATCGATGCCAGCCGCACCACTACGCTGGAACGGCTTCTTTTCGCGCTGGGCATCGAACACGTGGGCGAAAGCACCGCCAAGGCGCTGGCCACCTGGTTCGGTGACCTGGAGCTGATCCGGCACCTGCCTTGGCCGCTGTTCAAGCGCGTCCCGGATATCGGCGGCGAGGTGGCCCGTTCGCTCGGCCATTTCTTCGAACAACCGGGCAACCAGGAAGCGATCGACGCCCTGCTGCAGGTCGGCCAGGTGCGCATCAGCGATGCCCACCCGCCCAGCGCCAAGCTGCGCGATGGGCTGGATTTCGCACAGCTGCTGGTCGAGGCGGAAATTCCCGGAATCACGCGCCTGCGCGCGGAGAAACTGGCGGCCATGCTGCCCGATGCCGCCAGCGTTCTGGATGCCGAACCGGTGCAGTTGGTCGCGGCCGGTCTGCCCAATGAAGTGGCACTGGGCGTGGCCGACTGGCTTGACCGCGAAGGGCATGGGCCGATGCTGCTCAAGGCCGACGCGTATCGGCGCACCTTGCTGGAGCGCGCCCCGGAAGCGACCGGCCAAAGCGAAGGGCCGCTTGAGGGGCAGACCGTGGTGCTCACCGGAACGCTGGCCCAGATGACCCGAGACGAAGCCAAGGAGCGCCTGGAAGCGCTTGGCGCCAAAGTGGCCGGCAGCGTCTCGAAGAAGACCTCGTTCGTGGTCGCCGGCACCGAAGCGGGCTCCAAACTCACCAAGGCCACCGAACTGGGCATCGATGTCTGGGACGAAGACCGCCTGGTCGCCTATCTCGCCGCGCATTGACACAGCCGGTAGCGCAACACCACGGATCACATCACCATGCAGACGACCCCCCTCGATTTCCGCCTCGCCACCGTCGCCGACACCGAACTGGTGGTCGGCCTGATGCGCGAGTTCTACGCCGAAGACCAGCTGGACTTCGACGAAGCGCGCGTGCGCCGCGCGCTGGCCGCCCTGCTGGAAGATCCGCGCAACGGCGAAGTGCTGCTGTGGTTGTCCGAAACCGGTGAAGTGGTGGGCCACGCCGCGCTGGCCATGGGCTTCAGCCTCGAGCAGGGCGGTCATTTCGCGCTGCTGGACGAGCTGTACCTCAGCCACGCCGCACGTGGCCGCGGCCTGGGCAAGCAGGCGTTGGCCATCCTCGAACAGCGTGCCAACGCGCGCGGGGTGGAGCGCATGCGGCTGGAGGTGAACCACCACAACGAGCTGGCGCGCCGGCTGTACCTGGCCACCGGCTATGTCGATGACACCCGCAGCCTGCTCACCCTGCAGCTGGCCGACCGCCTGCGGGACGCGCGCGCGTGATCGCCGCGCTGCGCCAGCGTGCGGCACTCAACGCGCTGATCCGCGCCTTCTTTGCCGAACGCAACGTGCTGGAAGTGGAAACGCCGATCCTCTCGGAGGCCGGCAACACAGAGCCCAACATCGACAGTTTCCACACCCGCTTCAGCGGCCATGTCGATGCAGGCAGCGCGCAGCGGTGGCTGCGTACCTCGCCGGAGTACCCGCTCAAGCGGCTGCTCGCCGCCGGCGTGGGCGACTGCTACGAACTGGGCCGGGTATTCCGCAACGGTGAAGCGGGCGGCCGCCACAACCCCGAGTTCACCATGCTGGAGTGGTATCGGGTGGGTTGGGACCACCACCGTCTGATCGACGAAACGGCGGCGCTGGTGCGTGCAGCGCTCGCACAGGTCGGGCGCGACGCGACACTGCGGGTGCTCGATTATCGCAGCCTGTACCGGACGCACGTGGGACTGGATCCGTTCGAGGCCAGCCTGGAAGCGCTGCAGGCGCCGCTGGCGGGGGTACGCATCGATGCCGGCGGACTGACCCGTGATGACTGGCTGGATCTGCTGATGACGCACGTCATCCAGCCCGCCTTTGGTGACGACCAGATGACGGTGGTGCACGACTGGCCAGCCAGCCAGGCCGCGTTGGCGCGCGTGCGACCGGGCACGCCCGCGCTTGCCGAACGCTTCGAGCTGTACCTGGGCGCGGTCGAGTTGGCCAACGGCTATCACGAGCTGAACGATGCGGGCGAGCAACGCGCCCGCTTCCTGCGCGACCACGCAGTGCGGCAGGCACGTGGCGCCGTATTGCCGCCGCTGGATGAGCGCCTGCTCGACGCATTGCCCACGCTTCCCGATTGTGCGGGTGTTGCGGTAGGCGTGGATCGCCTGCTGATGGCGATGAACCGCACCGGGCGGATTGCGGAGGTGCTCGCGTTTGATTTCGCCCACGCCTGACGGCAGTGAAGTCACCCTGAAAGTGTCTTGCGCGGGTGGCGTGATGATGCTCTGATCACACCCGATGTCGGATGGTGGCGACGTGATCGTTCAGTGGCGGCGGGTATGGAGTTGATGAATCGGGTGGAAGCTGCTGCACCAATGCCGTGCGCGTCCAAGTGGCGGCTGCCGGCGTGGGGGCTGGTGCTGATTGCTTCGTGCCTTCCGCTGTCCGCATGGGCCGAAACGGGCTACGCGGGGCAGGTGGTGCGCTGCCAGTCACGCGACATGGAATGGGTGCATTGCGACATGCCGGTGGCCAACGGGGTCGACCTCGTCCGCCAATTGTCCGACAACAGCTGCGTCCGCGGTTCAGAATGGGGCACCGATCGCACCGGCGTGTGGGTCACCCTCGGCTGCCGGGCCGAGTTCCGCAGCCGTGGCGCCCCCGGTGCCGGTACGGGGGGCGAGCGCAAGGTGCGCCGGGTATTGCGTTGCGAATCCAATGGTCGCCCGCAGAGCTGCCCGGTGATGCTGCAGGGCGCGCCGGTGCGGCTGCTGCGCCAGCTGTCGGCGATGCCGTGCCGGGAAGGCCACAGTTGGGGCGTCAAGCGCAACGAGGTGTGGGTTACCCGGGGCTGCCAGGGCGATTTCGAAGTGGGCGCGGCCGATGGCAGCGGTTTCCTTGATGTACCGCGCAGTCTGGTCTGTGAATCCAAGTCGCGCCAGCGCCGCTTCTGCGGTGCAGGCATCAGCAAGAGTGCCAGGCTGGTAAAGCAGCTGTCTGGCAGTCCCTGCGAGGAAGGTCGCGATTGGGGCTGGGATGCCCGCGGGGTCTGGGTCGACAACGGCTGCCGCGCCGAATTCCATGTGAATTGAGCGCCCGTTACAATGACGGGATGAACGCATCCCCCGACATCGATTACGCCCGCTACGACCACATCCGTCCGATCCTGTGGACAGGTGATGCCCTGCAGCTGCTCGACCAGCGCAAGCTGCCGTTCGTGGTGGAGCATGTGGAATGCCGTGACAGCGACGCGGTGGCTGCCGCCATCCATGCGCTCACCGTGCGCGGCGCGCCGGCCATCGGCATCGCCGCCGCCTGGGGTGTGGTGCTGGCGGCCCAGCAGGTGCAGGCCGACGACGGCGCGCAGGCGCTGGCCAGGCTGGAACCGGCGCTGCAGCGCCTGAACGCATCACGCCCGACCGCTGTCAACCTGGCCTGGGCACTGGCGCGCATGCGCCGCGCCCTGGCGACTGCCGGTGCAGACTGGGCGCAGGTGCTGGCCCGTGAAGCACAGGCGATCGCCGAGGAGGACCTGGCCGCGAACCGCCACATGGGCGCGCTGGGGGCAGGCCTGATCGACGCCGGCAGCGGCGTGCTCACCCACTGCAACACCGGTTCGCTGGCCACGGCCGGCTTCGGCACTGCACTGGGCGTGATCCGCGCCGGGATGGCCCAGCACCGCATCGCCCGGGTGTTTGCCGGCGAAACCCGGCCGTGGCTGCAGGGAGCGCGCCTGACCGTCTGGGAGCTGCAGCAGGATGGTATCGAGGCCACCCTGATCGCCGATTCGGCCGCCTCGCACCTGATGAAGACAGGCGCTGTGCAGTGGGTGGTCGTCGGCGCCGACCGGATCTGCGCGAACGGCGATACCGCCAACAAGATCGGCACCTACCAGCTGGCCATCGCGGCCCGCCACCACGGAGTGAAGTTCATGGTCGTGGCACCGTCGTCCACGGTGGACATGGACACTGCTGACGGCGACCAGATCGAGATCGAGCAGCGCGACCCGGGCGAGCTGTACGGCGTGGGCGGCACCCGCACCGTGGCCGAAGGCATTGCCGCGTGGAATCCGGTGTTCGACGTCACCCCGGGCGCGCTGATCGACGCCATCGTGACCGAGAAGGGCGTGATCCTGAACCCGACGGTCGCCAACATGAAGGCTGCATTCGGTTGATCCACCCGGGGCAGGTACCGACCGTTGGCCGGTACGCCGTCGGTCTCCGCCCAACTACCCCGTAAGTATCTGATTCTCGCGGGTAAAAGCCCTGTAAAAACGGGATATCAGGCCCCTGTTGTGGTAGACTCCGTCAGTTAATCGAGATTCCGGCGCCGCCGCCCCGCAAGGGCCGGCGCGACGGACTGGACCGCTACCAGACAACGGAACCCGAATGGCAGAAAACGCCAAGGAAATCATCCAGGTCAACCTGGAAGACGAGATGCGCAAGAGCTACCTCGATTACGCCATGAGCGTGATCGTGGGGCGCGCCCTCCCGGATGCGCGCGATGGCCTCAAGCCGGTGCATCGCCGCGTGCTGTACGCGATGAACGAGCTGAACGCGCACAGCAACAAGCCTTACTACAAGTCGGCGCGTATCGTCGGTGACGTCATCGGCAAGTACCACCCGCATGGCGACCAGTCGGTGTACGACACCCTGGTGCGCATGGCGCAGCCGTTCTCGCTGCGCTACATGCTGGTGGACGGCCAGGGTAACTTCGGTTCGGTCGACGGCGACTCCGCCGCGGCGATGCGTTACACCGAAGCGCGCATGTCGCGGCTCACCCATGAGCTGATGGCGGACATCGACAAGGAAACCGTCGATTTCCAGCCCAACTACGACGAAAAGGAACTGGAGCCGACGGTCATGCCGACCCGGTTCCCGAACCTGCTGGTCAACGGCTCGGCCGGTATCGCGGTGGGCATGGCGACCAACATCCCGCCGCACAACCTGACCGAAGCGATCAACGCCTGCATCGCGCTGATCGAGAACCCCGAGATCGACGTCGACGGCCTGATGGAGTACATCCCGGGCCCGGATTTCCCCACCGCCGGCATCATCAACGGTACCGCCGGCATCGTCGCCGGCTACCGCACCGGTCGTGGCCGGGTGCGCATCCGCGCCAAGGCCGATATCGAAGTGGCCGACAACGGCCGCGAATCGATCATCGTCACCGAGATCCCGTACCAGGTGAACAAGGCCCGGTTGATCGAAAAGATCGCCGAGCTGGTAAAGGAAAAGAAGCTCGAGGGCATCAGCGAGCTGCGCGATGAGTCCGACAAGGACGGCATGCGCATCTACATCGAGATCAAGCGCGGCGAGTCGGCGGAAGTTGTGTTGAACAACCTCTACCAGCAGACCCAGATGGAATCGGTGTTCGGCATCAACATGGTGGCGCTGGTCGATGGCCGCCCGCAGTTGATGAACCTCAAACAGATGCTCGAGGCCTTCGTGCGCCACCGCCGCGAAGTGGTCACCCGCCGCACCGTGTTCGAGCTGCGCAAGGCGCGCGCCCGTGCCCATGTGCTGGAAGGCCTGACCGTTGCGCTGGCCAACATCGACGAGATGATCGAACTGATCAAGACCTCGCCCAATCCCAACGAAGCCCGCGAGCGCATGCTCGCGCGCCTGTGGGAGCCGGGCCTGGTCGGTTCGATGCTGGGCGCGGCCGGTGCGGAAACCTCGCGGCCGGAAGACCTGCCCAAGGGCGTGGGCCTGATCGAGGGCGGCTACCAGCTGACCGAGATCCAGGCCACCCAGATCCTGGAAATGCGCCTGCACCGCCTGACCGGGCTGGAGCAGGACCGCCTGACCGAAGAGTACAAGCAGCTGCTGGAAACCATCGCCGGGTTGATCCACATCCTGGAAGATCCCGACCGCCTGCTGCAGGTCATCCGCGAAGAGCTGGTCAACGTGCGCACCGAGTTCGGCGACGAACGCCGCACCGAGATCCGCCACAGCGAAGAAGACCTGGACATCCTGGACCTGATCGCACCGGAAGACGTGGTGGTTACCGTGTCGCACGCCGGCTACGTCAAGCGCCAGCCGGTCAGCGCCTACCGCGCCCAGCGTCGTGGCGGCCGCGGCCGCAGTGCGGCGTCGACCAAGGAAGAGGATTTCATCGAACAGCTGTGGCTGGTCAACACGCACGACACGCTGCTGACCTTCACCAGCTCGGGCAAGGTGTTCTGGCTGCCGGTGCACCAGCTGCCCGAAGCCGGCTCGAATGCGCGCGGGCGCCCGATCATCAACTGGATTCCGCTTGAATCCGGTGAGCGGGTGCAGGCGGTGCTGCCGGTACGCGAGTATGCCGAAGGCCAGTTCGTGTTCTTCGCCACCCGCAACGGCACCGTCAAGAAAACCCCGCTCAGCGAGTTCGCGTTCCGCCTGGCGCGGGGCAAGATCGCGATCAACCTCGACGAAGGTGACGCGCTGGTCGGCGTCGGTCTGACCGACGGCGATCGCGACATCCTGCTGTTCGCCTCCAACGGCAAGACCGTGCGCTTCGGCGAAGACCGCGTCCGCTCGATGGGCCGTACCGCCACCGGCGTGCGTGGTATCAAGATGCCCAAGGGCGAGGAAGTGGTCAGCCTGATCGTGGCCGAACGTGCCGGCGGCAGCGAGGACGAGAGCGACGACGACGTGCAGGTGGAAGAGACCACGGTCGAGAACGGCGACGCCGTGATCGAAGGTGGCGACGACGACAGCATGCTGTACATCCTGACCGCAACCGAGAACGGCTACGGCAAGCGCACCCCGCTGCCGGATTACCCGCGCAAGGGCCGTGGTACCCAGGGTGTGATCGGTATCCAGACCACGGAGCGCAACGGCAAGCTGGTCAGTGCGGTGCTGATGGGTTCGCGCGACGAGGTCCTGCTGATCTCCGACGGCGGCACCCTGGTGCGCACCCGTGGCTCGGAAATCTCGCGCGTGGGCCGCAACACCCAGGGCGTGACCCTGATCCGCCTGTCCAAGGACGAGAAGCTGCAGGCGGTGGAGCGGATGGATGCGTCCATCGACGATGTCGAGGATGAGGTCGATACGGCGGCAACGCCGACCGTGGCCGCTCCGGAAACGGCAGTCGGCGACGACACCCCACAGGGTTGATCGACATCGCAAGGTAGAACGGACAACGCCGGCCCAGTGCCGGCGTTGTCCGTTTCGGGGCGCGCAAAGAACGCACGGCATTCACACCCACGCTGGCATAAGCGGAGAAGCCGGCCAGCGGGGAGGCCGGCACAAGGTTCTGCCGTCCCGGGGAGATGCCGATGTCCGCTGCGCCGTCGTCCGATCCGATCGTGGAGGTGCCCGCGCGCCATCCACTCATCACCGTGCTCGCCATCCTCCTGCTGCTGCTGGGTCTGGTGCTCGGCGGCCTCGGCATCTGGCTGGTCCAGCTCGGCGGCTCCTGGTACTACGCACTGGCCGGCCTTGGCCTGCTGGCATCCGGCGTGCTGCTGTGGGGCAACCGTCGCAGCGGCGCCTGGGTGTACCTGCTGGTGTTCGTCGGCACCTTCGGCTGGACGTGGTGGGAATCGGGCAGTGACTACTGGCGCTGGGTGCCGCGCCTGGGCACGATCACCGCACTGGGTTTCCTGCTCGCGCTGCTGTTGCCGACCCTGCGCACGCCGGTGCCGCGGCGCGTCTCCCGCACCCTGGCCGGGGTGCTGGGCCTGATATTCGCGGTGGCTTTCACCCTGGCCTTCGTCCCGCACGGCGCGGTGGCCGGTGCGCACGCATTCCCGGTCGATGCCGCCGGTACCGGGCTGGCCCCGACCCGTGAGGCCAGCCCGCACCCGGCCGACCAGCCCGCCCCGGGCGACTGGACCGCCTGGGGCCGCAGCAACGCCGGCACGCGCTATTCACCGCTGCAGCAGATCACCCCGGCCAATGTCAGCGAGCTTGAGCTGGCCTGGCAGTTCCGCACCGGCGACCTGCCGAAGAAGCGCTGGGGCGCCGAGACCACCCCGCTGAAGGTGGGCGACAGCCTGTACCTGTGCACCGCGCGCAACCAGCTGATCGCGCTGGACGCGGCAACCGGCAAGGAACGCTGGCGCTTCAATCCCAAGGTGAAGGATGCTTCGATTCCCTACACGGCCGCGTGCCGGGGGGTGGCCTACTACGAAGTGCCCGGCGTGCCGCAGGTTGACCCCGTACTGGCCGACGTCGCCGCCGACCTGGCACTGCCCGAACCGCCGCCCAGCCTGGGCACCCGGCCGCTGGCGCCGGGCAACCGCGCGCTGTGCGCGGCACGCATCATCGAAGGCACGCTGGATGGGCGCCTGATCGCGGTCGACGCCGCCACCGGCCGGCCGTGCCCGGGCTTCGGCAACAACGGCCAGGTCGACATCACCCTGGGCATGGGCGAGGTGCCACCGGGCTATGTCTCCATTACCTCGCCGCCGGCGATCGTGCGCGGGGTGATCGTCACCGGCCACCAGGTGCTGGACGGACAGCGCCGCGATGCCCCCTCCGGGGTCATCCAGGCCTACGACGCACAGACCGGCAAGCTGCGCTGGGCGTGGGACATGGATGCACCCGACCGCAGCGGACTGCCACCGCAGGGCCAGACCTACACGCGCGGCACCCCCAACATGTGGACCACTGCCACCGGCGATGAGCAGCTGGGGCTGGTGTACCTGCCAATGGGCAATTCGGCCGGCGACTACTGGAGCGGTTCGCGCACCGAAAACCAGAACCGCTATGCGACCTCGCTGGTGGCGTTGGACGTGGCCACCGGCAAACCGGTCTGGAACTTCCAGGCAGTGCGCAAGGATGTCTGGGATTACGACCTGGGCTCGCAGGCCACATTGATTGATTTCCCGACCGCCGCCGGCAAGGTGGCGGCGATCCTGCTGCCGACCAAGCAGGGCGATCTGTACGTGCTGGACCGGCGCACCGGCGCGCTGCTGACGCCGTCGGAAGAGCGCGCGGTGCCCGGCGGCGGGGTAGAGCCCGAACAACGTGCGCCGACCCAGCGATTCTCGCTGTACCACACGCTGCGCAAGCCCGACCTGACCGAGCGCGACATGTGGGGCATCACCCCGATCGACCAGCTGGTGTGTCGCATCCAGTTCCGCAGGGCCAGTTATCAAGGGTTCTATACGCCGCCAACGGCTGACCGCCATTCCATCGAGTACCCGGGCTACAACGGCGGTTCGGACTGGGGCAGCGTCGCGGTGGATCCGCGCCATGGCGTGATCGTGGCCAACTACAACGACATGCCCAACTACAACCGGCTGGTGCCGCGCGCCGAAGCGGACCGCAAGGGCTGGGTGCCGCGTGAGCAGGTGCGTGCCGACCGCGGCGGCGCTGAAGGGGCAGGGGATCCGCAGACCGGCACCCCGTATGCCATCGACGTCAACGCCGGCTGGCGGCTGCCGTTCACCAAGCTGCTGTGCAAGCAGCCGCCGTATGGGGGCATCCGCGCGATCGACCTACGCACGGGCCAGCTGCTATGGGACCGCCCGTTCGGCAGTGCGCGTGGCAATGGACCGTTCGGCATCCGCTCCGGCCTGCCCATCGAGATCGGTACGCCGAACAACGGCGGCTCGGCGGTCACCGCCAGCGGCTTGATCTTCATCGCGGCCGCCACCGACGACCTGCTGCGCGCCATCGACCTGAAGACCGGAAAGGAGCTGTGGCACGCCAAGCTGCCGGCCGGTGGCCAGGCCAACCCGATGGTCTACGAATACGCCGGCCGCCAATACGTGGTGATCATGGCCGGCGGCCACCATTTCATGGAAACCCCGGCCGGCGATTACGTGATGGCCTATGCGTTGCCGAAACAGCCGGCAACACCCCGGTAATCACACCACCCGCACCATCTTCCGCATCAGGTGCTCCACCACGCCCTCGGGATCTGCGGTGCGTCCCACATGCGTGCTGGACATCTGCACCACCGAACTGCGCTTGGCGGTGAGGAAATGGAACCGCGCGCGCGCCGGCAGCTGCGCGATGGGGCCTGCGGTTGCGTCGCCCCTGCAGATCGCCACGATGGCATCCAGCCAGGGCTGCAGCGCTTCGAGGTCGAGCGACGGCGCGAATGCCTGCATCCGCGCCGGATCGATCTCGATCGCCGCCTGCAGGTGTCGGGCACCCGGACAGGAAACGATCACTCCTACGTTGATGAACTCTTCGCGTTCCACCCGCGGTACCACGCGGATGACCGCATAGTCATACGTGTGCAGCGTGGGCACGGATGGCCTCCTGTACGAACGCGGCGCGTGCCTGCAGGCGGCGCTTGAGGTAATCGACATACGCCTGGCGATACGCCACCGGGCTGTCGAACGCCGGTTCTCCCACCAGCCAGCTGTCCGGCACCAGCGCGACGATGCGTTCAATCTCCGCATCCGGCAGCCGCGCCGCCATCTCACCATCCACCTCGGCGATTTTCGTGGCGAACGACAGCAGTACCTGGTCGCGGATCAGCACGAAGGGCTTTTCGCAGGCTTCGCCCGCATTGGCCCAATCGTGGTGGAAGTACATCGCCGCACCGTGGTCGATCAGGTACAGCTTGCGGTGCCACACCATCAGGTTCGGGTTGCGTGCGGTGCGGTCCACATTGCTGGTGAAGGCATCGAACCACACGATCCGCGAGGCGAGGTCGGCATCCACCGGCATCGCCGCCACGTCATAGTTGATCGCGCCGGGCAGGTAATCGCTGCCCAGGTTGAGGCCTTCGCTGGCGCGGATCAGGTCCTGGATTTCCGGGTCCGGCTCGGTGCGTGCGAACTCGCGGTCAAGCTCGACGAACACGATCTCCGGAATCGGCAGGCCCAGCGTGCGTGCCAGCTCGCCGGCAATCAGTTCGGCAATCAACGCCTTCGGGCCCTGGCCGGCGCCCCGGAACTTGAGCACGACCATGCCATCGTCGTCGGTCTCGACCACGGCGGGCAGCGAGCCGCCTTCGCGGAGCGGGGTGATGTAACGAAGCGCGTGGACGGTACGCAAGGGGCATCCAGTGATGGAACGAACGGCGCCACTTTACCGCATTGGCCAACGCAGCCCGAACGCACATCCAGTGCTTTCGGCCCATTCCCGGCACAGCCCCCGGTGCTAGATTCAGGGGCATGCCGGCGACATGTGCGCCGCCGGGACCCACACCTTCAAGGGGATCTGGATGCTCATCCGTCGTACCTGTCTTGCCACGGCCGTTGCCGCGGCCGCGCTCTGCCTTGCTGCACCGGCATTCGCCGATTACGCCAAGCCACCGGAGCAGCTGCTCAAGGTCCTCAAGGCGCCGCCACCGCCGCAGCCCAGCCTGGACCCGAGCGGGCAGCGGCTGCTGCTGACCACGCTGCAGACCTATCCGTCGATCGAGCGCGTGGCCCAGCCGTACCTGAAGCTGGCCGGCGTGCGGCTGGAGCCGAAGAACCGCAGTCGCCACGATACCCAGGGCGGCTACGGCATTCCGGCCTGCGTCGCGGACTTCTCGCTGGTCGATGTCGGCACCGCCCGCACCACCAAAGTGGTGCTGCCACAGGGCTGTGCCGGCGTGGCGCAGTGGTCGGCCGATGGCAGCCACTTCGCGTTCCAGAACGCAGTAGATACCTCGGTGCAGCTGTGGGTCGGTGATGCGCAGACCGGCCAGGTCAAGCAGATCCCGGGCGTGCAGCTCAATCCCATCTTCGGTTACACCGTGCAGTGGCTGGGCGGCGGCCAGCAGCTGCTGGTCAAGACCGTGCCGGCCAACCAGGGCCCGGCGCCGACCAGCGGCAACGGTCGCGGTGGCCCGGACGTGCAGGAATCGCTGGGCAGCAGCGGCGAGAGCAGCACCTACGAAGCCCGCGACACCCTGACCAGCGCGCATGACGAAGCCCTGTTCGCGTACTACGGTGCCTCGCAGCTGGCCGTGGTGGACGCCAGCGCCGGCAGCGTGCGCGCCATCGGCGCGCCGGCGCTGTACAACGAAGTCAATGCAGCGCCCGATGGCGTGCATGTACTCACCGAAACCCTCAAGGCGCCGTTCTCGCACGCGGTGACTTACCAGCGTTTCGCCAATGACGTGGCGGTGGTCGACCTCGGCACGGGCCGCAGCACGCCGATCGCCAGCCTGCCGCTGGCCGACCGCGTGCCGGTGCACGGCGTGCCCGAAGGCCCGCGCGATTTCGATTGGCGCTCCACCGAGCCGGCCACGCTGGTCTATGCCGAAGCGCTGGACAAGGGCGACTGGAAAGTGACCGTGCCGCACCGCGACCGCGTGCTGGCGCTGAAGGCACCGTTCTCCGCAAAACCGCAGGAAATCGCGCGGACCGCGCAGCGCTTCGAAGGCATTGCCTGGAGCGCGGATCCGGCGGTGTCGTTCCTGTTCGAAAACGATGAGAACCGCCACTGGCGGCAGACCCGCATCGTCGATGTCGACCAGCCCGGGAAAGAAGGCCGCCTGCTCTGGGACCTGTCCAGCGACGAGCTGTACGCCGACCCGGGCAACCTGGTGTTCAAGCGCCTGCCCAACGGCGCGCCGGTGGTACGCCAGGACGGCCGCTTCGTGTTCCTGCGCGGGCAGGGCAGTTCGCCGCAGGGCGACCGTCCGTTCCTCGACCGCCTGGACCTGGACTCGCTCAAGACCGAGCGCCTGTTCCGCAGTGACGCCGACGCCTATGAGCAGGTGTTGGGCCTGACCGCCACCCCGGGCCGCTACCTGACCTGGCACCAGTCGGTGATGGACCCGCCGAATGCGTTCGTGCGCCAGCAGGGTGAGCGCGCTGCCACCGCAAGAGACGGCGAGGCCCAATACGCCTCCACCGCCACCGCGTTGACCACGCTCACCGACCCGACCCCCGAAGTGCGCCAGATCAAGAAGCGCCTGGTCACCTACAGGCGCGCCGACGGCGTGGATCTGTCGTTCACCCTGTACACCCCGCCGGGCTACCAGGAAGGCCAGCGCGTGCCGGCGATCCTGTACGCGTACCCGGCCGACTTCGCCAATGCGGCGCAGGCCGGGCAGGTCTCCGGGTCGCAGCAGACCTTCACCCGCCTGGCGCCGTACCGACTGATGCTGCTGGCCGGCTACGCGATCATCGACAACGCCGCGTTCCCGATCGTGGGTGATCCGAAGAACGCCTACGACACTTACCTGGAGCAGCTTGAAGCCGATGCCAAGGCCGCAGTCGACAAGGCGGTGGACCTGGGCGTGGTGGACCGCAACCGGATCGGCGTCACCGGGCACAGCCATGGCGGCCTGATGACCGCCAACCTGATCGCGCACACCAACCTGTTCAAGGCTGGCGTAGCCACCAGCGGTTCGTACAACAAGACCTTCACCCCGTTCGGCTTCCAGAACGAGCGGCGCTCGGTGTGGCAGGCGCAGGACGTGTACCTGAAGGCCTCGCCGTTCTTCTATGCGGACAAGATCAAGCTGCCGCTGCTGCTGGTCCACGGCGAGGATGATGCCAACCCGGGTACCGAACCGTTCCAGTCGCGCAAGCTGTACCAGGCGATCCGCGGCAACGGCGGGATCACCCGGCTGGTGATGCTGCCCAACGAGCCGCACTGGTATACCGCGCTGGAATCCAACGAGCAGCTGGTGTCGGAAATGCTCAACTGGTTCGACACCTACGTCAAAAACGCAAGGTAGAGCCACGCCCTGCGTGGCTGGGGCACTGGACATCGGGGAGCCACGCAGGGCGTGGCTCTACGATCTGCGGGGGATGAAGCGACTCGCGGAGGAGCGTCGCGTACGGCGATCTCGATGCTCTGCGCATCCCTGGCAGTGCCATTGGTCTGATTGCGGAGCGGGTTTGGATCGATACAATCGATCCAGCCACGCCGGACGTGGCGCAACGTTGATGGCCCGTCCTTTCCGCTTTGGGAGTTCGTCGTGCACCGTTCGATGCTGGTTGCCGTTTCGCTTGTCTTGACCGCCGCGCCCTGCGCCCTGCAGGCCGCCGACCTCGCCGCCGAGGTCAATCCCTTCATCGGCACCACCAATGCCGGCAACGTGTATCCGGGTCCGTCGATGCCGTTCGGCATGGTGGCCTTCAGTCCCGAGATGACGCCGCTGCCGGGCAAACGCTTCGCGATCGCGGCACCGGGCGGGTACGAGTGGCGCGGCAACGGCGTGCGCGGCTTCAGCCTGACCCACGTGTCAGGCACCGGCTGCACCGGGGCCAGCGGCGATGTGCCGATCATGCCGATCACCACCAAGGTGGAACTGTCGCCGTCGTCGGCCGAGGCCGGGCTGCGCTATGCCAGCGTGCTGGACCACACGCGCGAATCGGCCAGCCCCGGCGCGTACCAGCTCACGCTCGACAACGGCGTGGTGGTGGACCTGGGCGCCACCGCGCGCACGGCGGTGGGACAGTTCCAGTTCCCGGCCGACAAGCCGGCCAACCTGCTGTTCCGTACCTCCGACAGTGAGGTGGGCAGCACTGATTCCAGCATCGTGATCGATCCGGCCACGCGCACCGTGCGCGGCACGGTCACCGCCGGCAACTTCTGCGGTTACCTCGCCGAGGATCGCCGCGAGAGTTACTACACGCTGCATTTCGTTGCCGAATTCGACCAGCCCTTCGAGGTCGGCGGCACCTGGCGCGACGAGACCGTGCAGGCCGGTGCGCGCGAAGGCAGTGGCGGTACCAGCTACGGCACCCAGGGCCACCCGCCGGTGGGCAAGGGTGCAGGCGGCTGGATCCAGTTCGATCCCAAGCGCAGCCCGAAGGTGACCGCGCGCGTCGGCATTTCCTACGTGGACGAGGCCGGTGCACGCGCCAACCTGCGCCGCGAAAGCCCGGTCGGCACGACCGTGGAAGCGACCCAGGCGGCGACCCGCGCCGAATGGAACAAGGCGCTGGGCCAGGTGCGCGTGGCCGGCGGAACGCCCGACGAACGCACCGTGTTCTACACCGCGCTGTACCACACGCTGCTGGCGCCCAACCTGTTCAGTGACGGCGATGGCCGCTATCGCGGGATGGACGGCAAGGTGCATGCGCTGTCGAAGGGTCAGCGTGCGCAGTACGCCAACTACTCCGGCTGGGATGTGTACCGCTCGCAGCTGCAGCTGGTCACGCTGCTGCAGCCGCAGGTCGGCTCGGACATCGCGCAGTCGCTGCTCAACCAGGCCGACCAGAACGGCGGCGTGTGGGATCGCTGGACGCACCTGACCGGTGCCACCGGCGTGATGAACGGCGATCCGTCGCCGCCGTCGGTCGCTGCGATCCACGCGTTCGGGGGGCGCAACTTCGATCTGAAACGCGCCTATGCCTCGCTCAAGCAGGCGGCCACGGTGCCGACCGAACGCGACCTCAGCCGGCGCGGCTGCCCCGTGCTGTGTGTCGGCCAGCGGCCGGGCCTGGACCAGTGGATGGCGCTGAAGTACATGCCGGTGGGCGCGCCGGGCTGGGGCACCGCCTCGGACACGCTGGAAATGGCGGCGGCGGATTTCGGCCTTGCGGAACTTGCCAATGCCGCAGGCGACACAGAGGGGGCGGCACTGTTCCGGCAGCGCTCCGGCTGGTGGCGCAACCTGTACAACCCCAAGGCCACCGCCCAGGCCGGCTACATCCAGCCGCGCAATGCCGATGGCAGCTGGCCGGTGTTCGATCCGGCCTCGGATGAGGAGTTCGTCGAAGGCAGCGGTGCGCAGTACCTGTGGATGGTGCCGTTCGACCCGGCCGGGTTGATCGCCACGCTTGGCGGCCGCGACGCGGCCATCCAGCGCCTGGATGCATTCTTCCGCAAGGAAGACGGCGCGTGGGCGGTGACAAAATCGGGCCCGCTGCATGCCGAGCTGGACAACGAGCCCTCGGTGGCGGCACCGTGGCTGTACAACTTCGTCGGCCAGCCGTGGAAAACACAGGAAACCGTGCGCCAGGCCATGCGCCAGATCTGGACCAACGCGCCCGAAGGCATGCCTGGCAACGATGACCTGGGCCAGATGTCGTCGTGGTACGTGTGGTCGGCGTTGGGCCTGTACCCGCTGTACCCGGGCCGTGCCGACCTGGTGATCGGCAGCCCGCTGTTCCGCGAAGCGGTCATCCAGCGCCCCGGCGCCACCCTGACCATCACGGCCAACGGCGCGGCGATGGACGCACCGTACGTGCAGTCGCTGCGCGTGGACGGCAAGCCCAGCGAGGCCAGCTGGTTGCCGGCCAGCGTGGTGCAGAAGGGCGGCACCCTGGAGTTTGAGCTGGGCACGGCGAAGAACACGCAATGGGGCACCGCCACGCTGCCGCCGTCGTATGGGCCGAACTGACATGCTGCACCACATTTCGCTCGGCGTTCGCGACCTGGTTGCTGCCGGCAGGTTCTACGATGCAGCGTTGAACGCGTTGGGCTACCGCCGTGTGTTCGAGGACGACACGGCGATCGGTTACGGACTGATCGATGACCAGGATCTTCTTTGCTTGAAGCTCCGGGACGATGCCAGCGCACCGGGGGCCGGCTTCCACTTGGCCTTCGCGGCACTGTCGCGTGAGGCAGTTGATGCCTTCCATCGCGCCGCCCTCCAGGCCGGCGGTCGTGATAACGGTGCGGCGGGGTTGCGGCCGGATTACGGCGACGGTTACTACGCAGCATTCGTCATCGACCCGGATGGTCACCGGATCGAGGCGGTGGTCAACGCCGTGGCAGGGCCCAGCCAAGCGTGAATTTCACCCATCCGCTCCTGCAGCGCAGTGCCTGCATCCTGCCGTGGGTGGGGTTGGCCGCGAGTGTGGCCATGGCATTCGTGGTGACCCTGTTCGGGGCACTGCTGCTGCCGCAGTTCGTGGAGATGTTCGGCAGCGCCGGCCAGCCATTGCCGTGGATCAGCCGCGTCTACAGCCAGGGCTATCTGCTGGCCTGGATGGCGCCGCTGCTGGTGGGGGCGTGCTGGTACCTGGGCCCGCCCATCGCCGGCCGCATCCTGGCCGGGCTGCTGGGCCTAGGGGCTGGAGTGCTGGGCTCGGTGGGCGTGCTGTTTGCGATGTACCTGCCTTACTTCATGCTGGGTTCGCTGGTCTGACCGGCGTTGCCTAGGGTCGCCAGAACCCGACCTGCAGCTCGGCCAAGGTCAGGTCGTTGTCATGGTTGGTGTCCAGCGACTGGAAGCGCATCTCCGCCACGCGGCGCACTTCCTCGTCGCTCAGCTCGCCATCACCGTTGAGATCGGCGACCCGGATGCGGTCTGCACCCGTGAGCTGGCCATCGCGGTCGGGGCCGAGCAGGGCCTGTACTTCTTCGACCGTGACCCGGTAGTTGTGATCGGCATCGAGCGTGCGGAACAGCGCGCTGCCGTCGTACTCGTCTTCGCTGACCAGTCCGTCGCTGTTCCTGTCGAGCGTGGCGAAACGGGTGGCGGCGGTGTCGCCCATCGATTGGGCGTGGCCTGCGGCGGCAACGCCCAGGCAGAGCAGGAGGGAACAGGCGAGGCGCGATGCGATCTGGCTCACGGGAAGCTCCGCAGCAGGGCAGGGAAGGCATTCAGTCTCCGCCGTGCAGGCGGGTACGGCTACGGCAATCCCCGCGTCCGGCGCCAGTATTTCTACTGGCGCCGCTCCGTCTGCTTCAATTGAAGCGCCAGCGGATGCCTGCGTACACCCCGCGCCCGTCGCCCGGTGTCGAGCGGGCCACGTCCTTGCCAGCGTCGTCATAGCCCGGCGTGACGGTGGCCGCGTAATGGCGATCGCCCAGATTGCGCAGCTCGGCCCAGGCCTGCCACCGACCGTTCGGGGCATCGAAGCCCACGCGCGTGCCGAAGATCAGATGACTGTCGGCGCGGAAGCTGTTGGCGTAGTCCACGAACATCGACGAGGCGTATTCGGTGTTGACCGCGGCGTAGAGCCCGGTCGGATGATCGAAGCGCAGTTCGCCCTGGTAGTAGTGGCGCGGCAGGCCCGGCAGGCGGTTGCTGCCGAAGCGGGCATCGTGGCGGTAGCGGAAGTCGCTGAAGGCGTACGCCTGGCGCAGCGAGAGGCGACCGTCGGCGCCCTGCCACAGGGTGCTGTCCAGCCCGGCCTCGATGCCACGGTGCACGGTCGGGCTGGCGTTGTTCTCGGCCACGAACAGGTTCGGCACCGGAGCGACTTCCACGCTCAGCAGTTCATGCAGCACGCGCGCGTAGTAGCCGGTCAGTTCCCAGCGGCCCAGTGCGCTGTCGCCGCGCGCGCCCAGTTCGAGCGTGGTGGCGGTCTGGTTGTCCAGCGCAACCGGTGCGCGCTGGCGCCCACTGGAGGCACCGTTGCCGGGGGCGAAGTACAGGTTCGAGCCCCAGATCATCGACCACGGGTGCGCCGGTTCCACCGAGCGGCTCAGGTTGCCGAACCACTGCGTGGCAGGTGTCTGCTGCCAGGTGAAGCCCACGCGTGGTGCGTAATCCCAGTCACTTCCCGACATCCGCCCGGGGGTGCTCGGCCAGGTAACCTGCACGTCGTGGCGCGTGTTGATCAGTGCAAGGCCGGTCTGCAGGCGCAGGGTGTCGCTCAGCGCCAGGTCGTTGCCTGCATGCAGCGTGCTGTGGGTGCCGTGGTGGGAGAAGTCGCGGGTGTGGGTGCCGGCGGGGTACCCGTTGCTGGGGTAGCGCAGGGTTTCGCGCACGTCCGCATCCAGGTCGTGGGTGATGCGCAGGCCGAGCGTGGTCACGCTGTCGCGCCCGAACAGCTGGTGCTGCCGCCGGTAATCCAGCGTGGCGTTGAGGTTGGTGTAATCCAGCTGCTGCCGATACAGGCTCTCGTTGAGATCCATCGGGTAGTGGTGGTAGACCAGCCCGGCCTGCAGTGAGGAATCGCCATCGATCTGCAGCGTGGTCACGTTGCCCAGCCAGGTGCTGCCCGGCTGTGGGCGCTGCGCATCGATCGCCAGGTTGGCTGGGTTGGCCGCGCGGGGATCGTTGCGGATCTGTGCGCGGGTCAGGCGCCCGGGCGTCTGGTGGTTGGTTTCGCGGTAGCGCAGGAAGAAGCGCGTTTCCAGCTCCGGAGTGATCTGCCAACCCACGTTGGCCATTGCGCCTTTGCCGTCGCCGGCGGCGTGCCGCTGGTAGCCGTCGTATTCGGTATCGGTGTAGGCCAGGAAGTAGTCCACGTCGCCCGCCACGCCGCCGTAGCCCACGCTGCGCTTCTGGTAGCCACGGCTGCCGGCGTCGTACTGCAGCTCCAGGCCGGCGGCATCACGACCGCTGCGGCTGACGTAGTTGATCGCGCCGCCCAGCGCCAGCGCACCGGTTTCAAACCCGTTGGCCCCGCGCAGCACCTCGGCGCGGCTGAGCCAGAGTGGCTCCAGCAGTTCGTAAGGGGTACCGCCCGGGCCGGTGAGGGGCAGCCCGTCCAGCGAAACGGAGATGCCGGACGCATGCGCGCCGGGACCACGATTGATGCCCGAGCCCCGAATGGACACCTTGGCCCCTTCGTTGCCGGGCGACTGCGCGCTGATGCCGGGCTGGTAGGCCAGCACATCGGCGGTGCCGGCCAGGCGGCCGTCGGTGCGGGCCAGGTCGATCACATTGCCGGCACCGGGCACGCGCTTGAGCGCGGCACGGGCCTGTTCGGTGGTGTCGGCGGCGGTGACGTTGACCGATTCCAGCGTGGTCGGCTTGTCAGCCGGGGCGGCGGAGGCGGTGGCAACCAGTACGGTGGAAAGGGTCAGGCTCAGCGTGGACAGGGTGGGGCGGTGCAGCGACAGGAGAGGGGGCATGCGTATGGAATCGGTACGAAATGGGGCAGCGGGCGGCCAGGTGCGACCTGTAAACCAGCGAGAGGCCGCGAAAGTTAACAGGTTGCGCCGCCGCCGTCACCCACCGAAGCCGCGATCCCGATCATCGCAATGCCGTCACCGGGCGCGGTGTGGTTATCGGCAGTCGATCGGGATGCGACCCTACCGGTGCAGAATCCCGGGCAGATCCAGGCCTTTCTCCTTCGCGCATTCAATCGCGATCTCGTAGCCCGCATCGGCGTGTCGCATCACGCCGGTGGCCGGGTCGTTCCACAGCACGCGCGCGATGCGCTTGGCGGCCGCTTCGGTGCCGTCGCAGACGATCACCATGCCGGCGTGCTGCGAGAAGCCCATGCCCACGCCACCGCCGTGGTGCAGCGACACCCAGGTGGCGCCGCTGGCGGTGTTGAGCAGGGCGTTGAGCAGCGGCCAGTCCGATACCGCGTCCGAGCCGTCGGCCATCGCTTCGGTTTCGCGGTTCGGCGAGGCCACGCTGCCGCTGTCCAGGTGGTCGCGGCCGATCACCACCGGCGCCTTGAGCTCACCGTTGGCGACCATTTCGTTGAATGCCAGCCCGAGGCGATCACGATCCCCCAGGCCTACCCAGCAGATGCGCGCCGGCAGGCCCTGGAACTTGATCTTCTCGGCGGCCATGTCCAGCCAGCGGTGCAGGTGCGGGTTGTCCGGAATCAGTTCCTTCACCTTTGCATCCGTTTTGGCGATGTCCTCCGGGTCGCCGCTCAGTGCGGCCCAGCGGAACGGGCCGATGCCGCGGCAGAACAGCGGGCGGATGTAGGCGGGCACGAAGCCGGGGAAATCGAAGGCGTTTTCCACGCCTTCTTCCAGCGCCATCTGGCGCAGGTTGTTGCCGTAATCCACGGTCGGCACGCCCAGCGCATGGAAGGCGAGCATGGCCTGGATGTGGTTGGCCATCGACGCGCGCGCGGCTTTCTCGACGACCTTGGGTGCGGTCACGCGCTGTTCGTCCCATTGCTCGACCGTCCAGTCCTGCGGCAGGTAGCCGTTGACCGGGTCATGCGCTGAGGTCTGGTCGGTCAGCAGGTCCGGCTTGACTCCGCGCACCAGCAGTTCGTCCAGCACGTCGGCGACGTTGCCGAGCAGGCCCACCGACAGCGGCTTCCTGGCCGTGCACGATTCCTCGATCAGGCGCAGCGCTTCGTCCAGGTTGTCGGTCCAGGTGTCCAGGTAGCCAGTGCGCAGGCGCATCTCGATGCTGCTCCTGCGGCACTCCACCGCCAGGCACGAGGCGCCGGCCATCACTGCGGCAAGCGGCTGCGCGCCGCCCATGCCGCCCAGGCCGCCGGTGAACAGCCACTTGCCGGCCAGGCTGCCGTTGTAGTGCTGGCGGCCCATTTCCACGAAGGTTTCGTAGGTGCCCTGCACGATGCCCTGCGCGCCGATGTAGATCCAGCTGCCGGCGGTCATCTGGCCGTACATGGCCAGGCCCTTCTTATCCAGCTCGTTGAAGTGGTCCCAGTTCGCCCAGCGCGGCACCAGGTTGGAATTGGCGATCAGCACGCGCGGCGCATCGGCATGGGTGCGGAATACGCCCACCGGCTTGCCCGACTGCACCAGCAGGGTCTGGTCGTCTTCCAGGCGGGTGAGGCTCTCGATGATGGCGTCGTAGCTTTCCCAGTCGCGCGCGGCGCGGCCGATGCCCCCGTACACCACCAGTTCCTGCGGGCGCTCGGCCACGTCCGGGTGCAGGTTGTTCATCAGCATGCGCAACGGTGCCTCGGTCAGCCAGCTCTTGGCGGTGAGCGTGCTGCCGGTGGGGGCGATGATGGTGCGGGTGGAATCGTGACGGCTCATGCAGCACTCCGGGAGTTCGCGAATTCAAGGCAGGCGCTGAGCACCTGCTGCAGCGTGTGGCGCAGCGGTGCAGCGTGGTCGGGGTCGAGCGGGGTGGGCCAGCTGTGCACGTCCACCTGTTCGGGCTCGTGCATGTAGCCGCGGCAGGCCAGTTCCATCTGCAGGCTGTGCACGCCACTGGCAATGTCGCTGTAATGGCGGGTGATCCAGCCGCCCTTGAAGCGGCCGTTGCGCACATGCGGCAGGCCGCTGATCCGGCACAGGTTCTCCACCACGTCGCTGAGCGCGTTGTCGCAGGAGGTATCCGGTGCGCCGGAGGGGCCGGCAGTACCCAGGTTGAACTGCGGCAGCTGCCCGTCGAACAGGTGCGGGATGTGCGAGCGGATCGAATGCGCGTCGTACACCACCACGGTGCCGTGCCGCTGGCGCAGGCGAACGATCTGGGCAGCCAACGCAGCATGGTAGGGCGCGAAATACGCATCGCGGCGCCGGGCGATCGCTTCTGCATCCGGTTCCCGGCCCGGGTGGTACAGCGGCTGGTTGTCGAACGTGGTCAGCGGGCACAGGCCGGTGGTGTTCTGGCCGGGATAGAGGGACACGCCGCTGGGATCGCGGTTGAGGTCGATCACCGAGCGCGAAATTGCCGAACGGATCGTCGTGGCCCCCATGCGCTGCGCGAAGTCATACAGCTCATGCACCCACCAGTCGGCATCGCGGCGGGCCAACCACGGCGATACGAAATCGCCAACCAGCGCATCCGGCAGCTCGGTGCCGGTGTGCGGGAAGCTGACGATCAGCGGAGCATCACCCTCGTGTACCTGCAGCCAGTCAGGGTGGGCGTTCATGCCAGTGGCTCCAACTGCGGCAGGATGTCGGCGATCCCTTCGGCCAGCGCGCCGCTGCGCACCAGCGCGGTGGCAGCGACCATGTCCGGGTGGAAGTAGCGGTCGTCCTGCAGGGTCGGCACCTGCGCGCGCAGGCGATGACGCACCGCTTCGAGCGCATGGCTGGAGCGCAGGCCGCGGTGGAAGTCACAGCCCTGCGCGGCGGCCAGCAGTTCGATGCCCACCACGTTGGCCGCGTTCTCGGCCATCTGCAGCAGGCGGCGTGCGCCATGCGCGGCCATCGACACGTGGTCTTCCTGGTTGGCCGAGGTGGGAATCGAATCCACGCTGGCCGGGTAGGCGCGCTGCTTGTTTTCCGAGACCAGTGCGGCGGCGGTCACCTGCGGAATCATGAAACCGGAATTCAGGCCCGGCTTCGGAGTGAGGAACGCGGGCAGGCCCGACAGCGCCGGGTCGACCAGCATCGCGGTGCGGCGTTCACTGATCGAACCGATCTCGCACACCGCCATCGCCAGCATGTCGGCGGCAAACGCCACCGGTTCGGCATGGAAGTTGCCGCCGGACAGCGCTTCGTTGGTATCGGTGAACACCAGCGGGTTGTCCGACACGCCGTTGGCTTCGATCGCCAGCGTGGTGGCGGCCTGGCGCATCACATCAAAGGCCGCGCCCATCACCTGCGGCTGGCAGCGCAGGCAGTACGGGTCCTGCACGCGCACGTCGTTGTCGCGGTGCGATTCGCGGATCGCCGAGCCCTGCATCAAGGTGCGCAACGCCGCTGCGGTGGCGATCTGGCCACGCTGTCCGCGGATCTGGTGGATGCGTGGATCGAACGGGGTGTCCGAGCCCTTCGCCGCTTCCACCGACAGCGCGCCGGTGACCAGCGCGGCCTGGAACACGGTGGTGATCTCGAACAGCCCGGCCAGCGCATAGGCGGTGGAGTACTGGGTACCGTTGAGCAGGGCCAGGCCTTCCTTGGCGCCCAGCACCAGCGGCGCCAGGCCGAAGCGCGCCAACGCATCGGCGGCTGGCAGGCGCTCGGCGCCGACGAATGCCTCGCCCACGCCGATCATCACGCTGGCCAGGTGCGACAGCGGTGCCAGATCGCCCGAGGCGCCGACCGAGCCCTGGCACGGAATCACCGGCACCAGGTCGTGCTGCAGGAACGCTTCCAGCAGCGCCAGGGTTTGCGGGCGGATGCCCGAGGCGCCCTGGGCCAGGCTGGTCAGCTTCAGCGCCATCATCAGGCGCACTACCGGCGCAGGCATCGGCTCACCGACGCCGGCCGCGTGCGACAGCACGATGTTGCGCTGCAGGGTTTCCAGATCGTCGCGCTCGATGCGCACGCTGGCCAGTTTGCCGAAGCCGGTGTTGATGCCGTACACCGGCTCGCCCTTGGCCACGATATCGGCCACGGTCTGCGCGCTGCGGCGCACCGCCTCGGCCGACGCCGGGTCCAGGCGCACGCGGGCACCGTCGTAGATCGCGCGCCAGTGCGCCAGCGTCACCGCGCCGGGCTGCAGGGTCAGGGTCGTACTCATGGAATCTCCAGGCATCACTATGTTCAGACGGATACGCCGCGCATCACGCGTGCGTGCAGGGGGTTGAAGCCGATGCGGTAGACAAGGTCGGCAGGCGCCTCGATGTCCCACACGGCCAGGTTGCAGTCCAGCCCGACCGCCAGGCGGCCGACGCGCGCCTGCCGGCCCAGCGCACGCGCCGCTTCCCGGGTGAAGCCGGCGATGCACTCGTCCACGGTCATGCGGAACAGCGTGGCGGCCATGTTCATGGCCAGCAGCGGGCTGGTCAGCGGCGAGGTGCCCGGGTTGCTGTCGGTGGCCAGTGCCAGTGGTACGGCGGCCGCGCGCAGCGCGTCGATCGGGGGCAGGGTGGTGTCGCGGGTGAAATAGAACGCGCCTGGCAGCAGCACCGCCACGGTGCCGGCGGCACGCATCGCGGCGATACCCTCGGCATCGAGGTGTTCGACGTGGTCGGCCGACAGTGCGCCATAGCGTGCGGCCAACGCGGCGCCGTGCTGGTTGCTGAGCTGTTCGGCGTGGATCTTCACCGCCAGCCCGTGCGCCTGCGCGGCCACGAACACCTGCTCGGCCTGCGCGGTGCTGAAGGCGATGTTCTCGCAGAACACATCGACCGCTTCGGCCAGGTCCTGCGCAGCCACCGCCGGAATCATCACGTTGCACACCTCATCGATGTACTCCTGTGCCTGCCGTCCCGGCGGCACCGCGTGCGCGCCGAGGAAGGTGGGTACCACCTCGACCGCGCGCTGCCGCGACAGCTCGCGGGCCACGCGCAGCTGCTTGGTTTCGTCTTCAAGCGAGAGACCGTAGCCGGATTTGATTTCCACCGTGGTGAGGCCTTCGGCCAGCATCGCGTCCAGCCGCGGCAGGCTGGCGGCCAGCAGCTCCGCGTCGCTGGCGGCACGGGTGGCGCGTACGGTGGAGACAATGCCGCCGCCGGCACGGGCGATGTCGGCATAGCTCACGCCCTGCAGGCGCTGTTCGAACTCGTTGGCGCGGTTACCGGCGTACACCAGGTGGGTGTGGCAGTCGACCAGTCCCGGGCTGATCCAGCGCCCGCCGCAGTCCACGCGCCGGGCCGGCCGCAGGTGCGTTTCGGAACCTGCCGGGCCGACGTGCACGATGCGCCCTTCGTGGGCGGCAATCACCCCGTCGCGGATCACGCCCAGCCCGGGGCCGTCGACGGTGATCAGGTGGGCGTTGGTCCAGAGGGTGTCACAGTGCATGGCAGCAACCACGGCGGCTTATATGTCTATACAATATAGGCGCCACTTCCGGGATGTCCAGTGATGCCAGCCAACCCCGCTTCCGTCCTCGCTTTCCACGCCGACCATGCCCTGCTGACGCAGGGGTGGGCGCGCGATGTGCGCATCGTCTGCGCCGGCGGCACCCTGCAGTCGGTCACCCCGGGCGCGGCCGCGCAGCCCGGGGACACCGCGCTGGCGATCGCGCTGCCCGGCCTGGGCAACCTGCACAGCCACGCCTTCCAGCGCGGCATGGCCGGCTTGACGGAAATCGGCGGGCGCAGCGGCGACAGCTTCTGGAGCTGGCGCGAACTGATGTACCGGTTCCTGGCCCACCTGCAGCCCGATGCGGTGCAGGCCATCGCCGAACAGGCTTACGTGGAGATGCTCGAATCCGGCTTCACCCGCGTGGGCGAGTTCCACTACCTGCACCATGCCCCGGATGGCTCGCCGTATGCCGACCGCGCCGAGATGGCCGCGCGCATCGCCGCGGCAGCGCAGGGCAGTGGCATCGGCCTGACCCTGCTGCCGGTGTTCTACGCGCACGCCGATTTCGGTGGCGCCGCGCCGAACCCGGCCCAGCGCCGGCTGCTGCATGACGTGGACGGGTTCGCCGCGCTGCTCGACGGCTGCCGCCATGCGCTGCGCGGGCAGGACGATGCGGTGCTGGGCATCGCACCGCACAGCCTGCGCGCGGTGACTGGCGAGGAGCTGGCGGCGCTGCTGCCGCTCAACAACGGCCCGGTGCACATCCACATCGCCGAGCAGACCCGCGAGGTGGATGCCTGCGTGGCCTGGAGCGGGCTGCGCCCGGTGCGCTGGCTGTACGAACATGTCGCCGTCGATGAACGCTGGTGCCTGGTGCATGCCACCCACGTGGATGCCGACGAAGTGCAGCGCATGCTGGCCAGCCGTGCGGTGGTCGGGCTGTGCCCGATCACCGAGGCCAACCTCGGCGATGGGCTGTTCCCGATGCAGGCCTTCGCGCGTGGCGGCGGTCGGTTCGGAGTGGGCTCGGATTCCAACGTGCTGATCGATGCGGCCGAAGAGCTGCGCCTGCTCGAATACGGGCAGCGCCTGCAGCTGCGTGGGCGCAACGTGCTCGCCCCGCAGGAAGGCGTGTCCAGCGGGCGCTGGCTGTTTGAACAGTCGCTGCAGGGCGCCGCGCAGGCCTTGGGCGTGATCACTGGCCTGCAGCCCGGTGCGCCGGCCGACGTCGTGGAACTGGACCCGCAGCACCCGACGCTGATCGCGCGCGAAGGCGATGCCTGGCTTGACAGCTGGGTGTTCGCCGCTCGTAATGGCGCCGTCCGATCGGTCTGGCGCGGAGGGCGCGAGCTGGTACGGCATGGCCGCCACCTGCAGCGCGACGCCGTTGCAGCGCGCTTTGCCCACGCCCTGCGCGGCGTGCTTGCCGCGCACTGAACGTGGCTGCCACCCCTACCAGGATTCCCGCGTGACCGGCAAGAAAGCCGAAACCCTCAACCAGCGCATCCGTGCCGAGCTCGAGAGCCGCATCCTGAGCGGCGAATGGGCGCCGGGGTTCCGCATCCCGTACGAGCACGAGTTGATGGAGCAGTACGGCTGCTCGCGGATGACCGTCAACAAGGTGCTCACCGCGCTGGCCGAGAGCGGCATGATCGAGCGCCGGCGTCGTGCCGGCTCGTTCGTAGCGCGCCAGCCGCCGCACCTGGAACAGGTGGCGCTGGAGATTCCCGACATCGCCATGGCAGTCGGCGCGCGCGGCCATGCGTACGGTTACCAGCTGCTGGACCGCGCCTACCGCGTGCCCAACACGCAGGTGGATGAGGAAATGGCATTGTCCGCTGGCGAGAAACTGCTGGCCATGCGCTGCCTGCACCGGGCTGACGGCAAGCCGTTGGCGCTCGAACACCGGCTGATCAGCCCGGTCGGGGTGCCCGAAGTGCTGGACGTGGATTTCAACACGACCGCGCCGGGCAGCTGGCTGCTGCAGAACGTGTCCTGGACCCGCGCCCAGCACCGGATCAGCGCGTGGGGCGCCGATGCCGCGGCAGCGGCCCTGCTTGAAGTGCCGCTGGGCACCGCGTGCCTGGTGATCGACCGCCTCACCTGGCGCGGCGAACAGCCCATCACCTGTGTACGGCAGATGTTCCTGGGCGATGCCTGGGACTTGGTGGCCCGGTTCGCGCCCGGCGCGCGGTGAAGCTTACGAGGTGGCGCACTGGCGCCAGCGCACCGGCTCGTCGGTGTTGATGCGGGGATTGAGCTGGATGCGCACCGTGCGCAGTGCCGGATAGCGCTTCACCTGGGTGCAGATGCGCGGCCAGACCTCGTCGATCTCGGCCGAACGGTTGACCGCCAGCGTCTGCCGGGTCTGCCAGAACGCGCTGAGCACGCCCTCCTGCTGGGCAAGCAGCGTTGCCAGTTCGCGCTGGTAGACCGCCAGCGTGGCCGCATCGGGGTCGGCGATGGTGCCGAGGATCTGGTTCGGGGCAGTGCTGTGCGCGGCGGTCGTCGGTGCACCGGCTGCGGCGGCCGGCGCCGGGCTGGATGGTTGCGCCGGTGCAGGGGCCGCTGGAGCGGGCGCGGTGGCCGCCGGCGGAGGCGGTGCCTCAACCGGTGCAGGCGTCTGCGCTGCCTGGTCCAGACGTGAGGTCAGGTACCCCATGCCCACCAGCAGGCCAAGGGTCAGCGAACCCAGCGCGGCGATCGAGATGCGCCGCACCGCCTCGCGGCGTGCCTCGTGCTTGACCCGGGCTTCCACGTCACCGGGCAGGTAGGGCTGCAGCATCGGCCACAACAGGCTGCCGTCCAGCACTTCAACGCTCTGCTTTTCGGCGGTCGAGCGGCCATCCCGTTCAACCATGCCCTCGGTGATGAGGATGCCGCCGCGGGCACCGGCCAGACGCGCCGCGGCGCCCAGCTCATTCACCGCCGCCCGGCCGATCCGGTAAGCGCGGCCATGCTTGCATGACACAAGGAACCGCTGGTGCTGTGCATCCTGCATCAGGAAGTCACTGCTGGGCTCACGGCTGTCGTCGGCATCGCCGGTCACGTCCTGCAGGCCGCGCTGCTCGTGCAGTGCGCGCCGCACGATCGCGGAGAAGTCCCGCCAGTGCATCCCGGCCAACGCGCTGAGCCCCAGCCGGGTCTCCTTGCGGCGACGTTTCACCAGCCAGAAGTAGGCCGCGGCGAGGGACCAGACAACGAAGGCCAGCAGCAGAGCCAGAAACCAGGAGAACATGGGACCCAGGGATGAACACGGAGGCGTGGACCACAGTTTATATGCGCCCGGGTCTGTCTGCGGGATGCCGTTCTCAAATTGCGGACACAAAAAACCCGCCAATCCTTAGCCGTGAGGGGAGGGAACAAACGGCGCAGAAGCAATTGGCGGGTCTGGCTGGATTGTCAACAAAGTCGTGTTGCTTTGCAACAATCACAGTACGGTTGCGTGTGGGCGCCGGTCAGGGGTCCGAACCGGGGGACTGGTGAGTACCTGGACGCGGGTCCGCGTTCGGCGAAGCGTTGCGGGCCTCGGCGCGGTTGAGCCGGGTGGTGAGGGCATCGATCCGCGCATTGAGCGCAGCCACATCCTCGGCCGTGGGAATATGCAGGCGCTTGAGGACGCCCTGGACGCGGTCGTCGAAGGCCTTTTCGACCTTGTCCCAGGTCCCGGCGGCCTTTTCCCGCGCTTCGCCCAGATGTTCCTCGACGTTGTCGCGCCAGCGCGGCGTGTCGCCGGCCCGCTCTCGATTGCGGGCGTCGACGGCTTCGCCTTCCTTGACAAGGTCATCCAGAACGCGGGTTCCTTCGGCCTGGGCGCGCGCGAACGCGCCAAGCCCGGCCAGCCAGATCTGCTTGGCCGAACCGGTCAGCTGGCGCGAGAAGCGCTCTGCCTGGTCCTGCAGCGAGGGCTTTTCGCCCGGGGTGCGGTCATCGTAGTCGTCATGCGTGTTCATGGGGGGCGATCCTGTGAGTGGCCACCCCCCGATCCTACCCAGCGCTTCGATTGTGCGGTGTGATGGCGCGGTTCCTCCTCGCCGGTGGTTCAGGCGAGCTTTTCCTGCAGCACGCGGCGGATTTCGCCTTCGACCATGCTTTTCATCATGGATACCGGAAACCCCAGTTCGGCGGCAACGTGGACCTGGCCGGGCAGCAGCGCTATCCGGCCGTCAACGCCCGAGCCGTTGAACGTCAATGCACTGCCAACCCAATCGGCCTGGACGCCAAACTTCTGCTGGAGGCTTTTCGTCATGTCTTCGATGACCGTGCGCGCGGCGTCATCGGTCTGGGCGTGGGTATGGAGGATATCGATCTTGGACATGCTGGCTCCTGCGGGCGGCTGACGTAGCGGGGGATGCATTGTGCGCATCTGCTCAGCCAACTCCAAGCCGTGCGTCACACTTCTATCCGGACGGACGCCCAACCTGCTAGGCTGCGCCGCGTGCAGAACCTGCTTGTTCACTTCACTCATCGCCAACACCCCGACCAGCCGTTGCGGCCGGGGGTACAGCGCATCGTGCGTCATGCGTCGGGCAGCGTCCGCCTCGGCGGCGACGCCGCCGGAACCCTGCTGCTGGCCCAGTTCTGCCTGGACGACCGCGGCTTGTGGCTGCAGGTGGCCACCGGCATGCGCGGCATTCACGTGAATGGTCGCCCGGTAAGGCGGATGACGCTGCTGCGGCCCGGCGACGCGGTCTACGCCGACGGCGTGGAAATGTTGATCCAGGGCGAATGCGAAGCCCTCAGCCATGCCCCGTCGCGCAGCGATGACGTCGCAGAAGACCAGCGCCTGCTGCGCGGGGTCGGCGGGCAGCATCACGGCCGCAGTTTCACCCTGGACCGCCCACGGGTGATCGGCCGCGGAGCCGAATCAGACATCGTCATCGACGACCCGGCGTTCGCTGAACAGCACGCGCGCCTGGAGCGCCATGGCGAGCGTCTGCTGTTGCGGGATCTGGGCGCAGGCGAATCGACCCGGGTCAATGGCGTCAGCGTTCGCCATTGCTGGCTGCAGCCCGGCGACCAGCTGGTCTTCGATGCCCAGCACCGGTTCGTGCTGGAAGTCCCGCACGACGGGCGCAAACGCGTGGCCAGCGTGGAAGAAGATGAGCTGCTCGACCTGCCATCGCCGGTGGAACCGCTGGCGAAGCCGAAGCGGGTGAGCCGCTGGCCGTGGCTGCTCGGCAGCGCGCTGCTGCTGGCCGGCTTGATCAGCCTGCTGCTGTGGTTCGGCGCGCGGTGAACGCGTCGCCCGACCAACGGTCGGGCGCTACCGCCACGGCGCACGATCGCCGGTAGTACACGACCGTCGGTCGTGTGGCGGCGCCGATAGATTCGGATGCAACCAATTTCCCCTTGTCCTGCAAGGCCTAAAGGCTGGTGCGCTGCGGCATACTAGGGGTCTTGCCCCATAGGTGTGACATGACGCGCGCGTTCAATTTCAGTGCCGGCCCTGCAACCCTGCCGGAATCGGTCCTGCGCCAGGCGCAGGAAGAGATGTTGGAATGGAACGGCGCTGGTGCCTCCATTGTCGAAATGAGCCACCGCGGCCCGGAGTTCATGGCCGTTGCCGCCCAGGCCGAAGCAGACCTGCGCCGCCTGCTCGGGGTGCCGGACGACTACGCGGTGATGTTCCTGGCCGGTGGAGCGACCACCCAGCAGGCCCTGCTCGCGCTGAATTTCGCCGCCCCCGGGCAGACCGTCGACTATGTGCTCACCGGCCATTGGGGCAAGACCGCGATCAAGCAGGTCAGCCCCTACGTGCGGGTCAACGTGGCCGCCAGCAGCGAGGCCGGTGGTTTCCATGACATCCCGCCGCGCAGCCAATGGCAGTTGTCCGACGATGCCGCCTACGTGCACATCACCGCGAACGAAACCATCCATGGCGTCGAGTTCCGAGACACCCCGGACGTCGGCAATGCGCCGCTGTTCGCCGATTTCAGCTCTTCCATCGCCAGCGAACCGCTGGACGTTTCCCGCTACGGCCTGATCTATGCCGGTGCCCAGAAGAACCTGGGTCCGGTGGGCGTTTCGGTGGTGATCGTGCGCCGCGACCTGCTCGAGCGCAGTGGCCAGCCGCGCGCGGACATTTTCGATTACCGCTCGCACGTCGCTCGTGACTCCATGCTCAACACCCCCCCCACCTGGAACTGGTACCTGGCCGGGCTGGTGTTCCAGTGGATGCTGGCCGAGGGCGGGGTGGAAGAATTTGCACGCCGCAATGCAGTCAAATCATCGCTGGTCTACGGCGCCATCGATGCCTCCGGTGGCTTCTACCGCAACGAAGTCGTGCCTGCCGCGCGTTCACGGATGAATATTCCGTTCTTCCTGCCCGACGAAAGCCTCACCGCACGTTTCGTGAGCGAGTCGAAGGCCGCCGGGCTGCTGGCGCTGAAGGGCCACAAGGCCGTCGGCGGCATCCGCGCCTCGCTGTACAACGCGCTGCCGGTGGAAGGCGCCCAGGCGCTGGCCGCCTTCATGCGCGATTTCCAGCAGCGCAACGGCTGACGCTCCCGACATCTGTAACTGGATACCCTGATGGCCAACAAACCCGCCAAGCCCAAGGCACCTGCCGCCAAGCCCGCCAAAACCAAGGCCGACGCCGTACCCGCCGTCGCCGCTCCGGTGCTGTCGGATGTGCGCGCCAAGATCGACCACATCGACCGCAGCATCCAGGCGCTGATCGCCGAGCGTGCCCAGTTCGCCCACCAGGTCGGCAAGGCCAAGGGCAAGCTTGCTGCGGCCGTGGACTACTATCGCCCCGAACGCGAAGCCCAGGTGCTGCGCATGGTGGTGGACCGCAACGAGGGCCCGCTCAGCGACGAAGTGCTGGTGCATGTGTTCCGCGAAATCATGTCGGCCTGCCTTGCCCAGCAGGAGCCGCTCAAGATCGGATACCTGGGCCCGGAAGGCACCTTCAGTCAGCAGGCCGTGCTCAAGCACTTCGGCCGTTCGGCGCTGGGCCTGCCGCTGGCCAGCATTGAAGAAGTGTTCCAGGAAGTGGAAGCGGGCAACGCCGATTTTGGCGTGGTGCCGGTGGAGAATTCGGGGCAGGGCACCATCCAGATCACCCTGGACATGTTCCTTACCTCCAACCTCAAGATCTGTGGCGAAGTCGAACTGCGCGTGCAGCAGTACCTGATGTCGCGCAGCGGCCGGCTGGAAGATGTCGAACGCGTGTACGGCCATCCGCAGTCGTTCATGCAGACCTCCTCGTGGCTGCGCGCCAACCTGCCCAAGGCCGAAAAAGTGCCGGTATCGAGCAATGCCGAAGGCGCGCGCCGCGCCCGCAACGCCGATGACGCCGCCGCCATTGGTGGCGAAAGTGCAGGGCACGTGTACGGCCTGAAGAAGGTCGTGACCAAGCCAATCCAGAACGACGCCGACAACACCACCCGCTTCCTGGTGGTGGGCCGCCAGTTCTTCCCGAGCTCCGGCCACGACCGCACCTCGGTGCTGGTGTTCATCCACGACAAGCCCGGCGCGCTGTTCGACGTGCTCAGTCCGTTCGCGCGGCACGGCATCAGCATGAACCGCATCGAATCGCGCCCGTCGCACAACGCAAAATGGGAGTACGGCTTCTTCATCGATCTCGCCGGCCACATCGATGATGCGGCCATGCAGGCCGCGCTGGCCGAATTGAAGGCGCACTCGGCACAGATCAAGGTGCTGGGTTCCTACCCGGTGGCCGTGCCCTGAGACCCCGGTGCCGGCGCCCCGCGCGCGGCACCGCTTACCGTCATTCCGCATCATCGCTGCCTTCACCGGCGGCTTTCTACAGGATTCACCGATGACCGCTTCCGCTTCCTGGACCGCCCGCAAGGGCCAGCCCCTGCAGGGCAGCCTGACCATTCCCGGCGACAAGTCGGTCTCGCATCGTGCGGTGATGTTCGCCGCACTGGCCGATGGCGTTTCGCACATCGATGGCTTCCTGGAAGGCGAAGACACCCGCGCCACCGCCGCGATCTTCTCGCAGATGGGCGTGCGCATTGAAACCCCGTCGCCGTCGCAGCGCATCGTCCACGGCGTGGGCGTGGATGGCCTGCAGGCACCAGCCGGCCCGCTGGATTGCGGCAACGCCGGCACCGGCATGCGCCTGCTGGCCGGCCTGCTCGCCGCGCAGCCGTTCGATTCGGTGATGGTGGGCGACGAATCGCTGTCGCGCCGTCCGATGCGCCGGGTGACCGGCCCGTTGGCGCAGATGGGCGCTAAGATCGACACCGAGGCCGATGGCACCCCGCCGCTGCGCGTGCACGGCGGCCAGCCGCTGCACGGCATCGACTTTGCCTCGCCGGTGGCCAGCGCGCAGGTCAAATCGGCCGTGCTGCTGGCCGGCCTGTATGCGCAGGGCGACACTGCCGTGACCGAACCGCACCCGACCCGTGACTACAGCGAGCGCATGCTGCGCGCGTTCGGTGTGGAGATCGAGTTTTCGCCCGGCAAGGCCCGCCTGCGCGGCGGCCAGCGCCTGCGCGCCACCGACATCGCGGTGCCGGCCGACTTCTCCTCGGCCGCATTTTTCCTGGTGGCGGCCAGCATCATTCCCGGCTCGGCGCTGACCCTGCGCCAGGTCGGTCTCAACCCGCGCCGCACCGGCCTGCTTGCCGCCCTGCGCCTGATGGGCGCGGATATCCGCGAAGAGAACCATGCAGAGCAGGGCGGGGAAGCCGTTGCAGACCTGGTGGTCCGCCATGCACCGCTGCACGGCGCCGAGATTCCCGAAGCGCTGGTGCCGGACATGATCGACGAGTTCCCGGCGCTGTTCGTCGCAGCGGCGGCCGCGCAGGGCAACACGGTGGTGCGTGGCGCCGCCGAACTTCGGGTCAAGGAATCCGACCGTCTCGCCGCCATGGCCACCGGCCTGCGCAGCCTTGGCGTGCAGGTGGATGAAACCGAAGACGGTGCCACCATCCACGGTGGTCATGAGCTGGGCAGCGGCACCATCGAAAGCCACGGCGACCACCGCATCGCCATGGCGTTTGCCATCGCCGGCCAGCTCAGCAGCGGCGAGGTGCGCATCAACGACATCGCCAACGTTGCCACCTCGTTCCCCGACTTCGACGGCATCGCCCGCACCGCCGGCTTCAACCTCGCGTAAAAAAAGGAGCCGACCAGAGGGTCGGCTCCCGGCTCCCCCGCCGTTTTTCAGATGCGGGTTACCGCTGCTCGGTACGGAAATCCACCGGCACGCGAACAACACTGGCCACAGCGCGGCCGTTGTGCATCGCCGGCTCGAACTTCCAGTCACGCACGATGCTGAGCACCGCACGGTCCAGGTCGCGGTCGCGACCACCCGAGCGCTGCACGATGTTCGCGTCGGTCACCTGGCCGCGCGGGTCAACGTTGAGGCTGGCGATCACGCTGCCTTCCACGCCACTACGCAGCGCCGAACGCGGATACACCGGCTTGGCGTTGCTGCTCAGCGGGCGCGCATCGCGATCCCGGACGGCTGCCGGCGCGGCACGACGCTGCGTGGTGGCAGGCGCCGCTTCACGCTTGGCCGGCGCCGGCGTGACGGCAACCGGGGTTTCGGTAGCGGGCAGCATGCGTTCGCCGACCGGCGCCATGGCGCCCTCATCGGGATTGGCATAGCGCAACCACACCAGCGCGGCGGCGAACATCGCGACAATCAGCGCGATCCACAGCATCGGGGAGGTACGGCGACGGCCCGGCTCGTCAATGATGTCGCGCTGCTGCTGCGGCGACGTAGGCATCTCGTGTGCATGGCTAACACTCATGGCGGACTCCTGGAGTCGAGTTGACGACGCCAGTCTTGCCTGAGCCGGGTTGCAGGTGTGTCACCGATGCGTCAACGCCATGACTGCATTCCCATAGAGGTTCAGCATGATGAGCCGAACCTTTACGCCAACCTCGCGCGGTCTTCAAACGTGCCCACCAACGGTGGGCACCTACCCGCGTTCTCAAAATGCGTGCCCACCAACGGTGGGCGACCTACGGCGTTGTTTGAATGTGTACCCACCAACGGTGGGCACCTACCCGCGCAATTTCATTGCGCTTTGAAATCAAACGGCACTTCGATGCTGCCCGGCACCGCAACGCCGTTGCTCTGCGCCGGCTGGAAACGCCAACGGCGCACGGCATCCGTGGCGGCGCGATCCAGGTCACGCGAGCCGCTGCGCTGGATGATGGTTACGTTCATGGGGTAGCCGGTCGCGTCCACATCCACGCGTACCACCACGCTGCCTTCCACGCCGTTGCGCAGGGCGGCAGGCGGGTAGGTCGGCGGCGGCGACTGGTCGGCAATCGGCTGCGGGCGGTCGCCGGCGGCCATCGCCACGGGGGCGGTCTCAGGCGCGGCAGCGGCCGGGGCGGCCGGCGCGGGCGGCGGAGCGGTTTCCACCAGCTGCGGCTTTTCGTCCTCCACCGGCAGCGGCTTGGCATCGGGCATGTCGCTGGACCCGGCCGCGGCGGGCAGCGGTTCGGGCAGCGGCTCGACCTCGGCAACGTCCTGCGGGGTCTGCGCGGGGCCGGCCTTGTAGAAGTCGTTGTTGCGGTTGCCCAGCCACACCGCCAGGAACAGCAGCACGCCGACGCCAAAGGCGATCCCGGCGATCATGAGGCTGCGCCGGGGCAGTTGGAAGGTGATGTTCTTGCCAGACGAGGAACGGGAAGCGGACATGAGCCATACCATGATGAACCCCCCGATTCTGCCACGCCGGAAATGAACCGGGCGGCAGAAAAGCCGATTACAGGCGATAATCCCCCTCCAGACCTGACCTTACTGTCCAAACGCCATGCTCGATCCAGCCCTGCTCCGCCAACAGCCCGCCGAACTTGCCGAACGCCTGCGCGCCTCGCGCGGTTTCGAGCTGGACGTCTCCGGGCTGGAGTCGCTGGAAGCCGACCGCAAGCGCATCCAGATCCGCACCCAGGAGCTGCAGAGCCTGCGCAACAGCCGTTCCAAGGCCATCGGCCAGGCCAAGGCCAAGGGTGAGGACGTCTCGGCGATCATGGCCGAAGTGGCCGCCTTCGCCGACGAGCTGAAGGCCTCGGAAGTCACCCTGGACGAGCTGCGCGAGAAGATCGAAGCCATCGCGATGGGTATCCCCAACGTACCGGCCGACGACGTCCCGTACGGAAAGGACGAATCCGAGAACGTCGAGCAGAAGCGCTGGGGCACCCCGCGCAGCTTCGATTTCCCGGTGCTGGACCATGTCGAGCTCGGCGCCCGCAACCAGGGCCTGGACGGCGAAGCCGGTGCCAAGCTGTCCGGTTCGCGCTTCACCGTGCTGCGCGGCCCGGTCGCGCGGCTGCACCGCGCCCTGGCCCAGTTCATGCTCGACCTGCACACCGGCGAGCACGGGTACGAGGAAACCAACGTCCCGGTCCTGGTGAACCCGGAATCGCTGCGTGGCACCAGCCAGCTGCCCAAGTTCGAAGACGACCTGTTCAAGACCGCCGTCGGTGAATCCACCCGTTACCTGATCCCGACCTCGGAAGTGTCGCTGACCAACATCGTGCGCGACGAGATCATCGAGGCTGAGCGCCTGCCGCTGAGCATGACCGCCCACTCGCTGTGCTTCCGCGCCGAAGCCGGTAGCGGCGGCCGCGACGTGCGCGGCATGATCCGCCAGCACCAGTTCGAGAAGGTCGAGCTGGTCACCGTGTGTGCGCCGGCCGACAGCGAAGCCGAGCACCAGCGCATGACCCGCTGCGCCGAAGTGGTGCTGGAAAAGCTGGGCCTGCCGTACCGCAAGGTGCTGCTGTGCACCGGCGACATGGGCTTCTCGGCGGTGAAGACCTACGACCTGGAAGTGTGGCTGCCCTCGCAGGACACCTACCGCGAAATCTCCTCGTGCTCCAACTGCGGCGACTTCCAGGCGCGCCGCATGCAGGCGCGCTGGCGCAACCCGGAAACCGGCAAGCCGGAACTGGTGCACACCCTCAACGGCTCGGGCGTGGCCGTCGGCCGCGCAATGATCGCGGTGATGGAAAACTACCAGAACGCCGATGGCAGCATCACCGTACCGGATGCCTTGAAGCCCTACATGGGTGGCCTGGACACCATCGCGTAACCAGCACACCCGCCGAAAGGCGGGTGTGCTGTATGTCGTGGCTGCTTCAAGAAGAAACGGCCCCGCAAACGCGGGGCCGCAGGGTGGGCCGGAAGGGGGAGGGGAGTTCCGGCCCGGGCAGGGCGTCCGACGAGGACTCAACGCCTGCCCTGAAACACTCAGGCTTCGGCAGGTTCTTCAAACTCGGCCGCCGGCAGGCTGGCCAGCGCTGCGGCAATCGCCTCTTCGCGATGCGTGGGCGAGTAGGCAATGCCTTCAGCGCGCACGAATTCCACGTTGGTGATGCCCATGAAGGCGAACACCTGGCGCAGGAACGGCTCCTGGAAGTCGGCCGGCGAATCGGTGTAGATGCCGCCACGCGAGCTGGCGATGATCACGCGCTTGCCGCCGGCCAGGCCCACCGGGCCGTTCTCGGTGTACTTGAAGGTGCGCCCGGCCACCGCCACCCGGTCGATCCAGGCCTTCAGGGTCGACGGAATGCTGAAGTTGTACATCGGCGCGCCGATGACAATCACGTCGGCCGCCAGGAACTGCTGCATCACCGCTTCGGCGTCGGTCGCTTCAGCGGCATCCGCCTGGGCCAGCGAACCACTACTCAAATGGGGAATGGGATTACGATCGAGATCACGGTAGGTTACATCGAGATTCTCGACGGTCTCATTGAATCGTGCGACGACCGCTGCAGAGAGCTGGCGGGAAACCGAGTTGTCGCCCAGCACGCTGGCATCAATGTGAAGAAGCTTCATGGCTATCACCTGTATCCGGGAAAGGGCGGTCAAGGCGCCGCCGACGGAAAACAGGTTAGGTTGTTGCGTCGTTGGGATAAAGGTGGTTGAATACCACGTATTGTTCTATATCTGGAACTTAGGTATGCACGACCTCAATGACCTGTACTACTTTGCCATGGTGGTGGACCACGGCGGCTTTGCCGCGGCCGAACGTGCCCTGGGCATCCCCAAATCCCGTCTGAGCCGCCGCATCAGCCAGCTGGAAACCGATCTTGGCGTGCGCCTGCTGCAGCGCTCCACGCGCCGCTTTGCGGTGACCGACGTCGGCACCAGCGTGCACCGCCACGCGCAGACGATGCTGGCCGAAGCCCAGGCCGCGCGCGAAGTGGTGGACCGGCTCAGCGCCGAGCCACGCGGCCTGGTGCGGGCAAGCGTGCCGGTGTCATTGGCGCAGATGCAGCTGCCCAAGCTGCTGCCGAAGTTCCTGGCCCAGTATCCGAAAGTGCGCCTGCAGCTGAACATCAGCAACCGCCGTGTCGACATCATCAACGAAGGCTACGACGTCGCCCTGCGCGTGCGCTCGCGCCTGGACGATGACGGCAGCCTCGTGATGCGCAGCTTTGGCCAGGTGCAGGAACTGCTGGTCGCCAGCCCCAAGTACCTGGACCGCGCCGGCCGCCCTAAAGACCCGGACGAATTGGCCAATCACGTCACCCTGAGCATCAGCGAAGACGAGGCCCGCCAGCGCTGGGAGCTGCACGGCCCGGAAGGCGCGGTGCGCCGCGTCGACCTGCAGCCGCGAGTGGCGGGGTTCGACTTCCCGCTGCTGCAGAGCATGGTCAAGGACGGCTTCGGCATCACCATGTTGCCCGAAACCGTCTGCGCCGACGCCGTGCGCAGCGGCGAGCTGGAAGTGGTGCTGCCGGAATGGTCGCTGCCGCAGGGCATCTGCCACGCCGTGTTCGCCTCCCGCCGCGGCCTGCTGCCGGCGGTGCGGGTGTTCATCGACTTCCTGGCCGAGCACCTGCCGCCGCAACTGGAGGCCTCGCGGCTGGACTGCGGTGGCGCCTGCGAACGGGCCAAAGAGAAGATCCGGGCCAGCGCCCTGGGCGCCCTGGCTGTAGACGCCGGCTGAGCATGCCGCACGCGGCCTTGGGCAAACCGGGTCGCCCATGCGAGAATACGCGCCCGGCCTCGGCCGGACCGCATGAGGAGAGATGGCCGAGCGGTTTAAGGCACCGGTCTTGAAAACCGGCGAAGGGTCAAACCTTCCGTGGGTTCGAATCCCACTCTCTCCGCCATCATGTTCCGATCGTCCGACGCAGGCGGCGACGCAGTGCTCCTGCCGCCGCGGCGATCGCCATGGAAGGTAGCGCCATCACCAGTGCGTACACCAGACCGGGCAGCAACAATGGGCCGACGCCCGATACCACGGCGACGACCGGCAACTGCAGCACCATCATCAGCAGGCCCCATAGCCACGCCCGCCGGGGAAAACAGGCGCCGAGAACTGCGGCAATACCCAGTGCGACGGGATAGACAACGGTCCAGAACGCGGGGGCGTCCCAAGGCGCCCCGCCCGGAGTCCGCAAGGCCACCAGTATCCAGAACACAACGCTGATCTTCAGCGTGACGGCACTTGCCGCTAGACAATTCCCCCGCATCTGCATTTTCGATCTCCCGCGCCAGGATGCCGCATGTCGCAGTCCGGAGATCCTGCTGGGTACAACGACAACAGGCAAGGGGAGTCCGCCGCTCCACATGGGAGCAGCGGATCAGACATCAATGGCGGGCGTCGTCCTTGGCCTTGCCCACTTCGTTCTGCACCTTGCCCACATTTTTCTGGACCTTGCCCTCGATTTCCTGCGACTTGTCCCCGGTCACCTTGCCAGCCACTTCCTTGACCGTGCCCTTGACCTGGTTCTTCATGCCTTCAGTGCGGTTCTTATCCACGGTGTTGCCTCCGAGTTGACCCGTTGCGGGTAACACGATGCTGCTTGCGGGCCGGTCGCGAGGCGGTGAAGTGCGCCGTCACGCCATCCGCATGCCAGCCAATCGTTCATTAACCACCCCGTAAGCGTGAGGGCCGGTTCACGAGACGCCCGTATTCTGCGCGGGCCCCCGCCTTGAATCGAATCTCCCCATGCGCGCTGCACCACGCCACCACGTTGACGTCATCATCATTGGAGGCAGCTACGCCGGGATGTCGGCTGCGCTGCAACTCGTGCGCGCCCGCCGCAGTGTGCTGGTCATCGACAGTGGAACGCCGCGCAATCGAAACTCGCTGGCCGCTCATGGCTTCATCGGCCAGGAAGGTCTGCATCCGGCGGACATCGCCACGCAGGCCCGCACCGAACTCCAGCGCTATCCCACGTTGACGTGGGTGCAGGGCAAGGCGGTGAACGCCCGCGTGCTCGAAGCAGGCTCATTGTTCGAGGTCGGCTGCGAAGATGGACAAATGTTCAGCGCCGATCGCCTCGTCCTGGCCTATGGGGTGACCGATACGCTGCCCCCCATTCAAGGCCTGGCCGAACGCTGGGGCCGCAGCGTGTTTCACTGCCCTTACTGCCACGGTTACGAACTCTACGAGGGCAACATCGGCGTGATCGGGTGTTCCAACGATGGCGGGGCGGGGCAGGCGCTGCTGCTGTGTGACTGGGGCCGCATAACCTTGTTCTGCAGCAATCCGGAAGCCATCGATCCGGAGCAGCGCGATCGCCTTGACGAATGCGGCGTGGTCATCGAATCCGAACGAATCGAGCACGTGGAGGACGCCGCCACGGTCGCATTGGAAGGCGGTCGCAAGATCGCGTTGGATGCGCTGTTCCTGCTTCCACGTTCAACCCTCTCTTCAGATATCGCCGAGCAGCTCGGCTGTGAACTGATGGACGCCGGCTGCATCACCGCCGATTCGGCCAAGCAGACCACGGTGCCCGGCGTGTTCACCTGCGGTGATGCCGGGCGCATGGCCGGCAGCATCGCGCTGGCGGTGGGCGAGGGCGCGCTGGTGGGGGTTGCTGTGCACCGTTCGCTGTTGGGGTTGCTGGACTAGTGAGGTGCCGCCTGGCCTCAAGACGTGGGGCGGGCAGGTTTCGGGCAGACAGCACCACACAGGAGCAGGGTCAGTATCAGCACCAGATGCGCACTGAAACCGCCGGGCGTGGCACCTTCAGATTCCACTCCCGGCGTCGCGCTGAGTACTGCCACCAGTGCCGTACCGATTGCAGATCCCGCCAAGGTCATTATGCGGGTCAACGAGCTGGCGTGTGGTATCTGAGCTGAGCTCAATCCCGTATAGGCACTCGACATGGACAAGAGCGTCAGCACGCCGATACCCGCGCCGCGCAACAGCATACCCACCGCCATGAGAACCAGATCGTAGGCAAATGGGGGCAGGAGGAGGATCGAGCCGGAAACAGCCATCAGAATGCAGCTCTGTGCGACGCGGAACTCGCTGCAGTGGCGTGCAACCATGGGAAGAAGCTGGCGGGCCAGGAGCATACCTACGCCCTGCAACGCCAATAGTGCGCCGGCGATGGTGAGTCCGAGGCGGCCATCCTCGATGAAGTAGAGCGAGAAAAGGAGCAGTCCACCGTAGTAGGCGACGCTGGAAAGGAGCAGTAGCCCAGAAGAACGCCGAAACGGACGAATCGCGAAGAGACGAAGGTCCACGATCGCATTTTCCCGCTGTCGCGAGGCATGCATAAGGAAAGCTAGAAGGGCGACAAGCCCTGCCGCTCCGGAGATCAAGGGGAGGCCGGTGGACCGCGCCGCTGACAGACCGTAGATGCAGCCAGCCAAGGACGAGGAAAGCAGCAGGAGCCCTGTCGCATCGAGTGCGGTGCGCTGCGCTGCCGCCATGTCGGGAATCAACTGGGACGCGAAGCGAATGGACAGAAGTGAGATGGGAACGTGAAGCCAGAAGATCGCTCGCCAGTCCAGCAGCTGCAACGCAGCGCCACCGATCAGTGGGCCCAGAATCGGAACTACCACTGATGGAATCGACATCAGGGTAAGGGCGCTCCGTGTTTTCTTTCGCCCAATGGCAGTGACCAGAATCGTCTGCATGGTGGGGAGCATGACGCCCGTTGCCATGCCCTGTAGCACTCTGGAGCCGATGAGCATCTCTACAGTCCATGAGAGCCCGCAAAGGCATGCTCCAGCGAGGAAGATCCAGAGGCAGGCCAGCCAGACGGTCTTCGCGCCAAGGCGTTCGCAGAGCCATGCGGACAGTGGCACCGTGGCGGCAGCGGCGAGGGCGTACGCCGTAATGACCCACTGCATCAGCGGCAGCGAAACCGCAAGAGAACGTCCAATGCCATGAATGGCGATGTTGAGCAGGGTCGCATCCAGCAACGGGAGGGTAGCGCCAAGCACGAGCGTCCAGGCAATGGTGCGGTCCGCCCGGCTGAGCGCGACGTCCGCAGTACCATGAGCCGCTTTCATTCACGTGCCTTGGGTGTATTTGCAGTGGAACAGGGTTCAAACTCAAGCGGCAATGCAACAGGGCCTCGGGTGTAGAAGCCTTCCTCTTGAAAGGTGAAGCGTGGGGAAATGCGAAGGCCCCGCAGGCGATCCAGAAGGATGTTCGCTGTCAGCTCAAGCTGAATCTGTGAGAACGCAGCTCCAAGGCAAACGTGGGTTCCTGCACCAAATGCGAGATGCGCCGAGGCGTTGCCTGGTAACGCAGTCGTGACCTGCCTTCTGTCGATGTCGAATCTCGCCGGATCGCGGAAGACGGATGGATCACGATTGGCTGCACCGGGCATGCAGAAGACACGCGCACCCGCAGGAAGACGTATGCCGCCAACACTTACATCTTCACTGAGCTGCCTGGGAATCAGCTGCACCGGCGAATTGAGCCGGAGCGTCTCTGCAATGGCTGGCGCCAGGAGCTGGCGGTCCTTCTTGACCCTCTCGAGGCGGACTGGGCAGGAAGCAAGGTGGTAGAAGAGGTATGCGAGGGTCTTGTCGGTTGGCTCGGCGGCGGCCAGTATCACGTTCAGTACCAGGGCGATGATCTCCGAGGTGGTCATGATGCCTTCCCCGGAAACTGGATTGCACAGCAATGCAACAAGGCCACTGGGGCTGCCGTCCCTCAGGTCCGCAATCAGCGGCGTGAGATAGGCAATGAATGCCCGGCTGCAAGCGAGGCTGTGCTGCTTCTGCGCTTCGGTGATCCTGAGGCTTGTTATGAACGATGCGACACCTTCATGCCATGCAATCAGGTCACGATGCCTGTCGGTAGGCAAGCCAAGAACCTCGAGTGTGACCAGCATGCTGTATGTCTTTCCGAAGTCGCTGATCAAGTCCACCCGCCCATGCCGCATTGGACTCGACAGAAGGTCCGATGTGACGCGCGCTATGATCCGGGAGTGACGATCGCGGTTCTGGCGGCCACTGAACGCGGAAAGAACCAGCCGTCTCTTGGCTTTGTGCTCCGGTCCTTCCATTTGGGCGAGTACGCGGTCACCCATTACTGGCTGGGCGCTCGTGGCCAAGGGGGCGGTGGTGAACGCAGGTGATCGAAGTGCCTGCGTCACGTCATCGTGGCGTCCAAGGAAGTACGTGTCGATCCTGGGGTCAAGCAAGATGGCGTCTGATGCATGCAGTTGTTCATACATCGGAATGGGGTTTCGCTGAAAAGTGGGATCCATTACGTCGAACTCGATGATGTTTCGCATTGCCCTGTCCCTTCGATTACATGTGCCGGTTGAGCCATGGCTCAGCTCAGTCGATGTACGCGCTTCAGATCGATGGCTGCCCCGACGGAAACGATGCCGTGCCCTTGCCTTCCATCCACGCTCAACGGGAACTCGCCGGAAAGAAGTGCGTTACCTATGGGCCAAGGACGGTGGTAGGCGAGAACCGAGCAATCGGTGCCCAGCAGCTCCGCACTGCAGAGATAGAACGGCATTTCAGCGAGGACGTAGGATGACGCGAGGTGAACGTCTGCGTCCGCGGACAGCAGCATGCAAGTGCCCGTGGTTTGCGTCCGTCGTTCAAGTGCCTGGCGGGACATGCACAGGCAGGCGTCCCTGAAGGCCCGGCAGTTCTCAAAGGCGTTCTGCGCTGCCGATCTCATCTTCAGGTAGCGTTCGTCGTGGAAGTAGTCCGAGAAATCAATGATCCTGGTAAGCGATGTTGCATTGCCCCTGGCATCGAGGATGTGCTCAAGAGAGCGTCGATGTCGCCTCAGCTCCTTGCGCGCCTTTCGAAGAGCTTTGGTTTGGGATACTCCAGTGGCGATGAGAAGCAGTGCGGCGCTCTCTTCGTCCGGAAGCAGTACATCGACACGGCGAAATCCCGCACTTGCCCACGCCAGTAGAGATGAAACGTATTCCGTCGAGAAGCGGGAGTTGAACGGGCTGATGCCGACCAGTAGATGTTCCCGACGTGCAATAAGCTCATTGCAGCGTTCCGAGTGGCCACATATTGAGAACGTGAATGGTGCTGGTGCAGGTTCCTCTGTGCAATTTGGCTGCAGGTCGGAAATGGATGTTGCGTAATGCATTGATGTTCTTCCTCATGGGGTGCCGCGATCCGCGTATCCACCTCTCATCGCTGAAAGCGGGATGCAGTGCGCCGGAGGAGAATAGGGAGCTGTGGTAGCGTTTGCTTTCCAGGACGGCGCGTTCGTTGTCGAAATCATGTCAATCCGAAGCTCGAATAGACGTCGAGTTGAAGCGCAATCAGGGGACATGTTTGCTCCCTGTCGGGATTTTCCGATGAGATGCGTAGTGCGTGCACACACCGCGCACACTGAAGTTCAGCCACATCGGCACCCATGGGCACAGATGGTCTTCTCGGACCACGGGACCGTTCGTGTGCACGCCAATCGCAAGACATTCACCGTGCCACCTTGGCGGGCGGTCTGGATTCCACCCGACACCCTTCATGCGTCGGTCGTGATCCAGGACGCAACGCTTCACGCGGTGCATCTGCTGGGTGACCCCGGTAGCCGACCAGATAAAGGAAGTTGGCAGGAGTGCCAGGTGCTTGAGGTAGGGCCGTTGCTTCGCGAAGTGATAAAGGCGGTCAGCGAAGAGGAACGTGGCGGGCTGCTATCGGAGCGGTATGGCAGCCTGGTCGGGTTGGCGATGATCGAATTGCGCAGCGCGAGGCGTGTTGCGCTCGGCGTCCTGATGCCAGAGGAAAAGCGCTTGCGTCACGTCTGCGAGGCGTTCCTGGCCGACGCCAGGTTGGATCAGCCCCTCGCCGAGCTTGCATCCCGTGCCGGCGCCAGCATCAGCACCATCAACCGCCTCTTCCTGATGGAGATGGGATGTAGCTTCTCGGACTGGCGCAAGCAGGCGTTGCTTTCAAGGGCTTTCGCATTGGCAGCTGAGGGTTGTTCGGTGAGCCGGATTGCCATGGACCTTGGATACAGCAGCGTCAGCGCCTTCTCCTACATGGTCACGCAGTTGGTCGGTATGCCACCGAGCAAGGTGCTTGGACGACCGCGCTAACGACCGTTCGGCTTGTACTGGCAGCGCGGGTAGCTGGAACACGAGGCGAACTCGCCATAGGGCCCGGTGCGCTGCACGATCACTCCACCACCGCACACCGGGCAGGCCTGCTCGCGGATCGGTTCGCCGTTGAGCGTGGTGACCGCTACCGCGTCGTCGTGGACCAGCTCATCCAGGAACGGGGAACGCTTGCCCTGTACGGTGAACATCACCACCGAGCGGCGCGCGCGGGTCAGCGCCACGTAGAACAGGCGGCGTTCCTCGCTCAACGGGAACGTATCCGCGTGCGGCATCGCCAGGCCCAGGACCGGATCATCGGCGCGCGCGCTCGGGAAGCTGCGCTCGAGCATTGCCGGCAGGATCACGATATCGGCCTCGGCGCCCTTGGCTCGATGCGCGGTGAGGAAGCTCAGCTCCAGGTCCGCACCGAAACGTGAGGTCCAGTGCGCAGGCAGGTACGAGCGCTCGGCGTTGTAGCGGCCCAGCACGAACACCGTCAGCCGCCCATTGGGCCCCGGCGCGATCGCGCCACTCTGCACCTGCTGTTGCAACCGTTGCAGGTACTGATAGATCGCATCCTGCAGGCGGTCGCGCGAGGACACCTGGAACGCCTGCAATGCCGCACCCTGCGCCGGCGTGGACGATCTGACCTGCTTGGCGATCTGCGCCGGGTTCCTGGAAATGAAGCGGCTGGAGGCATCGCACAGCGCCTGTGGGCAGCGGAACGTCTGTGCCAACTGCAGCACCTGCGACGGGCCAAAGATGTCGTCAAACCGCGTCATCACACTCACGTCGGCGCCGGCGAAACGGTTGATGGACTGCCAGTCGTCGCCCACCGCGAACAGGTGCCGGCCCGGCGCCTGCACCAGTGCGCGGCACAAGCGCGCCCGGGCGCGCGAGGCGTCCTGGAACTCATCGGCCATCACCAGCAGGTAGGGCGACTGATAGCGCTCCTGTTCCAGGTATTCGGCGGCCTGGTTGAGCATGTCTTCAAAGTCGATGGCGTTCTCGGCCGCGAGCGCGTCGTCCCAGGCATGCAGGACCGGCGTGGCCAGTTCAAGGAACAGCCGGTAGCGGTGCTTGAAACGGTCTTCCGGCAACCGGCGCAGCCGCTCGGCCAAGTCCGCCATGGAAAGCCCGTTGCTCTTGGCGTGGCTGATGAAAGTGCGCAGCAGGCCGATCAGCTCGCTGTCCGGCATCGGGCGGGCACCGTCTTCGGGGAGTTCACGGTCCGGGTTGGGATCCAGCGCAAGGTCGTGCGCGGTCAGCGCGTCGCTGAGTGCGTCGAACAGCTCACCGCTGCGCAGCTGGGCGGCGGTGGTTTCCAGTCGTACCGCGTCACTGCCACGTGCATGTACACCGGGGGCATCGTCCATCCGGTGCACGTGGTACAGCGTCGTGCCCGGATAGAAGAAATCCGCGCAGCCCGGCTGCCAGGTATCGGTGGCCGTATCCAGCACCGGGTGGGGTTCGTAGGTGTAGTCCACGCCGTTGTAGAACAGCCAGTCGGCGATCACGCATTCTTCGATGTTGCCCACCCGCTCGCCGCGCAGCGTGCGCACGTAGCGATTGCCCTCCGTATCCCAGCCGTCGGCAGGCGCGGTCTCACCGCGCGGTGGCAGGTCGCGGGCGAAGACCAGCCGGAACATGTCCCACTGCGTGCGGAAGTGCAGCGAGCGGTCCTTGAGCCGGTCGATGATGTCGGCCAGGTGGTTGAACCCCTGCGCAGCATCCACCGCCCAGGACGGTACCTCGGGCATGCGCCCGGTCACCTTGCCGATGATCTGCCGGCCGAGGGCATGGAACGTGCAGGCTGTGACGTCGTCGGCGCGCAGGCCCAACCGCGCGAATGCAGCGGCGGTGCGCTGCTGCAGCTCGCTGGCCGCTCCCTTGTTGAAGGCCAGCATCACGATCTGGTCCGGTGCCATCAGGCCGCGCTCGACCGCATAGGCGGCCTTGGCGACCATTGTCGAGGTCTTGCCTGATCCGGCCGCGGCCACCACCAGCACGCGGCTGTCAAAGCACAGCACCGCACGCGCCTGTTCCCCGCTCAATGGCCGGCGCTCGACACGGGCCAGCAGCTCGGCAGCTTCGCTGCGCGCGTACTGCAGGTGCGCCTCATTATGTGATGCGAACCGTGCTTCCCAGTCACCGGCCCAGCGCAGCAGGTCGTCCTCGACCTCCGCTGCAGTGCCGTCCAGCTGCGGGCGCAGCGTAGGGTCGTCAAACACGGCCCACAGCGCATCTTCATCCAGTGGCAGGGTGGGGCGGCGCCGCAGAACCGTCTGCTGCTGTTCCAGCGTAAGCCAGCAGTGTCTGGCATCGGCCTGCTGGAGCAGCGCATCGGCCTCGGTCAGCCATGCGCGCACCTGGGCCAAGGCCTCGTTGGCTTCTTCAAGCCGTTGATCCAGCCGACGGACGTTCACGCTTGCCGACCACAGCGCCTGCAGTTCGTGCGCCTGTGCATCGGGAAGCCCGCCGAGCCGGAGGTCGCCATCCTCGGTAGCGAACCACAGCGTGGCCCAGAGCGGCCCGCGCTGCACGCGCCAGGCCTGCGACGCGGCAACGGCCAGCGAGTACCGCTGTGCATCCACTGTCAGCTCGAAGCGGTCATCCATCCGGCGCAGGTGCCAGTGTGGCGAGCGCGAGAGGCGTCGGCCCCAGGGGGAAGGGGACCAGTAATGCGTCATCGGTACATAAGCGGGAAACCAGGCCCGCCATGATAGAAAAATCCCAGCAGAAAAACCGAGCAGGGGCGGGGTCCTTCAGCGCGGCCGCATCGGGCTGATCAGCGCTGGCAGGCCACGGCCTCATTCGTGCGCGACTGCCGCTCCACCACCACCGCCACGCCCCACAGCAGCAGGCCGCCCAGTGCGGTGGCCGCGCCCACATAGCCGGTCACGGCCGGGCTGAAGCCAGCGCCAATGGCCATGCCGCCGAACCACGGGCCAAGTGCATTGGCGGTATTGAACGCGGCGTGGTTGGACGCAGCGGCGAGCGTCTGCGCCTCACCGGCGACATCCATCAGGCGGGTCTGCAGCACGGCGGCCAGGGCGCCCATCGTGCCCACGGCGACGATCATCGGGAAAATCGTCCACACCGAGTTGGCCGCCAGCGGGTAGGCCAGCAGCACCACGATCGACCACAGCAGCACCACCGCGGCGGCGCGGAACTGGAAGCGGTCCACCAGCCAGCCACCCGCGACGTTGCCGATGATCGCGCCGACGCCGAAGATGCCCACGGCCACCGGCATCCACGATTCGGCCAGGCCGGTTACCTGTACCAGGGTCGGCGCAAGGTAGGTGAACACGCAGAACATGCCGGCAAACCCGACCGAACCGATCGCCAGCGCCAGCCACACCTGCGGGCGGTTGAAGGCGCGCAGCTCACGCATTGGCGAGGTGCGCACCTCATCCGGATCGGGCAGCAGGAAGCGCGCGATCATCACCACCGTGGCGATGGCGAGCACGCTGACCAGCGCGAAGGCGGTCCGCCAGCTTGACTGCTGGCCCAGCCAGGTCGTGAGCGGGTTGCCCACCAGGATCGCGATCGACAGGCCCAGCAGGACCTTCGACACCGCCGCACCGCGCTGCGCGGGCGGGCTGATCGCCGCCGCCACCAGCATCGCCACGCCAAAGTAGGCGCCATGCGGCAGGCCGGCGACGAAGCGTGCGATCAGCATCGTCGTGTAATCCGGTGCCAGTGCGCTGGCCAGGTTGCCGACGGCATAGAAGCCCATCAGGCCCAGCAGCAGCGTGCGCCGGGCATAGCCGGCACCGGCGAAGGCCAGCAATGGGGCACCCACCACCACGCCGATCGCGTAAGCACTGATAAGGTGGCCGACCTGGGTTTCGCCGATCGACAGCCCACGACTGATTTCCAGCATCAGACCCATGCTGGCGAATTCACTGGTGCCAATGGCGAAGCCGCCCAGCGACAGTGCCAGGATGATCAGCGTCCGCTGGCGGGGAGACAGCCGCGCGGCCAGAGGGAGGGGAGTGGGGCTCATTGGATCGGAAGGGCGGAGAACGTGGCCCGCCATTGTACTGCTGCGACGCAACATAAGCCTGAAGCCGGGGATGTACCACTGGAAAGCTGTGGTCGATTTCGCGGCACTGTGTGCGCCGGAGACATGGAAGTCGTCGCATCGTCTTCACGCCATCTTCACGGTGCGCTGGCCGGGCGCGTGCACGCTATCGGCATATCACCGCGAGTGAGTGCGGATGCAACTGACGCCGAACTTCACCCTCGAAGAAATGACCGTCACGTCCACCGGTTTGCCGAACGTGGCCAATCGCACAGAGCGGGCCGCGTTGCTCGCACTGGCCGTACACGTGCTGCAGCCGTTGCGCGATGCACTGGGGAAGCCGGTGTACATCACGTCCGGGTTCCGCTCGGCCGCGGTCAACCGCGCAGTGGGCGGCGTAGCAGACAGCCAGCATCGCAAGGGCCAGGCGGCCGACATCCGCGTGCACGGCATGACCTCGATGGCGCTGGCGCAGCGGATCGTCGCGCTGGAGTTGCCGTTCGACCAGCTCATTGAAGAATTCGGTCAGTGGGTGCACGTATCGTACGCGCCGCAACGGCGGCGCCAGCAGTTGACCGCAGTACGGCGTGAAGGTCGCACACACTACCAACAAGGGCTTTAGCAGCGTGATGAATGCGATCCCGTTCCATTGTCCCACCCAGCACACCATTGTGGCGAATACATGTGTATTCACAGCTGTATTGTAAGTAATTTCCGATTGGCATCGTCTCGAACGTGCATTAGCATGCGCGCATTGGCATCAAGCCGAGGGAGCATGCGTGATGGTGAAATTCCCTCATGCGTTGCGGGTTGATGGCAGGTTTCAGCTGGTGGCTCTGACATATTCGCCGGTGTACAGTCCGGCCGATGTGTTTGGCTTCGCCGTTTTCACATCCGACGGCGCGCGGCTGACCGATGTGGTGTCGCTTGATCAAGCGCACTCGCACTGGTCGCAGTTGTGCGAAGAAGAGAAAGACACGCGCACGGTGCCACGCAGGCGCCGGCGCTAGACGCAGCGCCTTGGGGCGCGTCATGGAGGATTGGTTTGTCCACGCAGAAGATCGTTGTCACCGCTGTTGTCATCCTCTTGACCGCACTTGTTGGCTACTGCCTTGCCGGCTACCTCACGCTGCTGTTCCTCGGCCTGGATACCGGGCTGTTCAAGTGGAATACGTATTACCAATACGTCCAGGCAATGGATCAGCCGGCGGTTGCGCCGTACCTGACCAAGATCAAAGCCGCCGGTGTGGTCGGGTTCGGTCTGCCGGTCGCGGCCTGCCTGGTCGCGCTGTTCTTCGTGGTGAAACCCAAGAAGAAGTCGCTGCACGGCGATGCCCGCTTTGCCGCTGCCGCCGATCTGGCCAAGCACGGTCTGTTCAAGAAGACCGACAACGGCATCGTGGTCGGCAGCTTCGGCGGCAAGCTGGTGCGCCTGAGCGGCCAGCAGTTCGTGATCCTGGCCGCACCCACCCGCTCCGGCAAGGGCGTGGGCGTGGTCATTCCCAATCTGCTCGAGTACGGCGAGTCGGTGGTGGTGCTGGACATCAAGCAGGAAAACTTCGACCTCACCAGTGGCTGGCGTGCCAGCCAGGGCCACGAGGTGTTCCTGTTCAATCCGTTTGCCGAAGACCGGCGCACCCATCGCTGGAACCCGCTCAGCTACGTCTCTGACGACCAGGCCTTCCGGGTCTCCGAGTTGATGAGCATCGCCGCGATGCTGTACCCGGATGGCTCGGACGAGCAGAAGTTCTGGATCAGCCAGGCCCGCAATGCGTTCATGGCCTTCACCCTGTACCTGTTCGAGAACTGGGACGACGAGCGCCGCCAGGGGTTCCCGGGCGGAGCCGGCACGCCGACGCTGGGCGCGGTGTTCCGCCTGTCCACCGGTGATGGCAGCGACCTGAAGAAGTACCTCAAGGCACTGTCCGAGCAGAAGTTCCTGAGTGGCAACGCGCGTTCTGCATTTGCGAACCTGCTGTCGCAGGCCGATGAAACCTTCGCCTCGATCATGGGCACGTTCAAGGAGCCGCTGAACGCCTGGATCAACCCGGTACTGGACAAGGCCACCAGCGCCAACGATTTCCTGCTGACGGACCTGCGCAAGAAGAAGATGACCATCTACATCGGCATCCAGCCCAACAAGCTGGCCGAAAGCCGACTGATCATCAACCTCTTCTTCAGCCAGATCATCAACCTCAACACCAAGGAACTGCCCAAGTCCAATCCGGACCTGAAGTACCAGTGCCTGCTGTTGATGGACGAATTCACCGCCATTGGCAAGGTGGACATCATCGCCTCTGCGGTGTCCTACATGGCCGGCTACAACGTGCGCCTGCTGCCCATCATCCAGAGCATGGCCCAGCTGGACGCCACGTACGGCAAGGACGTTTCACGCACCATCATCACCAACCACGCGCTGCAGATCCTCTACGCGCCCCGTGAGCAGCAGGACGCCAACGACTATTCGGAGATGCTCGGTTACACCACCGTGCGCAGGAAGAACGTCACCCACGCCCGAGAGAAGACCCACAGCTTCACTGAGGAGCGGCGCGCTTTGATGCTGCCGCAGGAGCTCAAGGCGATGGGCAGCGACCACGAAGTGTTCCTCTACGAAGGCATTCCGCATCCGGTGAAGTGCGACAAGATCAAGTATTACCAGGACCGCTATTTCACGTCGCGTCTGCTGCCAAAGACGTCGGTGCCACTGCTGGATCTGTAACCGTTGTGTGTGAACGGATGTGACGCGCGTCAAAAAAAGACCCCATCGACGTTAAAAAATTGTCGCTTTTGACGTTGATTTGACGCGGATGTGTGGCATCGTATTTGTGATGGACGTTCTGTACGTCATGAATTTGTTGTGTAGACCAGTGCTGGAAGACATGCATTGGAGTAGTCAAGAGGAACAGGGATGGCTTTTCTCGGGTTGGGTGTGCGGGCGCAGGGGCCGGACAGGCGTTCGGGGCGTTCACACACCAGACGGGGCGGGGGCCCGGTTGCACCGGTGAACGGTGTTGCTGCTTGCATCCAACGTCGCCACATCCAGCCTGGCACCAGGCCGGGATGCGCCGAAGCATTGCCGTTTTTTCCGGGTTAAAGCCGCAATTCCGTACGTCATAGGGAAGTCCGTATGAAGCAAGCGTTTCTGTCAAAGGGATCCATCAGCGCCGCTACCGCTGTTGCCGTGTTGCTGCTCGCTGGCTGCGCCACGCCGCCGGCACCGGATTTCGGCGGTCGCTGGAAGCCGGTGAACCGCTTCGCCAGCACCACCATGGAAATACCGCTGTACACCAGCTACGTGTACCAGGCCTCGCCCATGGACGGGACCTTGAAGACCATGCTCGAGCGCTGGGCCAAGGATTCGGGGATGACGCTGGATTACCGCATCAGCTCCGATTACACGCTGTATGGGGCGGTTTCCACGATCGGCACCACCAATCCGCAACAGGCCATGATCGACCTCACTGCCGCGTATGCAGGGCAGGGTGTGTCCGTGTCCATCGTTGGCAACCAGATCGTCGTGCAGTCCGCCTCCGCTTCTTCGCCGACCGCTGCCGCCGGCAGTGTCGACGGGTCCAGCGGCAGCTGAGTCCCGCGCCCCCTTGATGTTCCAGCAGTACGGATAACCCCATGTTCCGAAAGAAGGACACAGGCAATACCCCCAAGGTCGACCAGGCAGTCGCCAAAGCGGTGAGCTACGAGTTGACCGTTGCCGATATGGCCCGCCGCAGCGAGCGTCGTGCCTGGTGGGTGGCGACCGGTTCGCTGGTGATGTCGCTGGCGTTGGCCGGCGGCTATTACTACATGCTGCCGCTGAAGGAGAAGGTGCCGTTCCTGGTGATGGCCGATGCCTACACCGGCAACGCTACGGTGGCCAGGCTGAGCGGCAATTTCGGCGCCGAATCGATCACCGCCAACGAAGCCATCAACCGCAGCAACGTCGCCCAGTATGTGATGGCGCGTGAGTCGTTCGATTCGGCGGTGATGGGCCTGCGTGACTGGGACCTGGTGTTCACCATGTCCTCCGAGCCGGTGGCCGCTACCCAGCGCCAGCGCTATGCGAACAACAATCCGCAGAACCCGGTGTACGTCTACGGCACCAACAAGGCGATCCGGATCAAGATTCTGAGCATCACGCCGCTCGCGGTGGAAGGCAATGGCAGCTTCCGCGGTGCCTCGGTGCGGATCCAGCGCAGCCTGCTCGACAAGACCACCGGCACCACGCAGTTCCTGGACAACAAACTGGTCACGATGCGCTTTGACTACCGGACCGATCTGGCGTTGAGCGAACAGGATCGCATCCTCAACCCGCTGGCCTTCCAGGTCACCGAGTACCGCGTCGACAACGACTATGCCCGTGGCGTGCCGGCCCCCGACGATGCCGACCTGGCCAGGCAGGCGAACCAGGCTGCGGCGGCGCAGGCGGCCCAGGCGGCAGCGGCAGGTCCGGTGTACGACCCGAACAATCCGGCCGCCGCCACCATGATTGATCCGGCTACCGGCCAGCCGGTCGCGGTTCCGGCCCAGGCAGTACCTGGTCAGATGACGGTGCCGGGCCAGCAGGTTCCGGGCCAGATGACGGTTCCGGGCCAGGCCGTTCCGGGACAGGTTCCCGGGCAGCCGATGCAGCAGATGCCCGGGCAGGCCGTGCCCGGCCAGGCGATACCAGGACAAGTCGCGCCGCGGCAACCGGCCACCGTGCCGGCACAGAACGTTTCCACCGGAACTGCTGAGGGAGCAAGCAACCGATGAGTAGTAGCAAATTTTGGTGGGCCGCATTGGCCTTGGCGCCGATGGTGTCTCTGGTCTCCGCGCCTGCGAAGGCCCAGGTGGTCGACCACTACGAATACGAGCAGGACCGCATCTATCCGGTGCGTACCGGCCTGGGTCTGACCACCCAGATCGAACTCAGCCCCAACGAGAAGATCCTGGATTACAGCACCGGCTTCAGCAGTGGCTGGGAGCTGACCCGGCGCGAGAACGTGTTCTACCTCAAGCCGAAGAATGTCGACGTTGACACCAACATGATGGTGCGCACGGAGACCCATTCCTACATCTTCGAACTGAAGGTGGTGGCTACCGACTGGCGCCAGCTCGAACAGGCGCGCCGTGCTGGCGTGCAGTACAAGATCGCCTTCAGCTACCCCAGCGATACCGAGTTCGGCACGGCCCAGCAGGCCGTGGATGAAGAGGTCAAGCCGCTGCTCAGCTCGGAGCTGGCCAAGGACCGCCAGTACAACTTCGATTACTCGTACTCCACCCGGCGCGCGAAGAAGATGGGCTGGCTGATTCCGGTCAACGCCTACGATGATGGACGTTTCACCTACCTGAAACTGCCGGCGTCTCCGGAGTACAAGACGGGAATTTTCCCGGCGGTATTCGGTCGAGAGAGCGAATACGGTGAGGATTTCGTGGTCAACACGACGGTGGAAGGCAATTCCCTCATCGTGCATGGCACCTATCCCTACCTGGTCATCCGTCACGGTGACAACGTCGTTGGTCTGCGAAGGAACGTGAAGAAATGAGCCAGCACAACACACCCGAGAACGAGCCGAACAACGGCCGCGACGACGGCGGCGCGCCGAGCAACCCGTACTACGGGCAGAACGTGGCCGACAACAATCCCAATCTCGATGCCGCCGCGCCCCGGCTGCGGTCGGCCGAGGAACAGCGCCTGAACCGCAAGGCGCTGGCCTTCCTGGGCGGCATCCTGGTGCTGATCATCGCCATGGGCTTCCTGTTGCTGCGCAAGAGCAGCGACGATCAGGACGGCCCGGCGAAGGTCAACGAGCAGGCCCGCGTGTCCACCCCGGAACTGCCGACCGCGCCGCCGGTGATGCCCCAGGCCCCGGTGGCCGACGCCCAGCCGATCGAGATGCTGCCCCCGCTGCCGCCTCCGGAGCAGGACAATCCGTATCGCACGCCGCCGGCCATCCCCAATGACGTGGGCATGTCCAACGAGCCGCGCCAGCCCTCGCTGCTGGATCGTCGCATGGCGTCCGGGAATGGCGTGGGCGGCACGGGTGGATCAGGTGGTGCCGAGGCACAGAGCGGTTTTGGCGGTCGCCCGGATGATGAGTACACCCGTGCCATGATGGCGCAGCTCCCGGGCGCGCAGCAGCCGGCGCCGGCCAAGGTCCGCCGCGGTCCCGATGTCGAAGACGTCTCCAGTGCTGCCTTCATCCGCAGCCCCGACGCCCTGCTCGTACGCGGCACCTACCTGCGCTGCGTTCTGGAAACCCGCATCATCACCGACGTTGCAGGCTTCACCTCGTGCCTGCTGACCGAGCCGGTGTATTCGATCAACGGCCGCAGCCTGCTGCTGCCGAAGGGCTCGAAGATCTACGGTGCCTACGGCGGCGGTCCGACCGGCCAGCGCGTGGAAGTGATCTGGGATCGCATCACCACGCCCAACGGCATCGATGTGGCCATGTCCAGCCCGGGCATCGACCAGCTCGGTGGCGCCGGACATCCGGGTGACTACAGCGCCCACTGGGGCAGCCGTATCGCATCGGCATTGATGATCAGCCTGATTGCGGACGCCTTCAAGTACGCAGCGGCCGAACACGGCCCGGAAACGACCACCGTCGCCAGCAATGGCTTTGCCGTGCAGTCGCCCTATGAAAGCGCGACCGCGCGGAGCATGGAGCGCCTGGCCAACGAAGCGTTGAGCGAGCGTCGCCCGCCCACCGTCACCATCAACCAAGGCACCGTGGTCAGTGTCTACGTGGCCAAGGACGTCGATTTCAGCGACGTGCTGCCGCGCCGCCGCTGACCGCCTGGACAGAACATGGACGCCGAAGTGGCCCCTGTAGCCGACGTTTCCAGTGAGTTCCTCAGGTACCAGTACGAGGTCCTGGGAATCCACCAGTACATGACATCGCCAGACGTGACGGAAATCTGCATCAACCGTCCTGGCGAGGTGTACCTGGAAACCCGCGACGGATGGCAGCGTGTGGAAGTGCCCTCGCTGACCTTCGAGCGCGCGCGTCAGTTCTGTACCGCCGTGGTCAACGAAAGCAACACCGGCCAGCGCATCACCGACGTCGATCCGGTGGTGTCGCTGACCTTCCCGACCGGCCAGCGCGCCCAGTTCGTCATCCCGCCGGCGTGCGACGCCGGCAAGGTGTCGATCACCATCCGTCTGCCGTCCAAGCACACAAAGACCCTGGAGCAGTACCAGACCGATGGGTTCTTCAACCAGATCCTGGAGCAGGGCCACACGCTGAGCGACCAGGACCAGGAACTGCTGGCGCTGCGCCAGAACCGCGATTACGCCGAGTTCTTCCGCAAGGCCGTGCAGTACCGCAAGAACATCGTGGTGTCCGGTGCCACCGGCAGCGGCAAGACCACCTTCATGAAGTCGCTGGTCAACCACATCCCGGCCAACGAGCGGTTGGTGACCATCGAAGATGCGCGCGAGCTGTTCATCAGCCAGCCCAATGTCGTGCACCTGCTGTATTCCAAGGGCGGGCAGAGTGCCAGCAACGTCACCGCCAAGAGCTGCATGGAAGCGTGCCTGCGCATGAAGCCGGACCGCATCATCCTGGCCGAGCTGCGTGGCGATGAGGCGTTCTACTTCATCCGCAACTGCGCCTCCGGCCACCCCGGCTCGATCACCAGCTGCCACGCCGGCAGCCCGGAACAGACCTGGGACCAGCTGGGCCTGATGGTGAAAGCCTCGGCCGAAGGCTCCGGCCTCGAGTTCTCGGTGATCAAGCGCCTGCTGAAGATGACCATCGACGTGGTCGTGCACATCAAGGCGCATGCCGGCAGCCGTTACATCACCGGCATCGATTTCAGCCCCGAACGTGCATTGGCTGCGGGGAGTGACGCCTGATGCTGCCCGGTCTTGAAGCGATGGTGTGTCCGGAAATGGCGGTGTCCATGGACGTGATGCAGCACGTGATCAACGTTGAATCCTCGCGCAACCCCTACGCGATCGGCGTGGTCGGCGGCGCGCTGGTGCGCCAGCCCAAGCAGCTGGACGAGGCCCTGGCCACGGTCCGCATGCTGGAAGAGAAGGGCTACAACTTCTCGGTGGGCCTGGCCCAGGTCAACCGCTACAACCTGGCCAAGTACGGGCTGGACTCGTACGAGAAGGCCTTCCAGCAATGCCCGAACCTGCAGGCCGCCTCACGCATCCTGGCCGAGTGCTATGGCCGCTCGGGCAAGGATTGGGGCAAGTCCTTCAGCTGCTATTACTCGGGGAACTTCACCACCGGCTTCCGGCACGGTTACGTGCAGAAAGTGTTCGCATCCATTGCGCGCCAGCGCGGCAGCATGGTTGCCGCCAACGGTGCCGCGCCGATCGACGTGGTCAGCCGTGCCCAGCGCCGTGTGGTCGATGTCGCCCACCACCCGCAGTTCAGTGGCCAGCCCCAGGGCGTGGCCGAAGCCCGCGTGCAGGCGATGCAGGCGCTGGCGCCCAGTTACGCGCAGGCCGCCGTGCCAGTGGATCCGGCGCGTGCCTACGAGGTGTACCCCTCCACCGGCGCGATGGTGCGCGGTGGCCTGGTCCGCACCGCCGACGCGGCGCTGTCGCGCGTGGTCATGGGTGCCATGGACCAGGTGATGCCGCAGCCACAGGGCACGCAGATGTCCGCGCCGCCGCCCGTCCCGCAACCGGTCGCACCGCAGCCCCTGCCGGCGAACAACAACGCCGGCCCGGTGGTGGTGCGCGCATGGAGTGAACGCAATGCCCCGGTGGCACTGCCCGCGCAGGCGATGCCTGCCCAGGCGGTGCCGGTACAGAACATCCCCGCTGGGGATGAAGCCTTCGTGTTCTGAAGGACCGATCCAGTCGTGTTAGACCATCCACAAGGAAAACCCACCATGAAGCGTAACAATCTCGATATCGCCAACGCCCAGCGCTCGCTGAAGACCGTCCTGATGGCCGTTGCCTTCGTTGCCGCGGTCTTCGTGCCGGACGTGTTCGCCCAGACCAACTTCGGCGGCACCGACAAGAAGGTCTGCGGCTTCTTCGACAACATCAACGGCCTGCTGAACATCACCTCGATCGCCGTGGTTACCATCGCGGTCATCTTTGCCGGCTACCAGATCGCCTTCGCCCACAAGCGCATCGGCGACGTCGCCCCGATCCTGATTGGTGGTCTGCTGATCGGCGCGGCCGGCCAGATCGCCAAGATGCTGCTCGGCGACGGCAATGCCAGCTCCTGCTCGGGCAGCGCCACCGCCGCCATCATGAATGCCGTCCAGTACTACAGTGCATAAGAACGTCCTGTTCCGTGGCTGCACGCGGCCAGCGATGTTCCTGGGCGTGCCATACGTCCCGTTCTTCCTGGTCGCAGGCGGCTTGTTGCTGTTGAGCATGTACATCGACATGCGGTTGTTGATCACCATCCCGATTGCCATCTTCATCCTGCGTCACATGGCCAAGCGCGATGAAATGATCTTCCGCCTGATCGGGTTGCGCCTGCAGTTCAAGTTCCGCGCGCGCAACCTGCAGCAGCACGACGGGATGTGGGTGTTCACGCCCAACCATTACCGCGACAAGCCGCCGCCGTCGGCCTGACCACGGCACGCTACAGGCCGGGCAGGCGATCACATCGCCTGCCCGGTGCAGGCACCGCACCATCCCCGCAGCACCCATTGGAAGCGCTCATGTTCAGTCCCGATACCTCGATCAGCGAATTCATTCCCCTGTCGTCCCACGTGGCGCCGACGGTCGTCAAGACCACGGGTGGAGATTTCCTGCTGACCTGGCACCTGGAAGGACTGCCGTTCGTGGGTCGTGAGGATTGGGAGCTCGAGCACCGCCACAACACTTTCAATCGACTGCTGCAGACCCTGCGCGCGCCGGATTTCGTCAATGTCGCCTTCTGGGTGCACGACGTCCGCCGTCGCCGCCAGCTCAAGGGCAGCAGCAAGTTCAGCCAGCGCTTCAACCAGGACGTGTCCGACCAGTACATGGGCATGTTGTCCTCGCAGCGCATCATGCAGAACGAGCTGTACCTGACCATGATCTACCGCCCGGTCGTGTCCGGTAAGCGCTTCATGGACAAGTCCTCCAGCATCAGCCAGCTGCAGGCCGAGCAGGACCAGTCCGTGGCCAAGCTGCTGGAAATGGCCGGGAATGTGGAAGCGGTCATCCGCGATTACTCGCCGTACCGCATGGGCATGTACGAAGCCAAGAACGGCATGGTCTTCTCCGAGACCCTGGAATTCTTCGGCTACCTGCTCAACCGGGTCGACGAGCCGGTGCCGGTGTTGTCCGCTCCGGTCAAGGACTACCTGCCGATCAGCCGCCACATGTTCTCGGCCAAGACCGGTGATTTCGTGATCAGCACGCCCAACGGCGTCAATCACTTCGGCGCCATCCTCAACATCAAGGAATATGCCGAGGGCACCTATCCGGGTGTGCTCAATGGCCTGAAGTACCTCGACTTCGAATACGTCATCACCCATTCGTTCAGCCCGATGGGGCGCCAGGACGCGCTCAAGGTGCTGGACCGTACCAAGGGCATGATGATCTCCTCCGGCGACAAGGCGGTCAGCCAGATCGTCGAGCTGGACCAGGCGATGGACCAGCTGTCCTCCGGCAACTTCGTGCTGGGCGAGTACCACTTCATCATGGCCGTCTATGCCGACAGCCAGGAAAAGCTGTCTCAGAACATCGCCACCACCCGCGCCGAGCTGTCCAACGCCGGGTTCGTCTCGACCAAGGAAGACCTGGCCGTCACCGCCTCGTTCTACTCGCAGTTCCCGGCCAACTGGCGCTACCGCACGCGCCTGGCCAACATCAGCTCGCTCAACTTCCTGGGCCTGTCGCCGCTGCACAACTTCGCCACCGGCAAGCAGCACAACAACCCGTGGGGCGACTGCGTGACCACGCTGCAGACCACCAACGGCCAGCCGTACTACTTCAACTTCCACGCCACCCACCCGTCGGAGAACTCGCTGGGCGAAAAGGCCATCGCCAATACCATGGTGATCGGCAAGTCCGGTACCGGTAAGACGGCGCTGATCAACTTCCTGCTCAGCCAGGTGCAGAAGTACGACCCGTCGCCGACCATCTTCTTCTTCGACAAGGACCGTGGTGCGGAGATCTTCGTGCGCGCCTGCGGCGGTAACTACCTGGCGCTGGAGAACGGCCAGGCCACCGGCTTCAACCCGTTCCAGTGCGAGAACAACGAAGCCAACGTGCAGTTCCTGGCCGATCTGATCAAGGTGCTGGCCAACAAGCACGAGTACAGCGCCCGCGAGGAAGAGGACATCTTCCGCGGTGTCGAGAACATGCTCGACACCCCCATGCACCTGCGCAGCATGACCAACTTCCAGAAGAGCCTGCCCAACATGGGCGACGATGGCCTGTATGCGCGCCTGCGCAAGTGGACCTCGGGCAACTCGCTGGGCTGGGTGTTCGACAACCCGGTGGACACCGTGGACCTGAGCCGCGCCAACATCATCGGCTTCGACTACACCGACATCATCGACAACCCCGAAGTGCGCGTGCCGGTCATCAATTACCTGCTGCACCGCCTGGAATCGCTGATCGACGGCCGGCCGCTGATCTACGTGATGGACGAATTCTGGAAGATCCTGGACGGCGAGGGCGGCCTGAAGGAATTTGCCAAGAACAAGCAGAAAACCATCCGTAAGCAGAACGGCATGGGCATCTTCGCGACCCAGAGCCCGGAAGATGCGCTCAAGAGCGACATCGCTGCGGCGCTGATCGAGCAGACCGCCACGCTGATCCTGCTGCCCAACCCCAATGCCAGCCGTGCGGATTACATCGACGGCCTGAAGCTGACCGAGTCCGAGTTCAAGGTCGTCACCGCCCTGGATGAGCGCTCACGCTGCTTCCTGGTCAAGCAGGGCCACGCTGCCAGCGTGTGCCAGCTCAACCTGCGTGGCATGGATGACATCCTGTCGGTGATTTCGGCCTCCACCGACAATATCGACGTGATGCACCGCGTCCTGCTCGACGCCGCCCAGCGCGAGAAGGTGTCGCCGGCCGACCTCACCCCGGACCAGTGGCTCAGTGAGTTCTACAGGAAGCGCAAGGGCTCTGGAAAGCCCGCCGGGACACGACAGGACGCCGTTGCCTGACGGTCCCCCGGCCGATCAGGGAGTGGCAATGCCCGCATTCGATGGAGAAAAATATGGATACCGCGATGAACCCGAAGAAGACGCGCCGCAGTCATTTCAGCTTCCGCCTGGCGGCCCTGTCGCTGGTGACCGTGCTGATGTGCAACGCGCCCGCACCGGCCTACACGATGCCCGTGGTCGAAGTTGGCCCGAGCGTCTACCAGCAGATCATGAACCAGATCAACACGTATAAGGCCGAGATCACCGCCTACGCCTCCAAGGCGCAGGACGCGGCCGAGTATGTGGAACAGCGCACCCGTTGGATCCGCACCCTGCAGCAGTATGCGCAGGCGCTGGTGGAGGTGCAGGCGGTACTGAACGACTTCGGTATGCCCCAGGGTGTTGAGCTGACCCCCGTAGGCGAGAACTATCTGGTGCGGGAATCCTGCGGAGGATCGACGGACTTCAGCCCCATGGGGCTGTTCAAGACCTTCGTGTTCAATCCGCAGGCCGACTTCAAGGAGCAGCAGACCCAGATCTGCGTGAACATCCGCATGATGCAGAACCGCAAGTACAACGAAGCGGTGATGTTCATGACCTACTCGGTGCCGAAGATGGAGTCCTCGCTGAACCGCATCTTCAAGCTGCGCATCCTGAACAACAACCAGGGCAACGTTCAGGGCACTGACAGCGAATCGCTGCGCATGGCCAACGATCTGGCCGTCCAGGCACAGATCTGGCAGTCGCGGATGCGCTCCTACGATGCCTACATCGAGGTGATGGAGGCCAACCAGAAGGTGGTGGCGCAGAACGCGCTGAAGGGCGACACCACCAAGAACATCATCGGCGACCTGGTCAAGACCGCCGCGTTGAAGGGCGCACTCAGCGTCAAGTAAGCACCCACGCAGGTACAGCGGGGCGGCAAGGTACTGCCGGACCCAATGCAGTAGCAGCATCACCAAGGGATTGTGGAAATGTCGATCAGGTCGATTGCCAACGTTTTTGATTTCTCAGGCGGATTGCAGGATCTGCTGGGCTACGCGGTGCGTGTCCAGTCGATCGGTGATTTCGTCTTCTTCAAACTGATTCTTGATTACCTGCGCGATCGCATCAACGACTTCGGCATCGAGATGATGGGCCGGATGATGGCCTGGGTAGGTGGCATCGCCCTGATCCTGATGACGCTGTGGGTGCTGATCCAGGGCTACCGTATCGTCACCGGCCAGAGCCGGGATTCGATGATGGTGCTGGTCACCAACATGGCCCGTGCGGCGCTGATCATCAGCGTTGCGACCTCGATGGCGATGTTTGGCAGCAGCGTCAGCGATTTCCTGACCAAGGATGTCGGCGGCCTGATCACCCGCGTTGTAACCGGCGAGGGCGGCACCGCTGAAGATCAGATCGACAAGAGCCTGGCTTGGATGCAGGTGGCGTTGTCCAGTATCGATGCGATCAAGGTGCTGGACGATGGCGGCCTCCGCGAAGAAAAGACGCGTGCCATGTGGTTCATCGGCATCGGAACCGGCGGTCCGGCGGTGACCGCTGGCGCGATGCTGCTGCTCTATCAGGTCGCCATTGCGCTGTTCATCGGTTTTGGACCACTGTTCATTCTGTGTCTGCTGTTTGACCAGACCAAGCAGTTCTTCCAGAAGTGGCTGTTCTACGGCATAGGCACGATGTTCTCGATGGCGGTGCTGTCGGCGATGGTATCGATCGCGCTGGACATGGTCATACGTGTTTCGGCCGCATTCTGGACCTCGTCGTTGATCAACAGCTTCTTCCTGAAAGACGCGATGAGCGACGGCATGACCAGTCAGGCCATGCAGCAGGGCGGCATGGGCTTGATCCTCACGACGCTGATCCTGACTGCGCCCCCAATGGCGGCGATGTTCTTCCAGGGGACCTTGGGCAGCTTCATGGCATATTCCCAGATAGGTGGCTCGGCAGCCGCCGGCCCGCAGGGCCAGCCGCCGGGTTCGTATACTCCACCGCCGCCAGCGCCTGCACGATCTGCAGAGAGTGATGGAGCAGGAACGCGGGTTTCAGCGCCGGTCTACGCCGGCTCAGGCGACGCGGGACCCACTCCAGGCAAACTTGGTGCAGCGAAATCAGAATGAGGATCAGACAATGCGCAGCTTCTGGGCAGGTCAGTTGAAAAGCCGCCTTGGAGAATCAATCCGGTCTCTGGCCTTTTTGATTCTGCTTGGCCCCGCGGGCTATGCGCTAGCGGAGGGCGCATGCCCTCCCGGTCAATATCCGATTGGAGGGCAGGGCGTTCAGGGATGTGCGCCAATCCCCAGTTCCGGATCAGGGTCCGGTTCGGGGTCTCCACGCCCCACTGGTGTCTGGCACAAGACGTGGGGCGCAATTGCGATCTCGACCGATGGCGCGGCGGGTGCGTCGACGGGCAAGCTCAGCAAATCTGACGCGGCGAAGGAGTCTGAGGCTAACTGCGCGAAGAGTGGGGGTCGTTCCTGCAAGGTCGCTTTCACATTCAAAAATCAGTGCGGTGCAGCGACGGTGCCAACTTCAGGGGATGGTGGCACAAGTTTCGGCCGCGCCGAAACCAAGGAGAAGGCCGAAAAGGTCGCGATGGACCGCTGCGCTTCCGATGGTGGTATTGGATGCAATGTGATCTACGCAGCGTGTGCGAAACCTGAGTTCGAGTCGTATTGACATTGCTCTGCGCGAACAATCGAGTGATCTCGCATTGAGTCAGGATTTTTCAGCGAGCTTCCAGGTCTTCTTCGATGCGCGCCTTCGGGCCCTTCGTCAGATAGGGAGCATGGAGTTCGGTAAGAATCGAGCCTTAGCTGTTCTGATTCTTGTGTTGATGGCTATTCCAACAACCTCGCTTGCAGAAGGTCGATGCCCTCCCGGCCAGTATCCGGTTGGCGGGCAAGGGACAGGTGGCTGCGCCCCCATCCCTTCGACGGGTGGTGCCGATGCGCGAGGGCCCGTTCCGACTGGTAAGTGGGAGACGCGTTGGGGGGCTATTTCGGAAGACCTGAACACGCTTGCTACTGGAGCAGCGGTTTCCATGAAGTCGAAGCGGCAGGCAATCGCAGCTGCTACCGCTGAGTGCGAAAAGTTGGGCGGGAAAGCGTGTAAGACGCGTTTGACCTACTTCAATCAGTGCGCGGCACTTGCCGATGCAACTGCGGAGAGCTTGAACGGCGGAACAGGAACTTCGATTGCTGCGCATGCAGAGACGGAGGATCAAGCGAAGAACCTGGCTCTCGCCCAGTGCGGCAGCGCCCAAGGTGGTCAAAAGTGCAGCATTGTCTACTCTGCTTGCAGCATGTCTGAGTTCAGATCATTCAGGTGAGGGGATGACTAGGTGGTCCGGACGCATAACCGAGCGATAGGGTTCATGTTGTTGGTAATCGTGCTTTCCACGGGCGTCGTTGGACGCTCAGTTGCCGAGGGACGATGCCCTCCAGGGCAGTATCCGATCGGCGGACAGGGGGTAGGGGGCTGTGCACCAACCGGTGCCGGTTCCGGCGGGAGTGGCGATCCGTTGCCGACAGGCCGATGGCACAAGACCTGGGGAGCGGTTGCCTTTTCCAAGTCCGGGGATGCTGGGGCAGTCGTCGGAAAGATGTCAAAGGCGGAAGCTGTCGCGGGTGCCGTCGAGAAGTGCTCTCAATGGGGGGGCTACTGACTGCAAGGAGGGGCTGACATTCAAGAACCAGTGCGCAGCGCTGATTCAGACGGACAAGTCGCTTGGGACACGACTCGATACGGGGCGGCGAAGGAGATCGCGCTTGAGCGCGCGACAGCGGCATGCAGGAACTCCGGCAGCGATAGCTGTACGACGATCTACGCTGAGTGCAGCATGCCGTATTTTGAGAGGTTCTGATTTATTGCCATTCGCGGAACGTAGTCGTCGAAACACGGCGCCCCTGCGGAGAGTGCAACGTGGCTGCTTGTGACGGAGTTCGCGTAATTGAAAGGCGCGGAGCGCGAACATGGTGGTATGCCGCAACGTCGAATCGTTGCGGTGTAGGCCTGACCTCTACAGTTCATTCATTAGTTCAAGGACGACATGATGCGTAAGAATTTGGTTATCTCCTGTAGCTTGGAAGTGGGCTTTTCGGCATCGCTTCTGCTGCTGTTGCCGCTTGCCACATTCACTGTGCAAGCTCAGGCGACACCAGAGGTTGTACCTCCCGCATCGGCGGTTAGCGAGGCAGTAGGTGTCGCCAGTCCGTCCAATGCGCCCGCAACAGCTGCTTCGATGAGTGATCACGAAGCGACGACTGTGTCTGGCCCTGCCTTGGTCAATCTGCCAGCGACTGTGACCCCGGGTATTGAGCCTCGGCCGGTTGAACCGGTTGAACCGGTTGAACCGCTGAGTCGAAGTCCTTCCGCTACGGTTGAGAAGATTGATGATGTGGCACAGACCGCCGGCGTTGAAGGCACAGTCGAGGCGCCGACGGCGGTGCCTGCAGCCACAGTCGATCCCGCGCCCGCCGTGGCGGCACGTTTCTCGGCTGCGGCGGCGCAACGTCCTGTGGTCCCTTCTGCTTCCGTGGATGCGGCGGCCTCAGCTGCAGCTGCATCGATGGAAACACCGTCGGTGAGCAGTCCGTCAGCCGGACCAGAAGCTCCTTCCGAACCGGTACCCGTCGCGCCACGGCCGCTGGTTATCCCCACGCTCGCCAATGACAACAACCAGATCGAGCGTCAGCTCGGTGCGCGTTGTCCGAACGACCTGGCAGCGCGTCTAGCCACCCAGGCGGACCTGCTGATCGGTGCCTGCCAGGGAACGCTGCCGGCGCACCTGTCGGCGTTGCTGGTGGCCATTCCGGAGCAGCAACTGCTTCTCCCGCGCGCCTGGCGCGAGCGCCAGGTCTCTCAGAAGGGCTGGTTCAAGGCCGTGCCCGGCTACGGGCTTCGCCCGGACTTCCTGGCGGTGCAGGGCGATGTCTGGGTGCGCTCGTTCGAAGGCGCCGACCCGTCCACCACGGTGTATCTGGTGTCCGGCCCATTCGCGTGTGCCGATAACCGCAGCCCCGACGCCGAGGCGGTCAAGACGGTGCGCCTGCCGGCCGGCAGCTGCCGCGAAGGGCTGGTGCAGCAGCGCGTCTATCGCGTGAGCGCGGGCGCGGCGCCGGTGGACATCACCCAGCAGGCGCTGCCGGCAGAGCCGCTGCTGTCGGATGCCGAACGGAAGCGTTATGGCGCCGACGGCGCACGCGTGCAGCTGGATGCGGGCAAACTTCAGTTTGGCCCGGCGGTGCGCTGGTACGTGGACGTCGGCACCACCGAGAAACCCGAGCCGCGCAGCTACGGCGAATGGGGCCGGTTGCACTTGGGCTTCGCGGTCTGGAATGGCGAGCGCTTCGAGCCACGCGATACCGTGCCGCGCGCGGTGTGGCCGTGCGATCCGGTCGCGCCGGGCGACCCCAGTTGCGGTGCCTACGCCGATGCCGGGCGCGACCCGTTCATCGTGGTCGGCGCCTCGGCCCAGGGTGTGACCGCGACACCTTGAGTCCCTGGCTTCGGCCGCGTAGCAAAAAAGCGCCCCCCCGGGGCGCTTTCTCTATGCGTGCGGCGGCGACTGCCCCTGCTTAGACTTGGTCCACCAACGCGAACCGTGGCCGCAGCACGCCATCGACCTCGACCTGCGCGGTGAACATGTCATACGGTCGCACCCACAGCCCCAGGTCCTCGTCCAACGGGCGATACAACACCATTGGCAGCAGGGTCTCGCTGTGGCGCACCACGTCGATCACCTGATAGTTGCCGCCCTTGAAGTGGCGGTAGTGGCCCGGGGCAAGGACGGGCAGGGGGGCAAGGTCGGACATGGGGGACGCAGGCGTTGGAAAGGTCGCATTATGGCAGCGACGGGGTGGACGCCGGACCTCAGGCGGTCATGCTGCGCGTGGCGGCCTGGCTTTCGGTCAGCTGACGGTTCTGCTGCTCCAACTGCTGGCTGGCGGCTGTGGCCTCCAGTTGGCGGCTGCTCTGCTCCAGCGGCGTGTTCATGGCAACCACGGTGTCGACGCTGACGCGCAGGTGGGCGGGGTCATCGGCATTGCCCTGCACGGCAAACGTGCGGGCCGCGTCGCCGCTCATCAGCACGGCATCGATGCGTGTGCCGCCGGCGGCATGCATTTCAGTGGCCAGACTGCCGGCAAGCTGGTCGCTGGCGTGATCAGGGGCGCGTCCTACGCGCGCGTCCTGGGCATGGACGCCACGTTGGGCATCCTGGAACAGGGAGTGCCCCGGGTGCCCAGCGTCATTCATGCGTGAACTGCTCTGGTCGTTGCGGTGTTGTTCCGTATCGCGGCGAGCAGGTTCGCCCGGTTCGAGCGGCCCGCGCAGTTTGTCGTAGGCATCCATCACGCCGCCCGGTGCACCCCGGGAGATCACGGTTGCACCGGTACGCAGGCCGTCAATGTCGCTGCGGTACTCCTGGATCATGCGCGCATTGCTGTCGGCCAGCTGCCGGGCACTGCCCATCGTGAGCACCGATCCGTCGCCGGTGAACTGGCCCATCTTGTGCGAGTCCAGCGAGGCTGCGGCGGCCATGAGAGGGTAGTCGGGAATCAGCAGATTCAGTGGGCTGTTGCTGTACTGGGCGTTGGCCAGCGTATCGATCTCCTGCTGCCGGGCATATACCCGCACCTCGCCAAAGTGAGGCGAGGCCGCGCTGACGGCATCGGCGGCCATGACGTGGTTGATCACACCGTGGCCACCTTCCGGAATGCGATAGCCGGTAAGGCTGACAGCGCCGTAGGCGTTGAAGGTCTCGCCCCTGAGCCCGTAATGGTGTGCGGAGATCTGGGCAAGCGATCCACCAAGAGAGTGGCCGGTGACCGTCACCGGGATGTCTCGCCCGGCGTTGTCGCTCAGGCGCTTGGCTTCGTCAACAGCGCGCTGGGTGAGGGTGATTGCCTGGACCGCTTGAGGGTTGCTGCGTGAAAGCACCATGGGTGCGTCGGTGAGTACCCCATCCTTGATCAACTCCGCCGTCCCGCGATGGGCAACGACGATTTCCTTGGAATCCACGCGCTGATAGATCGTTCCCTGATAGCCGGTTCGCGGATCGTTTACGTGCTCGCGAATCTTGTACTGATGGCCGTTGAGATAAACCTTTTCTTCCTGTCCAGCGTCCCGCCGTCCGACCTTTCTGTCGGTGTAGGCATCATCCGCAAGTGCGGCGTAGTCCTGGCTGGTGATGGTCACCGAGCTGTCTCAACCGCCGTAATCGAGATCGAGAAGAGCGAGTCGCGCAAACCTTCTCGATACTCCGTTGGGTTCTCTTCACCGCTGGACGCATAGTCGTCAATGGCAGGAACGTCCGATACGCCATCGACCTGGCCGGCCCGCGGATAGTCGCGCAGCGGGTAATACCGGGTGTACGTCTTCCCTGCCACCAGATCCGGCGCATCCACGAACGTCAGGAACCGCGTCTCCTCCTGTGCACCAGTGGCCTTCAGCAACGCACCTGCACCAGTGAACTCCCAGCGGCAGATGCCGCGTCCGTAGTAATCCTGGTCCTTCATGCGGTCCAGATACAGGGTGCCCTGGTACTCCTCGTCGGAGATGCGCGTTAGCTCCATCGGTTCCTGGCTGGTGATGCGCGACGCGGTTCCCGTGGCCGGTTCGATGTTGCCACACTGGTCTTCATTGATGACGTCGTACTGGGCCGTCCCACGCACAAGCTTGAACGCGCCAGGCGCTCCATGGATGCGCAGCGTGACCTGGTAGGCCTTGACCGGTTCGGGGTTGAGCGTGGCAAGGCCGCGCCCACCAGCTGCGACATCGGCTTCGGCGGTGGACAGGTCATGGCTCATGGCAGGCTCCAAACGGTTGCAGGCCGTCATCAGTACGGCGGTCAGGCAGAACAGGGTCAGTCGCTTCACGTTGGCACTCCAGCCGGGCGTTCGCGTACAGGGGCCGCGCAGCGCATCATCAGGGCGAACGAGACAGATCGCCGGTGCCCTGATGCTAGCAGGACAGGCGGATCTGCCTGTGTGCAATGGTCACGGTTCCACCCGAAGACTAGTCACCGTCTGCGTCCAAAGGCGGCCCCGCTCGACAGGCCAGCACCAACTGCGTGACCGCATCGGCACTCATCGGCCGCGCCAGGTAATACCCCTGCGCCTCATGGCAGTCCCACAGCCGCAGCAGCGACAGCTCGGACTCATGCTCAACACCCTCGGCCACGGTGCGGTAGCCCAGCTGCTGGGCAAGCCGGATGATGGCTTCCACCTTCAACCGTGCGGTACGCGAACGTGCCAGGCCGGTGACCAGGCTCTGGTCGACCTTGATGTGGCTGATCGGTACTTCGCTCAGGTACCCGAAGTTGCTGTAGCCACTGCCGAAGTCGTCGATGGCGATACGCACGCCCGCGGCGGCCATCGCGCGCAGCTGGGGCAGGGCGGCGGGGTGGCTGTGCAGCCACTGGCCTTCGGTGATTTCCACTTCGATCTGCGAGGGCACCAGCCCGTTGGCCTGCAGACGCTCGGCCATGCCGGTCCACAGGTTGGCATTGTCAAAATCGCGCGGGGACAGGTTGATCGACAGCGTGAATCCGGGCAGCTGCTGCTGCCACCGCGCTGCCTGCGCGAACGCGTGCTCGATCACCCATTGGCTGAGCGCGGGCATCAGCGCCGTGCACTCGAGCACGGGAATGAACTCGCCCGGCGTGATCGGTCCCAGCATCGGGTGGGTCCAGCGCAGCAGCGCTTCGGCGGACACCGGCTGGCCATCGCGCAGGTCGTAGCGCGGCTGGTAGACCAGGCTGAATTGCTCCTGCGCCAGCCCGCGCGCCGCATCGGAGGCGAGCCGGTAGCGGCGGCGCAGGTGCGCATCGCGGTCTGCCGAGTACCAGCACAGGCAGGCGTCGGTCTGCAGTGCGTGGTTCAGTGCCACCATGCATTTGCGCACCAGGTCGCCGGCTTCCTCCGGGTCGGCGCGGAAATCGCACAGCCCGGCGTGGAACTGCGGCGACATCGGAATGCTGCCCACCATCAGCGGCCGCCGCATGCGCTCATGCAGCCGCTTCATCAGCGCCTCCACCTGCGCATGCGCGTGGTCGCGCAGCACGAATGCAAACCGGGTGGAAGCCACGTGGTACACCTGCACATCTTCACCCAGCACTTCCTGCACGCGCAGCGAGGCCTGCCGCAGCAGCGATTCCACCGGTTTGAGTCCCAGCGCCTGGCCGGCGTCGTTGGCGCTCTGCAGGTCGAACACATCCAACAACACGCCGGTGAACGAGTTGCCGCCGTCCTGGCGGCCAAGCACGCTCAGGTCGGCCTGGAACTGCTGGCGGTTGGGCAGCCCGCTGATCGGCTCGCGCCGCCCCAGCGACATCTTCAGCTCCATCTGGTTCACCACAATCCGCGCCAGGGTCTGCAGCTGGCGCTGCTCGTCGGCGGTCAGCACGCGCGGGGTGCGGTCCATCAGGCACAGGGTGCCCAGCGCGATGCCGTTGCGGGTCACCAGCGGCGCGCCGGCGTAGAAGCGCATCTGCTCCGGGCCGGCCACCAGCGGGTTGTCGTGGAACCGGGGGTCCTGGCGCAGGTCTTCGATCTGCAGGATGCCGCTGGACTGCAGCGCGCACGAGCAGATCGAGTGGTGGCGGTCGGTGCGTTCCAGCGACAGCCCCACCCGGGAAATGAAGCGCTGCGAGTCAGCGTCGACGATGGAAATCAGTGCGATGGCGGTGCCAAAAGTAAACGCCGCCAGCTCGGTGACCGGGTCCAGCGAGCGCCCCAAGGCCGGATCCATCACGTTGAGCGCGTCGATCAGCGCAATGCGTTCCAGATCCTGGCTGCGGTCGAGCATTCCGTGCGTCCTGTCAAACGGAGTACTCAGGTACTATCCCGCCGTGTTTGCAGAGCCGGCGTGAAGTGGCCCGTTCAGGCATGAAGCGTTCACACCCGTGCTTCAGTTCGCCGACGGGGATTCCTTCAACAGAGACACCAACTGCTTGAGCCGGTAGGGTTTCGGCAGGAATTCAACATTGTCCGGAAGCGGCGGCAGCTGGGACCGTGCATAGCCGGACGACAGGATCATCCGGGCGTTCGGCAGGGCATTGGCGACGTGCGCGCTCAATTCCAGTCCGCTCATGCCCTGGGGCATGTTGACGTCGCTGAACACGACATCAAAGCCGCCGGTCGTATCGATCAGTTCAACGGCCTTCGGACCGTCGGTTGCCGTATGCACCTCGATACCGAAATCGCGCAGCGCCTGCCCGATCAGCTCACGCAGGTCGTCCTGGTCTTCGACCATCAACACACGAAGGGGCTCAGACATGCGCGACTTCCTCTAGGGCAGGTAACAACAAACGGACAGTGGTGCCGCGTCCAGGCGCGGTCTGGACATCGACGAAGCCGTCGCATTGGGACACGAAGCCAAACACCTGGCTCAGGCCCAGACCACTGCCCTTGCCGACTTCCTTGGTGGTGAAGAACGGTTCGCTGGCGCGCTCGGCCACATCCGGCGGCATGCCATTGCCCTGGTCTGTCACCGCGATGGCCACATAGCGGCGCTGCGTGGGGTTGGCCAGGTCCGGGGCCAGGCGGTGTTCGGCCGTGGCACTGATGGTGATCGTCCCGCCCTGCGGCATGGCCTCGCAGCTGTTGAGCAGCAGGTTCAATACAGCGGTATGCAACTGTACGCCATCGGTGGTGATTCGAGGTAGGTCGAAAGGCACTTCCAGACGCAGGCGGATGTTGTCCGGGCAGGCCCGCTGCAGCACGGGCAGCTCCTGTTCGAACAGCCGGGCTACCTGCAAGGGCTCGCGAACCAGGGTCTGGTCGGCCGAGAACGCCAGCAACTGGCGGGTCAGCAGCGAGCCCCGGTCGGCGGCGGCCTGGGCCAGTTCGGTCAGTTCACGGGTGCGCGCGTCGGCGGCGGGACGCAGCGAGATCAGGTCCAGCGCGTTGCCGATGGTGGTCAGCAGATTGTTGAATTCGTGGGCCAGCCCACGCGTGAGCCGGCCGACGCCCTCGAACTGCTGCAACTGCTCGCGCGCCCGCTGCGCATCCTGCAGCAGGCGCTGGGCGTGGTAGCGCTCGGTGACGTCCTGGGTGACCTTCACGAAGCCGAGGAGGGCGCCATCCTGGCGCACGGGTTCTATTACCTCGCTAGCGCGGAAGCATTCGCCGCTGCGGCGCACCCGCCAACCTTCGCCGGCATAGCGACCCTGCTGTTCGGCCTGGACGAGGGTATGTTCGGCGGCGCCGGACGCGCGCTCGTCGGGCGCATAGAAAAGCCGCACATGCTGCCCCATCACTTCTTCGGTGGAATAGCCCTTGACCCGCTCGCAGCCACGGTTCCAGCTGCGGATGCACCCTTGCGCGTCGAGCAGATAGATCGCGTGATCGGAGACGTGATCGATCAACAGCTGCAACTGCAGGCGATCATCGGCAAGCGGCGCAATATCGGTGACTGCCTTGACCACGGCGGCGGCTTTACTCCCCCTGTAAGGGGCTGAACCGTAGGAGTCGCGGTGTGAAGATAGTGTCAAAAACAGTTCTGAACACGCCGCCATCTGGCGTATAACGCCCGAATTCACAGTTCGGTTAACATCGAAGCCCTTTTCACGCTGGAACCGTGTGCATGAATGCAGCGCCCACCGCTCGCGACCGCTGGATCTGGCTGGCATCGGCCGGCCTGATGGGCTTCACCATCGCCTTGGAGCTGGTGGTGCCGCTGGGCTATGCGGTGTGGCTGACCTACTTCATGGCCGTAGGCGTCACCCTGTTCCAGCGCCGACTGGAGGCGCCGCTGCTGGTAGCGGTCGGCTCCTGCATCCTGCTTGCGGTGGGCTATCACCTGGCCCCGGCCAGCACCAATTCGGCATTCTCCTTCATCAACCGCACCATCGGCGGCATCTGTTTCCTGCTGATGGCGTTGACCGTCATCAAGGCCATCCAGGCCCGCCGCAGCGCCGCCGACGCGCTGTGGCTGCAGGAAGCCGAAAATGCCGTGACAGTCAGCCTGCGGGGCGACCCCGAACCGCGGGTGCTGGCCGATGAGGCCATGCGCACCCTGTGCGCGCGCCTCAACGCCGACGTGGGCGCCCTGTATCGCCTGCAGGGCGAACGGCTGCTGCTGGTGGGCGGGGCCGCGCTGCCGCCGCACTTGCCCGATTCGCTCCCGGCGTCTGCGGGGCAGTGGGGTGAAGTGCTGCGCCAGGGCCAGCCGCGCCGGTTGGAAGAAGGCGAAAGCCTGCTGGAAATTGAAACTGCGCTGGGACGAACCCCGGTTCACCAGCGCCTGCTCGGACCGATCACTGCCGATGGCGTGGTGATCGGCCTGGTCGAACTGGGCCGGGCCGGGGTGTCGCCGGCGCGCGCCCTGGAGCTGGAGCTGCTGCTGCAGTGCGCCGAACCGCTGGGCGTGGCCCTGCGCACCGCGCTGCTGCGCGCGCAGCTGGTCGAGCTTCTGGAAGAAACCCAGCGCCAGAGCGAAGAACTGCAGACCCAGCAGGAAGAGCTGCGGGTGGCCAACGAAGAGCTTGAGGAACAGAGCCGCAGCCTGCTGCACTCGCAGGCCAGCCTGGAACAGCAGCAGGCCGAGCTGGAGCAGACCAACGTACAGCTGGAAGAGCGCACCCATGAGCTGGAAGCCCGCCAGCAGGCGCTGCTGATCGCGCAGGGCCAGCTGGTCCAGAACAGCCGCGAGCTGGAGGCCAGTTCGCGCTACAAGTCCGAATTCCTCGCCAACATGTCGCACGAGCTGCGCACGCCGCTCAACAGCGCGCTGATCCTGGCCAAGCTGCTGGCCGACAACAAGGACGGCACGCTGACCGCCGAACAGGTCAAGTACGCGCAGGCGATCCACTCGTCCAACAACGACCTGCTCGCGCTGATCAACGACATCCTCGACCTGTCGCGCATCGAAGCCGGACATGTCGAACTGGCCGAGGAGAACCTGGCGGTATCGAGCGTGCTGCAGCGCCTGAAGGAAACCTTCGAGCCGCTGGCCGCGCAGAAGGGCCTGGCGCTGGACATCCGCGCCGACACCGACGCGCCCAGCCAGCTGGTGGCCGATGGCCAGCGCCTGCAGCAGATCCTGAAGAACCTGCTGGCGAACGCGGTCAAGTTCACTGAACACGGCAGCGTCTCGCTGGTGGTGCGCGGCAACGGGGCAGGGCGCGTCCAGTTTGCGGTGACCGATACCGGTATCGGCATTCCGCAGGCGCAGACCGAAGTGATCTTCGAAGCGTTCCGCCAGGCCGACGGCAGCACCCGCCGGCGCTACGGCGGCACCGGTCTGGGCCTGTCGATCTCGCGCGACCTGGCTTCGCGCATGGGCGGCAGCATTTCCGTGTCCAGCGAACCGGGCCGCGGCAGCTGCTTCATCCTGGACCTGCCGCTGGCGGCGGGTACCGCGACCGCAGCCCCGATGGCGGCGCCCGATGTACGCCCTGCACCGGCCGCCAGGCCGGCCGCTCCGGCCCCGCTGTTCGGCAGCGCCCACGGTACGTCCGCGGCCACCCAGTCACCGCGCGTGGTCGATGACCGCGGCCGCCGCAGCCGCGCTGGGCGCATGATCCTGGTAGTGGAGGACGACGTGGTCTTCGCCGAGGCGCTGGTGGGCATGGCCCATGAGCTTGACTTCGACTGCGTGGTCGCGCAGACCGCCGAAGAAGCGCTGGCACTGGCCGCCGAGCTGCGCCCCAACGGCGTGCTGCTGGATATCGGGCTGCCCGATGTGTCAGGCCTGAGCGTGTTGGAGCGCCTCAAGCGCGACCCCGCGACGCGGCATATCCCGGTACACGTGGTGTCGGGGCTGGAACGTTCGCAGGTGGCGATGGAGCTGGGTGCGATCGGTTATGTGATCAAGCCGGCCACGCGCGAGCGCCTGGTCGAGGCGATTCAGCAATTGGAAGCCACCAGCGAGCGGGATGTGCGCCGCCTGTTGATCGTCGAGGACGACAGTGCCCTGCGCTCCAACCTGCAGCTGCTGCTGGGTCGCGACCAGCTGGAAATCACCGCGGTGGGCACGCTCGCCGAGGCGAAGGCCGAGCTGGCCGATTCAACCTTCGACTGCATGGTGACCGATCTGGCGCTGCCGGACGGGACCGGCTACGACCTGCTCGAACACATGGCCGGCAACGAGGCGGTGGCCTTCCCGCCGGTCATCGTCTACACCGGGCGTGCGCTGACCCGCGACGAAGAGCAGCGCCTGCGCCGCTATTCCAAGAGCATCATCATCAAGGGCGCACGCTCGCCCGAACGCCTGCTCGATGAAGTAACCCTGTTCCTGCACAGCGTGGAAGCCTCGCTGCCCAGCGACCAGCAGCGCCTGCTGCGCGAAGCGCGCCGTCGCGATGCGGTGCTGGACGGGCGTACCGTGCTGCTGGCGGAAGACGATGTACGCAACATCTTCGCCCTGTCCAGCGTGCTGGAACCGCTGGGGGTGAAGCTGGAGATCGCCCGCAACGGCCGCGAGGCGCTCGAACGCCTGGGGCCGGACATCGACCTGGTGCTGATGGACATCATGATGCCGGAGATGGACGGGCTGACCGCGATGCGCGAGATCCGCCGCGACAACCGCTGGCGCGATCTGCCGATCATCGCGCTGACCGCCAAGGCCATGCCCGATGACCGCGAGCATTGCCTGCAGGCCGGTGCCAACGATTACATCGCCAAGCCGATCGACGTGGACAAGCTGGTTTCGCTGTGCCGCGTGTGGTGTTCCCGCCGATGAACGAGGCCGATCTGTTCGACCTGGAGCTGCGGCTGCTGCTGGAGGCGGTATACCAGCGCTACCACTATGACTTCCGCGACTACGCGCTGGCCTCGTTGCGCCGGCGCATGCGCCACGCGATGGCGCGGTTCGACTGCGACAACATGGGCGCGCTGCAGCACCGGCTGCTGCATGAGCCGGAGACCTTCGCGCTGGCCATGCAGTATTTCACCGTGCAGGTCTCGGAGATGTTCCGTGACCCCGCCTACTTCCGCATGCTGCGCGAGCATGCCATCCCGGTGCTGCGCACCTATCCGTCGATCAAGCTGTGGATCGCCGGCTGCAGCACCGGCGAGGAAGTGTGGTCGCTGGCGATCCTGCTGCAGGAAGAGGGGTTGCTCGACCGTGCCATCATCTACGCCACCGATATCAACCCCGATGCGCTGGAGGCGGCCGAAACCGGCGCGTTCGCGCTGGACCGGCTGGCCCAGTTCAGCCGCAACTACCTCGAAGCCGGTGGCAGCGGTTCGTTGTCGGATTACTACACCACCGGGTACGGCAGCGTGGTGTTCGATCGCCGGCTGAAGCGCAACATCGTGTTTGCCGACCACAGCCTGGCCACCGACACGGTGTTTTCCGAAGTGCACCTGGTGTCGTGCCGCAACGTGCTGATCTATTTCCAGCGCGCCCTGCAGGATCGTGCCATCGGGCTGTTCCACGAAGCGCTGGTGCACCGCGGCTTCCTGGGCCTGGGCAGCAAGGAGTCGCTGCAGTTCGGCGAGCATGCCGATGCGTTCGAAGCCTGCGCACGCGAGCAGCGCCTGTATCGGAAGCTGGCCTGATGAATGCCGCGGTGGAGCAGCCCCTGTTCGAGCTGGTGGTGGTCGGTGCCTCCGCCGGCGGTGTGAGCGCGCTGCAGCAGCTGCTGGCTGCGCTCCCGGCAGACCTGCCGATGCCGGTGCTGGTGGTGCTGCACCTTCCACGCGACCGCCCCAGCCGGATTGCCGGCCTGCTCGATGTGCGCTGCCCGTTGCCGGTGCGCGAGGCCGAGGACAAGCAGCCCCTGGTGGCCGGCACCGTTACGTTCGCGCCGCCGGACTACCACCTGCTGGTCGAAGACCGCCGCAGCCTGGCGTTGTCGGTGGATCCGCCGGTGCTGTATTCGCGGCCGGCGATCGACCCGCTGTTTGAAAGCGCCGCCGAGGTGTTCGGCAGCAGCGTGTTGGCCATCCTGCTCACCGGGGCCAGCAATGATGGCAGCGCCGGCGTTGCCGCGGTGCGCCGTGCCGGGGGCCAGGCTTGGATCCAGAGCCCCGATGATGCCTATTCCCCGATCATGCCAGCCGCTGCGCTGGCCCATGCCGGCGCCGACGCGGTGCTGACGCTCACCTCCCTATGCATGCGCATGAAAGGCCTTACCCGATGAATCTGATCGAGCCCACCACGTCGCCGGCCACCGAGCGTGTGAACCTGCTGATCGTCGATGACGTGCCGCAGAACCTGGTCGCCATGGAGGCGCTGCTGCGCCGCGACGGCCTGGACATCCTGTGCGCGGCCTCGGGTGCCGAAGCGCTGGAACTGCTGCTGGAGCACGAAGTGGCGCTGGCGCTGCTGGACGTGCACATGCCCGAGATCGATGGCTTTTCGCTGGCCGAGCTGATGCGCGGCTCGCAGCGCAGCCGCGATGTGCCGATCATCTTCCTGACCGCCTCGCCGAACGATCCGGTGCGCGCGTTCAAGGGCTACGAAAGCGGCGCGGTGGATTTCCTGCACAAGCCGATCGAGCCGCAGGTGATCATGAGCAAGGTCAACGTGTTCATCGAGCTCTACCAGCAGAAGCAGCTGCTCAAGGCGCGCAACCACGCGCTGGAGCACGCGCTCAAGCTCAATGAAACCATGATGGCGGTCCTCACCCACGACCTGCGCACCCCGCTGTCGGCGATCCTGCTGTGTGCCGACAAGTTGTCGCTGGACCTGCCCGACGACCCGTCTGCGCAGCAGACCCTGGTCCACCTGGAAAACAGCGCGGTGCGCATGGCGCGGATGGTCGAGCAGCTGCTGGACTTCTCGCGGATCCGCAGTGGTGGCCTGCGTCTGCAGACCGAGGAATGCGACCTGGCGGAAGTGGCCGCGGTGGTGGTCAACGAGATCGGCCGCGCCCACCCGAAGGCCAGGATCGAACTGCAGGTGGAGGGCGATACCCGTCTGCAGGGCGACCCGGACCGGTTGGCGCAGCTGCTCTCCAACCTGATCGGCAACGCGGTGCTGCATGGCGGCGACGCACCGGTGCAGGTCCAGGTGCGCGGTTTGCCCGGCGATGCACTGCGGCTGCAGGTGCGCAATGCCGGGCAGATTCCGGAAGCGTTGCTGCCGCGTCTGTTCGAACCGTTCAAGGCCAGCTTCCACGACAGCCGGGGGTTGGGGCTGGGGCTGTTCATCGCCCACGAGTTCGCACGGGCACATGGCGGCCTGCTGGTGGCGCGCAACCTGGAAGGGGCGGTGCTGTTCGAAACCCCGCTGCAGCGGCAGGTTCGCTAAACTGGGCGCATGTCGCCCACCCGAGCCAGGACGCCCACCCCACTGATCGATGCCCAGGTGCATGTGGAGGGGTTCGTGCAGGTGCGCGAGGCGAGGCGCTCGGAGCTGGTGGAAGATTACGTGGAGCTGATTGCCGACCTGATCGCCGACGGCCGCGAGGCGCGGCAGGTCGATATCGCCACCCGGCTGGGCGTTGCACAGCCGACCGTGGCCAAGGCGCTCAAGCGCCTGGTGAAGGAAGGATGGGCGGTCCAGCGCCCCTACCGGGGGGTGTTCCTGACCCCGGCCGGCGAACAGCTTGCCGTGGAAATGCGGGCCCGACACCAGACCGTGGAGCGCTTCCTGCTCGCCCTGGGCGTGGATCCCGATTCGGCCCGGCGCGACGCCGAAGGCATCGAGCACCACGTCAGCGAGGCCACCTTGGCCGCCTTCGACGCGTTCCTCCGCAAGGCCGACGGCGGTGGTTGAGCGCCTGCCACCGCCGCCGCCGCTGGGCGTGCCGGTGCACGACCAGGACGAGTACTGGATGCAGCACGCGCTGCGCCTGGCCGAACGCGCCGAGCGCGAGTTCAACGAGATTCCTGTGGGGGCCGTACTTGTCGGCAGCGACGGCACGGTGCTGGGTGAGGGCTGGAACCTCAACATCGCCGACCACGACCCCAGTGCCCATGCCGAGATCGTGGCGATGCGGCAGGCGGGCAGGGTGCTGGCCAACCACCGGCTGCTTGGCAGCACCCTGTACGTGACGCTGGAGCCGTGCGCGATGTGCGCGATGGCGGTGGTGCATGCGCGGGTGGCGCGGCTGGTGTACGCGGCCACCGATCCCAAGACCGGTGCCTGCGGCAGCGTATTCGACCTGCTGGGTGACGCGCGCCACAACCACCGCGTGGAGCTGCACGGCGGGGTGCTGGCGAAACAGGCCAGCACCCGGCTGACCAATTATTTCCGGGCCAAGCGCGGCAAACCGCCGCTGCTGCTGGAATGAATTCACGGCAGGGCCGCGCCGCAGAGGCGGTATCATGTCGCATTACACTCTGCACAAGGGAAGGACATGGCGGACAACGGTGCTGAAGGCGAACGACTGATCTGGATCGACCTGGAGATGACGGGTCTGGATACCGACAACGATTCGATCATCGAGATCGCTACCGTCGTCACCGATGCGCAGTTGAACGTGCTGGCCGAAGGCCCGGAGTTCGCCATCCACCACCCGGTGGAGCGTCTGGAAGCGATGGACGAATGGAACCGCAACCAGCACCGCCGTTCCGGGCTCTGGCAGCGCGTGGTCGACAGCCAGGTGACCTTGGCTCAGGCCGAGGCGCAGACGGTGAATTTCCTGGCGCAGTGGATCAAGGCCGGCGCATCGCCGATGTGTGGCAACTCGATCTGCCAGGATCGTCGTTTCCTGCACCGTGAAATGCCGCGGTTGGAGAAGTATTTCCACTACCGCAACCTGGATGTGTCCACGGTGAAGGAGCTGGCCCGGCGCTGGGCGCCCAGCGTCGCCGCCGGCGTGGGCAAGACCTCCAGCCATACCGCGCTGAGCGATGTGCATGATTCGATCGCCGAACTGCGCCACTACAGGCAGTACATGGGCGCTCTCTCAGGGCTTCCGGCAGCCTGACGATGGCGCCGGCCTTTGGCCGGGGCTACCGTGGTGCTTCATTCAATCTGCGGGCGGTATGATCCGGGCATGAGCCATATCGTCCGTATCGTGCCGCCGCCGCTGGAAGCGCAGATCCTGCCTACCTCGCAGGACTGGGCCGACCTGCAGCGGGCGGTCGGCCTGCTGGAATCGCCCACGCTCACCGCCAAGATGGCCAACCTGATCGGTTCGCCGCTGGAGTTCGCGGTGAAAAAGCTGCCGCAGTCGGTGTCGCGGCGCATCCACGGGGCGGTCGAGGCGGCGCTGTTCAAGTCGGCGCAGGCCGCGCTGTGGAGCATGGACAACACCCCGGGCAAGGCCGCGTCCACGCGCTGGCACAAGGTGGCGGCCGCCACCACCGGTGCCCTGGGCGGTGCGTTCGGCTTCACCGCGCTGTTCCTCGAACTGCCGGTGTCGACCACGATCATGATGCGCTCGGTCGCCGACGTGGCGCGCAGCGAAGGCTTCGACCTGAGCGAGATGGGCACCCGCCACGCCTGCCTGGAAGTGTTCGCGCTGGGCGGCAACTCCGGCCAGGACGACGCCAGTGAGACCGGCTACTACATCACCCGCGGCTTCACCGCCGAAGTGATGCGCCACCTGTCGGCCGAACTGGCTGGCGCGGCGGTCGGCGGTGGTGGGGTGATGATCGGCTTGACCCCGAAGGAAGCCGGCAAGTGGCTGGCCAAGATCGTCGAGAAGGTGGCCGCGCGCTTCGGCGTGGTGGTCACCGAGAAGTTCGCCGCCCAAGCGGTGCCGATCATCGGCGCGGTGGCTGGCGCCACCCTGAACACGATGTTCACCGACTACTACCAGGACATGGCCCGCGGCCACTTCATCGTGCGCCGCCTCGAACGCCAGTACGGCTACGAAACAGTGCGTGCCGCCTACAACCAACTGGCAGGCGAGATTCCGTAGCGACACGCCGCGCGCGTCCCGGGCGGTCCGTTCGCAGCCGATGCGCCTGCACCGGCCGGTTGGCGTGGGACACGCATGGCATGTCGCTACGATGTCGGGCCCCGATCATTGCATTCACGGCACAACACTATTGCCGCCAAAGGCCTGTTCCCAACAGCCTGTGATCCCCATCCTTGCCACAGTCTCCAGCAAGGAACCCCCATGCTCTTCACCCCCTACCGCCTCGGTCCGCTGACCCTGCCCAACCGCATCGTCATGCCGCCGATGACCCGCTCACGCGCCGCCACCGGCAACGTCGCCACTCCGCTGATGGCCCAGTACTACGCCCAGCGCGCCTCGGCCGGCCTGATCGTCAGCGAAGGCACCCAGATCAGCCCGCAGGGGCAGGGCTACGCCTGGACCCCCGGCATCCACGACGACGCCCAGGTTGCCGGCTGGCGCGGCGTCACCGACGCCGTGCACGCCGCCGGTGGCCGCATCTTCGCCCAGCTCTGGCACGTGGGCCGCATCTCGCACGTGGACCTGCAGCCCAACGGCGCAGCGCCGGTCTCGTCCTCGGCCCTGCAGGCCGACGGCGTCAAGGTCTTCGTCGACGTCGCCGGCACCGGTCCGCAGGGCGGGGTAGGCGAGATGGTCCAGCACTCCATGCCGCGTGCGCTCGAGATAACCGAGATCCCGCAGATCGTGCGCGACTACGCGCTGGCCGCCCGCCGCGCCATCGACGCCGGCTTCGACGGCGTTGAACTGCACGGGGCCAACGGTTACCTGATCAACCAGTTCATCGATTCCCGGGCCGACCAGCGTACCGACGGCTACGGCGGTTCGCTGCAGAACCGCCTGCGTTTCCTGCGCGAAGTCGCCGAAGCGGTCGCCGCCGAAGTGGGCGCCGACCGTGTCGGCGTGCGCCTTGCCCCGCTGACCACCCTTCAGGGCGCCGTCGACGACACCCCGCAGGCCACTTACCTGGCCGCCGCGCACATCCTCGACAGCATCGGCGTGGCCTATCTGCACATCGCCGAAGCGGACTGGGAAGACGCCCCGATGATGCCGGTGGCGTTCAAGGAAGCGCTGCGGATGATCTATCGCGGCACCCTGATCTATGCGGGCAAGTACACGGTTGAACGCGCCGAGGAAGCACTGGCCAAGGGCTGGGCCGACCTGATCGGTTTCGGCCGACCGTTCATCGCCAACCCCGACCTGCCGGCTCGCCTGCAGCAGGGCCTGGCGTTGAACGCTCCTGACAAGGCCACGTACTTTGGTGGGGCTGAGGCCGGTTTTACCGACTATCCGATCGCGGAAGGGGTGGAGGCCTGATCCACGAAAAACCCCGCCGAAGCGGGGTTTTTCGTTATCAGCCCTTGGCCTTGAGCTTGGCCAACCGCAGCCAGGTATCGACCACGGTGTCCGGGTTCAGCGACACCGACTCGATGCCTTCCTGCATCAGCCACTCGGCCAGGTCCGGATGATCGGACGGGCCCTGACCGCAGATGCCCACGTACTTGCCCTTGGCGCGTGCGGCCTTGATCGCCATCGACAGCAGCTTCTTGACCGCAGGATTCCGCTCGTCGAACAGGTGCGCCACGATCGACGAATCGCGGTCCAGGCCCAGCGTCAGCTGGGTCAGATCGTTGGAACCGATCGAGAAGCCGTCGAAGATCTCCAGGAACTCATCGGCGAGCAGCGCGTTGGACGGCACCTCGCACATCATGATGATCTTCAGCCCGTTCTCGCCCTGCTTCAGGCCGTTCTGTTCCAGCACCTCGACGACCTTGCGGCCTTCTTCCAGCGTGCGCACGAACGGAATCATCACCCACAGGTTGTCCAGGCCCATCTCGTTGCGCACGCGCAGCACGGCCTTGCATTCGAGCGCAAAGGCAGCCGAGAAGCTCGGATCGACATAACGGCTGGCGCCGCGGAAGCCGATCATCGGGTTCTCTTCGTGTGGCTCGTAGCTGCTGCCGCCGATCAGGTTGGCATATTCGTTGGACTTGAAGTCCGACAGGCGCACGATCACCGGATTCGGTGCCACAGACGCGGTCAACGTGGCGATGCCTTCAGCCAGGCGGTTCACATAGAAGCTGACCGGATCGGCGTAACCGGCGATCTTCTCGTCGATCTTCTTCTTCGTGGCCGCATCCTGGCGGTCGTATTCCAGCAGCGCGTTGGGATGGATGCCAATGTGGCTGGCAATGATCATCTCCAGGCGGGCCAGGCCGATGCCGGCGTTCGGCAGCTGGCCGAAGTCGAAGGCACGTTCCGGGTTGGCCACGTTCATCATGATCTTCAACGGCGCCGGCGGCATGTTGCCCAGGTCCGTGGTGGTGCGCTCGAAGTCCAGCTTGCCTTCATAGATGAAGCCGGTATCGCCCTCGGCGCAGCTGACCGTCACTTCCTGGCCATCCTGCAGCACCTGGGTGGCGTTGCCCGAGCCGACCACGGCCGGCACGCCCAACTCACGCGCGATGATCGCGGCGTGGCAGGTACGACCGCCACGGTTGGTGACGATCGCCGAGGCGCGCTTCATCACCGGCTCCCAATCGGGGTCGGTCATGTCGGCAATCAGCACGTCGCCCGGCTGGACGCGCGCCATGTCTTCCAGCGACTTGACCACACGCGCCACGCCCGCGCCGATCTTGGCGCCCACCGCGCGACCCTCGGCCAGCACCTTGCCGTCCTTCTGGTTCAGTGCGAAACGCTCGATCTGGGTGGCATGGCCGCGCGACTTCACCGTTTCCGGGCGCGCCTGCACGATGAACAGCTTGCCGCTCACGCCGTCCTTGGCCCACTCGATATCCATCGGGCGGCCGTAATGCTTTTCGATGATCAGCGCCTGCTTCGACAATTCCTGCACGTCCTCATCGCTGATCGAGAAGGTGTTGCGGATCTCGACAGGGGTGTCTTCGATGCGGACGCGCTCGCCCGGGACATCCGAATACACCATGCGGATCGCCTTGCTGCCCAGTGATCGGCGCAGGATGGCCGGCTTGCCGGCGTTCAGCGTGGGCTTGTAGACGTAGAACTCGTCGGGGTTGACCGCACCCTGTACGACCATTTCGCCCAGGCCGAAGCTGGAGGTCACGAACACCACGTCACGGAAGCCCGATTCGGTGTCCAGGGTGAACAGCACGCCGGACGAACCCACGCCCGAGCGCACCATCAGCTGCACGCCCGAGGACAGGAACACGTCTTCGTGCTTGAAACCGTGGTGCACGCGGTAGGCGATGGCACGGTCGTTATACAGCGAGGCGAACACTTCCTTGACCTTGTGCACGACATCGTCGGCACCGGTGACGTTGAGGAAGGTTTCCTGCTGGCCGGCGAAAGAAGCATCGGGCAGGTCTTCGGCGGTGGCCGACGAACGCACCGCCACGGCCACGTCGCCGCCGCCGTTTTCGTCGCAGAGCTGCTGGTAGGCGCTGCGGATGTCCTGGTCCAGCTGCGGCTGCAGCGGCGCGTCGATCACCCAGCCGCGGATTTCCTTGCCGGCAGCCGTGAGCGCGGCGACATCTTCCACGTCCAGCGTGGCCAGCCTGTCGAAAATGCGCTTGGACAGATCTTTGTGCGCGATGAAGTCCTTGAAGGCTTCAGCGGTGGTTGCGTAACCGCCGGGGACAGAAACCCCCAGACCGGCAAGGTTGCCGATCATTTCGCCCAGCGACGAATTCTTGCCGCCTACGCGGGCCAGGTCGGCCAGGCGCAGTTCGTGCAACCACAGGATATTCTCGTTCAAGCGCGATGCTCCGTTTGGCCATCGCCCGAGGCGGGCTTGGATGGCCACGTCCGTAGGAAGAAGCCGATATGATGCCGGGCATACCGCCGTCGGCACAAGCTTGTATCGTCGGCCTTTTTAAGCTTCAGAGGGGGTAAAAGGCGCATGTCGACCATCCGTCCGGTGTTTTATGTATCCGATGGAACCGGTATCACCGCTGAAACCATTGGGCATAGCCTGCTGACCCAGTTCTCCGGGTTCAGCTTCATCACCGACCGGATGTCGTTCATCGACGATCCGGAAAAGGCCCGCGAAGCGTGTGAAAGGATCCGGGCGGCGGGGGAGCGCTACCAGGTCCGGCCGATCGTGGTGAGCTCCTGCGTGGACAGCGGGCTCAGCATGATCCTCGCCGAAAGCGGCGGGCTGATGCTGGACGTCTTCGCCCCCTTCATCGAGCCGCTGGAGCGTGAGCTGGCCGTGAACCGCCATTCCCGGGTGGGCCAGGCGCACGGCATGGTGGATTTCGAGACCTACCATCGCCGCATCAACGCGATGAACTTCGCGCTGACCCACGACGACGGCATCGCGATCAACTATGACGATGCCGACGTGATCCTGGTGGCGGTATCGCGGGCTGGCAAGACCCCGACCTGCATCTACCTTGCCCTGCATTACGGGGTGCGGGCGGCCAACTACCCGCTGACCGATGAGGACCTGGAGCAGGACCGCCTGCCGGCCCGGCTGCGGCCTTACCGCAAGAAGCTGTTCGGGCTGACCATCGACCCGGACCGTCTGCAGCAGATCCGTCAGGAACGCCGCCCGAACTCGCGCTACGCGAACCTGGAGACCTGCCGGCGCGAGGTCGCCGCGGCCGAGACCATGTTCCGGATGGAGCGCATTCCCACCCTGAGCACCACCCATACCTCGATCGAGGAAATCTCGAGCAAGGTGTTGACCACGTTGGGGTTGCAGCGGGAGCTTTATTAGGGCTCACGACCAACGGTCGTGAGCTACCCGGCGCGGGGCGCCCCTTTTGGACGGTCGCTGCCGTCCCCACGTTGGATTCTTCAACGTGTAGGATCGGATACATGGCCCAGGCATCGCCCCGCATCGAACGCATTCCCCGGCTCAGCCGCCTGAGCTGGCTCATGGGCCTGTACGCCGAGAATTACCGCCACCTGGTGCGGCTGTTCGAACCGGCCGGGCTGGAACCGGGCAGCTACGTGTCCTCGGTGGGGGATGGGCTGGATGTGCGGCTTGACGTCATCGAATGCCATCCCTACACGGTCGAACTGCGCCTGACCTACGACTTCGCCGACCCGGTGACCGGCCAGCCCGACCCGTCGGCCTACGTGCGGCTGTACCGCGATGCGCGCCAGGCCGAGACCACCCATTGCTACGTGGGCCGCCGCTGGCAGGATGTGGTGGGCATGTACCCACCGCCGGCCGAGCTGATCAGCCACCGCATGCGCATGAACACCTTCCTCGGCAAGTGGCTGGAATACCTGGCCGAGCGTGGGCATGGGGTGGCTACGCTGCAGCGTGACCCCGATGCGCTGCCGGCCCCGGCCGACACCCGCCGCGCCCAGATCGCCGGCTGAGCGACCGGCCCGGCACGGATCGCGCATAATCGGCGATCGTGTCCTGTGAGCTGTTGCCTCCATGCCCTATACCCCGATCGTGGCCACGCTGGGCTACGTGCTGTCGCCCGATGGTCGCCAGGCCCTGATGATCCACCGCAACGCACGGCCGGGTGACCAGCACCTGGGCAAGTACAACGGACTGGGCGGCAAGGTCGAGCGCGACGAGGACGTGGCCGCCGGCATGCGCCGGGAAATCCTGGAGGAAGCCGGGATCGAGTGCGGCACCATGCGCATGCGCGGCACCATCAGCTGGCCCGGGTTCGGCAAGCACGGCGAAGACTGGTTCGGTTTCGTGTTCGTCATCGACGACTTCACCGGCACGCCGTTGACCTCCAATCCCGAAGGCACCCTGGAATGGGTGGACGTGGACAAGCTGGAGACCCTGCCGCTGTGGGAGGGCGATCGTCAGTTCCTGCCGCTGGTGTTCGACGACGACCCGCGCCCGTTCCATGGGGTGATGCCCTACCGCGACGGCACGATGCAGTCCTGGTCGTACACCCGGCTTTAACGATAGGCTGGGCTTATCCACAGGGGGTGTGGATGACCGGTGCGTAAGTTTGTGGATAACGCGCGGCACCGACCGGCCCCCATGGCTGTCAAGATGGGTGGCGAAAAATTCGCCGCCCGTCAGCGTCGCGTGAGCCCGGCGCGAAGGTCGGCGTACGTGAAGGCTGTCCCGGTTCGGCCCGGTCGCGGTACTCTTTCGGCATTGCCGCCCACCGAGCTTCCATGAAACGTCACTTCACGATGCTGCGCGAGTTCCAGCTGGCCGACTGGTTCACCCTGGCCAACGCGTTCTGCGGTACCGGTGCGGTGTTTGCGGCCATGCGCTTCCTGCAGGATGGCGAACGCAGCTACCTGCTGTTCGGCATGGCGCTGATCCCGCTGGCCTTCATCTTCGATGCGCTGGACGGGCGGATCGCGCGCTGGCGCAAGTCCAGTTCCACGCTGGGCCGCGAGCTGGACTCGCTGTCGGACGTGATTTCCTTCGGCGTGGCCCCGGCCGCGCTGGCCTATGCCTGCGGCATGCAGGGCGGCTGGGACTGGCTGGTGCTGAGTTATTTCGTGTGCTGCGGCGTGAGCCGGCTGGCCCGCTACAACGTGACCGCCGAAGCGCTGGCGGGCGAAGGCGACAAGGTGCCGTACTTCGAGGGCACCCCCATCCCCACCAGCCTGGCGCTGGTGGTGGTGCTGGCCGTCGCCGCCAGCATGGGCGCCATCGGCCAGGACCTGTGGCTGGGGCGCTGGCAGCTGGGGCCGTGGCAGCTGCACCCGCTGGTGCTGCTGTTTGCCTTGTCGGGGTCGTTGATGATCAGCAAGACCCTGCGCATTCCCAAGCCATGAGTACCGCGGGCGGCGGCCACGACGCAGGCGACTTCGAGGCGCTGGCCCGGCAGTACTTCAGCGCCTGGGGCGATGCGCTGCGACACGCCGCGGGGCCGCCCGGGGCCGACACGGCCGGCGCCGCGCCGGGCACCTGGCAGCAGACCATCGAAGGCTGGGCGCAGCTGATGTCCAACCCGGGCAACCGCCAGTCCGAAGACGCCGTGCACCGCTTCCGCGAACAGGCCGGCGGCTGGTACGGCACCATGCAGCAGGTCGCCGCGCGTTTTGCCGGCCGGGACAGCAGCAGTGCCGATATCGCCCAGGCGTGGCGTGAAGCCGTGGAGGGGCAGGGCGACGGCCTGCTCAAGTGGATGCTGCAAGGTGCACGTGGGCACACGCAGGCCGGCGGTCCCGACCTGCTGGCGCTGCTGGAGCGGCTGCAGCAGGACTTCGAGCCGTGGCTGCAGAGCCCCGCGTTCGGCCCCGGCCGCGAACATCAGGCACGCTGGCAGGCGCTGCTGCGCGCCCAGCAGGAGTACCAGGGTCACGCCCGTGACTACGTGGACCAGATCAAGCGGGCGCTGGACGAGGCGTTCACCCTCTTCGAGCAGCGCCTCGCCGAGCATGAGCAGCCAGGCAACCAGCTGACCAGCGCGCGCGCGATGTTCGACCTGTGGATCGAGGCGGCCGAAGAGGCCTACGCCAAGGTCGCGATGTCCGAGCCGTTCCAGCAGGTTTACGCCGCGCTCGGCAACGCGCAGATGCGCCTGCGCGGCGCGGCCCAGCAGGAAGTGGAGCGGATCAGCGAGGCGTTCGGCCTGCCGACCCGCACCGAGATGGATGCCGCGCACCGGCGCATCACCGAACTGGAACGGCTGGTACGGCGCATGGCTGCGGCAACCAGGCCGTCGCCGTCGCCCGCTGCGGAAAAGCCGGCAAGGAAGGCTGCGAAGAAGGCCGCGCCCAAGCCGCGTGCGCGCAAGGCGGCACCATGAAGGGACCACTCGGTTTCAACGCCGAAGACCTGCTGCAGGAAACGCTGTCCATGCAGCGCAAGCTGATGGACGGCCTGAAGCTGTTGCCGTCGGTGGAGGACGTGGACTACGGCGCCACCGCGCGCGAGGAAGTCTGGCGCGACGGCAAGGTCACGCTGTACCGCTTCGTCGGTGGGCAGGCGCCGGTACAGCGCACTCCGCTGCTGATCGTGTACGCGCTGGTCAACCGCCCGTACATGGTGGATCTGCAGGCCGACCGCTCGCTGGTCCAGCGCCTGCTGGCGCTGGGGCACGACGTTTACGTGCTGGACTGGGGCTACCCGGACCGCTCGGAGCGCTACCAGACGCTCGAAGACTATCTGCTGCGTTATGTCGATGGCGCCGTCGACCAGCTGGTGGCCGCCAATGACGGCGCACCAGTCAACATGCTCGGGGTCTGCCAGGGCGGGGTGTTCGCACTGTGCTACGCCGCGTTGCGCCAGCCCAAGCTGGCCAACCTGATCACCATGGTGACCCCGGTGGATTTCCAGACCCCGGACAACATGCTCTCGCACTGGGCGCGGCAGGTGGACGTGGACCTGCTGGTGGATACGCTGGGCAACATCCCGGCCGACCTGATGAACGCCAGCTACCTGATGCTCAAGCCATTCCGGCTCAACATCCAGAAATACGTGGGGTTGCTGGATATTCTCGACGACAAGGCCGCGCTGCAGGATTTCCTGCGCATGGAGAAGTGGATCTTCGATTCGCCGGACCTGGCCGGTGAGGCCTTCCGTGACTTCATCAAACAGTTCTACCAGGGCAATGGCCTCATGCATGACGGGGTGACGATCGGCGAAGAGCACGTCGACCTGCGCCAGGTCACCCTGCCGGTGCTGAACATCTACGCCGAGCAGGATCACCTGGTGCCGCCGGATGCGTCGCGCGCGATGGGCGGGCGGATCGGCAGCAGCGACTACACCGAAAGCAGCTTCCGCGGCGGCCATATCGGCATCTACGTCTCCGGCCGCGCGCAGCGCGAAGTGCCAGGTACGATATCGGCCTGGCTGGCGGAGCGCAGCTGATGGAGATCCAGTGGAGCGCGGTCCTGGCGGTCGCGCTGGGTGCCACCGCCGGCAGCGTCACGGCAGCGCCCAGCGAAGCGGCCCGCCGCGAGATCGCCGCCCTGATCGGCGCGCTGGACGGTTCGTCCTGTCGCTTCCAGCGCAACGGCAGCTGGCACGATGCCACCGAAGCGCGGGCGCACCTGCAGCGCAAGTACGATTACCTGCTGAAGAAGGACAAGGTCGATACCGCCGAGCAGTTCATCGAGCGGGCCGCCAGCCAGAGCAGCATGAGCGGCAGGCCGTACCGGATCGCGTGCCCGGGTCAGCCCGAGCAGACGGCGGCGGCATGGTTCGGTGCGCGCCTGCAGGCGCTGCGGAAGCCGCGCTGAACCAGGGACGCGGGATTTTTCCATCAACGCACCGGCTACACACCCGCTGCGCTACTGTTCCCCGCACTACTGCTGGAGGATCCCGCCATGAATACCACCGCCCCCCGCACGCTGTCGCGCTCGCTCAACGACCGCATGATTGCCGGGGTGATGGGCGGCATTGCCCACCGTTTCGGCTGGAGCCCGACTCTGCTGCGGGTCCTGTTCGTGCTCGTGTCGCTGGCGTCGGCCGCGTTCCCGGGCATCCTGGTGTATCTGGTGCTGTGGCTGCTGATCCCCAACGAGGCCGATTGAGCCTGCCGCCATTGGCGCTGCGCGCGCTGCAGGGACTGGGCGCGGTCTGGACCTCGCCCAACACCCTGATCGGCGTGCTGGGCGGACTGGCCGGGATGCTGGCCGGCGCACGCCCGTACTGGAGCCGACGTGACGTCGCCCTGGTGTTCCGTGAGTACCCTTGGGGACCGGGTGGCGCGATCACCCTGGGCAATGTAATTCTGCACACCGGCGCCAGCCTCGACATCCCCTGCCGGACCTATGCGCACCAGGCCGGGCACTGCACCGAACCGGTCATCGGCCTGCACGACCACGAGCGCGCACATGTCTACCAGTACCTGGTGTTGGGGCCGTTCTACCTGCCGGTGTACCTGTTGTGCGGCGGGGTGAGCGCCCGCAACCCGTTCGAGCGGGCGGCGGACCTGTACGCGCTGAACGGCCACGGCTGGTGGCCGTTGAAAAGACGCTAGACAACGCGCCCGCAACGCGAGGTCATCTGCATGCAAAGAAACGTCATTAGCCTTCTGACAAACCACTCGGGTTGAGCGCGCTAAGCTGTGCGTCGAAGGACATGCACGACGTTTCTGGAGGAACACATCACATGGCAATCGTTCTTTATGTCGGTGGTAGCAAGGATGGCGACAAGGGCCTGGTGCCCTACGGTTTCAGCAAATCACGCGCCGATACCGACATTGGCCCGGAGATCTACACCGAGCGCTTCATGGAACTGCAGGGGCTGGGCAGGATCCGGGTCATGGCGCTGGAATCGCTGCAGGACGAAGCGGTGAAGGCGCGTGCGGCGCAGCATTACCGATGACGCCTGCCGCCCCGCGGTCGGTACCTGCGGGGTAGGACAATGTCAACGGGTTTCCCCCGCCGCCGCGCGTTGCCACAATCGGTGTTTTCCGCATAGTGGCTTCGGCCGGACGCAATGCCAGACCTCAAGCTCGCCCAGCAGATCGCCCAGACCATCGCCGACGAAATCGGTGCCCAGCCTGCCCAGGCGCACGCCGCCATCGCCCTGCTCGACGAAGGCGCCAGCGTTCCGTTCATTGCCCGCTACCGCAAGGAGGTCACCGGGGGCCTTGACGACACCCAGCTGCGCAACCTGGAAAGCCGGCTGACCTACCTCCGCGAGCTGGAAGAGCGCCGCGCAGCGGTGCTGGCCAGCATCGACGAACAGGGCAAGCTCAGCGACGAACTGCGCCATGACATCCTGGCCGCAGACACCAAATCGCGGCTGGAAGACCTGTATCTGCCGTACAAGCCCAAGCGCCGCACCCGCGCCCAGATCGCACGCGAGGCCGGGCTGGAACCGCTGGCCGACGGCCTGCTGGAAGACCCAACGCTGGATCCGCAGGTGTTCGCGGCCGGCTTCGTCGACGCCGACAAGGGCGTGGCCGACACCAAGGCGGCGCTGGAAGGCGCGCGCGCGATCCTGATGGAGCGCTGGGGTGAAGACGCCGCGCTGGTCGGTGAGCTGCGCGCCTGGCTGGGCGAGCACGGCGTGATCCGTGCACGCGTGGCCGAAGGCAAGGAAGAGCAGGGTGCCAAGTACCGCGATTATTTCGAGCACGCCGAGGGGCTGGCCAGGATTCCCTCGCACCGCCTGCTGGCGCTGTTCCGCGCCCGCCGCGAGGAGATTCTGTTCCTGGAACTGGACCCCGGCAGCGATGCGGAAGCCGGCCACGTGTATGCCGAAGGCCGCGTGGCGTTCAGGGCCGGGATCCGCGACGCGGGCCGTCCGGCTGACCGCTGGCTGCTCGACGCCTGTCGCCTGACCTGGCGCGCGAAGCTGCACATGCACCTGCTGCTGGACCTGTTCAACCAGGCCCGCGAGAAGGCCGAGGCCGAGGCCATCGCGGTGTTCGGCGACAACCTGAAGGACCTGCTGCTGGCCGCGCCGGCAGGGCCCAGGACGGTGCTCGGACTGGACCCCGGCATCCGCACCGGCTGCAAGATCGCCGTGGTTGATGCCACCGGCAAGCTGGTGGCCACCGATACGATCTACCCGCACGAACCCCGTCGCCAGTGGGACCAGTCGCTGCAGACCATCAAGCAGCTGTGCATGAAGCACAACGTGGAGCTGATCGCGATCGGCAACGGCACCGCCAGCCGCGAAACCGACAAACTTGCCGGCGAAGCGATCCAGGCGCTGGGCGACGCGAAGCTGCAGAAGATCGTGGTCAGCGAAGCCGGTGCCTCGGTGTATTCGGCGTCTGAGTTCGCGGCCAGGGAATTTCCGGACCTGGACGTATCGATCCGGGGTGCGGTCTCGATTGCGCGGCGCCTGCAGGATCCGCTGGCCGAACTGGTGAAGATCGAACCGAAGGCGATCGGCGTGGGCCAGTACCAGCACGACGTCGACCAATACCGGCTGGCGCGGGCACTGGACGCGCGCGTGGAGGACTGCGTCAACGCCGTCGGCGTGCACGTCAACACCGCCTCGGCAGCGCTGCTGTCGCGGGTGTCGGGGTTGTCCTCCACCGTGGCCGAGAACATCGTGCGCCACCGCGACGAGAACGGTCCGTTCAAGCGCCGCAAGGACCTGCTCAAAGTGCCGCGGCTGGGCGACAAGACCTTCGAACAGTGTGCAGGCTTCCTGCGCATCGCCGACGGCGACCAGCCGCTGGATGCCTCCTCGGTACACCCGGAAGCCTATCCGGTGGTGGAGCGTATCGTGGCCGCGACCGCGCGCCCGATCAAGGCGCTGATCGGTGATGGCAGCTTCCTGCGCGGGTTGCAGGCCGAACAGTTCACCGACGCCACCTTCGGCCTGCCGACCGTACGCGACATCCTCAAGGAACTTGAAAAGCCCGGTCGCGACCCGCGCCCGGAGTTCAAGGCCGCGCGTTTTGCCGACGGTGTGGAAGAGATCAAGGACCTCAAGCCGGGCATGGTGCTCGAAGGCGTGGTCAGCAACGTGGCCGCCTTCGGCGCGTTCGTGGACATCGGCGTGCACCAGGATGGCCTGATCCATATTTCGGCGTTGTCCGACACCTACGTGAAGGACCCGCGTGACGTGGTCAAAGCCGGCGACATCGTCAAGGTGAAAGTGCTGGAGGTCGATGTGGCACGCAAGCGGATTGCGCTGACCCGGCGGCTGGACGACAGCCCCACCCCGGCGAGGCCCCCGGGCGAGCGCGCCCCACGCGCGGCCGGCGGCGGCCGGCGCGAGGGCGGCAGTGCCCGGCCGGGCGGTCGTGGCGCGGCCGCTGGCCCACGCCCGGGCAGCAGCGTACCGCCGGCCAACAACGCCTTGGCTGACGCCTTCGCGCGCGCCAAGCGCGGAGGCTGAGACGGGCCCCTGCGGGGCCGTGAGGAAGGCTTGACCCCGTTTCCCGTTGAATGCCGGTACGCTAGGCACGCGGTGGGAGGCCAGATGACAGATCAGCAGGCGGGGCAATGCGGTCCAGGCCAGTACGATGGCGCCATCCGTGGCGCCCTGGGGGTGCGCGCATGAATTCCGTGCCGACCCCCGCCGACGCACTGCAGGAGGCATTGGAGCAGCGCCGCCGGCTGGAGATGATCATCGACGGCACGGCGATGGGCACCTGGGAGTGGAACTGCCAGACCGGTACGATGTGGGTCAACGAGCGCTGGGCGCAGATCGTCGGTTACACCCGCGCGGAACTGGCGCCGATCACGCCCGAGACCTTCTTCCGGCTGGTGCATCCCGACGATCTGGCGCGCTCCAATGCACTGCTTCGTGAGCACCTCGAAGGCCGCTCACCGCATTACGACAGCCTGTGCCGGATGCGCCACAAGGAAGGGCGCTGGATCTGGGTGCAGGACCGGGGACGGGTCTACGAGTGGGATGCGCAGGGCCAACCGCTCAAGATGGCCGGTGCGCATGCCGACGTCAGCGACCTGCAGAACGCTCTCGAAGATGCGGCGGACATGCGCCAGCGCCTGCAGGCGCTGGTGGATGCGTCCGACGAAGTGGCGGTGATCGCCACCGATCCCGACGGCGTGGTCAACCTGTTCAACAGCGGGGCGCAGAAGCTGCTGGGTTACCACCCCGATGAGGTCATCGGTCGGGTCAATCCCGGGCTGTTCCACGAAGTGCATGAGATGGAGGAATACCTGCGCCCGCTGGCGGATGCCGAGGGCCGGGTGCCCACCATCTTCGAGGCGCTGATCACGCGCGCCGCGCACGGCACCTGGTCGCACCAGTGGACCTTCGTACGCAAGGATGGCGAACACCGCCAGGTCCGGCTGTCGATCAGTCCGCTCGACTCCGGCAACGGCCAGCGTCTGGGCTACTTGGGCATGGCAGTGGACATCACGCCGTTGCTGGAGATGCGCGAGCAGGCGTACGTCGCCGCCGAGAAATTCGCAGGTGCCTTTTCGTCCGCCGCTCTGGGCATGGCGCTGGTGTCGCTGGAAGGGCGCTGGCTGGACGTCAACGACGCGCTGTGCGGCATCCTGGGCTACAGCCGTGCCGAACTGCTGGAGATCGATTTCCAGACCCTGACCCATCCTGATGACCTCAACACCGACCTGGCGCTGGTCGGCGACCTGCTGGCCGGCCGCCGGGACCATTACCACATGGACAAGCGCTATCTGGGCAAGGGTGGCAACGTGGTCTGGGGCCGGCTGTCGGTTTCGCTGGTGCGGGCCCCGCATGGTGAGCCGTTGCATTTCGTGTCGCAGATCCAGGATGTCACCGCCCAGCGGCTCAGTGGCCAGCAACTGCGTGAATCCGAGCATCGCACCCGGGTAACCCTCGACGCGGTGGCCGACATGGTGCTCACCCTGGATCTGCAAGGGCGCATCCAGTACGCCAATGCGGCGGCCACGCGCGCGCTGGCAGGGGAGGGGGCCGCGCCGGTCACCGGCAGCCAGGTCCAGGACGTGATGGAACTGACCACCGAGTACGCGCCGCGCTCGCCGCTGGATCTGGCAGTACTGCTGGATGCGGAAAGCAATGCGGTGGACCTGCATTCGGACCTGCTGTTGTCAGTGGGCGCCCAGCTGTTGCCGGTTGACCTCACCCGGGCCTGGCTGCAGGCTGGGGACGGACAGGTCACCGGTGCGGTGTGGGTGATCCGTGATGTCACCCAGCAGCGTGCGCGCCAGCGCGAGGCCCGTCACCTGGCCGAGGTGGACCCGCTGACCGAGCTGAGCAACCGGCGCGGTTTCGAAGCGCACCTGCAGGAGGCCATTACCCGGGTGGCCCGGACCGGGCAGTCCGCCTCGCTGATGTTCATCGACCTGGACGACTTCAAGCCGATCAACGACAGCCACGGCCACCTCGCCGGAGATGCCATGCTGTGGGCCGTCGCGGCGGTGCTCCGGCATGGCGTGCGCGATTCGGACATCGTGGCTCGCCTGGGTGGCGACGAGTTCGCGGTGATCCTGGCCGGTTGCTCCCTCCGGCGTGCGCGGCGCATTGCCAGCGACCTGCTGGAGGCAGTGCGCACGCTCAGCGTGCCGTGGGGCGCGGAGCGCCTTGTGGTCGGAACCAGCATCGGCATCGCCGCGATCGGCGGCCACATGAGCGTGGATACGGCTGTGGCTGCGGCCGACGCACAGTGCTACCGGGCCAAGGCACTGGGCAAGAACAATGTGCAGGTGGAAGCGCCCGTGCATGGGGGCCCGGATCCGCTGGACACAGGCGATGGCGACATCGACCTGGACAGCAGTGAGGGCGGGCCGGGCTGAACCGGTCAGCACGTGCCGGTTCCGCCGCGACCCGGTTATCTCAAACGCAGCCGCGAAGCGTCGACCGCCACATCCCGGCCGTTGTGAAGGCATTATCTCCTGATATATACCTGCGCCATTTGAAGGAACCTGGTGGCGCGTTCAGGCGGTAAAAAACGCGACGCGCTTCGCATTATCAGTCAGGTTCGCCCAGGCGCCGTGCGATCAAGTGTCGGACAGTCCCCACCGTCCGGGCGTCGCATCGCGCGGCGGGTCAATTCTTACTGTCGGGTTTTCCCTTGCGCTACGTAAAGTTAGCCAAATTCGTCAGATTCCTACATGACCAATTGCGGTTCACGCCCCTGTTCATGTGAAGTAGAGTGCGTCGATTCTCTCAATATCTTCAGATTATGCCGTCGCTGATTTACCCGGATTTTGAGGCGTATTCCAATTCCATCAAGGGAATCGACGGCGAAATGCGCATTGCCGGTCGCGGCGACGGGGCGTGGTCGCTGAATATGCTGGACCTTGATGGGGTCATTCTCCTGCACGGCAGGGATGGTGCCCCGGTGCTGTATCGCGGTGCGCCGCACGCCGGGCGATTTGGTGTGTATCTGTCGCTGCCGGGCAGCCAGACGGCGTTGGATGGACAACGGGTGGGCGAGGACAGCTTTACCTGGCTGGCGCCGCAGGTGGAGGTGCACGGCTTCAGCCAGGTCCCGGCGCGCTTCCTGGGCATCGACTTCGCCGAACACGTGCTGCTGGATCAGGTGGCGCAGGTTGAGCGCCTGCAGGTCGCCTGGCTGTACCGTACCGGCACCATCACGGCCACTGCGCCGAGGGTGGAACGGATCGGCGCCCTGGTCCAGCGCGCATTCGACGTGCACGAAGGCGATCCGGACGCGTTCCAACGGCCGGGCGCGCGCGCGGCCTTCGTCAGCCAGCTGGCCGCTGCGGTCCTGCAGTGCCACCTGCTGGCGGGGCACGGGCAGGCCTCGCCCAGGCGCGGACGCCCGCCGCTGTCGCGACGAGAGATCGTCCGGCGCGGGATCGAACATATCCAGCGCAGCCTGCGGGGGGAGGCTGCGTTCGCGGACATTCCGTCCGCGGTGGGGGCCTCGCAGCGCTCGCTCAATCGTGCATTCGACGACCTGTTCGGCATGGCACCGCACCAGTTCTATCTGGTCGAGCGCCTGCATGCGATCCGCGCTGCGCTGCGCTCGGCGGCCCCGGGTGACACCGTCACCGGTATCTGCTCGCGCTTTGGGGTGTGGGACCTGGGCCGGATGGCCGCGCAGTATGCGCGGATGTTCGATGTGCTGCCGGCCCAGGAGTTGTCCCGGGCCCTGGCCGGAAAATCGGCTGCCGCCGTGGTGGGTACCGTGCGGCGGCGTTGACGCGACACCGCCCTAAAGTTTCGCCAGCGCGTGCCGCTCACAGGGGTGCAGGCGGTAACGGTCTGCCCCACGGAAGGGACGTCATGCCCATGACGGTCTTCGTGAGTCCCCAAGCGTTCTGCGCACTACATCGGGCATGGGGCCCGGCGTAGCCCATTGAGCTTGTTGGAACCGAGGAAACAACGATGTCCATCGCAGCTGTTCAGCCGCCGGCGTCCGCTCGACCTGGCGCATCCACACCGTCCCTGCTGCGCCTGTTGGGTGCAGTGACGTTCTCGCCACGCGCTACGCGTCAGGCCCACGTGGCCATTGCACAGCGCAATGCCGAGCTGGAAGCCCAGGTGGCCGCCCTGCACCGCGTACAGGCGGTAATCGAGTTCGACCTGGAGGGCATCATCCTCGAGGCCAACGACAACTTCCTGCAGACCGTGGGCTACACGCTGGAGGAAATCCGCGGACGCCACCACTCGATGTTTGTCGACCCCGAGCACGTGCGCAGCACGACCTACCGCGACTTCTGGGCGCGCCTTGGCAAGGGCGAGTTCGATGCCGGTCAGTACCGGCGCGTGGGCAAGGGCGGCCGTGAGATCTGGATCCAGGCCTCCTACAACCCGGTGTTCGACAGCAGTGGCAAGCCCTTCAAGGTGGTCAAGTTCGCGACCGACATCACTGCCCAGCAGATGCAGGCGGCCGATTTCGCCGGCCAGCTGGCAGCGATCAATACGTCGCAGGCGGTCATCGAGTTCGGCCTGGATGGCCGCATCCTGTCGGCGAACGGGAACTTCCTGGCGGCGACGGGTTACACGCTGGACGAGATCCGCGGGCAACACCATTCCATGTTTGCCGAGCCGGAATATGCCCGCAGCGAGGCGTATCGCGAGTTCTGGCAGAAGCTCGGTCGTGGCCAATTCGATGCGGGGCAGTATCGACGGCTGGGCAAGGGCGGGCGCGAGATCTGGATCCAGGCCTCCTACAACCCGATCTTCGACATGAACGGCCGGCCGTTCAAGGTGGTCAAGTACGCAGCCGATGTCACCGCGCAGGTTCGCGATGCACAGGCACTGGCCAATGCCGTTGCGCAGACCCGTGAAGTGGTCGCCGCCGCACAGACCGGCGACCTCAGCAGGCGTATCGATGCCGGCAACGCGACCGGCGCCATCGCCGAGCTGTGTGAGGGCGTCAATGCCATGGTGGCCACCATGGGCAGCATGATCGGCCAGATCCGCGTGGCAGCCGACGCGGTGGCCCTGGGTGCCAGCGAGATCGCCGTGGGCAACGCGGACCTGTCCCAGCGGACCGAGCAGCAGGCCGCGTCGCTGGAGGAAACAGCGGTGTCGCTGCAGGGATTGACCGGCGCGGTGCGGCAGAGCGCCGACAATGCGCGCCAGGCCAGCCAACTGGCCGGTGGCGCGGTGGACGTGGCCGCGCAGGGGGGCAGGGTGGTCAGCGAGGTGGTCACCACCATGGCCCTCATCAACGCCTCCTCGCGCCGCATCGTCGACATCATCAGCGTGATCGACGGCATTGCCTTCCAGACCAACATCCTGGCCCTGAACGCGGCCGTGGAAGCGGCGCGTGCCGGCGAACATGGGCGCGGCTTTGCGGTGGTGGCCGGCGAGATCCGTTCGCTGTCGCAGCGTTCGGCCAGCGCCGCGAAGGAGATCAAACAGCTCATCGACGACTCGGTGGACCGCGTCGGCACAGGTACGGCCCAGGTCGAAAGCGCTGGACGCACCATGGAAGAAATCGTGGAGAGCGTGAAGCGGGTGGAGGCGCTGATTGCAAGGATCAGCACCGGTACGCAGCAGCAGAGCGAGAGCATCGTGCAGATCAACCAGGCGGTGGAGCATATCGACCAGAGCACCCAGCAGAATGCGGCGCTGGTGGAAGAGGCGTCGGCCGCTGCGCGCAGCATGGAAGATCAGGCAACCCAGCTGCTGCAGACGGTGTCTGCGTTCCGGGTCGATGGCGCAGTGGCGCAGGTCCTGCGCCAGGCAGCGCAGTCGGGCAGTCCCGGTGGGCCGCCGGTTCTCCGCCTGGTGTAAACGCGCCCCAAAGCAAAAGGCCAGATCCTGCGATCTGGCCTTTCGGGTTCCATGGTGCCGAAGGTGGGACTCGAACCCACACGCTTTTAAGGGCGGCGGATTTTGAGTCCGCTGCGTCTACCGATTCCGCCACTTCGGCTGGCTGGCCGCGTAGTGTATACAAACCGGATCCGATTGGGGAGGTCTGAATCGTTCAGTCGGGTCCGGTCCTTCATTTTTCCGCGACGCTATACTCATTGCGCTGAACCATACAGGGAACGGTGATGAGCGCGTTGCAGGGTCTGCGGGTATTGGTGGTGGAAAACGACGCGATGAGCGCGTCGCTGCTGGAGATGCAGCTGATGCACGCGGGCGCGGTGATGCTTGGCCCGGCGTCGTCGGTGGCCGAGGCGTTGCGCCTGATCGAGGAGGCTGCCCCGCAGATCGTGCTGCTCGATTACCGGCTCGCCAATCACGAGACCAGCGACCCGGTCGCCGCTACCCTGACCGCGCTCGGCATTCCCTTCGTCGTTGCCACTGGCATGGCGAATTTCCAGCTGCCCGAAGCGTTCCGCGCGGGCAGGGTGCTGACCAAGCCCTATCTGACCGCTGAATTGAACCAGGCGCTGACCGCTGCCCTGCAGGGTCACGCCGCTTCGGCGTAAGCGAGCTCGACCGGCTCGCGGTCGTCCAGGATGCGGTAAAGGGCGGCCAGGTCCTGCGGATCCGGGTTCAGCCAGGCATCCAGGTTTTCGCGCCGGATCGGCACGATGCAGCGGTCATGGCCGGCGGCGGCCACGTCATGCGGGGGGTCGTCGGTGATGGCGGCGAACGAGAGCAGCCGGCCTTCGGGTCCCTCCCATTCCGACCACAGGCAGGCGATCAGCAGGTCGCGGGGCGGCTGCGGGCGGAACTCGAGCACCACGTTCTGTGGATTCTCGCCCGGGGCCAGGCGGCGCTGTTCAAGTGCATGGCGCGAGACGTTTTCGTAGAACGACTGCACCACGACCACGCCGTGATGGTGGCCGAATGCGTTCTTCCAGTAAGCCTCGAGGCTGTCGCGTCGCGCGTTGTAGGTGCCGGGATAGAGCGCGTCACTGCGCGCGGGCTTGTCGGGAAGGCGGCACTGGTAGCGCATCGGCTTGATCAGGCGTTGGCCGTGTTCGGACACGATCACCGGGGCGTATAGGCCGGGGAAGATGCGACTGTCGCGCGGCAGCAGACCGGTGCGGTGCAGGTCGGCCAGGCGTGCCTGGGCGCGGTCAATGCGGTTGCCGGCAATGCGGATGTCATTGCGGGCCTTTTGGGTGGGGCGCTGCGCCAGGCTTTCTTCGGCCTGCTTCAGGCGCGCGGCCTGGACGCGTATTTCTTCGTCCAGCGCCTGCATTTCTTCGGCGTGCCATTGCTGGATCTTCGCCACGATGTCCTGGCCCTGCGCGGTGCGCGCACCGGCAAAGCCATCGTCCATGGCCTTGGGCGTCCTGGGGCGCTGCTTGCCGGCATCATGCGCATAGAGTTGGGCGAACTCGTCCAGCGACAGGGTGGCGCCGAACTCACGAACCAGCTTGGTGTAGTCGGCGCGGATCTGGGCGGAATAGCACATGGACCTGGACCGGGAGAGATATCAATCGGGGGTTGATACGCTACCAAACAAAAAGCCCCGGCATGGCCGGGGCTTTCTGCGTTGTATTGGCGTCCCCACGGGGATTCGAACCCCGGTCGCCACCGTGAAAGGGTGATGTCCTAGGCCTCTAGACGATGGGGACGCACGAAAAACTCCAAATTGTGTTCACTACCTTCCGATCGGCCTAATGATCGGAGTGGTGGAGCCAGGCGGGATCGAACCGCCGACCTCCTGCATGCCATGCAGGCGCTCTCCCAGCTGAGCTATGGCCCCACGTTGATGCTGCGAGCCCGCTATCATATCGGCGTTTTCCGGAAATGGAAACACTTTTTCGGCGGAATACAAAAAACCCCGGCATTGCCGGGGTCTTCTGCGTTGTATTGGCGTCCCCACGGGGATTCGAACCCCGGTCGCCACCGTGAAAGGGTGATGTCCTAGGCCTCTAGACGATGGGGACGCACGAAAAACTCCAAATTGTGTTCACTACCTTCCGATCGGCCTAATGATCGGAGTGGTGGAGCCAGGCGGGATCGAACCGCCGACCTCCTGCATGCCATGCAGGCGCTCTCCCAGCTGAGCTATGGCCCCACGTTGCTGCTGCAAGCCGACCATCATAGCGTTGATTTGCCTGAATGGCCAGCCTTACACCGGTTGATGAGTGGCGTCCCCACGGGGATTCGAACCCCGGTCGCCACCGTGAAAGGGTGATGTCCTAGGCCTCTAGACGATGGGGACGCACGAAAAACTCCAAATTGTGTTCACTACCTTCCGATCGGCCTAATGATCGGAGTGGTGGAGCCAGGCGGGATCGAACCGCCGACCTCCTGCATGCCATGCAGGCGCTCTCCCAGCTGAGCTATGGCCCCACGATGCTGGAGGCGGAATTCTACGCGTGTGAAGACGATTCGCCAAGTGTTTTTGTGCGTTTTTCTTACAGCAAGAGCCAGAGCCTTTGTCTGCGCGGTTCACTGCGTGGGGCCGGCGGCCATGGAAGATCAAAGGCCGGCGTCGATCACACACGCGTTACCGGATGTTGGTGCGGTACGTGCGGTCGTTCGGGAATCGACCCTACCTTCCGCGCACGCCTCCCGGCTCGCAGCAATTGAAACGCTGCCCTGCTTTCGACCTGATGAAGCACAAAAACAAAAAGCCCCGACCGAAGTCAGGGCTTTTTGTTTTGTAACTGGCGTCCCCACGGGGATTCGAACCCCGGTCGCCACCGTGAAAGGGTGATGTCCTAGGCCTCTAGACGATGGGGACGCACGAAAAACTCCAAATTGTGTTCACTACCTTCCGATCGGCCTAATGATCGGAGTGGTGGAGCCAGGCGGGATCGAACCGCCGACCTCCTGCATGCCATGCAGGCGCTCTCCCAGCTGAGCTATGGCCCCACGTCGTGAGGAGCGAGATCATAGCGATGCTGTTTTCGAATGGCAAGAAAAAACTGTCATGACGTGGGCAATCGTTGGTGACGAAGACGCAGGGCGTTGCTGATCACCGACACCGAACTCAGGCTCATCGCCACTGCCGCCAGCATCGGCGACATCGTGATGCCCAGCGGATACAGCACACCGGCTGCTACCGGAATGCCCAGGCCGTTGTAGAGGAACGCAAAGCCCAGGTTCTGCCGCATGTTGCGCACGCTCGCGGAAGACAGCTGGCGTGCGCGCAGTATTCCGCGCAGGTCGCCCTTGACCAGCGTCACCTGCGCGCTGGACATCGCCACGTCCGTGCCATTGCCCATCGCGATGCCGACGTTGGCGCTCGCCAAGGCAGGCGCATCGTTGATGCCATCGCCGGCCATCGCCACCGTGCGGCCCTGCGCCTGCAGCGTGCGGATCAGTTCGGACTTGTCCGCAGGGCGCATTTCACCGTGTACCTCGTCCAGGCCCAGCTCGCGCGCTACTGCTTCAGCGGTGGCCTTGCCATCGCCGGTGGCCATCACGATGCGCAACCCATCGCGGCGCAGCTGTGCGATGGCTTCGGCGGTGGAGACCTTGATCGGATCGGCCACGGCGATCAGCCCCGCCAGCGCGCCGTCGACAGCCAGGAACATCACGCTGGCTGCCGCCTGGCGCAGCCGTTCCGCATCGGCGTGCAGGGGCTGCAGGGAGATGCCGTGGTCGCTCATCAATGCCGCGTTGCCGAGCAGCAGTGCCTTGCCTTCAATCGTGCCGCGTACGCCCAGGCCGGTGAGCGAATCGAAGTCCTCCACCGCCGCGAGAGGGCGGCCTTGACGGCGCGCTTCGGCGACGATCGCCGCCGCCAGCGGGTGTTCGCTGCCCTGGTCCAGGCTGGCCGCCCAGTGCAGCACGTCGTCGGCCACGTATCCGGGCATCGCCTGCACACTGCGGAACGCGGGCCGGCCTTCGGTCAGCGTGCCGGTCTTGTCCACGACCAGCGTATCCACCGCGCGCAGCGCCTCAATGGCCTCGGCGTCGCGGAACAGCACACCGTGCTGCGCCGCGCGTCCGGTGGCGACCATGATCGTCATCGGCGTGGCCAGGCCCAGCGCGCAGGGGCAGGCGATGATCAACACGGCCACGGCGCTGAGCACCGCATGGGTCCACGAGGGTTCCGGTCCGAACAGGCCCCAGCCGAAGAAGGTCAGCACCGCCACGCCAAGCACCGCCAATACGAACCAGTAGGCGACCTTGTCGGCCATCCGCTGCATCGGGGCACGTGAGCGCTGCGCCTGCGCCACCAGCTGCACGATCTGCGCCAGCATGCTGTCTTCGCCCAGTCGCTCGGCGCGGATCAGCAGGCTGCCGGTCCCGTTGAGGGTGGCGCCGATGACAGCGTCGCCCACGGCCTTGGCGACCGGGACCGCTTCGCCGGTCAGCATGGACTCGTCCACCGTGGAGCGACCCTCCAGCACGCTGCCATCCACCGGGACCGTTTCACCGGGCCGCACCCGCACGCGGTCGCCGGGCTGCAGTGCCGCGATGGCGACGTCTTCCTCGTGGCCGCCATCGCGCAGTACCCGCGCGGTTTTCGGCGCCAGCCCCAGCAGTGACTTGATCGCCGCCGAGGTCTGGGCACGGGCACGCAGTTCCATCAACTGGCCGAGCAGGGTGAGCGAGATGATCACCGCCGCCGCTTCGAAGTACACGCCGACGTGGCCGTGCTGCTGGAATGACGGCGGGAACAGCCCGGGTGCGACCGTCGCCACCACGCTGTAGCCATACGCGGCCAGCACACCGGTGCCGATCAGAGTCCACATGTTCGGGCTGCGGTTGCGGATGGACTGCGCCCAGCGCTGCACGAACGGCCAGCCCGCCCACAGCACTACCGGCGTGGCGAGCACCAGCTCGATCCACACCCGCACGCCCGGTGGCACCCCATGCAGCAGCGGGGTCATGGCCAGCATCGCCAGCGCCATCGTGGCGATGCTCAGTGGCAGGCTCCACCAGAAACGCCGGCGGAAGCCGGTCAGTTCCGGGTTCTCGCCCTCGTCCAGGCGGGGCATCATCGGCTCCAGTGCCATGCCACAGATGGGGCAGGTACCGGGGCCTTCCTGCACGATCTCCGGATCCATCGGGCAGGTGTACAGCGTGCCGGCTGGAACGGGGTCGGCGGCGTGCGGGGCCGGGTCCAGATACCGCCGCGGCGCGGCAATGAACTTCCGCCGGCAGCCGTCGCTGCAGAAGTGGTAGTCGCGGTCGGCATGGCGGGCATGGTGCGGGGTAGTGGCCGGGTTGACGTCCATGCCGCAGACCGGATCCTTGACCGTGTTGCCAGCCGTGGCGCCGACGCCACCGCCGTGCGCGGAACAGCAGCTGCCTTTGGATGCGGTCATTGGCGCGGCTCCGTCAGTGCGCCCAGGATCGGGCACTGTTCCAGTTCGCCGTGGCCGGGGCAGGCATCCACCAGCTGTTCGAGTGCCGCATGCATGCGCTGCAGTTCGGCCACGCGCTGCTCGATGTCCTGCAGCTTGAGCACTGCTGCCTCGCGCACCTGGGCCATGTCCTGGCCGCGCTGGTCGCTCAGGGCGAGCAGCTCGCCGATTTCCTCCAGGGTGAAGCCGAGCGCCTTGGCCCGGCGGATGAAGCGCAGGCGGGTCAGGTCGGCGTCGGTGAACACCCGATAGCCGCCGGCACTGCGCTGGGCAGTGGGCAGCAGGTGCTGGCGCTCGTAGTAGCGCACGGTGTCGATGGGCACGCCAGCGTGGCGTGCAAGTTGTCCGATGTTCACGGCGACCTCTTTGGGGGAGCAGGGGCCCAGTGTGAACCCTGGAGTCTGGTCAAGAGTCAAGGGTTTGCCGCAGAGATCTGGAATGTCGTTACCGGGCCGGATTTGCAACTTGTTTCATAGCTGCCGTGTAAGGTGCTCCGTACGCTCCATTGGAATCGCCGTCAGGCCTTGATCCAGCAGGGTTTGGCGGTTTCAGCAGCCGTTCCAGGAGCGCCGCCATGGAAGCACTTTCCCCCTCTTCATCGCCGACCCACAAGCCCACGTCACCCACCCTGATGGAAGTGGCCGTGCTCGAATACCCGGGCAGCCTGCGTGCCGCCGCGCCGGTGCTGTCCGAACTCGCGCAGCGCTGCAATCGGACTGCTGCCGCGGGAAAACGCACGTGCGCGCGCATGCTGGTGACCCGCTGGACGCTGTCCCCCCGCGGGCATGGCATGCAGCGGGTGGCCGGCGCCGAGCTGTTTGGCGACGCCCCGCCGGCCGTCATCGTGGTGCCTGGAAACGAGCCCAGCTGGCCGTTGATGCAGGCCGATGAACGCATGTTGACCTGGCTGCGCGACTGCCATGACGCCGGCAGCCTGCTGGCGGGCTGCGAAGAGGGTGGGTTGCTGCTGGCGTCGGCAGGGGTGATGACAGGGCGCTCGGTCAGTGTCCCCGATCTGTCGCGGTGTCCGTCGCTGGCGGCGGTGGTCCCGGGCTGGCAGCCAAGCGAGCGCGCGCTGGTGGATGACGGCGACCTGCTCACCGCCTCCGGCCCGGATGCGTGGAAGTACCTCAGCCTCCGACTGCTGGCTCGGATCTATGGGCAGAGCGTGATGAGCGCAGCAATCCAGCAGCTGCAGCTGGTCATTCCGCGTGGCGTGCAGGAAGACCTGGAGCGGTTCAGTCCGAACTTCGCCCATGGCGACCGCGGCATCCTCAAGGCACAGCGGTGGCTGCACGGCATTGCCGCGCGTGGCGTGACCCTGCAGGACATCTGCGATGCGGCCGGGCTGGAGCCGCGCACGCTGCAGCGGCGGTTCCTCAAGGCCACCGGCCTGCGCCCGATTGCGTACTGCCAGCGTCTTCGCATTGCCAAGGCGCAGTTGCTGCTGCAGGCCGGCGGTGCGGTCGATGAAGTGTCCTGGGCGGTCGGCTATTCCGACCAGAGCGCATTCCGCCGACTGTTCCTGCGCATCGTCGGGGTGACGCCGGCGCGTTACCGGCGGCAGATCTTCGCGCAGCGGCGCGAACGCCCGCGCGGTGCGCTTTCGCCGCCGCAGGGCGAACCGCTGCGGCCTGCTGCCTGAGCAGCGTCCAGGCGGTGGCTGCAGGGTCAGGCAGATGCGTCTACCCTGTGGGTCATTCGCCGTTCGCGTGCATCCCAGGAGTTGCCATGTTGTTGAAGACCTCGCCCGCGCTGGGCTCCGTGCTGACCGCTGCCTTGCTGCTGGCGGCAGCCGGCTGCAGCCAGGCCCAGCAGAGTTCCACCGCGCCGAAGACGACCGCCCAATCGGCGAAGATCGCCGACCGGCCGGTCGTGCTGCAGGGCATCGAAAAGCAGGGCTTCGAGGTCATGGGTGAGTTTGACGCGCCCGGCGGCCTGCGTGGTTTTGCCGGTGTGGTCGGCGGGCAGCAGCCGGCAGCGGCCTATGTCACGGCCGACGGCAAAAACGTGATGGTGGGCACGCTCTTCAATGAGAAGGGTGAGGATGTCGGCGCCGCGCCGCTGGACAAGCTGGTCGCCAAGCCGATGTCGGACCGGATATGGAAGCGGCTGGATGGCAGCGCATGGGTGCGCGATGGTCGCGCCGATGCGCCGCGCGTGGTGTACACCTTCAGTGACGCCAACTGCCCCTACTGCCATCGCTTCTGGGAAGCGGCGCGCCCGTGGGTGGACAGCGGCAAGGTGCAGCTGCGCCACGTCATGGTGGGCGTGATCCGCGAAGACAGCCCAGCCAAGGCCGCCGCGATCCTGGGCGCGCCCAATCCGAGTGCGGTGTTCCTGCAGAACGAACATGACTTCAGCAAGGGTGGCATCAAGCCAGCTGCGACGATCACCCCGGCGCTTGCCAACACGCTCGATGCCAACCAGGTGCTGATGGTCGAGCTGGGCTTCCAAGGCACGCCCGGCATCCTGTTCCATGATGCGCAGGGCATGGTGCAGCGGGTGTCCGGCATGCCACAGGGCGAGGACATGGAAAGGGTGATGGGCCCGCGTTGATCTGAATCAAGGTCCAGACGCATGCGCGCGGTCACCCTGCGCGCATGACTTTCAAGCGTTTTCCTGCTGCATCCTGGCCGCGTCATCGTACCGACGCGCAGACTTCACGACCCACTCACTTCCGGCTTGGTACTCAAGGCGCTGGCGCGCGCAGCTTCTGCGCGTCACCCGGGATGAGGAGGGAATCCCACGCGGGTGCACTGCCGATGGCAGTTCGGCGACTGCAGCGTGTCGCCGGGGTAGCTGTCGTCGGCGTTCTCCTGCGGAGCAGTACCGGGTTGCCGTTGTCGGCGCTGCGCGTGAGCGCGGCTGACGGCGGCAGTATCGTCTGCAGTTCAGGGAGGACGTGATGCGTTGCTCTGTCGTGCTGCTGTTCTTTGTCCTGGCGTGTTCGGCGATGCCGGTCAACGCGCAGGATTCCGCCGACGCCCTGCGCCAGAACATCCGCACCCTGCGGCAGACGCTCGAGGCGATGGAAAAGCGCCTCGATGCACTGGAAACTGCCCAAGGCCACCCGCCTGTCCAGCGACCCGACGTGACCACGGTTGCGCCCGCAGCGCTGACGCCGTCCGCCACGCTGCCCTACACGACCACCACCCAGGTGCCCGGCACCGGACAGGCGATCCTGCCCCCGCGCGACTCGATGGCCGATCCATCATCGGCGGCCTCGCGTCCGGACAGTGCCGCCGGCCCGACCGACCCGGAACTGAAAGGGTTCCTGGCCATTCCCAATACCGACACGCTGATCCGCATCGGCGGCTATGCCAAGCTCGATGCGATCCTGGATACACGTGCGGCCGGGGACGAAGACCAGTTCGTGACGTCCACCCTTCCGGTGGGCAGCGCTCACCGCGATGTGTCCAACTTCAACCTGCACGCCAAGCAGACCCGCTTCAGCTTCGAGGCACGCCGACCGACCAGCCGCGGCAACCTGCGCTTCTACCTGGAGAACGACTTCTTCGGCAGCAGTGATGGCTACACGTTCCGCCTGCGCCACGCGTATGGCCAGTTGGGCAATACCTACGCCGGGTATGGCTACGCCACCTTCATGGATGCCGACAGCCTGCCCGACACGCTGGACTTCGCCGGTCCCGGCGCGGCCGGGTATCTGCTGGTGGCTGGCATCCACCACAGTTTTGCAATGGGCAAGGGCAACACCCTGACCGTGGCGGCCGAAGACCCCGACGCACAACTGGCCGGCACCACCGATGCGACCGTGGCTGCGAACCGCCTGCCGGATGTGACCGTGACTGCACGCATGGAACGCGACTGGGGCCACCTGCAGCTGGCCGGCGTGGCGCGCAGCCTGGGCTACGACGGCGACCAGCGCGACGACCGCCGCTTCGGCGGCGGCGTCCAGCTCAGCGGTTCGGCGTCGGTGGGTGAACAGGACCTGCTGCTGTTCGGCGCGCTCGGCGGCAAAGGCCTGAGCCGCTATACCGCCGACCTCACCGGTTCGGACCTGGATGCGGTGATCGGCCAGGACGGACGCCTGCATGCGTTGTCGCTGCAGGGGGGATTCCTGGGCTACACCCATTACTGGTCGCCGCTATGGCGCTCCAACCTGATCTACGGCCAGCTCACGATGGCGCGTAATGCCGCACTTGCGGCAGATGCGTTCCGCCAGAGTCGATACGGGGTGTTCAACCTGATCTGGAGCCCGGCACCGTCGTGGACGATGGGCATGGAAGTGCTGTACGGGCAACTGGAACAGCAGGACGGGCAACGCGTCGACACGGTGCGGGTGCAGGGCAGCCTGCAATACAACTTCATCAAGTAGCGGAGAGACGGTCATGGCGCAAGCAAAAAAAATCGGGGTTGTCGGCGCCACCTTCCTGGTGGCCGGCAACATGATGGGTTCGGGCGTGTTCCTGCTGCCGTCCAGCCTGGCCAAGATCGGTACGGCCTCGATCTGGGGCTGGCTGGTCACCACCGCCGGTGCACTGCTGCTGGCCTTCGTATTCGCCAAGCTGGGCAAGCTGGCGCCCAAGGCAGGCGGCCCGTATGCCTACGCGCGCGACTGGTTCGGGCCTTACATGGGGTTCCAGACCAACACCATCTACTGGTTCGCCAACTGGATCGGCAACGTGGCCATCCCGATCGCGGCGGTCGGGTATTTCAGTTATTTTTTCCCGATCCTGTCCCAGCCGATACCGCGCTGCATCGCGGTGCTGGCACTGGTCTGGGCGTTGAGCTTCGCCAACGTGATCGGCCCGGCGTTTGTCAGCCGCCTGCAGACGGTGACCACCAGTTTCGCACTGGTGCCGATCCTGGGTATCGCGATCTTCGGCTGGTTCTTTTTCGACCCGGCCATCTTCAAGGGTGCGTACAACGTCTCGGGTGAATCCAACTTCGGCGCGATCTCCAGTGCGGCGGCATTGACGCTGTGGGCCTTCATCGGAGTGGAGTCGGCGTCGGTCACCGCCGGCGTGGTCGAAAACCCGGAGAAGAACGTGGCGCGCGCCACCCTGGCCGGGGTGTTCCTGGCTGCGGTGGCGTATATCGCCAGCTCTTCGGTGATCATGGGCATGGTGCCGAACGGTGACCTGCAGGTCTCCGATGCACCGTTCGCGCTGGCGGCGGCCAATGCGGTGGGCGGCTGGGGCGGTGCGTTGGTCAGCCTGTGCGCCTTCGTCGGCGCGGCCGGTTCGCTGGGCGGCTGGATCCTGCTGACCGCGCAGAGCGCCAAGGCAGCTTCCGACGATGGACTGTTTCCCCGCATCTTCAGCAAGACCAACAAGGATGACGTGCCGGTCAAGGGCGTGCTGATCGTGGCGGTGCTGATGACCCTGGCCGTACTGCTGACCTCGACCTCGGAAACCGCTTCAGCGCAGTTCGATGTAATCACCTCGGCAGCGGTGGTGCTGACCCTGCTGCCCTACATCTACTCCTGCGTGGCCTGCTACTTCGTGGTCGAGCGCTCGCACACCCTGGTGCATACCGGCGCGTTCTGGTTCCTGACCAGCATCACGGTCGTGTACTGCCTGTGGGCGATCTTCGGCTCGTCCGGCAGCATCGTGCAGTACGCCTTCCTGTTCGTGCTGTTCATCACGGTGTTCTACCCGTTCTTCAGCGAGGAGCGTCGCCGCCAGCGCGGCCAGCTGCCGCCGCTGGACAACCCCGCCCGCACGACGCTTTCGTGACCGTCCCCCAGGAGAAATGCTGTGTACTTCAAGTCTCTGGATTACCCGATCATCGTCATCGACGATGACTACGAGTCCCCGCGCATCGGCGGCATCCTGATCCGCGCGCTGGTCGAGGAACTGCGTGGCAACGAGCAGCGCGTGCTGTGCGGGCTCACCCTGGCCGACGCCCAGGCCGGCGCGCGCACGTATGTAGCTGCCTCGGCGGTACTGATCTCCATCGACGGCACCGAGGACAAGCCCGGTGAGTTCCAGCGCCTGCTGGGCTTCCTGCGTGAGCAGAGTGCACGCCGCGCCGGGCTGCCGGTGTTCCTCTATGGCGAGCGCCGCACCATCGAGAAAGTGCCGAGCAAGCTGCTCAAGTACGTGCACGGCTACATTTTCCTGTTCGAGGACACCAAGAGCTTCATCTCACGGCAGGTGATGCGCGCGGCGGAAGACTACATGCAGCAGCTGCTGCCGCCGTTCTTCAAGGCGTTGATCCACCACACTGCCGATTCCAATTACTCCTGGCACACTCCTGGCCACGCCGGCGGGGTAGCCTTCACCAAATCTCCCGTCGGGCGCGCGTTCCACCAGTTCTACGGTGAGAATACGCTGCGCAGCGACCTGTCGATCTCCGTCCCGGAGCTGGGCTCGCTGCTTGACCACAGCGGGCCGATCAAGGAAGCCGAGAACGAGGCGGCGCGCAACTTTGGCGCCGACCACACCTTCTTCGTCACCAACGGCACCTCCACCGCCAACAAGATCGTGTGGCATGGCACGGTGGGGCGGGGCGATGTGGTGTTCGTTGACCGCAACTGCCACAAATCGCTGCTGCATTCGCTGATCATGACCGGCGGCGTGCCCGTGTACTTCACCCCCAGCCGTAACGCGCACGGCATCATCGGGCCGATCAGCCTGGACCAGTTCACCCCCGAGGCGCTGCAGCAGGCCATCGCCGCCAACCCGCTGGCCAGCAAGGCGTTCCGCGCCGGCTCCAAGCCACGGATCGCGGTGGTGACCAATTCCACGTACGACGGGCTGTGCTACAACGCGGAGAAGATCGCCGATGAGATCGGCAGTGCGGTGGACTTCCTTCACTTCGACGAGGCCTGGTACGCCTACGCCGCCTTCCATCCATTCTATGAGAACCATTACGGCATGGCCAAGGGCAAGCCGCGTGGTCAGGATGCGATCATTTTCACCACCCATTCCACCCACAAGCTGTTGGCCGCGTTCTCGCAGGCCTCGATGATCCACGTGCGCAATGCCGCCACCCGCGAGCTGGATGCTGAACGCTTCAACGAAGCCTTCATGATGCACACCACCACCAGCCCGCATTACGGGGTGATTGCGGCCTGCGACGTGGCCTCCAAGATGATGGAAGGCGCGGCGGGCGAGTCGCTGGTGCAGGAAATGCACGATGAGGCGATCGCCTTCCGCCGCGCGATGCTGCACGTGCGCGAAGACCTGGGCCGCGACGACTGGTGGTTCAGCGTGTGGCAGCCGGACAAGCTGGAACGCTCGCTGGCCAAAGGCGATACCCCCGCGCCGATGGTGGCCAAGCGCGAGGAGTGGTACCTGCAGCCCGATGCACACTGGCACGGGTTCGACGGGCTGGTCGAGGACTATGTGCTGATCGACCCGATCAAGGTGACCCTGCTCACCCCGGGGCTGTCCATCGATGGCGACCTGGGCGTGCTCGGCATCCCGGCGGCCGTGCTGAGCAAGTTCCTGTGGACGCGCGGCATCACAGTGGAGAAGACCAACCTGTACTCGGTGTTGTTCCTGTTCTCGATGGGCATCACCAAGGGCAAGTGGAGCACGCTGGTCACCGAGCTGATGGCGTTCAAGGAGCTGTTCGACAGTAACGCGCCGCTGACCCGCGCGCTGCCCGGGCTGGCCGCCGACTATCCGGACACTTACGCCGGGTGGGGCCTGCGCGACCTGTGCACGGCACTGCACGCGTTCAACCGCGAGTTCGCCGTGGCCCAGGTGATGCGCGAAATGTACGTGGATCTTCCCGAGCCGGTGATGACCCCGGCCGAGGCCTACGACCACCTGGTGCGCGGCCAGATCGAGCGGGTTGATATCGAGGCGATCAGCGGGCGCATCGCCGGGACCATGCTGGTGCCCTATCCGCCGGGCATTCCCACGATCATGCCCGGTGAACGTTTCGGTGCACCGGACGAGCCGATCATCCAGTCGCTGCGCATTGCCCGGGAACAGAATGCGCGCTTCCCGGGCTTCGAGTCGGACGTTCACGGGCTTATCATCGATCGTGACGGCGACGTGCCGAGTTACAAGGTGGAGGTGCTGAAGACCTGAGCGTCAGCCAGGATCTTCGGCAGGCGATGGATACAGCACGCGAGCAGCGGATCCTTAAATTCTCGATCGGGGTGACGGTGGCGGTCAGCGCCACCGGCTTCATCGGCGGCCTGCTCGTCGGGTCGCAGGCGATCCTGTTCGACGGGGTATACAGCCTGGTCGATGTGGCGCTCACGCTGGTGGCATTGGCCGTGCTGCGCCTGCTGGGGCGCGAGGGCAGCCCACGCTTCCAGTATGGCTATTGGCACCTGGAACCGATGGTGGAAGCGCTGGGCGGGGCGATCCTCGCGCTGGCCTGCATCTATGCGCTTGCCAATTCGATCATTGGGCTGACCACCGGCGGGCACGTGATCCGTGCCGGGCCGGCCTTGATGTGGGCGACACTGTTGTGCGTGAGCAACCTGGGCATGGCCGCGTTCGTCCGCGTGCATGCCGCGCGGCTGAACTCGCCGCTGCTGTGGCTGGACGTACGCGCCTGGCTGCTCAGCGGCATGATGAGCCTGGCAGTGGTGCTGGCCTTTGCGCTGGCGCTGTTGCTGGAAGACGGCGACCACGCGCATTGGATTCCATTCCTGGACCCGCTGGTGCTGGCGATCATCAGCCTGGCGGTGCTGCCGGTGCCGCTGCGCGGTGCGTGGAAAGCGATGCGCGAGGTGCTGCAGGTGGCACCCGATACGCTGGACGCGCGCGTGCAGGCGGTGATGACGCAGTTCGTGGCCGAGCACGGCTATCTCGGTTACACCAGCCACGTGGCCAAGATGGGCCGGATGCGTTTCGTGGAAATCCACATTCTTACCCACCCGGAGACGGTGATCGGCACCATCGGCAGCGTCGATGCGCTGCGCGATGACATCGCGGAACGGCTGGATGCCCGCGGCGGCGAGTTCTGGCTGACCATTGATTTCACCGCGGACCCCGCCTGGACCTGACATATACGCATCGTATATGATGCGTATATTCCCTACCTGAGATACCCCATGGGCATCGTCAACATCGACGACGAACTGCACGACAACCTGCGCCGCGCCAGTGGCGTGTCCGGCCGCTCGATCAACGCCCAGGCCGGCTTCTGGATCAAGGTGGGCATGCTCTGCGAAATGAACCCGGGCATGAGCTATCAGGAGATCGTGAACCGGGAACTGCGCGCGGCGGGAGTCGACCCCGGTGCCCTGCGGGTAGCGGTTGCGTGATCAAGACGCTGGAGGAGCAGGCGCTGATGCGGGCGTCGGGACGGTTGTTGGCGTCGGTATTCGAGGCGCTGGACCGGCTGCCGCTGGAAGGCATGAGCACGCTGCAGGTGAACGACTGGGTGGAGCGCTTCATCGTCGATACGCTGCACGCGCGACCGGCCAGCAAGGGCCAGTACGGGTTTGCCCATGTGCTCAACAGCTCGGTGGACAACGTGGTCTGCCATGGCGTGCCCTCGGCAGACGAGATTCTGCGCGGCGGCAGCATCGTCAACCTGGACATCACGCTGGAGAAGGATGGTTTCATCGCCGATTCCAGCAAGACCTACCTGATCGGCGAGGTCGATTTCCAGGCGAAGCGGCTGGTGCGGGTGACCCGGGAAGCCATGTGGAAAGGCATTGCGGTGGTGCGGCCAGGGGCAACGCTCGGCGACGTCGGCTTTGCCATCCAGCAGCATGCCAAGGCACACGGCTACAGCGTGGTGCGCGAGTTCTGCGGGCACGGTATAGGACGTGAGATGCACGAAGAGCCACAGGTGCTGCATTACGGCAAGCGCGGCAGCGGTGTGGAGCTGGAGCCGGGCATGACCTTTACCATTGAGCCGATGATCAACCAGGGCCGTGCCGCGATCGACATGAGCGAGGACGGCTGGACCGTGACCACCCGTGACGGGAAGCTGTCGGCGCAGGCCGAGCACACGGTGCTGGTGACTGAAACCGGGGTGGAGGTGTTGACCTTGCGCGAAGGCGAGCGCACGCCGACGGCGTAGAGCCGCCCTCTGCGTGGCTGCTTCTCCTGGGGGATCACGCGCTACGGTAGTTCCCGGGTGGACACCAGCTTGAGGAACGCCTCGTTCTGGTAGCGGCTCATGCGCAACTGCTGGCCGGTGTCCAGGGTGACCACGTGGTGGCCGTTGAACCAGGGGTGGATCGCCTTGACCCGCCGGATGTTGACGATGGCCGAGCGGTGAACGCGGGCGAAGTGGCGCGGGTCCAGTCGCGCGGCGAGGGCGGACAGGGTGCCGCGGTGTTCGTGCATGCGTCCTGCCAGGTGGATCTCGGCAATGTTGCGCGCGGCCTTTATCCATACGATTTCGTCGACATTGACCAGCACCACGTGTTCGTCGACCCGGACCGGGATCCGTTGCAGGTATTCATCGCGCTGGCGCAATGCGTCAAGTGCCTGCAGCAGCTGCGTGGCCGTCTGCACGCTGGTGCCTGCCGCCGCCGAGAGGCGTTGCCGGGCGCGCTGCAGGGTGGCGGCGAAGCGTTCGCGGCTGAACGGCTTGACCAGGTAGTCCACCGCATTGGCTTCGAAGGCCTTGACCGCATATTGCTCGTACGCCGTAACGAACACGGTGGCCGGCATGCGCTCGGCACCGATGGTGGCCACCACATCCAGTCCGGTGATCGCCGGCATCTGGATGTCCAGGAAGACCAGGTCCGGCGAGTGTTCGCGGATCGCCTTCACCGCGGATACGCCGTCGCCACATTCGCCCAGCAGTTCGATCTCCGGGTCGTCGGCAAGCAGGCGCACGATCGCGCGGCGCGCGAGCGGCTCGTCGTCCACCACCAGTACCGAGAGGGTCATGCCGGTGCCACTCCCGCCGTGAACTCCGGCGCTTCGTCTTCCACTTCCAGCGTCCGGAAGGGCAGCCGCACGCGGCAGGCCACGCCATCGGGCCAGATCATGTCCAGCCGCACGTCGGCGGCGTCGCCATACAGTTCCTTCAGGCGCAGCCTGGTGTTGGACATGCCGATGCCATGGCCTGCGGGCGCGCCGGGCGTGGCGTCAAGCGTGCTGTTGCGGTTGCGCACTTCAATGCACAGCACATCGCCGTCGCGGCGCGTTTCGATCTCGATCACGTCACTGCCCACGCGCTGCCCGATGCCGTGGCGCACCGCGTTTTCCACCAGCGGCTGCAGCAGCAGGCTGGGCACCGCGCAGTCGAGGGTGTCCGGGGCAATATAGGTGCGCGTGGTCAGCCGGTCCTTGAAACGGATCCGCTGGATGCCCAGGTACAGCTCGATCAGATCCAGTTCCTGGCGCAGGGGGATCTCCTGGCCGTCATAGTCTTCCAGGAAGGCGCGCAGCAGCTCGCTCAGGCGCAGCAGCATGTCCTCGGCCGAGACCGTGTCCTCGTCGAGCAGGGTGATGATGGCGTGCAGCGTATTGAACAGAAAATGCGGCTGCAGCTGGGATTTCAGCGCCAGCAGGCGCGATTGCGCCAGTTCGGTGGCGAGCCGGCTGGCGTCCATGTCGCGGCGCGCTTTTTCGGCCTGGAAGTGCAGTGCCTGCTGCAGCGCGAACAGCGCCCAGTAGGTGAGCAGCCCGATGGCGAAATGCTGGGCGAGGAAATACCCGAGCTGTTCGATGAAGCCGCTGGGTTCGAACAGCGCGGAGGCCGCGGCGCCGATCGACATCGCGCCGAAGGTCACCGCCAGGCTGGCCAGTGCCTGCCGGCCCAAGCCGAGCAGGCGGCGTTGGGGATCCATCGGGTAGCGCTCGGCCAGGCGGAACACCAGCGGTGCCAGTGCCGCCCAGGTGTACCACTGGATCATCGCCCAGCGCAGGTGCACCAGGAACGGCCAGCTGTTGCCGTGCAGCCCATCGCTGAGCGAATGCTGCACGGCAAACACCAGCGCCACGGCCGTCCACAGCAGCACGTAGCGTGAGAGGCTGATCGACGTACTGCCAAGGTGAACCATCATGGCCGGTATCCAGGACGCCCGGCACGGCGGGGCACGGCCATCTTAGGCGTGCGGGCGGGGACGGAGAAGCGCCATGAGTGCCCATTACGATTGGTCCTGCCGGGACGACGATTCGTCCCGGATCGATGGCGCGCCGGTGGTCGCGCGCGGCCTGATGGCGGCGAATCCCAACCGCGGAGATGCCGCCATGTTCCCGATCCGTCTTGCCGTCCTGTCCAGCCTGCTGCTCGCCAGTACTGTGAACGCCGCTGCGCCGCGGTACCTCACGCTGCTCAACCGCGCCCATGACAGCATTACCACGCTGGAAGTGGCCACCGCCGGCAGCGGTGCGTTCGAGCAGCGTCCGATCGACAGCGTGGACGGTGGCGGGGGAAGCACCACGGTGCGCCTCGGCAACGCCGGCTGCCGCTTCGACCTGCGCCTGCAGTTTCGTAACGGCCGTAGGGCGATCTATCACGGCGTGAACGCATGCAAGGGCGATACGCTGGTGATCGCGCCGCTTGGGTAATGCCAACGTCTGGTTGGCCGGTGCCTATGGCGCGTATCGGCACGGTGACGCATGGACCTTCGGCGAAGCAACGTTTCCGCCCAGGGTCATGCGTTACCGTGCTGATCAACTCTATCGGCAGTCGTCTGGGAACCGACCCTACCCATCCCGTGTCGGTTCGATATCGACATGGGCCGGCAGTATCACCGGTACGTGTTCGGCCATCAGGGCCGCTACCCAGTCGACGAAGACGCGGAGCTTGGCGCTGACGTGGCGGTTGGGGCGGAAGGCGATGTGCAGTGGCATCGGGTCGACCTGCCAGTCGGTGAGCACGCGCACCAGTTCGCCGCGTTCGGCGTGCGCGGCGGCAACGTAATCGGGCAGCCAGAGCACGCCGAGCCCGGCCACGCCGGCGGCCAGGTAGGCGTTGCCGTCGTCGACGGCCAGCTGATGGCGGCCGTGCACGGTCAGCGTTTCTTCGCCACGCCGCAGCGCGTACGGCATGATCCCTGCGCGACGGGAGCCGCGGTAGCCGACGATGCGATGCGGCTCGGCCTCAAGTGCCTTGGGGTGGTCGGGCATGCCAACTGTGGAAAGGTACTGCGGCGCGGCGTACAGCCCTGCCTGCAGGTCGCCGATATGCCGCGCTACCAGCGACGGGTCGGTGAGCATGCCGCCGCGGATCACGCAGTCCACGTTTTCATCGATCAGGTCGACGTTGCGATCACTGACCCCCAGGTCCAGCTGGATGTCCGGATACCTCGCCTGAAAGCTGGGCAGGGCCGGCACCAGCAGGAACCGCGCCAGCGGTGCGGGAACGTCTACCCGCAAGCGGCCGCGCGGGCTGGCCGCAAAGCTGGAAAGGCTGGTTTCGGCATCGTCCAGATCGGCCAGCAGGCGCGACACGTGCTCGTAGTACGCCGCCCCATCGTCGGTCACATTGACCTGGCGGGTGGTGCGGTTGAGCAGGCGCACACGCAGCCGCGCTTCCAGCTGCTGCACCAGCTGGGTCACCGTGGTGCGGCTCATATGCAGGGTCTGGGCGGCCCGGGTGAAGCTGCCGGTCTCCACGACCCGGGCAAAGGCCTGCATGGCATCGAAACGGTCCATCGGCACTCCTGCGGTCAATTGTTTGGATTCTACAAACAGTGATGGACAAGGTTGGTCGTTTATCGGCCGGGCCGGGGCGCCTACCGTGGATATATCCCATCACCCGGGGCAAAAACCCCTTTGGAGTCTGCAATGGCAAGTCGCGACGTCGTGTTCCCCTCCGGCCGACAGGACCTGTACGCCCGCTACCGTTACTCGCCGGCGGTGCGGTCCAACGGCTTCCTGTTCGTGTCCGGCCAGGTCGGGAGCCGCGAGGACGGTTCGCCCGAACCGGGCCTGGAAGCACAGGTGCACAAGCTGTTCGAGAACCTCAACGCCGTGCTGGCGGCCGCCGGCTGCACGTTCGACGATGTGGTGGACGTGACTGTCTTCATGATCGACCCGGACCGCATCCTGGAGCGGGTGTGGCCGGTGGTGCTCGAGTACTGGGGCGAGGCGCCCCATCCCGCCTTGACCGCAGTGGGCGTGACCTGGCTGAGCGGGTTCGACGTGGAATTCAAGGTCGTGGCCAAGCTGCCCGAAGCCGAAGCCTGACCGCCCTTCGCATGCGTCACGGGACAACGGCAGGCCGGCGCAACGGTCCGCCGTTTTCTTTTGCGCGTGCAGGTTCAGTCCACTTGATCCGGAGGGGAACAAGCTGGAATTGTGGCAGCCGATGGCGTGGGACCCGGAGCGGCGGGCGGGTTGAGCGGCGTCGGGGGGGGGGCGTCTTCACACGGCTCCGTCGCCCGGTTGTCGATAGTGGCGGCGTCACTCCGCTTCGTCGCAGAACTCCATGCCCCTGATTCCCGAGCGCGTCCGGCGCTGGCCCCGGCCATGGCGCGTGGCGTTGCTCTCGCTGCTGGCGCTGTATGCGCTGTACCTTGTTGCCGGCAATGTGTTCCTCAACACGCCGCTGTTCGATGCGGTCACCAACCGCAAACCTGAAAAATTCAGTCTGCAGACCGGTCCGGCGCTGACGCTGCTGCCGGGCCATGCGGTCGTCTGGAACATCCACATCCGCGGCCAGGCCAACCATACTGTCTACGTCTTCCGCGCCGACCGCGCGAGCGCGTGGATTTCGCTGGTGCACCTGTTCAACCGCGAGGTGCGCATTCCCGGCATCAACGCCACCGGCGTGGAAGCGGACATCCAGCGGGTGGAAAAGGCGATCCCGCCGCCACCGCGTGGTGACCGCGGCTGGAACATCCGCCTGGATGCGATCCACAGCGACAGCATCCGCAGTGGCCGCTTCGGCAAGTTGCTGATTGCCGGGCAGGGCCACGGCACGGTGGGCTTCCAGAAGCAGGTCAAGGGTGGGCCGTCCGAACTGTTCGATTCCACCGCTGGCTTCGAGCAGGCCACGGTCACCTACGATGGGGTCAGGCTGCTTGATGAGGCGCACCTGGCCGCACGCTTCCATTACCCGCGTCACTATCGGGACGAAGCCCCGGGCCTGCGCAAGTTCGGCATCACGTTCGCACAGCTGCAGGTGGACGGGCGCAGCCAGGCGATCAGGATCGACACTGCCGGGCCACACGTCAAGGTCGGCAGCGTGCCCGCCGAGGCACGGCTCACGGCAGATGTGGTGATGGACCGCGGCCTGCTGCAACCCGGCAGCCGGGTGGTGTGGCGAGTGCCGGTGCATGCCGGCGTCCATGCACCCGATCGCGGCCTGTTGTCGCTGCAGCTGGACGTGGCCCAGAACATGCGCGTGCAGGCACGCCTGCCGCGCGACCCGGACACAGGCAGCGAACTGCACGCGGACCTGCGCATCACCGGCCGGAAGATTCCGTTCGAAGCGCCGGCCGAACTGTTGCCGCGCCTGTCCGGGCAGGTACGCGGCGCGTGGCGGTTCGAGTCGCTGAACTGGATTGCCGACCTGTTCGTGCGCAAGCCTTGGTTCAAGCTGGAGGGTGGCGGTCTTCTGCAGGGTGACCTGCGCATCGATGATGGCCAGTTGGCGCCGGGCAGCACCCTGGAGGTGCCACAGGTGGCGGCGGTTGCCGAGGTAGCAGGCGTGCGCATGCAGGGCGATGCACATGCGGTGGGGCGCATCGTCGAAGGTGCGCCGCCACAGGCGGAACTGAAGGTCGATATTCCCCGATTCCGGGCGGCGCCCAGCGATGCGCCCAAGGCGGTGCTGTTCGACGGCAAGGCGCTGGCGTTGACGCTCCGCGGCGATGCGCGGCTGCAGCAGCTGCGCGACGGGATGCGCGCCCAACTGCGTTTCAAGGATGCCCGCGTACCCGACCTGACTGCCTATAACCGCTATGTGGGCAATGATAACGTGCGCCTGCTCGGGGGTACCGCACTGCTCAGCGGTGAGGTAACGCTGGACGCTGCCGGACGGGTCGGGCAGGGCCGCGCGGACCTGCGCGGCACCGGTGCGCACATGCAGGCCGCCGGCCTGTCGTTGCGTGGCGATGCGCAGGTGAAGGCAAAGGTGCAGCGTGCCGACTTCGACAGCGGCCGGTTCGACCTCAGTGGCACTACGCTCAGCCTGCGCAACGTGCAGGTGGACGGCGATGCCGCCAAGGGCGGCTGGTGGGGCGAGGTCGATCTGCGCAGCGGACATATCCAGTCCGAAGCGCCGTTCCAGGTGGATGCGCGTGCCGACCTGCGGCTGCGGGACGCCGGGCCGCTGCTGGGTATCTACGCCGAGCGCAGCCAGTATCCGCGCTGGGTATTGGGGCTGCTCGATTCGGGCGAGGTGCAGGCCAGCGGCCAGCTGCGCTGGCGCCGCGAGCACCTGGCGGTGGACGACCTGCAGGCCGAAAACGAGCGGCTTTCGCTACGGGCAAGACTGGACTTGGAGCAGGCGCAGCGCCGTGGCGACCTGTACCTGCGCTGGGGCCTGCTTGGGGCCGGCATCGAACTGGACGGCGGCAAGCGCACCTGGCACCTGTCCGGGGCGCGTGACTGGTACGACAGCCGGCCGCGGGTGCTGCCCGAGTCCAAGCTGGCCCCGTAAGGCGCGCTGTCACCGCCGTGCCGTGCCAACCTCGCAGGTAGTCGGAGCCGGTAGAGCCACGCCCTGCGTGGCTGTCCCTGCCACCCCCCGCGCTGCTTCACCCGCGGGCACCTCTTCCGGCTCCGCCAGCGCCTGCGCCAACCCCGTATCTGCGATATGCCCGTGCAGGAACAACAATCCGCTGTAGATGTTCATGTGTGTCCTCCACTTGAGTGGAGCTCACGATAGGGGCAGGATGGGAGACGTAAAAGCGATCCTTTCGCAAGTCTTTCTTGAACTGGATTCAAGTCGCCATGTCCCGTATCCCGCTGCAGCCTTTGCAGAATTTCGTCACCGCCGCACGTCTTGGCAACCTGACCCGGGCGGCCGATTCACTGAACCTCACTGTCAGTGCGCTCAGCCACCAGATGCGGCAGCTGGAGGAGCGCCTGGGCTACGCGCTGCTGCAGCGGCAGGCGCGCGGGGTGCGGGTGACCCCCGAAGGCCAGCGGTTGCTGGAGCAGGTGGGCCCGCACCTGGATGCGATCGCGCAGGCGCTGCAGCCGTTCGGCGCGCGCCACGACCGCGTGCTGTCGGTCAGTGCATTGCCGTCGATGGCCTCCAACTGGCTGGTGCCGCGGCTGGGTTCGTTCGTGGCCTGCCACCCGGAGATCGAATTCAACCTGGAATCCAGCGAACGGCTCACCGATTTTGATCGCCAGCTGCAGTGCGATGCCGCGTTGCGGGTCGGTGCCGGGCAGTGGAGTGGCCTGCATGTGGAGCCACTGTTCGATGAGTGGCTGATGCCGATGGCCAGCCCATCACTGGTGGAGCACATGGGTGGGCTGGGTGCGCTGCCGCTGGCGCAGTGGCCGCTGTTGGGGGATCCGGATGGCGAGTGGCAGCGCTGGTTCGCCTCGATCGGGGAGATGGCGCCGTCGCGCTACGTGGCCATGCTCAATGACTCTGAATCGCATCATCGTGCTGCGCTGGACGGCTTCGGGGTCGCGCTGGGGCGGGTGACGCGGGCGCGGCTGCTGCTGGATTCAGGGCAGTTGATTGCCCTGTCGCCGCACCGGTTGAAAACGCGCTGGTCGCATTGGCTGGTGTATCCGCCACGCTCGTCCACGCACCAGGGATTTCTGGCGTTTCGTGAGTGGTTGCATGCGCAGGCGGCAGAGCATGCACGGCATATGCAGGGGTTGGTGGGGTGACGGGACGCCGCGGCGCCGATCAACGCGCAGGCGTCGGCCAATACTGACTGTCCGGTGTGCTGCGCGCGCCGAAAATCGCCTGGCCTACACGTACCACCGTGGCGCCTTCCTCGATGGCGATCTCGAAATCGCCGGACATGCCCATCGACAGTTCGTCCAGGCTGATGCCTGACGGCAGGGTCGGACGCAGGCGGTCGCGCAGGTCGCGCAGGCGCACGAAACAGGGGCGCACCTGTTCGGGATCGGCCGAGAACAGCGCCAGGGTCATCAAGCCGCGTACGCGCAGGTGGGTGAAAGCGGGCAGCTGCTGCACGAAGTCGGCCACCTCGATCGGCTCCAATCCATATTTGCTGGCTTCGCCGGAGGAATTGACCTGCACGAACACGTCCAGCGTGCGGCCTTCCCGCGCCAGCCGCTGGTCCAGCGCCTGGGCTACGCGCAGGCTGTCCAGCGCCTGGAATTCGCTGGCAAAGCGGGCCACATCGCGCGCCTTGTTGGTCTGCAGGTGGCCGATCACCGACCAGCGGATGCCGAGGTCGGCCATCGCCTCGGCCTTGCCCTTGGCTTCCTGCACCTTGTTTTCGCCCAGCGTATCGCAGCCGGCCTGCACCGCCAGGCGCAGCCGCGCTTCGTCCACGGTCTTGCTCACCGGCAGCAGCCGCACCGTGGCCGGATCACGTCCTGCGCGCACGCATGCGGCCGCGATGCGTGCGTGCACCGCCTCGAGGTTATGGCGGAAATCCTCAACGGTAGTGGCCTGCGGCCAAGCGGGGGCGACGATGGACATGGCGTGTTCCGGAACAGGCGCGGCCCGCATTTTCGCACGGTGGGCAACGGCCGGATCAAGGCGCCGCGGTTGTCCCCGGACGGATGTAATGCGACTGCCCGTTGTCGTTGAGGAAGATCAGCTCCGGCTTGCCCTGCCAGGAGGTGAGCATGGCGCCGGTGCTGTTCTGGTGTTTGATCACCAGGGTGGCGCCGCGATCCGGGTTGGCGGTGATCTTGAACACTTCGGTGGTGCCCTTGGCGTCATCCAGCGTGAGCGAGGCCTCATCGCCGACATCGGCGGTGCCATAGCTGCCACGCTCGGAGCCGTCGGCACCTAGCAGTGCCACGCCCGAAAGCGGGGACGCGCGCGGGCCCTGCGGGACACCCTTGCTGAGCGGGTCAGGCAGCGGCGCGCCGAGGATCACCCGGGCCTGGCCGCTGCCGTCCTGGATGACCAGCCCGCGCGCGGTGATCACCCGTTCGGCGGACTGGCTGCGGTGCAGCTGCACGGCGGTGTAGCCCGACACCAGCAGGGCAAGGCTGGACACCGCCAGTGTGGTGAGGGTGAGTGCGCGCGACATGGCAGGCTCCGGATCCTTGGATGGCAGCGACCATAGCCGAAGCCGTGATGACCGCACCAGTCGGAAAAGTCTGTATCTATCGTCAGCGTGAAACCGGTCACAGCAATCAATGAAAATCGCGGCTGTGGGTGCGCACTCCGTCAATCAGTGCATCGAGGTTGTGCATGCGCTGCACGATCAGGTGCTGCACGCCATCCACCCGTTCCAGCCGGCCATCGATCTGCATCAGCTGCGCCTCCACCAGCACCCGGTGCTGGCGGTCGGCGGTTCTGCGCCAGACCACCGCATTGACCATGCCGCTTTCGTCTTCGAGGGTGAGGAAGGTCACCCCGCTGGCGGTCTGCGGGCGCTGGCGCATGCGTACCAACCCGGCGAAACGCACGCTGCGCCCGTGCGGCAGCTGCGCCAGTTCGTCCGAGCGCTGGCAGCGGCGGGCGCGCAGCGCGTCGCGGATGAAGGACACCATGTGCTGGCCCAGGGTCGTGCCGGTGCTGTTGTAGTCGGCCTGCATGTCCTCGAACGCACTCGGTGCCGGCAACGCCACGGCGGCATCGGCAGTGGCGCGGATGTCCTCGAACAGCGGCAGTGGCTTTTCGACGCCGGAGACATCCCAGCGGGCGCGGTGGCGGTGCCCGCTCAACCCCTTCAGCGCGCCGGCATCGGCCAGCAGCCCCTGGTGGCGGCGGTCCAGGCGGGCCCGCTGGCTGAGGTCGGCCACGCTGTCGAAGGCATGCCGGGCACGTGCCTGCATGACGGCCCCGGCCACCGCTTCGCTGAAACCATCGATCATGCGCAGGCCAAGCCGGATGCCGGGCAGGGCGTCGCGCTGGGTGGCCGGCACCAGCGTGCAGTCCCAGTCGCTGTGGCGCACGTCCACCGGCAGCACCGGCACGCCATGCCGGCGCGCATCCTGCAGGATCTGGTCCGGCGTGTAGAACCCCAGCGGCTGGCTGTTGATCAGGCTGGCGGCAAACGCCGAGGGGTGGTGGCACTTGAGCCAGCAGCTGACATAGGTGATCAGCGCGAAACTGGCCGCGTGGCTTTCCGGAAAGCCGTAGCTGCCGAAGCCCTTGATCTGCTCGAACAGGCGTTCGCCGTATTCGCGGCTGTAGTTGTTCTTCGCCATGCCGGCCAGTAGTTTGTCGCGGTGCGGATCCAGCCCCCCGTGGCGTTTCCAGGCAGCCATCGAACGGCGCAGCGCATCGGCCTCGCCGGGACTGAAGCCGGCGGCGGCCACCGCCAGTTGCATCACCTGTTCCTGGAACAGCGGCACGCCCAGGGTGCGCCTGAATACTTTTTCCAGTGCCGGTGGGTAGTCGATTTCTTCGATCCCTTCTTCCTTGAGCCGCTTGCGGCGGTTGAGGTAGGGATGGACCATGTCGCCCTGGATCGGGCCGGGCCGCACGATCGCTACTTCGATCACCAGGTCGTAGAAACAGCGCGGCTGCATGCGCGGCAGCATCGCCATCTGCGCGCGCGATTCGATCTGGAACACGCCCAGCGTATCGGCACGGCAGATCATGTCGTAGGTGGCGGTGTCACCCGCCGGGATGTCGGCCATGCCCATCGCCGGGGCGCCATGGGCGTGCAGCATGGCCAGACATTTGCGCACGGCGGTGAGCATGCCCAGCGCCAGGCAGTCGACCTTCATCAGCCCGGTGGCATCCAGGTCGTCCTTGTCCCACTGGATCACGGTGCGGTCGGCCATGGCCGCGTTTTCCACCGGCACCAGGGTCGACAGCGGGTGCTCGGAAATCACGAAACCGCCCGGGTGCTGGGACAGGTGGCGCGGGAAGTCCACCAGTTCAGCGGTGAGCGCCACCACCCGCTGCATCAGCGGCGTGTCCGGGTCGAAGCCGCGTTCGCGCAGGGCCTCGGGCAGCGGCTCGTGGCTGCTCCAGCGGTCCAGGCAGGCGGCCAGTTCGTTGACCTGGTCCGGCGGCAGGCCCAGCACGCGCGCCACGTCGCGCACTGCACTGCGGCCGCGGTAGCTGATCGCCACGGCGGTGAGCGCGGCACGTTCGCGGCCGTAGCGGTTGAACACGTACTGCAGCACTTCCTCGCGACGTTCGTGTTCGAAATCGATGTCGATGTCCGGTGGTTCGTCGCGTTCTTCAGAGATGAAGCGTTCGAACAGCAGTTCCATGTGGCTGGGGTCGATCTCGGTCACGCCCAGCACGAAGCACACCGACGAATTGGCCGCCGAACCACGGCCCTGGCACAGGATCTGCTGGCTGCGGGCGAAGCGCACGATGTCGTGCACGGTCAGGAAGTACGATTCGTACTGCTTGAGGTGGATCAGGCGCAGCTCGTGTTCGATCTGTCGCCGCTGCGCTTCGCTGGCGCCGCCGGGCCAGCGCCAGCGCATGCCCTCTTCGACCAGGACGCGCAGCCAGCTGGCCGGGTCGTGGCCGTCGGGAACCAGCTCGCGCGGGTAGGTGTACTGCAGCTGCGCCAGGTCGAACCGGCAGCGCCCGGCTACGCGCAGGGTTTCCTCCAGCAGTTCGGGCGGGTACAGCGCGGCCAGCGCCTGGCGCGTTCGCAGGTGGCGTTCACCATTCGGGAACAGGTGCCAGCCAGCATCGGCGATGGTGCAGTGCTGGCGGATCGCGGTGAGCGTGTCCTGCAGCGCACGGCGGCGGCGCACGTGCATGTGCACGTCGCCACTGGCCACCAGCGGCAGGTCATGGGCATAGCCGAACTCCAGCAGCGCCTCCAGCCGCGCCACGTCGTCGGCCTCGCGGTGCAGTTCCACCGCCAGCCACAGCCGGTGCGCGAAGCGTGCGTGCAGCCACGCGGCATCATCGGCATTGGGCGACCGCGCCGGCCACAGGCACAGCAGACTGTCGGGCAGGGCGTCGAAGTCCTCGCGCAGGCAGCGGTACTGGCCCTTGGGCGCGCGCCGGCGGCAGGTAGTGATCAGCTGGCACAGCCCTGCATAGGCGGCCAGGTCGGTGCACAGCAGTACCACCTTGGGCCCGTCCTCGACCTGGAACTCCGCACCGGTGATCAGGGCCAGCCCATGTTTCTTCGCCGCCTGCCAGGCGCGCACGATGCCGGCCAGCGAACATTCGTCGGTGATGGCCAGGGCCTTGTAGCCCTGTTCTTTCGCACGCGCGAACAGCTCGTCGGCGATGGAGGCACCGCGCTGGAAACTGAAGGCCGACAGGCAATGCAGTTCGGCGTAATCGGGCAGGGCGGTACTCATGCGAACCAGCCGTGCAGCATGAAGGGTCCGTGCCGTGCACCGGCGGCGGTATAGGCCCACGCACGCTGGCCCAGCGCGGTTTCGACCACGTAGTAGTCGCGGCGCACATCGCCTTCGTCCCACCAGCCCGATTCAATCCGCTCCGGCCCGGAGAGGATGCGCAGGTCCGGGTCGTACAGCGGCTGCGGCGTGGCCAGCAGCCAGCCCGGGCGCAACGGCAAGGCCGGCGGCGGGCCTTTGATGGCCGCTGTGGCTGGGCCGCTGGCGCGTTCGGGCCGATGTTCGGCGCGTAGTCCCACGCCCTGCACGGCATCGTCGCCCAGCCGCGCACGCAGGCGTTCGCGCAGCTGTTCCCAGGGCATGGCCTGCTGCGGACGCGGGTCGAACAGGTCGCGCGCGGCCGGCACGAACGGCGGCAGGTGTTCGGCCTGCAGGCGCAGCCCGCGGCTGCCGGCAGGCAGGCGCAGGTGGTCGACCCGGTTGCGCGCCAGTTCGAACAGCATGGCCGCATCGCGTTCGGGCGCGAGCAGGCCCACGGTCAGCCGGGTATCGGGGTGGCGCTCATGTTCGAACCACAGGTCGAACTGCTGCGCGCCGCCATCGCGCGAGCACAGGAAGGCGGCCAGGTCAGCGGTGAGACGGCGCAACGGGAACAGCAGTGCCTGGGTCGATTCGATTTCGTACTCGAACTCGATCCGTGCATCGAACCGGTCCGGCGGCCGGAAGTACTGCAGCGGCGCGCTGCCGATACCGCGCAGCGCATCCAGGTGGGTCAGCACCTGGGCCGGGAACCGCCGGGTCAGGCTCTCGCGGGGGAGCGCGAAGGCCGCGCCCAGCGTACGCAGGCCGGAGCGGGCCAGTACCGTGACAGCCTCGGCCGGCAGGCCGCTGCGGTCGATCGGGATCTGCGCCAGTGCAGGTTCCAGCGCCGTTGCATCCACGCCCAGCCGCGCATGCACGCGGGTGAGCACCCAGGCAGCGTGCGGGTTGGGCGCGGCTACCAGCCGATGGCGGAAGCCGAGTTCCTTCAGGCCGTCGCGCAGGCGCTGTTCGATTGCCGGCCAGTCACCGAACAGGGCGCGGCTGGCGCCGATCTCCAGCGCCAGCGCATGCGGGAACGCCAGGCTCACCTGCGAGCTGATGCCGTACAGCCAGCTGGCCAGCAGTTGGCGGGTGTCCTGTTCGGCGCGCGGGTCGTAGTCCACCGTGAGCATGTCGCGGGTCAGCACCTGGGCGGCCGACAGCAGCATGCCGCGGCGCAGGCCCAGCTGGCGCGCCGCCGGGCTTACCGCATGCAGCACCCGGCGCTGGGCCGGGCCGGTGACCAGCACCAGCGGCGCGCGCGGATCGGGCTGCTGGCGCAGGGCCGCGTCCAGCGCCAGTTGAGGCAGCAACAGGCAGGCCCACTGCATGGCAGCGCCTCAATGGGCCAGGGCCAGCGGCAACGGCTGCGCCGGTGCCATGCCGCCGCGGCATTTGAGCACCCGCACCTGGCCGGCATCGAGCTGCAGGCGCAACGGGGCGGGGGAGGGGTTGCGGGCCAGCCGGCTGTCGCGGAAAGCAAAGCCCAGGCACTGGCCGGTTTCGGCGGCCACCTGCAGCCGGCGCAGGGCGCGGTCGTCGGCATGTCCCGGCCAGCACAGCACCGCTGCACAGGCGGCCGAGCGCAGGCATTGTTCAGCCGCCCACAGCGCTTCGCGCGGGGTGGCGCGCACCACCTGCAGCTGGCCCAGGGCCAGCCCGGCGCCGGCCCAGGCCGGGGCATGCGGCAAGTGCGGTGGGGCGACCAGCACCACGGTCTGCTGCAGCTGGCTGAGCCGGGCCAGGGTCGGCCAGACCAGCGCCAGCTCGCCCTGGCCGGGTGCGGCCAGCAGTACTTCGGACAGGGCCGAGGGCGGCCAGCCACCCCCGGGCAGGCGGCTGTCCAGCGCCGGGTGCCCGGTCGGATGGGCGGGGGTTTCCGGCGCCGTCCCGCGCGGCTGCCCTCGCCAGACCTGGCGGCTTTCCAGCAGTTGTTCCAAGGCCACCACCGCGCCCATCAGCGCACCTCCCGGCAAGGCTGGAAAGAGCAGGAGTGGGCGGGAAACCTGAACATGAAGGCGAGGATAGGCAGGGCAGGTGTCAAGGGTTGAGACCGACATGCTACGTGTTATTAGCAAAATTGCTAATGAATTCGTAGCGCGACGTTTACCCCCGCCGAAGCCGCCCGTCAGACGTCCATGACCCCCGCAAAAAAATCCCCAACGCCAACAGCGACACCCCAGCCCCCACCCAACACACTGCCCCCCACCCATGCGCCGCATAGACCGCGCTTCCCAGCAAGGCGCCCAACCCGCTTCCGGCCGCATAAAACAACATGTACGCCGCAATCACCTGCGCCTGGGCCTGCGTCGGCGCCGCCGCCAGGATCAGGCTCTGGTTGGTCACATGCAGGGCCTGTACGGCCAGATCCAGCAGCAGTACGCCCAGCACCAGCCAGCCCAGCGAGGCGTGCAGCGCCGACAACGGCCACCAGCTCAACAGCAGCAACAGCAGAGCCCCCAGCGTCACCCGCCTGGCATGGCCACGGTCGCTCCAGTGCCCGCTGCGTGCGGCGGCCAGTGCGCCGAGCAGGCCCACCAGGGCGAACGCACCGATCGCGGTGTGCCCAAGCCGGAACGGCGGCGCGCTCAACGGCAGCGCCATGCTGCTCCAGAACAGCCCGAACCCGGTGAACATCAACACCCCCAGCAGCCCACGCCGACGCAGCACCGGTTGCTGGCGCAGCAGGGCCCGCAGTGACAGCCTTGGCGAGGCGATTGGAACCGCAAGAGGCGGCAGATGCCGCCACAGCAGCACCCCGGTCACTCCCATCACACCGGCAGAGAGCAGGTACACCGTGCGCCAGCCGCCCAGATCTGCCACCACGCCCGCCACCAGCCGTGCCAGCAGCAGCCCGATCACCACCCCGGCCTGCGCCGCGCCGACCACGCGGCCACGCGCATGCACCGGTGCGGCGGCGGCTGCGTAGGCAATCAGCCCTTGGGTCATCGCGGTGCCCAGCAGGCCCACGGCGGACATGGCCAGCAGCAGGCCCATGGCCGTACCGGCGGCAGCAACACAGAGCAGCGCCAGCATCAACGCGGCGGTCTGCAGCGCCATCAGCCGCCGCCGCTCGACCCGGTCGCCCAGCGGCACCAGCCACAGCAGGGCGGCCACCGACCCGACCTGGGTCGCGGCGATCACCGCGCCGATCCAGGACACGCCGATGCGCAGGTCGGCCGACAGCGCATCCAGCAGCGGCTGGGCGTAATAGACGTTCGCCACGCTGAGCCCGGCCGCGCAGGCGAACAGCAGCAGCAGGGAAGGGGCGATGCGCGGGAGGGGGGCGGTGGTGGACATGTATGGTCTCGAAATAGAACCAGTTGAGTCTGTGGCATTTGGTTCTAAAATGAAACCACCCAAGGAGGATCGCCATGCACCCTGATCTCAACCGCACCTGCCCGGTCGCGCGCGCGCTGGACCTGATCGGCGACCGCTGGTCGCTGCTGATCGTGCGCGACGCCTTCGATGGCGTGCGCCGCTTCAGCGATTTCCAGCGTGGCCTGGGCATGTCGCGCAGCATGCTCAGCCAGCGCCTGCAGGCCCTGCAGGACGCCGGCGTGCTGACCCAGCAGGCCGCCGCCGATGGCAGCCGTTACCACGACTACGTGCTCACCGCCCAAGGCCAGGCGCTGTTCCCGCTGGTGGTGGCGCTGCGCCAATGGGGCGAGGGCCATCTGTTCGACCCGTCTGAACCGCGTTCGCACCTGCAGGTGATCGGCACCGGACAGGACCTGGCACCGCTGCTGCCGCGCGATGCCGAGGGCAGGGCGCTGACGGCTGCCGAGACCGAAGTGATCAAGCCGGATCCGGCGCCGCGAACCTGAACACGCTGTTGACACGGATGAACAGGGTGAACGACTCTTGAGCGGATGGGTGCTGGTGACGGCACCCGACGGATGCGGTGGCTGTGGCGACAGGCGGAGGGGCCTGATCGTGGCTGGCGCGCCCGTGTAGTTCGATCCCGAGCGCGGTTGCGTGCCGGGATCCCGCCATGACGGCGCTGCACCCTTCTGCGGCAAGACTCCCTGGATTTACTGCGTCAGCAAAGGTGTTTCGCCCGCTTATGAAAACGATTACAAAGCCCCTGGCCCTGACGGCCGCCATCGCCCTGTCGCTGTCTGCCTCTGCCTTCGCGGTACCGGCGGTGGGGGGCGAGGCCTTCACCGTGCTCCGCCTGGACCAGGCACCGACCTACCTGGATGCCAAGGCGGTGGCCGAACAACTGCAGGCGCTGGACGTGGATGCGCTGACCATCGGCAATGTGATCCGTCCTGCCGACACCACGGAAAGCGCGCAGGCACCCGATCCGCTGGCGGCCCTGGCCGACGACCTCGGCTACACCTATCGCTTCGTCAGCGCCGACCCGGCTGCGGCCGAGCAGCGCGGCAGCATCGTGCTTTCGCGCCTGCCGGTGGAAGCCGAGTCGGGCGTGGAAGCACCGGGCCTGAATTACCTGCGCTTCAACGACGGCCGCCACGTGGTGGCGCTGTACACGCGCGCTGCCGGCGCCGATGCCGATGGCGCGCCGGTCAAGGCGCTGGTGGACGGCTCGCGCCTGGGGGCGCCCGCACTGCTGCTGGGTTCGGATGCGGACAGCGCCACCGCCGCTGGTTTCGCCGCCATCGGCAAGGGCGCCGGCTACAGTGCCGGCTTCGATGCCGCCACGACCAGGCCGGTGAAGCTGCGCCTGGATGCCGACACCAGCGTTGCCGGCCAGCTGCTGACGCTGGGCTACAGCGCGCCGGTGGGGGGCGACACGCCATGGATGGACACCGGCCTGAGCGCGGATGCGCGCGCCAAGCTGCTGGTGGCGCGGATGACCGTGGACGAGAAGTTCCAGATGCTGCACAGCTACTTCGGGCTGGGCAAGGATGGCGGGCCGCTCCCGGAAGGCGCGGTCGGTTCGGCCGGGTTCGTGCCGGGCGTGCCGCGCCTGGGGATCCCGGCCCAGCAGTCGGCGGATGCCGGCGTGGGCGTGACCAACCCGGGCGGGATCCGCAAGGGCGACCATGCCACGGCGATGCCCTCGGGCCCCTCCACCGCCTCGACCTGGAACCCGCAGATCGCCTTCACCGGCGGCGCTACCATGGGCCGCGAGGCCTGGCAGCAGCGCTTCAACATCCTGCTGGCCGGCAGCGTCAACCTGCAGCGCGACCCGCGCAATGGCCGCAACTTTGAATATGCCGGCGAAGACCCGGTGCTGGCCGGCCGCCTGGTGGGCGAATCGATCCGGGGCGTGCAGAGCCAGCACGTGATTTCGACGATGAAGCACTTCGCGCTCAACGACATGGAAACCTCGCGCAACTTCCACAGTGCCGAAATCGGCGAACAGGCGATGCGCGAGTCGGACCTGCTGGCGTTCGAGATCGCACTCGATGCAGGCAAGCCCGGTTCGGTGATGTGCTCCTACAACCGTATCAACGGCACCTATGGCTGCGAGCACGATTACCTGATGAATCAGGTGCTCAAGCAGGAATGGAAGTTCCCTGGTTTCGTGATGTCCGACTGGGGCGGCGTGCACAGCGGTTCGAAGGCGGCGCTGGCCGGGCTGGACCAGCAGTCGGCGGGCGAGGTGTTCGACAAGGCGGTGTACTTCGACGAGCCGCTGCGCCTGGCGGTGGCCGGTGGTACCGTGCCGCAGGCGCGTTTGAACGATATGGTCGCGCGGATCCTGCGCACCATGTTCGCGCACGGCAACTTCGACCTGCCGCCGCAGCATGGGCCGATCGACGACGAAGCCGGCTTTGCCGCGGCGCAGCGCACCGTTGAAGAAGGCAGCGTGCTGCTGCGCAACGCCGGCGACGTGCTGCCGCTGGGCAGGGACGTGCAGCGCATCGTGATCATCGGCGGGCATGCCGACAAGGGCGTGATCGGCGGCGGTGGTTCGTCGATGGTGGGCTGGACCGCGCGTGGCACCAATGCAGTGCCGGGCGTGCTGCCGACCACCTGGCCGGGCCCGGTGATCTTCCACCCGTCCTCGCCGCTGCAGGCGCTGCGCGCCGAGCGCCCGGACGCGACCATCGAGTACGTGGACGGCCGTGACGTGGCGGCTGCCGCGCGCGCTGCCGCTGCGGCCGACGTGGCGATCGTGTTCGCAACGCAGTGGTCGGCCGAATCGGTCGATCTGCCGCACATGCAGCTGCCGGACAACCAGGACAAACTGATTGCAGGGGTGGCCCAGGCCAATCCGAAGACGGTGGTGGTGCTGGAAACCAACGGGCCGGTCGAGCTGCCGTGGCTGCAGCAGGTGCCGGCGATCCTGCAGGCGTGGTACCCGGGCATCCGCGGCGGTGAGGCCATCGCGGCGCTGTTGACGGGCAAGGTGAATCCGTCGGGCCGGCTGCCGGTCACGTGGCCGGTGGATGCGTCGCAGCTGCCGCGCCCGCATGTGAACGGGCTGGGCTTCAATCCAAAGCAGAAGCCGGACGACACCATCGATTACAACATCGAAGGTGCCAACGTCGGTTACAAGTGGTTCGCGGCCAAGGGCCTCACCCCGCAGTTCGCGTTCGGCCACGGGCTCTCGTACACGCAGTTCCAGTACGACAACCTGAGCTACACGGCAATGGGCCAGCGCCTGGTGGCGACGGTGGATGTGCGCAACACCGGCAAGGTGGCCGGTGCGGACGTGGCCCAGCTGTACCTGAAGATGCCGGAAGGCAGCACCACGCCGATCCGCCTGATCGGGTTCCAGAAGGTCACGCTGCAGCCGGGTGAATCGCGCCGGATCCGCATCGAGGCCGAACCGAAGGCGATGGCCAGTTTCGATACGGCCGACAAGCAGTGGAAGATTGCGGAAGGCCGTTACGAGCTGCAGCTTTCGCGTTCGGCCAATGAGCCGCTGCAGACCTCGCCGATGGTGTTGAGTGGTGGTGTGGTGAAGTGAGGTCTACGTGGTGCGTGGGCGTTTAGAGCGCTCACGCATTGCGGCGAACAGCCTTGGTCTGCGAATGTCTGGGGCTTGGCTGGCGGGTGTGGGTTTGCGGGACACGCCGCAAGTACGTCCCTGTAGGCTCGTTCGCGCCATCCATGGCGCTCTACGGTCCCGCAA
>NZ_JBQEOG010000006.1:0-284610 GCF_052045085.1 Stenotrophomonas sp. 22385
CCCCCCCCCCCCCCCCCCCCCCCCCCCCCCCCCCCCCCCCCCCCCCCCCCCCCGCTACCACATGTCGGCGTTACGGCAGTTCGGCCCGCGCCTGGTCCAGCAGGATCCGGTCGGCCTTGGACAGGCTGGCCTCGTCGAGCAGGTCCGGGCGGCGCAGCCAGGTCCGCAGCAGCGACTGCTGGCGGCGCCAGCAGGCGATGGCCGCGTGGTTGCCCGAGCGCAGCACGTCCGGGACATCGCCCCATTCATGGTGTGCCGGCTGGCTGAAGTGCGGGCAATCCAGCAGCCCCTGCGGGCCTTCGAAACTGTCCTGGGCGGCAGACTCGGCGTCGTTCAAGGCGCCTTCCTGCAGCCGGGTAACGGCATCCACGATCACCGCCGCACCCAGCTCACCGCCGGACAGGACGTAATCGCCAATCGAGATTTCCTCGCTGACCTCAGCCGCCAGGAAGCGCTCGTCCACGCCTTCGTAGCGCCCGCACAGCAGGATCATGCGCGGCAGCGCGGCCAGTTCCCTGACCTTGGCCTGGGTCAGCGGCTTGCCCTGCGGGCTGAGGTAGATCACCGGGGCCGGCGCCGGGTCGGCAGCCTTGGCCGCAGCCAGACAGGCCCGCAGGGGCTCGATCAGCATCACCATGCCCGGTCCACCACCGAACGGACGGTCGTCCACCCGGCGATAGTTGCCCTCGGCGTAGTCACGCGGATTCCAGCCATGCAGGTGCAGCAGGCCGCGTTCAGCGGCACGGCCGACCACGCCGAGCGCGGCCGACTGCGCCATGAACTCCGGGAACAAGGTGATGACGTCAATGCGCACCGGTCAGAACTCCGGGTCCCAGTCAACGATCACCAGGTTGGCGTCGAAATCCACCGATTTCACGAAGTCCGGCTGCACGAACGGGATCATCCGCTCGCGGTCACCCTGTACCACCACCACGTCGTTGGAGCCGGTCGAGAACAGGTGCGACACCCGGCCCAGTTCGACGCCCTCAACGGTGCGCACCTGCAGGCCTTCCAGATCGACCCAGTAATACTCGTCGGCCTTCGGCGGCGGCAGCGCGCTGCGCGCTACATAGACTTCGGTCCCGTACATCGACTCGACCACGTCGCGGTCGGTGACACCGGGAAACACCGCTACCAGATGCTTGCCGGACTGACGTCCGCGCGCGCCGGTGAGGGTGCTCTCCTGGCCGGCGGGCGAGCGCAGGATCCAGGGCTGATAGTTGAAGATGGCGGTACGCGGCTCGGTCCAGGACTCGAGCTTCATCTCGCCTCGCACACCAAAAGCGCCGACAATCCTGCCCAGCAGGATGCGGCGCTCGGTATCTTTCATCTGTATATGCCGACGGGCCGCGCCAGGCGCGGCCCTTCAGGATCAGGCCGCAGCGGCCTGGGCCTTGGTCGCTTCCTTGTACAGGTTGCGAACCTTGTCGGTCAGCTGGGCGCCGTTGGCGACCCATGCGTCGACCTTCGGGATATCCAGCACGATGCGGGCTTCGGCGCCCTGGGCAACCGGGTTGTAGTAACCCACGCGCTCGATGTTGCGGCCGTCACGCGCGCTGCGCGAGTCGGTCACGATGATGTGGTAGAACGGACGCTTCTTGGCGCCGCCGCGGGTCAGTCGGATCTTGACCATGGTGTTGCTTCCTCTGTTGCCCAGTCGCCAGGATGGCGCGGTAAGCCGGCGATTATAGCGGCGGGGTCGGGGCATTCCAAGCCCAGCGGGGCATTTGAAGCTGAACGGGGCCTTGTGGGCCGGCGGCCGCGGCGTTGCGGCGCCGCACGACCAACGGTCGTGCGCTACCGGTCCGCGTCTCCGCCGTTGGAGACGGCCGTCGGTCCGCGTCTCCGTGGTAGGGCACGACCGTTGGTCGTGCCGCCTTACGCCAGAGGCTGCCACCCCTGCCCGCCCAACGTGGCCAACGCCTTCTGCGCCAATGCCTCGGATTCCGGGAACCGGTGATCATCAATGCTGGCTATTGGCCATACGCCGGAGGCGTTGAGGCCGATGGCGGCATCGAACCTGCCCAGCTGCTCCAGGCTCACCGCCTCCAATGTCGGTGCCCCGCCCCACCCCGCCTGCAGCAGGCGCTCATGGGTGCCGCGCAGCGCCGGTGCCTGTGGCCACACCACCTCGCCGTTGCGCGCGAACGCCACGTTCCAGGTGGTGCCTTCGCTGACCAACCCGTGCGCATCCACGAACAGCGCATCGTCGAAACCGGCCTGCAGCGCCTGGCGTCGATGCTGGAACAACGCAAAGGTGCCTACATGTTTGAGGTGCGGCAGCTCGCGCTGGTAGCGCACGCTGCACACGCGTCGCGGTGATGAAGGGGCCGATGCCGGCGGCGCCACCGCGACCAGCACGTCCACCGGTACCGGCTGCAGCGGCTGGCGGAAATCGAACGCGCGGGAAAACACCGTTACCCGCAGCGAGGCATCGACCATGCCTTCGGCCTGCAGCGCGGCGTGCATCCAGGCCTGCACCTGCGTGCCATCCAGCGTGCTGCCGAACAGTTCCCCGGTGCCCTGGCGCAAGCGCCGCAGGTGCAGGTCCAACCCCTGCACCGCACCGCCGCGCACCTGCAGGGAGCTGAAATGACCGTAGTTGACCAGTGCGCCGGCCAGTTCGTCGGCGCTGGCGCGATGGCCGTTGCAGTACACGCTCATCCCAGCAACCCGCGCGCGTCGGCCCACAGCGTCCGCAGCACGTCGGCCGCCGGCGTGTCGGGCGCCATCCAGGCCGATTGCCCGGCCCACGCCTGCATCGCGTCGATGCGGTGTTCGCGGTTGGCGTGGGCGCGCATCGGCGCGGTCAGGCCGCGCTGCACCGGGTACGGGCGCGGAGGCGGTGCGGATGGGTCGGCGGCTGCTCGTACATACGGCGTGGCAAGCCCACGGCCGAGCCGGCCGCTGAAGGCGCGGGTCGGCCAGGTGTCTTCCGGTTCGGCGGCAGCCAGTGCCTGCGACCAGGCCGGATCGATCGCGCATTCGGGCGTGCGCAGGAAGGCGGTGCCGATCTGCACTGCGCTGGCACCGAGCATCAGCGCGGCGGCGATGCCGCGGCCGTCGGCGATGCCACCTGCGGCGATCACCGGCACCTGCAGGCGGTCGGCCAGGCGCGGCACCAACGCGAACAACCCGACCAGCTGGCGTTCGGCCGCCGCCGGGTCGAAGGCGCCACGATGGCCGCCGGCCTCAAAGCCCTGCGCGACCACCGCATCGGCACCGGCCGCTTCGGCAGCCAGTGCTTCGGCCAGGGTGGTGGCGCAGGCGAACCAGGCGATGCCGGCGTCCTTCAGGCGCCGCACCTGGACGGCGTTGAAGACGCCCATGATGGTGGAGGCGACCGCAGGTTGCGCGGCGATGAGCGCATCGAACTGCGCGTCGAAATCGGCCGGACCGGCATCGGCCGCGTCTATCGGTACCTCAGGGCCCCACTGCGCGAGAAACGCACGGGTGGCGGCTTCGGCGGCGGGATCACGCACGGGCGCAGGGTCCGGGATCCACACATTGACCTGCGCCGGGCCGGAGGACTGGGCGCGGAAGGCGTCCATCCAGGCCACGATGTCCTGCGGCTGCGAAAGGACCGCGCCCATCGCACCCATGCTGCCGTGGTTGGCCAGCACGGCCGACAGCCTCACCGGGCAGGCGCCGGCCATCGGGGCCAGCAGGATGGGGGACTGCAATGAAAAACGCCGACAGAAGCTGTCGGCGCGTTCAAGGATTCGCGGGTCGGTCATGCGGGGCGCACCTTGGGGTCGACCTTTACAGTCTACGCCGGGTGCTGCGTGGACACGCATGGCGTGTCCCTACGTATTATCGCCGCATGGCGCGGGCTCAGCGGAACGGAAGGCCGCCGCGGCCGCCCATGGCGCCCATCATGCCCTTCATGCTGCGCATCATGCCCTTCATGCCGCCGCCGGCCATCTTGCTCATCATCTTTTCCATCTGCTGATACTGCTTCATCAGCTTGTTGACATCGGCCGGGGTCAGCCCGGAACCGCGCGCGATGCGGGCGCGGCGCGAGCCGTTGAGCAGGCCCGGGTTGCGGCGTTCCTTCTTGGTCATCGAATTGATGATGGCGATCATGCGCGGCACTTCCTTGCCCTGGCTGACCTGCTGCTTGAGGTGCTCGGGAATCTGGCCCAGGCCCGGCAGCTTGTCCATCAGCCCGCCGATGCCGCCCATGTTCTGCATCTGCTCAAGCTGGTCGCGCATGTCGTTCAGGTCGAACTTCTTGCCCTTGGCCACCTTCTCGGCCAGCTTCTGCGCCTTGTCCTTGTCGACCTGCTGCTCGACCTGCTCCACCAGCGACAGCACGTCGCCCATGTCCAGGATGCGGCTGGCGATACGGTCCGGGTGGAACACATCCAGGCCGTCCGGCTTTTCGCTGACGCCGACGAACTTGATCGGCTTGCCGGTGATGTAGCGCACACTCAGCGCTGCACCGCCACGGGCGTCACCGTCGGTCTTGGTCAGCACCACGCCGGTGAGCGGCAACGCCTCACCGAAGGCCTTGGCGGTATTGGCCGCGTCCTGGCCGGTCATGGCATCGACCACGAACAGGGTTTCGGCCGGGTTCACCGCCGCGTGCAGGGCCTTGATCTCGGCCATCATCGCGTCGTCGATGGCCAGGCGGCCGGCGGTATCGACCAGCAGCACGTCCACGAACGACTTGCGTGCATCATCAATGGCCGCGCGCACGATGGCTTCCGGCTTCTGGTCGGCGCTGGACGGGAAGAACAGCACACCCACCTGGTCGGCCAGGGTCTTGAGCTGCTCGATCGCGGCCGGACGGTACACGTCGGCCGATACCACCATCACCTTCTTCTTGCGCTTTTCCTTCAGGTGCTTGGCCAGCTTGCCCACCGTGGTGGTCTTGCCCGCACCCTGCAGGCCCGCCATCAGGATGATGGCCGGGGCCGGCACGTTGAGGTTCAGGTCGGAGGCGGCCGAGCCCATCACGGCGGTCAGCTCGTCGCGCACGACCTTGATCAGCGCCTGGCCCGGGGTCAGCGACTTGAGCACTTCCTGGCCCACCGCGCGCACCTTGATGCGCTCGACCAGGGCCTGCACGACCGGCAGGGCGACATCGGCTTCCAGCAGCGCGATGCGCACCTCACGGGTGGCCTCGCGGATGTTTTCCTCGGTCAGGCGACCGCGGCCACGCAGCCGCTCGATGGTGCCGGAGAGGCGCTGGGTCAGGGACTCGAACATGGAGGCAACCTGTTCAGAACGAAAGACAATGAGACGCACAGTATAGCGGGTCTGCTGCACTCCCCTGAGGGGCCGGGGGTATGCGAAACTGACACGATGACAATCGTTCTCATCGCCACCCTGCTCTACCTTGCCGCCACCGCCCTGCTGGTGCGCGCGGTGGTGCGCGATGACGCCAACCGCTTGCCGATCTGGCTATGGCCGGCGGTGCCGGCGATGGTCCTGCACGGCAGCTACCACGCGCTGGTGGCCCTGCACACCAGCGGCGGGCCGGACATGCACTTCTTCGCCGCGCTGTCGCTGGTGGGGCTGGGCATGGCCTGGCTGACGTCGCTGGTGGCCGCGCGCGGTCGGATGGCAGCACTGGGCGTACTGGTCTTTCCGATGGCTGCGGCGGTGCTGTGTGTCTACCACGGCCATGGGCATGCTCCGAGCCGTCCGCTGGGCTGGCAGCTGGCGACGCACGCCTGGATGGCGCTGCTGGCCTACGCCACCCTGAGCGTGGCCGCGCTGCTGGCGATCATGCTGTGGCTGCAGGAACGCGCCCTGCGCCGCCGCGATTTCCGGCCGTGGCTGCGCGCCCTGCCGCCATTGGCCGACCTGGAAGCGCTGCTGTTCCGGGTGATCGCGGTGGGGTTTGCACTGTTGACCCTGACCCTGGTCACCGGCGTGCTGTTCGTCGACGACCTGCTTGCACAGAAGCTGGTGCACAAGACCGTGCTGAGCGTGTTGTCCTGGATCGTGTTCGGCACCCTGCTGATCGGCCGCCGCCGGTATGGCTGGCGCGGCGCCAAGGCGGTGCACTGGACGCTGACCGCGATGGCGCTGCTGCTGCTGGCGTTCTTCGGCAGCCAGTTCGTGATCGAACTGGTGTTCGGGCGCGCACGCTAGCCGATAGCGGCGGCGCGCCCGGTCCAGTGCTCAGAGACCGTAACGCGTTATCACGTCAAGGTGCCGCTGCTCGTCCTGGCCACAGGCCTCGGCAAGGCGCAGCCAACACATCCGATGCGGCCACTCCGCCGTTGCCTCCAGCAGGAACTGGTGCAGTGCCAGCGGTGGCTCGTCCAGTGGCTGGGCCACGGTGAACAGCACCCCCGGCTGGGGCACCGCATCCCCTTCGCTGTCGGTGAGCTGATAGTCATCGGCGCTGTGGGCCCACACTTTCCAGCCACGTGCCTTGACCGCGTCGGAGAAGATGGCCCATGCATCTTCCCCCGGGTGCACGCCGTCGACCAGCCAGCTCGCCGCATGGCCACCGCTCTCGAGCAGATGGACTTCGGCATGGGTTGGCATGAAGCGGCTGCGCTCCGCCTCGTCTTCGGGAACGGGGTGCACCAGCTCGGCATCGAACACCACCCAGTCGTCGACCCGCTGGCGGCGGTGGGCCGGCGCGTTCTCCACGATGCGTGCCGTCACCGGGCCGGTGCGCCGCGCGTAGTACTCGGTCGGCTCGCCAGAATCCATGCAACGGATGATCACCCAGCCGAAGTCCTCTTCGACAGGCCCCTGCGTGCTCTCCAGCTGCATGCCGATGGCGGCCGCCGACGCGCGCACGGCCTCCCAGTCGCGCGCGGCGCTGGCCGCGGTCATGTGGTCCCAGTGCGCACTGCGCGGTTCCTCCAGCACTTCGGTGAGGTGGCGGTACTGCGTGGCAGCGTCCTGGAAGCGGTGCATGGCCATCAGCGCCATCGCCAGCAGGTTGCGCGCGCCGTGCGATCCCGGCGAGGCCGCAAGCAATGCCGAGCAGGCGTGCTCCAGCGCGGTCCAATCGGACAGCTTGTGGGCCATCTGCGCCTGGCACCACAGTGCGAATACCGGCACCTGCGGCTGGTAGTGCCGCACCAGCCGGTCAAGCCCGGCCTGGTCGCCGCGCTGCACCAGCAGCCGCATCAACGAGTAGGCCGGCGCAGCATCCTGGTGCGCATGGCGATCAACGAACGCCCACAGCAACGCAATGGCTTCATCCTCGGCCCCGCAGGCATTGAGCGCCGATGCAGCCACGTCCAGCATCTCCGCATCGTCGGGCCGTGCCGCCACCCCCTGCAGCAGCCACTGCGCTTCGCGCTCCGGGTCACGCCCTTCCCCGTTCCCGCCCTGCTCGACCAGCCAGCCCAGCAGGGCTTCGGCGGGCACGGGCAAGGCGGGTGCTGCAGGGGCGGCACCGATGCGTGCGGCCATCGCCGCCACGGCCTGCGCGGCGCCGCGGTCCTGGCGCAGCCTGCCCAGGTGTTCCCGGGCCAGCGCCAGGTGGCGTTGCGCGGTCCACACCGCGCCACGCTGCAGCGCCATGTCCACGCACAACCCCGCGATCTCGATCACGAAACGGTGCGCGCCGACCTCGGCGTAGTGCGCCAGCGTCGCGCTGAGCCGCCGGCCCAGGTCCCAACTGTTGCGCTCGGGCGCGTTGCGTACCAGCAGCGCCACCGTGTGTGCCCACATGCGGCGGTAGTTGGGCGACACCTGGTGCCAGGGCACCAGCGCTTCCAGCGCCTCGTCATCGCGCCCCAGCTGGGCCAATGCCCACGCGCGCGACAGCCTGCGCGGCACGGTGCAGTTGGCCGGCTCGGACTCGCGCTCGGCATCCACCTCGGCCTGGCGCTGCTCGATCAGCGTCAGTGCCTCGGCGGCGCGGCCGCTGGCAAGAAGGATCTTGATGCGCATTTCCGGAAAGCTGTCGTAGACCTTGCGGCCATGTGCCAGCACGGCGCCGGCCTGCACGTCCAGATAGTCCAGCGCGCCCTGCGGGTTGCCATCGTCAAGCAGGGCGTCGGCCTTTTCGCAGCTCAGGCACTGGAAGCACGCCCAGCTCGGGTCGATCCGCGCCAGCGTTTCCTCGCACACTTCCACACGTTCAGGCACCCAGCCCGGACCATCGATGTTGCCGTAGCAGGCGGCCAGGTCCTGGGTGACGCACACGGACTGCGGGCACTCCACGGTATCGGCGCGGTGCGCGCGCTCGAACAGCGCCACGGCGTCACCCAGCGCCGATTCGCCTTCCAGCCGGTTGCCGACCCGGTTGCGCATCTCCCAGTGGCCGACGAACACTTCCAGCCATGGATTGCCCAGCGTCTTGCCGAGCGCACGCGCTTCGGGCAGCAATGCATCGACGCGATCCATGCGCAGCTCGCAGACCTCGTCGGTCAGCCGGGTCAGCAGCTGCGCGCTCTGCGCCTGCCCTGCCTCACCCAGATCGTCCTGCAGTTTTTCCACCCAGTTCCAGATATCCATGCGGTAATGCCGTCCTTTGTCGCCTGATGTTGTAGAAGGGAAGTGTCAGCGCGGCTGCAGCATCTGCTGCAGCGCATCGGCGATGTCGCCGAAGGCGCGATTGAGATCGCCGCTGGCCATGCCGCCGTCCTGCGTGCGCCCCTGGGCGCTGACGATCACCTTCAGCGAGCGGAGCAGGCGTGCTGCGGCCTCGGCCTGCGGGTTGCCGGCACGCATCGCGGCCAGCAGGGCGTGCACGGCGGGGTTGTCCAGGTTGAGGTACAGGCGCGAGGGTGCGCGCGCGGCGATGCGGGCGGTGAACTGACGTGCGAGCCGCAGCGCCGCCATCGAAACGCGCTTGTCGTTCTCGTCGTCTTCCAGGCGCCGCTTCAGTTCGGCCTCGCGATCGGGCACCACGACCACCGGCAGCGCGGCCGGGCTGAAATGCGCCGGCAGCAGCTGTTCGCCGTCGCCCAGGTGCGTCCGCAGCCAGGCCAGCTCGGCCTCGGGCAGGGTGTCGGTACGGAACAGCGCGCGATTGCCCTGTTCGGTACCCAGCTCCACCAGGCGCATGCCCTTGGCCTGGGTCCAGCGTCGGAGGAAAGGGACCACCGCGTACCGGTTGCCATGCGCCACCGGTACGCCCATCGCACGGAACAGCATTTCCTCGAAACCACCGCCGCTGTCCAGGATCACGTGCACCGCACCGCGCGACGGCAGTTCGCTGGCCTTGATGTCGCCGTGCGAGCTTGGCACGCGCACGTGTTCGAGCAGCAGCTGGAACAGGCGGTCGTCGCAGAGCGACGCCCCCAGCAGTGCCTCGTTGTGTCGGGCCAGGATGCGCCGCCACGCTTCGGGCTGCTGCCGTGCAATGTCCACCAGCCCGTCAATGAGCGCCTCGCTCAAAGCATGCTGGACCGCGTTGTAGGTTTCATCACGCTGCAGGTCCTCACGGCTCGCGGTGGGGGTGAGCCGGCCGGATTCGATCACCCCGCCGATGAAACCGGCCCACGGCGGCAGCAGGTCGCGCGCGTCGTCATCGAGCAGCATCCCGCGCACGAATACGGACAGGTTGCGGTTGTCGCTGGTGCCGTAGGTCGCGCCGTCCTGCACCCACAGCAGCCCGACCGCATCGCTGCCGCCTTCGGCGCGCAACGGCATGCAGGCGATCGGCTCGAAGCTGCGCTCGAAGTGCGCAGCAAACTCCAGCGCGCGCCGCTGCGCCTGCAGCGGATGCAGGACCACGCCGGCCTGCGGGCGCCACGGCGGCGGCTCGGGGTTGATCGCCTGTGCATCCTGGCCGACGTGGATCGGTTCGCCCAGCAGCGCGCAGTAACGGCCAAGGATCTCGCGCAGGTTCTGCTCCTGCGCCAGGTGCACGTAACTGCCATGCAGTTCAAGAACCACCTCGGTTCCCACCGCGCGCGCAGGGATTGGCGACACCGTGTACTGCTCGGCGTTGCTGGATACGTAGCAATGGCCCAGGCCGGGCTGCTGGTAGGAGGTGGTCCGCACGGTCACCCGGCGCGCCAGCACGAACGCGGAGAGGAAGCCCAGCCCGAACATCCCGATCAGGCCTTCATCGTCTTCACCCGCCTGGCGCAGGCCGCGGGTATAGCCCACCCCGACGGTGGCCAGGTAATCGTGGATTTCCTGCTGGGTCAGGCCAGCACCGGTATCGATGATCCTTACGATGCCGTTGACGGCATCGCCGTGCACTTCGATCCGGCCCGCCTCGTCCCAGCCAGCCTGCTCAAGGCGCCGCCGCACCAGTGAATCGTGCGCGTTCTGTACCAGTTCGCGCAGGGCCACCACGGGGGTGGAATACAGGTGCTTGCCAAGTACCGTCATCAATCCATTGAGGTCGACACCGGCGCGGCGGATCTCGCTGGCGCCCTGTGCCTCCAGGGAAGTCTCGTGCATGTAATCGTTTTCTCCGTCAGGAACGGAAAACTACCACAGCGTGGCCGCGCATTGCCTGCGCGGCGGCGCACTGGAAACGCCGGATTCAGATGGCGTCGATGGCCTCGGACAGGCGCTCTACCGCGATGACCTCCATGCCTTTCACGCTGCCGGTCTTGGGTGCATTGGCCTTTGGCACGATGGCACGCTTGAAGCCGTGCGTGGCCGCTTCGCGAAGGCGGTCCTCGCCGTTCGGTACCGGGCGGATCTCGCCGGACAGGCCCACTTCGCCAAAGGCAATCGTCTTCTCCGCCAGCGGGCGGTCCTGCAGCGAGGACAACACCGCCAGCAGCACCGGCAGGTCCACTGCGGTTTCCTGCACGCGGATGCCGCCCACCACGTTGACGAACACGTCCTGGTCGCCCACCAGTACCCCGCCGTGTCGATGCAGTACCGCCAGCAGCATCGCCAGGCGGTTCTGTTCCAGCCCCACCGCCACGCGGCGCGGATTCGACAGCGGCGAGGCATCCACCAGCGCCTGCACTTCCACCAGCAACGGCCGGGTGCCTTCGCGGGTGACCATCACGCAGCTGCCCGGCTGCCGGGTGCTGCCGCCGGACAGGAAGATCGCCGAGGGATTGGACACTTCCTTCAATCCCTTCTCGCCCATCGCGAACACGCCCAGCTCGTTCACCGCGCCGAAGCGGTTCTTGAACGCGCGCAACAGCCGGAAGCGACTGCCGCTCTCGCCTTCGAAATACAGCACCGCATCCACCATGTGCTCGAGCACGCGCGGGCCGGCAATGCCGCCTTCCTTCGTCACATGCCCCACCAGGAACACGGCCGTGCCGGTTTCCTTGGCAAAGCGCACCAGCCGCGCCGCGCTTTCCCGCACCTGGCTTACCGAGCCGGGCGCGGCGGTGAGCGATTCGGTCCACAGGGTCTGCACCGAATCGGCCACGATCAGCTTCGGCCGCGCCGCGCTGGCGTGCTGCAGGATGGCCTCGACCTGGGTTTCGGCGAGTGCGTTGACGTTGTCCAGCGGCAGGTCCAGCCGCACCGCGCGGCCGGCCACCTGCGACAGCGACTCTTCGCCGGTGATGTACAGCACCGGCAGCGTGGCCGCCATTTTCGCCACCGCCTGCAGCAGCAGGGTCGACTTGCCGATGCCCGGGTCACCGCCGACCAGCACCACCGCGCCCTCGACCAGGCCGCCCCCCAGCACGCGGTCGAATTCGCCGATGCCGGTGCTTACCCGGAGGTGCTCGGTCTGCTGCACGTCCTTGAGCGCCATGATCTTCGGCGCATCGACCTTGCCGGCCCAGCCCGAACGGCGCGCGGCCGGTGACTTGGTGGCCGCCGCGCTTTCCAGCGTGATCTCGCTCAGCACGTTCCAGGCGCCGCACTCGGTGCACTGCCCCTGCCACTTGCTGTATTCCGCGCCGCATTCGGTGCACACGTAGGCGGTAAGCCGCTTGGCCATGTCAAATCCAATTCATCGTCTGTCGGGCAGGATAGCCGAGCCGCGTCGCAGCAACCGAGACCTGCGCCCGACCGCCCGCTGAACGCCCCCGCTCAACCTTGTGCCGCCCCGGCCGATACCGTGGCGGGCGCACGCGCCTTTTCCCTTCCCCACGTCACCCCAGGCTTCTCCATGACCGGCACCTACAGCCAGAGTCTCGTCTTCTTCTCGCTGCTGGTTGCCATCCTCGCTTCGTATACCGCGCTGGACATGGCCGGTCGGCTGGCCAGCACCGAAGGCCGCGTGGCCCGCTGGTGGCTGGCCGGAGGCGCTGCCGCCATGGGCCTGGGCATCTGGTCCATGCACTTCGTGGGCATGCTTGCTTTCCACCTGCCGATCCCGGTCGGCTACGACCTCGCCATTACGCTCTATTCGCTGGCCGCGTCGGTAGGCGCATCGGCCTATGCGCTGTGGCTGGTGTCGCGCCCGGAACTGCCGTGGCCGCGCCTGGTGGCGGGCGCGGTGCTGATGGGGCTGGGCATCGCCTGCATGCACTACCTGGGCATGGCCGCGATGCGGATGCAGCCTGGCATCGACTACGACCCGCTGTGGTTCACCGCTTCGCTGCTCATTGCCATCGTCGCGGCCGGCGCCGCCTTGTGGATCGCCTTCCGGCTGCGCACCCAGCAGCGCCGTACCGGGCTGCTGCGCGGGGTAGCCTCGCTGGTGATGGGCCTCGCCATCGTGGGCATGCATTACACCGGCATGGCCGCCGCCAACTTCCCGGAAGGCAGCATCTGCGGCGCCGTGTACGCCAATGGGCTGGATACCAAGTGGCTGGCGGTGCTGGTCATCGTCACCACCCTGGCCACGCTGGGCATCGCGCTGATCGCCTCGCTGTTCGACCGCCAGATGCGAACCCGCACCGGCCTGCTGGCCGATTCGCTGGCCCAGGCCAACGAAAAGCTGCTGCAGGCCGCGCTGCACGACCCGCTCACCCAGCTGCCCAACCGCATGCTGCTGCAGGACCGCATCGAACAGACCATCGAAAAAGCCAGGCGGCGCAACTTCAGCTTCGCGGTGATGTTCTGCGACCTGGACGGCTTCAAGGCCATCAACGATGCCTACGGCCACCAGCTCGGCGACAAGCTGCTCATCGAAGTAAGCCAGCGCGTCAGCGGGCTGCTGCGCGCGCAGGACACCTTTGCCCGGCTGGGCGGCGATGAGTTCGTCATCGTGTTCCAGCTGGACGTGCCCGAGGATGCAGCCGTGGTAGCCGAGCGCATCATCGCCAGCGTGGGCGAGCCGTTCGAGATCGACACGCTGGAACTGCAGGTGACCGCCAGCCTGGGCATAGCGCTTTACCCCACCGATGCCACTACCGAACGTGAGCTGATGGCGCACGCCGATGCGGCCATGTACCACACCAAGGACTCGGGACGGAACGGCTATACGTTCTTCACCGAAGCGATGCACGTGAGCGCCAACCGCCAGCTCAAGCTGCTGCAGGAACTGCGCCGGGCGGTGCAGCGCGATGAAATGGTGCTGCACTACCAGCCGAAGTTCCGCGCCGATGGCGGCGGGTTGATCGGCGCCGAGGCGCTGGTGCGTTGGCAGCACCCCGAACTGGGCCTGCTGGGGCCGGATACCTTCATTCCGATTGCCGAGCGCAGCGGGCTGATCCTGCCCCTGGGCGACTGGGTGCTGGACCAGGCCTGCGCGCAGCTGCGGCAGTGGCATGACGCCGGGCACGCGGGGTGGTCGATGGCGGTGAACCTGTCGCCGCTGCAGTTCGCCTCGGCGTCGCTGCTGGAGACAGTAAAGAAAACCCTGCAGCGCCACGATCTGGCCCCGCACCACCTCACCCTGGAAGTGACTGAAACCACGGCCATGCAGGATGTGGAAGCCAGCCTGCAGATCCTGCACGGGCTGACCGCGATGGGGGTGAACATCTCCATCGATGACTTCGGCACGGGCTATTCCAGCCTGCTGTACCTCAAGCGCATGCCGGCCACCGAACTGAAGATCGACCGCGCGTTCGTGCGTGACCTGGAGGACAACGCCGAAGATGCGGCGATTGTGTCCTCGATCATCGCGCTGGGGCGTTCGCTGCAGCTGCAGATCGTGGCCGAAGGGGTGGAAACGGCCGGCCAGCGCGATTATCTCAACGCCATGGGCTGCGACCTCCTGCAGGGCTACCACCTGGGCAAGCCGGTGGCCGCCGACGAGTTCCTGCGCAACGCCGCATAGCCGGCAGCGGTAGGGTCGGTCATCGTGCTGGAACGACTGACCAACAAAAAGGCCGCCCCTTGGGGCGGCCTTTCTGCGTGCATGCGGTCGGTGGACCTCAATGCATCATGTGCACGTTCATGTTGTGCATCACCCACAGCGTGCCGGCGACGATGATGCCGATCACCACCACGGTGAAGGCCGCCGCGCTGACGTTCCAGCGCTGTTCCGACGAACGGTTCAGGTGCAGGAAGAAGATCAGGTGCACGAAGATCTGCAGGATGGCCGCCACCACGATGATGACGCCCGTGGTGAAGACCGGCAGGCCGCCCTTCATCACCGCCCAGAAGGGAATGATGGTGAGCACCGCAGCCAACAGGAAACCGACCAGGTAGGACTTGACGCTGCCGTGGCTTTCGCCGGCGGCGCCATGACCGTGGTCGTGTGCGTGATTGTCATGTGCGGCCATTACAGCGCTCCCTTCAGGTAGACGACGGAGAACACGCCGATCCAGATCAGGTCCAGGAAGTGCCAGAACAGGCTCAGGCACGCCATGCGGGTCTTGTTGGTCGGGGTCAGGCCGTTCTGCTTGATCTGGATGAACATGATCAGCAGCCACAGCAGGCCGGCGCTTACGTGCAGGCCGTGGGTGCCGACCAGCGCGAAGAACGCCGACAGGAACGCGCTGTGGCCCGGACCGTAGCCCTCATGGATGAGGTGGTTGAACTCCCACACTTCCATGACCATGAAGCCGAAGCCCAGCAGCCAGGTCAGGCCCAGCCACAGGTACATCTGGCCAACCTTGTGCTTGTGCAGCGCGATCATGCCCAGGCCGAAGGTCAGCGAGGACACCAGCAGCAGCGTGGTTTCCCACGCTACGAAGGTCAGGTCGAACAGGTCCTTCGGACCCGGGCCACCGTTGGTGCCGCCGGCCAGCACGATATAGGTCGCGAACAGGCTGGCGAAGATGAGGCAGTCGCTCATCAGGTACACCCAGAAACCGAAGACGGTGTTCTCGCCGGTGTCGTGGTGTTCGTGGTCGTCATGGCCATGGGCCGCCGCGTGTGCGGCGTGCCCGTGGTTCACGTTGTTGGCGATAGTGCTGCTCATGCCTGCAACTCCGATTTCACCAGACCCTGCGCCTGCAGGTGACGGCGGTGCTCATTTTCGATCCGCTCCACTTCGGCAGCCGGCACGTAGTAATCCACGTCCTTGTCGAAGGTGCGCCAGATGAAGGTGCCGATCATGCCGATCATGCCAACGATGGCCAGCCACCAGATGTGCCAGATCATCGCGAAGCCGAACACCAGGCTGAAGGCGCCGATCACCACACCGGTACCGGTGTTGCGCGGCATGTGGATGTCGGTGTACCTGGCCGGGCGCTCCCACGCCTCACCACGCTGCTTGCGTTCCCAGAAGTCGTCCAGCTCGGTGACCTTGGGCAGCGAACCGAAGTTGTAGAACGACGGCGGCGAAGAGGTTTCCCACTCCAGCGTACGGGCATCCCACGGATCACCGGTCAGGTCGGCGGTCTTCTTGCGGTCGCGGATGGACACGGCCACCTGGATGATCTGGCACAGGATGCCGGCGCCGATGATGAACGCACCGACCATCGCAATGACCAGCAGCGGCTGGTATTCCGGGTTCGGGTAGCTCTGCATGCGGCGGGTCATGCCCATGAAGCCCAGGATGTACAGCGGCATGAAGGCCACATAGAAACCGATGAACCAGCACCAGAACGCGCGCTTGCCCCAGGCCTCGTTGAGGCGGAAGCCGAACATCTTCGGCCACCAGTAGGTAATGCCGGCGAACATGCCGAACACCACGCCGCCGATGATGACGTTATGGAAGTGGGCGATCAGGAACAGGCTGTTGTGCAGCACGAAGTCGATGGCCGGGATCGCCAGCATCACGCCGGTCATGCCGCCGATGGTGAAGGTGACCATGAAGCCGATCGTCCACAGCACCGGGCTGGTGAACTGCACGCGGCCGCGGAACATGGTGAACAGCCAGTTGAAGATCTTCACGCCGGTGGGAATGGAGATGATCATCGTCGTGATGCCGAAGAAGGCATTGACGTTGGCACCCGAACCCATGGTGAAGAAGTGGTGCAGCCACACGATGAAGGACAGCACGCCGATGGTGGCCGTGGCGTACACCATGCCCTTGTAGCCGAACAGCGCCTTGCGCGAGAACGTGGCGATCACTTCGGAGAACACGCCGAAGGCCGGCAGCACCAGGATATAGACTTCCGGGTGACCCCAGATCCAGATCAGGTTGATGTACAGCATGGCGTTGCCGCCACCGTCATTGGTGAAGAAGTGCGTGCCCAGGTAACGGTCCAGGGTCAGCAGCACCAGGGTGACGGTCAGCACCGGGAAGGCGGCGATGATCAGCACGTTGGTGACCAGCGCGGTCCAGGTGAACACCGGCATGTGCATCAGCTTCATGCCCGGGGTACGCATCTTCAGGATGGTAATGAAGAAGTTGATACCGCTCAGTGTCGTACCTAGACCTGCTACCTGCAGGCCCCAGATGTAGTAATCGACACCTACCCCTGGACTGAACTCCTTGCCCGACAACGGCGGGAAGGCCAGCCAGCCGGTCTGCGCGAATTCACCCACGCCCAGCGAGATCATCACCAGGCCCGCTCCCGCCACGAACAGCCAGAAGCTGAGCGAGTTGACGAACGGGAAGGCCACGTCGCGTGCGCCGATCTGCAGCGGCACCACCACGTTCATCAGGCCGGTGATCAGCGGCATCGCCACGAAGAAGATCATGATCACGCCATGCGCGGTGAAGATCTGGTCGTAGTGGTGCGGCGGCAGGAAGCCTTCGGCGCCGTTGGCGGCGATGGCCTGCTGGGTACGCATCATGATGGCGTCGGCAAAGCCGCGCAGCAGCATGACGAAGGCGACGATGAGGTACATCACGCCGATCTTCTTGTGGTCGACTGAAGTGAACCACTCCTTCCAGAGATAGCCCCAAAGCTTGAACTTGGTGATCAGGGCCAGCACGAGCAGGCCACCGATCCCCGCGCCAACCAGCGTGGAGATGATGATCGGGTCGTGCGGGATGTCAGCGAATGTCAGTTTGCCCAACGGATTCATGCTTATTCTCCCGAGCCTGCGTGGCCGGCGTGACCGGCGGCGGCGTGCTCGTCTGCAGTGTGTTCGGCATGGTCGGCCGGCATGTCATGGGCACCGGCCGGCATCTCGTGGCCTTCGTGGCTTTCGCCCGCAGCGCCGTGCGACATGCCCTTGTGATCCATGGCCTTGTGGTCCATGCCGTAGTGCTGGTTGTCACCCATGTGGCGGGCAACGACCCAGTCGAACAGACCGGTTTCAGTGGTACCGAAGTAGGTCACCGGGTGCCAGTCGTGGTTCTTGTCGGCCACCAGCGCGCCAAAGGCAGCCTGGTCCATCGGGGTGCTCTGCGCACGCACCTTGGCCAGCCATGCCTGGTATTCGGCTTCGGTCACCGAGTTGGCGTCGAAATGCATCTTGCTGAAGCCCGCGCCGCTGTAGTGCGAGGACATGCCCGGGAACGTACCGGTCTCGTTGGCGATCAGATGGAGCTTGGTCTCCATGCCGGTCATCGAGTAGATCATGCTGCCCAGGTGCGGGATGAAGAAGGCATTCATCACCGAATCGGACGTGATCTTGAAGTTCAGCGGGGTGTTCACCGGGAAGGTGATTTCGTTGACCGTCGCGATGTTCTCTTCCGGGTAGATGAACAACCACTTCCAATCCAGCGAAATGGCTTCAATCACCACCGGCTTGGTCTGCGAGTCCAGCGGACGGTACGGATCCAGCGAGTGCGACGAACGCCAGGTCAGCACGGCCAGCACCAGCACGATCATGCACGGGATCGACCAGACGACCACTTCGATCGCGGTGGAATGCGACCACTTCGGCTCATAACGGGCCTTGGTGTTGGAGGCGCGGTACTTCCAGGCGAACGCCAGGGTCATGATGATGACCGGCACGACGACCAGCAGCATCAGCACGGTGGCCGTGATCAGAAGGGTCTTCTGATCGTGGCCGACCTGGCCCTTCGGGGCCAGAATGGCCGAGCTGCAGCCCGTCATGAACACGGACAACGCGAACAGCAGGCCCGGGCGCAGCCAGCGCCCAAGGGATTTCAACGGAATCATCGGTCGATCCAATTGCGTAGGGAATGCCTTCTCAAGCGCGCCCCTCCGGCCAAGGCCGGGTGTACCGGTCCCAGGGGAGCGGCACGGAGGACGTTCATGTCAGCCCCGTAATTTTATGCCGTCACGCACCATTTAAGAAGGGCATTGACAATGATCTGGCGCAGGAAAGGCCCGGAAACGGCTGCGACACGTTGTCGCACTGCGCGCGCACTGCCCGGATCGGCACATCAAGAACGTCATGTATAGACATGAATCGTTCACGGCGGCGATCGGCGCCACCGGCCCAGCCCGCCTGCCCGACCCACTCGAACCCGCCCTCGCGCGCACTCGGGTACACCCCGGACGAACACCGGACCGCCGGGCCGGGCACGGGCACACGGTCGCCGGACACCGGGCCGCCTGGCGCCGTAGGGTCGGTTCCCAAACGACTGCCCTCGCACCACCCACACCCGGTAACGCATGAACCCCGATCAAAACCGCTCTTGATCTCACCCGCCCCACCCGCCATTCCGCGCCCACCGGACCGATTACGACGCCCCGAAACGCCCTCAAACCAAATGATGCACGTCGGCGAAAAACAATTTTTGTGCCTTTGCTCACACACAAACGACGCATTTCCCGCACTTCCGTGCCGCACCCGACACCAGTAGATAAAGCCTACTGAAATCGCGAACCCAACAGACACAATCGATTTCGCTTCTTCGTCGTCCGCGGGCAAGGTTCTCCCCGGAGCTCAAAACTCCGGTGAGCCAAAATTGAGGATGTCCCATGTCGGGAGGGTGGCTAATACAAGACCCCTCACGGGGGAATACACCCGCCGTCTGGCTTGCACGGTTTTGACCTCCCGACGCCCTCGCCCTGACCGGCGAGGGCCATTCCCTGTTGGAGGAGCGAAGATGAAACCCAAACCCGTCCAGTGGCCCGAAGACGACGAAGAAGTCATCCTGCAGCTACCCCGCTGCGCACCCAGCTACACCCCCAGCTACCACCACAACGTACGCGCCGTGCCCCAGCTGGACGAGCACGACCGCGACCGCTTCGGCCCCTACCCCATGGTCACCCTGCGCGGCGCCTGGCTGCGCAGGTTCGGCTTCGAGGTAGGTGTGCACGTACGAATCGAAGCCACTCCCGGCCAGATTCTCCTGCGCCCGCTGTGGAACGACGACCCGCCCGTCCGCGAGAGTGCCAAGAAACCCGTCGTGCGCTATGCAGAAGTGGAAGACCGGTAGTGTTCGATCAGCTTCAGCCAGCAACCACCCTGTTCTGGCATTCCGCCCCGCTGGCGAAATCGCACAGGTTGCGCAGGGTGATGCTGCAGATCTCCTGCAGCGCTTCCACAGTGAAGAACCCCTGGTGCCCGGTGACCAGCACATTCGGGAAAGTCATCAGGCGCTGGAAGAGATCATCATCGATGATCTCGCCAGACAGATCCTGGAAGAACAGCGCGCTTTCCTGCTCGTACACATCAATGGCCAAGTGGCCAAGATGCCGCGACTTCAGCGCGCGCACCACCGCATCGGTGTTGACCAGCGCGCCGCGCGAGGTATTGACCAGCATCGCGCCGGGCTTCATCAACCCCAGCGATTCCTCGTTGATGAGGTGATGGGTCTGTGGGGTAAGCGGGCAATGCAGGGAGACGATATCCGAGCGGGCCAGCAGCGTTTCCAGCGATACGCTTTCGCCGAAGGCATCGAATGCCGGTGACGGATACGGATCGAAGCCCAGCACCGTGCAGCCCATGCCATGCAGGATGCGCGCCGTGGCCAGCCCGATCTTGCCGGTGCCCACGATGCCCGCCGTCTTGCCATGCAGGGTGCGGCCCAGCAGGCCATCCAGCATGAAGTTACCCTCGCGCACCCGGTTATAGGCGCGGTGGGTGTGCCGGTTGAGCGTCATGATCAGCGCCAAGGCGTGTTCGGCCACGGCTTCGGGCGAGTACGCCGGCACCCGGGCGACGAACAGGCCCAGCTTGCCGGCGGTGGCGATATCCACGTTGTTGAAGCCGGCGCAGCGCAGCAGTACCGCGCGTACGCCCAGTGCGTGCAGGGCATTCAGTACCGGCGCGTCAAGGCGGTCGTTGACGAATACGCAGACCGCGTCGAAGCCCTGGGCCAGCCCCACCGTGGAGGCATCCAGCGCCACATCGAAATAGGCGAACTCGAAGCCCTGTTCCGTATGGTCGCGCGCATTGGCTTCCTCAAGGAAGCGACGGTCGTAAGGACGAGCGCTGAAGACGGCGGTTTTCATGGGCGAGCCTCTGCGGGTACGCCCAGACAGTAACCCGATGGCTGGCGTAGCACCAAACCGGCCATTGAAGTGCCCCCCAGCTGCCCCCACTGCTGTATCACCGCCCTTGGGAAGCCCCCGATGCCGAAGATCTCCAGAGCCAAGCTCCTGGCCGCCGCCACCACGGTGCTGGTCCTGCTGCTCACCTGCAATCTTGAGCTGCTGCCACTGGCGCTGCTGGTGGACGCCATCGGGCTGGACGTTCTGGTGTTGCTGCTGGGCGCGCAACTGGTGGCCGTGCTGCCATGGTTGCGGGCTCACGCGGCAGCCTTGCGCATGACCGGCCTCGCCGGGGGAGCGATGGCTGCCGGATCTATGGGTGGTTACCTGCGGCGGCTGGCGTTCTGGAATCGGCTAGCAGCGCCACGCCCCACCGACGATAGCCGGGCACAATTGGACAACGATGTGCCGCACATCGATAGAGCACGACCTCGACTACCGGGCTGATCTCCCGCAGAGCCAAGGGTGAACTTCAAACCGAAGCGTCCGCTGCGCTTCCGCGGCGATTACGCCTTCATCCCCAAATAGCCGATACGGCACCACCCCACGCAAGGCCCGGCCCGGCTCGATCCGCAGCTCGCCGCATCCGCCCGGGCAGTAAGCGCTGCCGATGGACTGCAGGGACCTTGAACCGGAAGGCGTCTGCAGAACCGCGCCATCGAACCCCAATGGCACCCCGGATTCTGCCGGCCACGTTTCCTTCGCAAGACAAAGGGGCGCGTTGGCGGCGGAGTTCAGGACCAGGTCGAATTGCTTGTCGGCCGGATTGTCCGTTACCGAAAGACTGAAGCTGCCCGGCGCTGCGTAACGGGTGGGACCCACGCACGCACCCGTGGCCATGCACAGCACCACGACGGCCACAGTCCTGCCCATCGCTCGCGCCTGACCCCAAACTATGATTCGGATACGTTTCGCCATCCAATCACTCCCGGAAGACGCCCGTGTGGGGCATACCATCCACTTCGCATGAGACCGCGGAGATGCTGATGATCCCGCCGGTCTGCATTTCAAGCTTCATTGAGATGCCATCTTCGCTTCCCGCACTGATCCAGGCAGCCTCATTGACCGAGCGACTTGGACCCCAGTGTTCACGCCTGTCTACCGACAGCTCGCGCAGACCCTTGAACACTATCGATCGAAGCGAAGAAGATCCATCGAGCATACGAAGCTCAGCCTCACCGCTTTCCCAATCGACCCGTACATCCAATAGCGTCCAATCATGCATGTGCAACCTCACCTTTTTCGACAAGGGCACGCATCAGCAACTGTCGCGCCCCCAATTCCATCACTTGCCTGAGCGGCGGCGGGAATTGACGAATAGGACTACGGTAACGACAGCTGCAACGGGCACCGCCAGCATGATGAGCAGGATCAGCCAATGCCAGAGTGAGAAGCTTCCCATGTGGTTGCATCCATTTGAAGTGAGTTCCAACCTTAAATGCTTCTCGACCGGTTGAGAACAGCTAGCTGCGCACTCGGCACAAGCGATCCCGAGGTACTGCGGCAAGAACAATGCGCTTCGTGAGTGCGGATAGCATTGACAAACTGCTTGTAGGTGGCGAAAAGGCCACCCTAGAACAGGATGCGACGCGGTGATTGGATGAGGGTTGTCCGCAGCGGCACAAATGCCGAGTTATCCCCTCAAGGATCAACCGAGCCTGCAACTTGACCGCCGTTACAGTTTCTGCCATAAGGCCGATATCTTTGGCGGAATGCAAGCAGCTCCCGTAGAGCCACTCGTTCAACTTCAGTCATCCCGATCTACTCCCATTCCGAGTTAGGAAGAGTCGATTTATGACCACACCAAAGATCCATCCCCCTAAGCCTCCCAAGCCACCGGATCGGGTGCAGAACATCCAAACCTTTCGACCATTTGGGAAGACCAAATGGGTGCGTGCGCACTGGCGGTGGGATTACACGACCCGGCATTGGGAATGGGTGCTTGGTAATTGGAGCAAGTGATGCGATTGAAAGTCACTTGTAGTCATGACTTCTCAAGATGCTTGGGACCTTAGCTATGAAGGTCTTCTACAAAATTCTGCCACCAACAAGTCCAGGGAAAACGGCGATGAGTAGTAGCAAGAAGTCGGTTAAGAAAAGGGCTGCCGTAAAGAAGTCCGCGACAAAGAAGGTGACCGTCTCGCGCAAGGCAGCCACAAGGAAGGTGAACGAGAAGGAGACAGGTCGTGTAAGCACGCCTGACGGCAGGCGAAGCTATCCTATACATACCGTTATTGATGCACTGCGAGTGGCCCAGGTGATTCGCGACTTCAACGGCGGAAACCCTTGGCAGCCGTCCGAGGTGGCAAAGGCCCTTGGCCTAGGCATGTCTGCCAAGTTCTTTTATCTAACAGCGGCTTCACGTGACTACGGGTTAACAGAGGGAACTCGAGACACCGCGGCAATATCTATCGCCGAATTGGGCACAGAGATCTTGTACGCCTCAAATGCCGACTTGGAACGCGCGAAGAAGATCGAGTCCTTTCGAAGAATCCCGATCTTCGACAAAGTGCTAGAGCATTACAAGGGTGCAAACTTGCCAGAGATGAAGTATCTCGGCAATACGCTTGAACGAGAGTTCAAACTGGCCCCTCGATATCACGAGGAGTTCTCTACAATCTTTCGAGACAACTGCACTGAACTGGGCATAACAGACGGCTCTGTTGACTACGGCACGGTGGATGCCCCAGTTGGAGAAAGGCCGTCGACCGTGGTCTTGGGTGCACCTAAAGGGGCTAGCGACAGAACTCTCAAAGCATTCATAATCATGCCTTTCGTGGAAAGAAACCCTAGTCGCCCCAAAGGATTCTTTACAGAGGTACTGCGCAGCCTTTTAACGCCCGCCGGAATCAGCGCGGGCTTCGTCGTAGAGACCGCAAATCGTCAGGGAAGCGATGTAATTCAATCGACGATCATAAATGAACTGCTTGAGGCCGACTTGGTGATTGCCGACCTAACAGATCACAATCCAAATGTCCTATTCGAACTTGGAATACGGATGGCGGAAGACAAGCCTGTAGTGCTTGTTAAAGCGTCTGATACAGGCCGGATATTCGACATCGACAACATGCTTAGAGTCTACGAGTACAGCCCGAACCTCTGGCGTTCTACCATTGAGTCTGACGCTCCTAAGATTGCCGAGCACGTCAAAGCCGCTTGGGAGGGAAGGGATACGTCTCAGACGTACATGCGCTTACTTAAGAAGGCCAGCTCATAATGGAATTCTCTGCCGCGCATAGGCTGGGTCGAAGCCGGATCGTCGCACGTAGCCGAGGAGTTGGTCTCGATAACAGCAATCTCGCTGCAAGGAAGCGCAGCAATCCATCAGGCCGTGGCGAATCCCCTTCCGATCAGTAGCTGCCGCTAGCTGCCAAAAACAAAAAGCCCCGACCAAGGCCGGGGCTTTTGCTGTATCTGGTGCCGGAAATAGGAATCGAACCTACGACCTACGCATTACGAATGCGCCGCTCTACCAACTGAGCTATTCCGGCTGAGCAGGCAATTCTAAGGGGAGCGGCCGGGCGGGTCAATTGGCGGCCCCGCCGCACCCTTTGTTGACGCTCCCGCCCCTACAGTCGGGCTGTTGCCGCCTGGAAACCGCCCATGAACCCACGTCTCCGCCTGGCCGCCCTGCTGCTGGGGTCGCTGCTCTATTCCGCCTCCGCCGGTGCCCAGGCGCCCGCCCAAGCCCCACAGCCGCCGGACCAGCAGTGGCAGCCCCTGTTCCAGCAAGTCCAGCGGGCCCACCTGTTCAAGGACCAGAAGACGTTCGCCGATGCGGTACCGGCTCTGGATGCCGACGCACTGTTGGCGGAATGGGGCCAGGCCCAGGCGCAGCCCGGCTACGCCCTGCCCGCCTTCGTGGCCACGCACTTCACCGTTCCCACGGAGTCCGCCGCCTACGTGCCGCCCGCCGGGGAAACCCTGCGCGCGCATATCGAGGGGCTATGGCCGGTGCTGACCCGGACCACCGACACCGTGGACCCGCGCGGTTCGCTGCTGCCGCTGCCCAAGGCGTATGTGGTGCCGGGCGGGCGCTTCCGCGAGGTGTACTACTGGGACAGCTACTTCACCCTGCTGGGCCTGGCCTCCAGCGGGCGCTGGCAGCAAGTGCGCGACATGGTGGACAACTTCGCCTGGCAGCTGGACCACTACGGGCATATTCCCAATGGCAACCGCAGCTACTACCTGAGCCGGTCGCAGCCGCCGTTCTTCAGTTTGATGGTGGATCTGCTGGCTACGCATGAAGGGGATGAGGCGTATCGCCGGTATCTGCCGCAGCTGCGCACCGAGCATGCGTTCTGGATGCGTGGGGCGGAAGGGTTGGCACCGGGTGCGGCCAGTGAGCGTGTGGTGCGGATGAATGATGGGAGCCTGCTCAACCGGTACTGGGATGCGCGGGCGGTGCCGCGTACGGAATCCTGGACGGATGATCTGGCGACGGCGGCCACGGTGCCGGATCGCGCGCCGTCGCAGGTGTATCGCGATCTGCGAGCCGGGGCGGAATCGGGGTGGGATTTCAGTTCGCGGTGGCTGGTGCATCCGGCGGAGCTGGGGAGCATCCACACCACGGAGATCGTGCCGGTGGATCTGAACAGCCTGCTGTTCCACCTGGAGACGACGATTGCGCGGGCGGGTCGCGCGGCCGGGGAACGTTCGGCGGCGCGGGATTTCGCGCGGAAGGCGGATCAGCGCAAGCGGGCGATCAACGCGTTGCTGTGGGATGAGCGGCAGGGGTGGTATGCGGATCGGGATCTGGAGCGTGGTACGCCCCGCCCTGCGCTTACGGCTGCGGCGTTGTTTCCGTTGTGGCTGGAGGTGGCGAGCCCGGCACAGGCAAGGCGCACGGCCGAAGCGGTGCAGACGCAGTTGGTGCGTGCGGGCGGGTTGTTGACCACCACCGAGAACACCGGGCAGCAATGGGATGCGCCGAATGGGTGGGCGCCGTTGCAGTGGGTGGCGGTGGATGGGTTGCAGCGGTACAAGCAGGATGCGTTGGCGCGGCAGATTGGCGTGCGGTTCCTGCGGACGGTGCAGACGGTTTACGACCGTGAGGGGAAGTTGGTGGAGAAGTATGTGGTGGATGGCTCGGCCGGGGGTGGCGGTGGTGGTGAGTACCCGTTGCAGGATGGGTTTGGGTGGAGCAATGGGGTGGCGTTGGCGTTGTTGGATCGGTTGTGTGATGAAGGGAAGCGGTGCGAATCGGCGGGGGATGTTGGGGAGTGATCACGCGAAGAGCGCATCTCCGAGCGGGGTCATGCGTTACAGCAGTGATTGGCGAAGTCGGCAGTCGTTTGGGAACCGACCCTACCAGCCGTGCCATGCAGGCAGCCCCAGAGCCGGCCCCGCCACGCGCGTGCGCCGTTATCGGACCGAGCGGGCTATGCAGTATTGCGCTGCGTAGTAGGTGCTTAGTACGTACAGGGTTGCGGCTGGGAGGCCGCCGCCGAAGCGGTCCCAGGCGAGTACGGAGTCGCTGATGACGAACAGGACTGCGCCGGTTGCGGCCCAGCGGGCGCTTGTGGGCGCGGAGGGGATTGCTGCGTTCTTCACCCACGCGCGCGCCAGGGCGAGTGTGGCCATCAGTGCGAGCACTACTACGTAAACCACTACCGGGATGCGCAGGTCGTTGGGGAGCAGCGGCCATAGACCGGCCAGGTTGATGCCGGCGAATACTGCGAGCACTGCGGCCGCGAACCGCAGGCCCCGCCCTGCCCTGAAGCCTGCGCGGAAGGCGACGATGTAGCAGAGGTGTGCGAGCAGGAAGGCGATCAGCCCGGGTACGAAGGCGTCGAATGGCAGCATCAGGGCGATGTCGCCGAGGCAGGAGAACGCCATGCCGAGGAGGATGGCGGTGGAGTATGCGCGGGGGCCGGCAGATTCCGAGGTTGTCGGCCAGGGGCCGGCATTACGGCGGTGTTGCAGGATGATTCCCGCTATCAACAGTGTGGTCAGCGGCTTGGCGATCCAGTGCAGCCAGCGGCCGTCGCCATCCAGCGACGCGCCGATGATGGCGGCTAGCGCCGCCAGCACAATCGGCACGTCGCGGCGCAGGTTCATCGCGCCTTCCACAACTCGGCGAGGCGGTCGGGCTTGCCGGCGATGCGCTGCAGCGAGGGGTACTGCAGGCCGCCGTGGTAATCGAGCTTTACCGTGTCGATGCGGTCGAAGTTGCGTACCAGCAGGGTCAGCGGGGCCTTGTCGGTCTTGGCGGCGGCCACGGCGTCCTTCAGGTCCTCGCCCTTGAACACGCGGCCGTTGAGCGCCAGCACGCTCATGCCCGGGGCCAGGCCGGCGTTGAAGGCGGGGCTGTCCCAGAGCACGTCGGTGATGGCGCCAGCCTCGGTGACGGCCACGCCCAGCGAGTACAGCAGGTTGGTGTTCTTGGCGCGGGTTTCCTGCGCCTTGTAGGCATCGTTCGGGGTGTCGGTGTAGACCAGCTTCCAGCCCGCTGCTTCCAGCCCGCCGGTGAGCGGGCCGTGGCCGTCCAGGCGCTCGCGCAGGAAGCTTGCCCAGTCGTAGGGGGCAATGCCGTTCAAGGTGCTGACCACTTCATCGAACGTATACGGGTTCACGTTCCAGTCGCCGTCGTGCATGCCGAAGAAGGCCTTGGCAAAATCATCGATGCTGCGCTTGTTGCCGGTCAAGGCGCGCAGCTTGCCTTCCACGTCCAGCCACACCATCTGCCCGCCGGAGTAGTAGTCCTCGCTCATCTGGTAATTGCGGAACGCCAGGGCCCGGCGCTGGGCGATGGTGGGGTCGTTGGTGGTGTCCTGCAGGTTGCGCCAGGCCAGGCCGGGGCGGCCACGGTCATAGGTGGCTGCCACGTTCGCGAGCATGTCGCGGGTCTGGTCTGTGCTCCACAGGCCCGAGCGCGCGGCCAGCACATGGCCCCAGAACTGGGTCTGGCCTTCGTACAGCCACAGCAGGCTGTCGCCCATGGGCACGTTGAAGTTGGCGGTGGTCAGGTCGGCGCCACGGCGGTACTTGCCGTTCCAGGAGTGGTTGAATTCGTGCGGCAGCAGATCGCGGCCGAGCCAGGTCTTGTCCCAGTCGGTGAAGTAGCCGGTGTCACCGCTGTTCTCGCTGGAGCGCTGGTGCTCCAGGCCGATGCCGCCGAGCTTGCTGGTGAGCGCGAGCAGGAATTCGTAGCGGTCGAAGTGTCGGGCGCCGTAGAGCTTGTAGATCTGCTGCACCAGTGCGCGGTGCGCCTGCAGCTGTTCGGGCTTGGCCACCAGCGATTTGGCGTCGTCGGCGAACACGTTGAGGCGCACGGGCACCTTGGCGCCGGGGTCGAGGTCGAACTGCTGGTAGTGGCGGCCGGCGAACAGCGGCGAGTCCACCAGGTGGTCGTAGCTGATCGGCTTGAACACCACCGTGTCGCCGTCGCGGCGCTCGGTGTCCAGCGCGGTGGCGTAGGCCCAGCCCGGCGGCAGGGTGACGCTGGCCTGGGCCTGGATGTTGCGGGTGATCACGCCGGCCGGATACAGCGAGTTGGCGTTCCACTGCAGGTTGAGCATTTCCGGGGTCATCACCACGCGGCCCTGCCCTGCGCCCTGCGAGGAGAGGAAGTTGAAGTTGGCGACCACCTCACTGGCGCCCTGCGGCACGTCGACGGTGAAGGCGTACACGTTGTACGGGTCGCGCTTCCAGGCCAGCGGTTTGCCGTTGGCGGTGACCACCAGGCCGGCGAGTTTATCGATGGGGCCGCTGGGCGAATGCGCGCCGGGCAGCCATTGCGGGTACAGCAGCGTGAGCGGGCCTGGTCGGGCCGGGACGGTGGCCTTGACCTTGAAGATGCGGCGGCCGATGTCGCGTGCGTCCACGTCGATGCGCAGGGTGCCCGGGAAGGCGACGTCCTGCGGCGGTGGCGTCTGCGCGTGGGCACCGGTGGCGGTGGCGGCGAGAAGCACGGAGAGGACGGTGGCGCGCAGTTTCATCGAGGGGGATTCCGGCATTCGAATTGATCGATGCTAGACCTGCGTAGCGCACAGCCCCATGGCCAAAGGTCATGCCTTCGCCGCGTGGGGCGTTGTCATCGGCGGTCGATCGGGATGCGACCCTACCGCGCCATCGGACATGTTCCGTGCGTACCGACCAACGGTCGGTACCTACCGGCAGGTGACGACCGTTGGTCGTCACGTCGGTGCGGTAGGTGACGACCGTTGGTCGTCACGTCGGTGCGGTAGTTGACGACCGTTGGTCGTCACTCCGGTCAGGAGATGAGGCGCAGCCTCAGCTCCTTCGGCAGTGCGAACACCATCGATTCGGGCTCGCCTTCAAGTTCGCCGACACTGCCTGCACCCAGTTCCTTCAGCCGCGCGATCACGCCATCCACCAGCACCTGCGGTGCGGAGGCGCCGGCGGTGAGGCCGATGTGCTTCTTGCCCAGCACCCAGGCCGGGTCGATCTCGTCGGCGCCGTCGATCAGGTACGACTCCACGCCATCACGGCGTGCCAGTTCGCTGAGGCGGTTGGAGTTGGAGCTGTTCGGCGAGCCCACCACCAGCACCAGGTCGCAGCGCTTGGCCAGGTCGCGCACGGCATCCTGGCGGTTCTGGGTGGCGTAGCAGATGTCATCGTTCTTCGGCCCCTGCATGGCCGGGAAGCGTGCACGCAGGGCGTCGATGATGCCGCGGGTGTCATCCACCGACAGCGTGGTCTGGGTGGTGTAGGCGAAGTTTTCCGGCTGGTCCAGCACCAGGGTGGCGACGTCTTCGACGTCTTCCACCAGGTAGATCGTGCCGGTACCACGCTCGCGGCTCCACTGGCCCATGGTGCCTTCCACTTCCGGGTGACCGGCGTGGCCGATCAGCACCACGTCGCGGCCGGCACGGCAGTGCCGCGCTACCTCCAGGTGCACCTTGGTCACCAGCGGGCAGGTGGCGTCGAACACCTTCAGCCCACGCCGCTCGGCTTCCTGGCGCACGGCCTGGGAAACGCCGTGGGCACTGAAGATGACGGTATTGCCATCGGGCACTTCGTCCAGCTCTTCGACGAAGATGGCGCCCCGGCGCTTGAGGTCATCGACCACGAACCGGTTGTGCACGACCTCGTGGCGCACGTAGATCGGCGCACCCAGGGTCTCGATCGCGCGTTTGACGATCTCGATCGCACGATCGACACCGGCACAGAAACCACGCGGATTGGCGAGCAACACATCCATCGGTCAGATACTCCGGCCGGCCGGGGCCGGTTGATACAGGGAACTGGAGGGAATTATCCCGCTTTTTTCTCGGTCTTGCCGTCGAACAGGCCAAACACCGCGATACCCACAGCGCCGACCACGATCGCCGCATCGGCGATGTTGAACGAGGGCCAGTAGTGCTCACCCACGTACCACTGGATGAAATCGACCACGTGGCCGTGCACCTGGCGGTCGATGACGTTGCCGATGGCCCCGCCGATCACCAGGGCGTACGGCACCGCGCTGCGCCAGTGGGCGCGCGGGGTACGCGACAGCCAGAAGGCCATCAGGCCACTGATACCCACCGCCAGCGCGGTGAAGAACCACAGCTGCCAGCCGCCGGCGTCGCTCAGGAAACTGAACGCTGCGCCGGTGTTATAGGTGCGGTACCAGTTCCAGAAACCGTCGATGACCGTGACCGGCTGGTACTCGGGAAGGCTGGACAGCACCCAGGCCTTGCTCCACTGGTCAAGGCCGATGATGGCGGCCGACAGCAGCAGCCAGACCAGCGCGCTGGGACGCGGACGTGCGGCGCGCATCAGAACCACTTCCTGTCTTCGCCGGCACCGTCGACGTTGCTTGCGCAACGACCGCACAGTTCCGGGTGGGCGGCCACGCTGCCGATGTCGGCACGGTAGTGCCAGCAACGCACGCACTTCTGCTTGGTGGTCGGCTGGGCGCTGACGAACACTTCGTCGGTGGTCGCCGGGCGCACGCTGACATCGCCACTGATGAACAGGAAGCGCAGTTCCTCGGCCAGCGGCTGCCAGCGCGCAGCGGTTTCCTCGCTGGCGGCGACGGTGATCTCTGCTTCCAGCGCGGCACCGATCGCACCGTTGGCGCGCATCGGCTCGAGCACCTTGGCCACCTGCTCGCGCAGGGCCAGCAGCTGGTCGAAATCGGCGGCGTTGATCGCGGCATCGGCCGGCAGCGGCAGCAGGCCTTCGTACCACGTGGCAAACAGCACGTTTTCCTTGCGCTCGCCCGGCAGGTAGCCCCACAGCTCATCGGCGGTGAACGTCAGGATCGGAGCGATCCAGCGGGTGAACGCTTCGGCGATGTGGTACATCGCGCTCTGCGCCGAACGGCGGCCGCGCGAGTCGGTCGGCATGGTGTACAGCCGGTCCTTGGTGACGTCCAGGTACAGCGAACCGAGGTCCACGCTGCAGAAGTTCAGCAGCAGCTGCACGATTTCGGCCATGTTGTAGCCGGTGTACGCCGTCTTGATCTTCTCCTGCACTTCCCAGGCGCGATGCACGATCCAGCGGTCCAGGGCGACCATGTCGGCCGGGGCCACCAGGTGCCGGGCCGGGTCGAAGCCGTCCAGGTTGCCGAGCAGGAAGCGCGCGGTGTTGCGCAGGCGACGGTAGGCGTCCGCGTTGCGCTTGAGGATTTCCTGCGACAGCGACATTTCGTTGCTGTAATCGGCCGAGGCGATCCACAGGCGCAGGATGTCCGCGCCCAGGGTCTTCATGATGTCCTGCGGCTCGATGCCGTTGCCCAGCGACTTGGACATCTTGCGGCCCTTCTCATCCACGGTGAAGCCGTGGGTGAGGCACTGCTTGTAGGGCGCATGCCTGTCGATGGCCACGCCGGTGAGCAGCGAAGACTGGAACCAGCCGCGGTGCTGGTCGGAACCTTCCAGGTACAGGTCGGCCGGCTTGCCGAAACCACGCTCCAGCAGCACGCCTTCATGGGTAACGCCCGAGTCGAACCAGACATCGAGGATGTCGGTGACCTTCTCGTACTGCGCCGCTTCATCGCCCAGCAGTTCGGCCGCGTCCAGCGCGTACCAGACGTCGATGCCGCCGGCCTGCACGCGGTCGGCCACCTGCTGCATCAGCTCGACGGTGCGCGGGTGCGGTTCGCCGGTTTCGCGGTGGGTGAACAGTGCGATCGGCACGCCCCAGGTGCGCTGCCGGCTGATGCACCAGTCCGGGCGGCCATCGACCATGCTGCCGATGCGCGCCTTGCCCCAGCCCGGGAACCAGCCGACGTTGTCGATGGCGGCCATCGCATCGCTGCGCAGGTTGGCCTTGTCCATCGAGATGAACCACTGCGGGGTGGCGCGGAATACCACCGGGGTCTTGTGGCGCCAGCAATGCGGGTAGCTGTGCACGATTTCCACGAATGCCAGCAGCGCACCGGAATCGCGCAGCACGTCCACGATCAGCGGCTGCGCCTTCCACAGGTGCACGCCCGCCAGCACCACCTCGCCGGCCGGCGGGGTGGACGGCAGGTACACGCCACGGCCGTCGACCGGGTTGATCTGGGCGGCGGTGTAGTTGTCCATCAGCCCGTACTGCTGGCTGACCACGAAATCCTCCTGGCCGTGGCCGGGAGCGGTGTGCACCGCACCGGTACCGTCTTCATCGGACACATGCGCGCCGTTGAGCAGCGGGATGTCGCGCTGCGGGTAGAACGGATGGGCCAGCAGCAGGTTTTCCAGCGCGGCACCGGCGGCATGGCCGTGGGCGACTACGTCTTCCACGCCATAGCGGCGCAGGGCGCGCTCGGCCAGGCTGGCGGCGATCACCAGCCAGCGGCGCTTGCCGGCGTGGGCCGGGCCTTCGACCAGGGCGTACTGGATGTCCGCGCCCAGCGAGATCGCCAGCGAGGCCGGCAGCGTCCACGGGGTGGTGGTCCAGATCGGCACGGCGACCTCGACATCGGCCGGCAGGCTCACGCCGAAACGCGCGGCCAGCTGCGCCGGGTCGCGCGCCACGTAGGCCACGTCGATGGCCGGCGAGGTCTTGTCCTGGTATTCGATTTCCGCTTCGGCCAGCGCCGAGCCGCAGTCGAAGCACCAGTGCACCGGCTTGGCGCCGCGCACGATGTGGCCATTGGCGAAGATCTTGGACAGCGCGCGGATTTCATTGGCTTCGAAATCGAAGCTCAGGGTCTTGTACGGGTTGTCCCAATCGCCGATCACGCCCAGGCGCTTGAAGTCGCGGCGCTGCAGGTCGATCTGCTCTTCGGCGTACTCGCGGCACTTCTGGCGGAACGCGACGGCATCGAGCTTGACGCCGACCTTGCCCCACTTCTTTTCGACCGCGATTTCGATCGGCAGGCCGTGGCAGTCCCAACCGGGCACGTAGGGCGCATCGAAGCCGGCCAGGTAGCGCGACTTGACGATGATGTCCTTGAGGATCTTGTTGACCGCATGGCCCAGGTGGATCTGGCCATTGGCGTAGGGCGGGCCGTCGTGCAGCACGAACAGCGGGCGACCCTGCGCGTTTTTGCGCAGGCGGGCGTACAGTCCCTCGTCTTCCCAGCGCGACAGAATGCCCGGCTCGCGCTTGGGCAGGTCGCCGCGCATTGGGAATTCGGTTGCCGGCAGATGAAGGGTGGCTTTGTAGTCCTGGCTCACGCAGTGGCTCGCAATCTGTGTTCGGAAAGGATGTGACGGGCCTGATCGGCGTCACGGTGCATCTGGTCGGTCAATGCCGCCAGATCATGGAACTTCTCTTCGTCGCGCAGCTTGGCGACGAATTCAACCTGGATATGCCGACCGTACAGGTCGCCCTGGAAATCGAACAGGTGCGCTTCCAGCAGCGGCTCCACCCCGTCCACGGTCGGCCGGGTGCCGAAGCTGGACACCGATGGCCACGGCTGATCGAACACGCCGTGCACCCAGGTGGCATAGATGCCCGCCAGCGCCGGCGTTTTCGGGAAGCGCAGGTTGGCGGTGGGGAAGCCAAGGGTGCGCCCGAGCTGGCGCCCGCGCACTACCCTGCCCCCGATGGAATACGGGCGGCCCAGCAGGTCGGCGGCATGGGCGAAATCGCCTTCGCGCAGCCGCTGGCGGATGCGGGTGGCGGAAATGCGCTCGCCGTGGAAATCCACCGCTTCGATATCGCCGGCGGTGAAGCCACGTTCGGCCCCCATGGCCTGCAGCAGGGCCAGGTCGCCGCGACGGCGGTTGCCGAAGCAGAACTCCGGCCCGATCCACACTTCGCGCGCGCCCAGCCGATGGACCAGCAGCTGTTCGACGAAGGCTTCGGCCGGCATGGCGGCCATGGCCGCGTCAAAACGAAGCAGGCCGATGGCGTCCACGCCGAAATCGCGCAGGAGCATGACCTTGTCGCGCGCCAGGGTCAGCCGCGGCGGCGGCTCGCCCTGGGCGAAGTATTCGCGCGGCAGCGGTTCGAACGCGACCGCCACGGCGGGCACGCCCAGCGCGCGGGCACGCGCGGCCGCATGCCGCACCAGCGCACGATGGCCAAGGTGCAGGCCGTCGAATGCGCCGATGCAGACCACGCTTCCGTGCGGGAACAATGGCCCGCCTTCGATGCTTCTGAACAACCTGGTCATCTACTGGGAATCCGGCCCGTCAGGACCGATGCATTGCAAGGGATAGCCATGAAGTATAGCCGGGGTGCCCACGGATCAATGCTCGCGCAGGTGACGCGGACGGAAGCCCATGGCGACCAGGGCCAGGAGGTAGGTCAGGCCGCCGCTGCCGACCAGCAGGGCGAGGTTGCCGATCCGGTGCCATTTGTCCATGTCGGTGAAGTCGGTCATCAGCTGCAGCAGGCCCAGCAGCACCGCCACCATGGCCGCGCAGGCCAGGCCCAGGCGGGTCACGTAGCCGCCCCAGCCGGCCTTGGGCTGGTACACGTCGGTCTTGCCCAGCCAGTACCAGAGCAGGCCAAGATTCAGGTAACTGGACAGCGCGCTGGCAATGCCCAGCGCCAGGTGCAGGCCCGGCTGTTTGCCCAGCGCCACCCACACGCCCTGCGCCTTCAGCGCCTCGGGCACCATCACGTGGTACAGCACGGCCAGCAGCAGGAAGTTGAAGACCATGTTGGCCACCAGCGCGACCAGGCCGGCGCGGACCGGGGTGCGGGTGTCCTGGCGGGCGTAGAACGCCGGCAGCACCACCTTGAGCAGGGCGAAAGCCGGGAGCGCAAAGCTCAGGCCGTACACCGACAGCGCGGTCATGCGGGTGTCGAAGGCGGTGAACTGGCCGTGCTGGAAGATCGTGGCGATCAGCGGCTCGGCCAGCAGCATCAGGCCCAGCATGGCCGGTACGGCGATCAGCAGCGTGGTGCGCAGGCCCCAGTCCAGTGCACTGGAGAAGCCGGCCTTGTCAGTGCTTACGTGGTGGCGGGCCAGCGCCGGCAGGATCACCGTGCCCAGCGCCACCCCGAACACGCCCAGCGGCAGCTCCAGGAAGCGGTCGGCCAGCGACAGCCAGGACTGCGAACCGTCGGTCAGCTTGGCCGCGATCACGGTATCCAGCAGCAGGTTGATCTGGGCCACCGAGGAGCCGAACAGGGTGGGCACCATCAGGGTCAGCACCTTGCGCACCCCGGGATGGGTCCAGCCCCAGCGCGGCAGGGTCAGCAGGTTGATGCCCTTCAGCGAGGGCAGCTGGAACAGCAGCTGCAGCACGCCGGCGGCCAGCACCGCCCAGCCCAGCGCCAGGATCTGCTTTTCCGGGGTGCCGCCCAGCCGCGGCGCCAACCACAGCGCACCGGCGATCATGCACAGGTTGAGGATCACCGGCGTCAGCGCGGGCATGGCGAAGCGCTGGAAGCTGTTGAGCGCGCCGCCGGCCAGGGCGGTGAGCGAAACGAACAGCAGGAACGGGAAGGTCAGCCGGAACAGGTCCACCAGCAGGCCGTGCTTGGCCGGGTCGGTATCGACCCCGCTGGAAAACAGGGTGGCCAGCTGCGGGGCGAAGATCAGCGCCAGCGCGGTGACCAGCAACAACACCGCGCCCAGGGTGCCGGCCACGCGCGACATCAGCTCGCGCAGCTCCTCATGGGAACGGGTTTCCTTCACCTCCGTGAACACCGGCACGAAAGCGGTGGCGAACGAGCCCTCGGCGAACAGGCGACGCAGGAAGTTGGGCACCCGGAAGGCCACCCAGAAGGCATCGGTCACCGCATTGGTGCCGAACGTGGTGGTGACGGCCAGGTCGCGGACCAGCCCCAGCACCCTCGAAATCATGGTCATGCTGCTGAAAGACAGCAGCCCGCGCAACATCCTTGGTGAACTCACCCGTGTTTCCTCTTGACAATTGACTTGACGTACATTTTTCGAGCCATCATACTTTCCAGCTTGCTGTTCCCATTACACCGATTTTTCAGGAAACCACCACTGTGGCCAATATCAAGTCCGCCAAGAAGCGCGCCAAGCAGACCGTCGTGCGCAACGCGCGCAATACGGCTCAGCGTTCGATGCTGCGCACCGCTGTCAAGAAGGTGATCAAGGCGCTGGACGCCAACGATGCCGCCGGCGCCGAGGCAGCCTTTGCCGTCGCCCAGCCGATCCTCGACCGTTTCAGCTCGCGTGGTCTGATCCACAAGAACAAGGCCGCTCGCCACAAGAGCCGCCTGACCGCCCGCATCAAGGCCCTCAAGGCCGCCTGATCCGGCGCAACGCCGCGCCTGGCGCGGCGTGCGGTACAAGAACCCGGCCCTGGCCGGGTTTTTTGCGTCCCGCCATCCATGGCGGGCGCCCCCACAGAAAAACCCGGCCGAAGCCGGGTTTCCCGAGGAAGCAACGTCAGCGTCAGAGCGCGTTGCGCGCATCCGCCTCGTCTTCCTTCTGGCGGTCGAAGAAGGCCATGATGTTGGTCATGATCGGCCAGGTGCCTTCACGGCCCAGCGCCGATACCAGATACCACGGCTGGGTCCAGCCCAGCTCGGCGATGATCTGCTCGGCGGCTGCCTTGGCCTCATCCTCGAACATCAGGTCAGCCTTGTTCAGGACCAGCCAGCGCGGCTTTTCCAGCAGCTCGGGGTCGTGCTTGGCCAGCTCGCGCTCGATCGCACGGACCTGCTCGATCGGCGAGATTTCCACGCCACCTTCCATCGGGGAGATGTCCACCAGGTGCAGCAGCAGGCGGGTGCGCTGCAGGTGGCGCAGGAACTGCGCGCCCAGGCCGGCGCCATCGGCGGCACCTTCGATCAGGCCGGGAATGTCGGCGATCACGAAGCTGCGGTAGTTCTCCACGCGCACCACGCCCAGGTTGGGGTAGAGCGTGGTGAACGGGTAATCGGCCACTTTGGGGGTGGCGGCGGACACGGCGCGGATCAGGGTGCTCTTGCCGGCATTGGGGAAGCCCAGCAGGCCCACGTCGGCCAGTAGCTTCAGCTCCAGCTTGAGCAGGCGCTCCTCGCCCTCCTCGCCCGGCAGCGACTGGCGCGGCGAACGGTTGGTGGAGCTCTTGAAGTGCATGTTGCCCAGGCCGCCCTTGCCGCCCTTGGCCACCAGCAGGATGTCGCCGTGCCGGGTCAGGTCACCGATCACTTCGTCGGTGGCCACGTTCATCACCACGGTGCCGACCGGCACGGTGATGATCAGGTCTTCGCCGCCCTTGCCGTAGGCCTGGCGGCCCATGCCGTTCTCGCCACGCTGCGCCTTGAAGATGCGCTCGTGACGGAAATCGACCAGGGTGTTGAGGTTTTCGTCGGCGCGGATATACACGCTGCCGCCATTGCCGCCGTCGCCACCGTCCGGGCCGCCCAGCGGAATGAACTTCTCGCGACGGAAACCGACGCAGCCGTTGCCGCCATTGCCGGCGGTAACCTGGATTTCTGCTTCGTCTACAAGTTTCATGATTCTGGATGCCAACTGGAGGCGGTGGGCAACGGGTGCGCCCGACCGCAGAGTCTAACGTGAAAAACAAAAACCCCGCCGGAGCGGGGCTTTCGTCAGCAGCCCCACGCCGGGGCGGGGGCGCCTGCGTATCGCGACGCTCAGGCTTCGGCGACGACGCTGACGGTACGACGCTTCTTCGGGCCCTTCACCGAGAACTCCACCTTGCCGTCGACCAGCGCGAACAGGGTGTGGTCACGGCCGAGGCCAACGCCGGTACCCGGGTGGAACTGGGTGCCGCGCTGACGCACGATGATGTTGCCGGCATCGATGGCCTGGCCACCGAAAATCTTGACGCCGAGGTACTTCGGGTTGGAGTCGCGACCGTTGCGCGATGAGCCTACGCCCTTTTTATGTGCCATGACTGCTTCTCCTTATTACTTGCTGCCACCGGCGATGCCGGTGATCTCGATTTCGGTGTAGTACTGACGGTGACCCTGGCGCTTCATGTGGTGCTTGCGGCGACGGAACTTGATGATCCGGACCTTGTCGGCACGACCCTGCGAAACGACATTGGCGGTGACCGAAGCGCCGCTCAGAGCGTCGCCCAGCTTGATGCCGTCGCTGTCACCCAGCATCAGGATTTCTTCGAACTTGATCTCGTTGCCGACGTCGGCTTCGAGCTTTTCAACGCGGAGCGTTTCGCCCTGCGCCACGCGGTATTGCTTACCGCCGGTTACCAGTACTGCGTACATGACCAGACTTCCTCTGTAGTTATTGTGGTCTATGGACTGCTGCCATCGAGGGCAGACAGGAGCGGGATTTTAATGAATCCCCCCGGCCCGGGTCAACCCACCCCCTGCCTGGGGCGGCAATCGCCTGAACCCCGTTCAGGTTCAGGGGGCGCCGGTCTCAATAGATGAGACAAGGGGCTGGCAATGTCGCCGATTGCCCCCAAATCCCAAGCTCGGTAGGCTGACCGATTGCCGTCTCCGCTTGCCCCACTTTCAACGGATCCCCCATGGCGATGGATTTCATCCGCATCCGCGGCGCGCGGACGCACAATCTCAAGAACATCGATCTCGACCTTCCCCGCGACAAGCTTATTGTCATTACCGGCCTGTCGGGCTCGGGCAAGTCCTCGCTGGCGTTCGACACGATCTACGCCGAAGGCCAGCGCCGTTACGTGGAGTCGCTGTCGGCCTATGCCCGCCAGTTCCTGAGCGTGATGGAAAAGCCGGACCTGGACCATATCGAAGGCCTGTCGCCGGCGATCTCCATCGAGCAGAAGTCGACGTCGCACAACCCGCGTTCGACCGTCGGCACCATCACCGAGATCTACGACTACCTGCGCCTGCTGTACGCCCGCGTGGGCAGCCCGCGCTGCCCCGACCACGGCTACCCGCTGGAAGCGCAGACCGTGAGCCAGATGGTGGACCACGTGCTGACCCTGGACCCGGAACAGCGCTACATGCTGCTGGCGCCTGTGATCCGCGAGCGCAAGGGCGAGCACGCCCAGGTGTTCGACCAGCTTCGCGCACAGGGCTTCGTGCGCGTGCGGGTGGACGGTGCGCTGCATGAAATCGACGCGGTGCCGCCGTTGGCGCTGCGCCAGAAGCACACCATCGAAGCGGTGATCGACCGCTTCCGCCCGCGCGAGGACATCAAGCAGCGCCTTGCCGAGAGCTTTGAAACCGCGCTGAAGCTGGGCGACGGCATGGTGTCGGTGCAGTCGCTGGATGTAGAGGATGCCCCGGCCCACCTGTTCTCGTCCAAGTACAGCTGCCCGGTCTGCGATTACTCGCTGCCGGAGCTGGAACCGCGCCTGTTCTCGTTCAACTCGCCGGTGGGCGCCTGCCCGGGCTGCGATGGCCTGGGCATGGCCGAATTCTTCGATCCCTCGCGCGTGGTGGTGCACCCGGAGCTGTCGCTTTCGGCCGGTGCCGTGCGTGGCTGGGACCGCCGCAACGCGTACTACTTCCAGTTGATCGCCTCGCTGGCCAAGCATTACAAGTTCGACACCGATGCGCCGTGGCAGAGCCTGTCCGAACCGGTACGCAAGGCGGTGCTGTACGGCAGCGGCGATGAGACCATCACTTTCACCTACTTCACCGAGGCCGGTGGCCGGACCCAGCGCAAGCACCGCTTCGAGGGCATCATTCCCAACCTGGAACGCCGGTACAAGGAAACCGAATCGGCGGCAGTGCGGGAAGAGCTGGCCAAGTACATCAGCGAACGCAACTGCCCCGAGTGCAACGGCCAGCGCCTGAACCGTGCAGCCCGCAATGTGTTCGTGGCCGACCGCGCGCTGCCGGAACTGGTAGTGCTGCCGATCGACGAGGCGCTGAAGTTCTTCAGCGGCATGACCCTGCCCGGCTGGCGCGGCGAGATTGCCGGCAAGATCGTCAAGGAGATCGGCGAACGGCTGGGCTTCCTGGTCGACGTGGGCCTGGATTACCTCACCCTGGAGCGCAAGGCCGACACGCTGTCCGGTGGTGAAGCCCAGCGCATCCGCCTGGCCAGCCAGATCGGCGCCGGCCTGGTCGGGGTGATGTACGTGCTCGACGAGCCGTCCATCGGCCTGCACCAGCGCGATAACGAGCGCCTGTTGGGCACCCTTACCCGGCTGCGCGACCTGGGCAACACGGTGATCGTGGTCGAGCATGACGAAGACGCGATCCGGCTGGCCGACTACGTGCTGGACATCGGTCCGGGTGCGGGCGTGCACGGCGGCGAAATCGTCGGCCAGGGCACCCTGCAGGACATCCTCGACGCACCGCGTTCGCTCACCGGCCAGTACCTGTCCGGCAAGCGCGCGATCGAGATTCCCGCGCGCCGGCACAAGCCCAACCCGAAGATGACGCTGCACCTGCGTGGTGCAAGCGGCAACAACCTCAAGGGTGTGGACCTGGACATTCCGTCGGGCCTGTTGACCTGCATCACCGGCGTCTCCGGATCGGGCAAGTCGACGCTGATCAATGACACCCTGTTCTCGCTGGCCGCCAACGAGATCAACGGCTCGTCGCACCCGGTCGCGCCGTACAAGGAAGTGGAAGGACTGGACCTGTTCGACAAGGTGGTGGACATCGACCAGTCGCCGATCGGCCGCACCCCGCGTTCGAACCCGGCCACCTACACCGGCCTGTTCACTCCGCTGCGCGAGCTGTATGCGCAGGTACCAGAAGCACGTGCGCGCGGCTATTCGCCGGGCCGTTTCAGCTTCAACGTGCGCGGCGGCCGCTGCGAAGCGTGCCAGGGCGATGGCCTGATCAAGGTGGAGATGCACTTCCTGCCGGACGTGTACGTGCCCTGCGATGTGTGCCACGGCAAGCGCTACAACCGCGAAACGCTGGAGATCCTCTACAAGGGCTACAACATCAACGACGTGCTGCAGATGACCGTCGAAGATGCGTTGAAGCTGTTCGAACCGGTGCCGGGCATCGCGCGCAAGCTGGAAACGCTCGTGGACGTCGGCCTGAGCTACATCAAGCTGGGCCAGAGCGCGACCACGCTGTCCGGCGGTGAAGCGCAGCGCGTGAAGCTGTCCAAGGAACTCTCGCGCCGCGATACCGGGCGCACGCTGTACATCCTGGACGAGCCGACCACCGGCCTGCACTTCCACGACATCGAAGCGCTGCTGGGCGTGCTGCACAAGCTGCGCGACGAAGGCAACACGGTGGTGGTGATCGAGCACAACCTGGACGTGATCAAGACCGCGGACTGGATCGTCGACCTGGGGCCCGAAGGCGGCCACCGCGGCGGCACCATCCTGGTCACCGGCACGCCCGAAGACGTGGCCGCGCACCCGGCGTCGTACACCGGCCAGTTCCTGGCCAAGATGCTGCCCTCGGTCAGCGCGCGCCCCGAACGCCCGGCGGCGGTGGCCAACAAACCCGACGCCCGCCCGCCGCGCAAGGCCAAGCCGGAAAAGCCGGCCAAGGTCGCCAGGAAGGCGGTCGCCGCCACGCGTGCGGCGACCCCCAGCAAGACCAGCCCTGCCAAGACCACCAAGGCGAAGAAGAAGTAATGAGCAGCGAACACAAGATCCTGGCCCGCGTACCGATCAGCGTGCGCTGGCGCGACATGGACAGCATGGGCCACGTCAACAACGCCAAGTACATTTCCTACCTGGAAGAAGCGCGCGTGCGCTGGATGCTGGGCGTGGAAGACGTATCGATGACCGACCGCATCGCCCCGGTGGTGGCCGCCACCAACGTCAACTACCGCCTGCCGATCGTGTGGCCAAACGACATCATTGTGGAGCTGTTTGTCGAACGCCTGGGCAACAGCAGCGTGACCATCGGCCACCGCATCGTGGACCAGAAGAACGACAGTACGCTGTATTCGGACGGCAACGTGGTAGTGGTGTGGATGGACACCCAGACCGGCAGGAGCGCCCCGCTGCCGGACGCCATCCGCAGCGCGTCCACCTGAACCCGACAGGCCGCCGATGAGGCGGCCTGTTTCGTTCAACGGCCCATTCCGTTCGAGGTCATGCCTCACCGCTCGTGGACGCGCTACGTGCAGTCGTCTGGGGAGCGACCCTACCGGCGGGTCCGCGTGCGACCGGGATCACTGAGGCGGCAGGTCCCCGCCCGATGGAATCACCGACGCGACAGGGCAATGACGCCGGTAGAGTCGGTTCCCAAACGACTGCACTGAACTCGTCTGCGTGCGACGAACGCATGACGCTTCCCCAAGGCCGACGCTGTTTACCGCGCTGGCGACCTTGGAGCGTCAGCACGGATGATCAGCATCGCATCGATCTTGCGGCCGTCTTCCAGGCTCAGGCGCAACGGCACTTCGCCGCCGTTTTTGAGCGGCACTTCCGGCTGCATCAACATCAGGTGCAGGCCGCCGGGTTTCAGCGCCACGCTCGCATTGGCCGCGATCGGCAAACGCTCCACCGCACGCATGCGGCTCACGCCGTTGACCAGCGTGGTTTCATGCAGCGACACCTCGCCGAACGCCTTGCTGCCCGCAGCCACCACGGTCACCGGCGCCTTGCAGCCGTTGTGGATCACGCCGTAGCCGGCCGCCATCGGCGCGCTGCCCGGCGGCAACCGCACCCAGCCCTCGCGCACCGTCACACACGACGGCTCGGCCGCGGCGGCTGGAGCGTCGGCCGCACACATGGCCAACAATACGCACACGAATGGTTTGGTTATCATCGCCTCAGTTCCCTGCCCGCAACGAGATCGCAGCATGACGACGCTTATCGAGGTGATCAACCATGGCCCCATCCGCGAGCTGCGACTGGCGCGCCCGCCGGTCAATGCACTGGACACCGAGCTGTGCCGTCATCTGATCCATGCCATCAACCAGGCCATGGCTGATGACGTACACGGCATCGTGCTGTCGGGCAGCGAGCGCATTTTCAGCGCCGGCATGGACGTGCCGCACCTGCTCAGCCATGGCGAGGACCGGCACAAGCTGCTGGACAGCTGGCAGGCGTTCTTCGGCGCGGTGCGCACCCTGGCAGAAAGCCGCGTACCGGTGGTGGCGGCGCTGACCGGCCATGCGCCGGCCGGCGGCTGCGTGCTGGCGCTGTGCTGTGATTACCGGATCCTGGCGCGCAGCCCGGACCCGGCCCAGCCCACGGTGATCGGCCTGAACGAAGTGCAGGTGGGGCTGGTGGCGCCGGAAGGCATCCAGCGCCTGATGCGCCGGGTGGTCGGCCACCACCGCGCCTCCCAGCTGCTGATCGGCGGTGAGATGGTGCCGGCCGAACGCGCGCTGGAGATCGGCCTGGTGGATGAGCTGGCTGCCCCGGCCGACGTGGTGCCGCGCGCGGTAGCCTGGCTGGGCCGCCTGCTGAAGCTGCCGCGCCAGCCGATGCTGCTCACCCGCGCCATTGCCCGCGAAGACCTGCACGAAGCCCTGCATGCCGACCTGATCCGGCTGGACCGGTTCGTCGAGGCCTGGTATGCCCCGGATGCGCAGCAGGCGTTGCAGGCGCTGGTAGCACGGCTGGGGAAAGCGTAAGCCAGGGCCACCCGACCAACGGTCGGGTGCTACCGGCCATGGGAGAGGTACCCGATCAACGGTCGGGTGCACCGGCGATGGGGTGGTGTCCGTGGTAGCGCCCGACCGTTGGTCGGGCGGCGGCGCACGGCGCCGGCGGTTGGCCACCACCGGTATAATTCCTGTCCGTCCCATCGCAGGCCGCCGCCTTGTCCCAGCCGCAAGAACCCGTCGTTTCCGAGCTGATCGACCTGCTCACGCTCGAGCGCCTGGAAGACAACCTGTTCCGGGGCCAGAGCCGTGACATCGGAACCAAGTACGTGTTCGGTGGCCAGGTGCTGGGCCAGGCCCTGTCGGCGGCGCAGGCCACCGTAGAGAACGGCCGGCATGTGCATTCGCTGCACGCCTATTTCCTGCGCGCCGGCAACATCGACCACCCGATCGTCTACGACGTGGACCGCACCCGCGATGGCGGCAGCTTCTCCGTGCGTCGGGTTACTGCGATCCAGCACGGCAAGGTGATCTTCTTCTGTGCTGCTTCGTTCCAGCAGGCCGAAAGCGGGGCCGAGCACCAGCACAAGATGCCTGAGGTGCCGCAGCCGGAAGACATCGAACCGAACCGCCCGCTGCCGCCTGAAGTGCTGGAGCGGCTGCCGATCAAGGTGCAGCGCTGGCTCTCACGCGGCGGCCCGTTCGAGTTCCGCCACGTATACCCGCGCGACGAACTGCACCCGCCCAAGCGCCCGCCCTACCACCAGGTGTGGCTGCGCCTGAATGAAACCGTGGGCGATGCGCCCGAACTGCACCAGGCGCTGCTGGCCTATGCGTCGGACTTCCACCTGCTGGGCACCGCGACCTTCCCGCACGGCATCAGTTATTACCAGCCGCACGTGCAGATGGCCTCGCTGGACCATGCGATCTGGTTCCACCGCCCGTTCCGTGCCGACGATTGGCTGCTCTATTCGCTGGACAGCCCCAGCGCACAGGATTCGCGCGGGCTGGCCCGTGGCCAGTTCTTCACCCGCAACGGCATACTGGTTGCCAGCACCGCGCAGGAAGGATTGATCCGCGTGGTGGATGACAGTGCCGCGGCCGCCGCCGTACCGGCCAAGGAATAAGTCGATATGCGTCAGATCTTCACCAGCCAGCGCGTGGAAACGGTGGAAGGCGTGGCCAAGCTGCTGCGCGATGCCGGCATCGAGGTGCGCATCACCAACGGCCGCTCGTACCACAGCAAGCGCGGCAGCCAGTTCAGTTACCTGGACACCAGCAAGGCCACCACCCACCCCACCCTATGGGTGGTGCACGCCGACGACCAGCCGCGTGCGCGTGAAATCCTGCGCGACGCCCGCCTGCTGGAAACCACCCGCCGCGACCACCCCACCGCCGAATTCGCCTTCCGCGACCAGGCTGCTGACATCGCCCCGCGCCGCAACTGGGCCTGGCGCATCCGCATCGGCCTGCTGCTGATCATCGCTGCCGTGGCGATGGTGGTGGTGATGCGCCACCGCGCGGCGCCCACGGTTGCACCGGCACCGGTGCAGCAGGCACAACCGCAGGCCCCGGCCATCCAACCGGCGCCGGAAGAGGAAGAGGTCCGCGTCCGGATCACGCCTCCGACGAACCAACCGTAAGCCCCAGTCACATTCCCCGCCCTACCCCGTCATGATGTCACCACCCCGGGGACCGACGCCATGACCACGCTGCCGCTGACCGACACGCTGGACCGCGAACTGCCTGCCGCCGCCGGCGGTTGCCAGCAGTCGTACGGGCGCATCGTGCTGGCCTGCCAGAACACCGTGACCGCGATCGCGCTGGCGATCACCCGCGACGTGCAGGCCAGCGAGGACATCGCGCAGGAAGCCTTCATCAAGGGCTGGCAGCAGCTCAACCAGCTGCACAACCACGCCAGCTTCCTGCCCTGGCTGCGCCAGATCACCCGCAACCTGGCCCGCGACTGGCTGCGTGCCAACCGCGGCCGGCCGCTGTCGGGCGAGGCCGCCGAGATCGCGATCAGCATGGCCGCCGACCCCAGCCCCTCCGCGCCGGACTACCTGCAGCGGGCAGAGGAGGAAGTGGCTGCCGGAGAGATCATCTCCGCGTTGCCCGAGGACAGCCGCGAGACGCTGCTGCTGTACTACCGCGAAGGCCAGAGCTCGCAGCAGGTGGCCAACCTGCTGGGGCTGAGCGATGCCGCCGTGCGCAAGCGCCTGTCGCGGGCGCGCGCCAGCGTGCGCGGGGAAATGCTGCGCCGCTTCGGCGAGTTCGCGCGTGGCAGCGCGCCCAGCGCGGCCTTCGCCACCGCGGTGGTGTCGATGGTGATGGTGGCCGCACCGGGCACGGCGAGCGCGGCGATCCTGCTGGGCACCAGCGTAGGCGTGGGCAGCAGCAAGCTCGGCCTGGGCGGTGCCAGCCTGTCCGGCGGCGCGGCGATGGGCTCGCTGGGCGCGGCGGCCAGCCAGAGCCACCTGCTCGGCCCGGAGTTCAACTGGAGCATCGCCATCGTGGCGATGGCCGGCGGCGTGATCGGCAGCTACCTCGGTGGCCGCTACCTGCTCTGCTATACCCAGACACTGGCCGAGCGCGCGGCGGTGCATCGCTTCGTGCACTACAGCACGTTCACCGCGATGCTGGTCTGCGCGGCGGTGCTGGCGCTGACGGTGCTGAATGCACCGGTGTATCTGTCGCTGGCCGCGATGGTGCTGGGCACCGCCCTGGTGAACTACCAGATCCTGGTGCCGCTGCAACGGATCATGGCGCCGATGATCGCGCGTGATGCCGCACGCAAAGGACGCGCGGGACCCAGCTGGGTGTACCAGTCGATGTACGGACGGCCTGCTTTGCTGATCACCAACCTGGTGATCGTCGGCCTGATCGTGACCGTAGCCCGCGAGCGCGGGTTGATCTGACACATGAGAAAGCGCCGGTCGGTGACCGGCGCTTTTTTGGGTTGCCGGGCAGGGCCCGGCACAACGTTACTTTGCCTTCGGCGGCATCGGCGGCTTGTCGCCGCGGTGTTCCGCGCGCGGGCCACCGAACGGGCCCTTGGCCGCGTCGAACTCGGCCTTGCTGAGCTGGCCGTCCTTGTTGGTGTCAGCCGCGGCGAACCACGCGTCACGGTGCTGCTTCATGCCCAGCTCGCGGTCGGCCTTGTCCAGGTAGCCGTCCTTGTTGAGGTCCATCTGGTCGAACCGCGCGGCCAGCTTCGGGTCGGCCTTGGCTTCATCGCGGCTGATCCGGCCGTCCTTGTTCGCGTCCAGCTTTTCGAGGCGCTCATGCCCGCCACCCGGGCCACGCCCGTGACGCTTGCCCTGCCAGCGCGGCAGTTCCTCGCGGGACAGCTTGCCGTCCTTGTTGGTGTCCAGGCTGTCGAACTTTTCGGCCAGGCGCGGCGCCTTGGCGGCCTCGGCACGGTCAACAAAACCGTCGCCATTGGTGTCCAGCGTCGCGCGGGCCGGCTTGGCGGGCGTGGCCGGGGTATCGGCGGCCACCGCCAGGCCGGCAGCGCCGGTGGTCATCAGCAGGGCCAGCAGCAGAAGGGGTTTGCGGTTGCGCATGGGTCACTCCGGTGTTTGGGGGATGCTTCGTGCGGTGCGTTGGCACCCACGGGAGAGAAAACGCGCCGGCGCCGGCGGCGTTGACAGCCCCACCGGCCGTGTTCATTCGCCAGACAGTCGCGGCACCTGCGACGCCCCGGCGCTATGCTGTGGACATGGCGATCCACACCGACCGCGACGACGAGCTGCGCCTGTTCCAGACCGGGGACCACCCCTGTGGCTACTGGCCGGAGCGGGCTGCGCGCGACCTGGTGCTGGACCCGCACGACCAGCGGCTGGGCACGCTGTACCCGATGGCGCTCAGCTGGGGCTTCCGCCGCTCCGGCGACCTGGTCTACCGCCCGCACTGCGCCAACTGCCATGCCTGCGTGTCGGTGCGGGTGCCGGTGGCCCGTTTCGCACCCGACCGCAGCCAGCGCCGCTGCCTGGCGCGCAACGACGACCTGGAAGTGCGCATCGTGGCTGCCGAACAGACCGATGAACAGTTCGCGCTGTACCACCGCTACCTCACCCACCGCCACGCGCAGGGCGGCATGGACGAACACGGCCCGCACGAGTTCGACCAGTTCCTGATCGGGCAGTGGTCGCAGGGCCGCTTCCTGGAAATCCGCGGGCCGTCCGAAGAGGGCCACCGGGGCCCGCTGCTGGCGGTTGCAGTCACCGATGTCACCCCGCAGGGGCTGTCGGCGGTGTACACCTTCTTCGACCCGGACCACGCCCACCGTGGACTGGGCACGTTCGCGATCCTGCAGCAGATCGCCTGGGCCCGGCGCGAGCAGCTGCCGCACCTGTACCTGGGCTACTGGATCCGCAACCATCGCAAGATGGACTACAAGCGCCGGTTCCGGCCGCTGGAGGCCTACGACGGCCGCCGCTGGCACGAGTTCGACGAGGCGCTGGACGGCATCTGACCCGCCATTGCAATGCGCGCCCGTGCAGAATAGCGGGATGAACGCCCATCCTCTGATCCTTGCCCTGGCCCTGCTCTGCGGCGGCTGCGCCCAAACCCCGACCAAGACCGCCGCCATGCCGGAGCCCACATCCGCGCCGCTGCGGATCGCCACCTACAACACCTCCCTGTACAGCGACGAGACCGGCGGGCTGATCGCCGAACTGGAAGGCGACAGCGCGCACGCGCGCAAGATCGCCGCGGTGCTGCAGCAGGTGCGCCCGGACCTGGTGCTCCTCAACGAATTCGACTACGACGACGCCCACCGCGCCGCCGACCTGTTCCAGCGGCGCTACCTGGAAACAGCGCAGCCGGGCGGCGGCGCGCCGCTGCACTTCGCCTACCGCTACCTCGCCCCGGTCAACACCGGCGTGCAGAGCGGGCTGGACCTGGACAACAACGGCCAGATCGGCGGCGACGGCCGCAACCGCGGCAACGACGCCTGGGGCTACGGCCTGCACCCGGGCCAGTACGGCATGCTGGTGCTGTCGCGGTACCCGATCGACGAGGCCAAGGTGCGCAGCTTCCAGCTGCTGAAGTGGAGCACGCTGCCCGGCGCGCTGCGCCCGATCGACCCGCGCAGCGGCAAGTCGTTCTACAACGACCACGTGTGGTCGCAGCTGCGGCTGTCGTCCAAGTCGCATTGGGACGTGCCGGTGACCACGCCCAACGGTGTGGTGCATGCGCTGGTCTCGCACCCGACCCCGCCGGTGTTCGACGGCCCGGAAAAGCGCAACGCGGCGCGCAACCACGACGAACTGCGGCTGTGGCAGGAATACCTGGCCGCTGGCGACAAGCCGTGGCTGTGCGATGACAAGGGCACGTGCGGCGGGCTGGCACAGGATGCGCGCTTCGTGATCCTGGGCGACCTCAACAACGACCCGGTGGATGGCGATGGCCGCCACGAGGCGATCGTGGAGCTGATCGAAAACGCGCGCGTGCTGCGTTACCCGACCCCGCGCAGCGTGGGTGCCGAACAGACCAGCCAGGCCTATGCCGAGAAGGGCATCGTGCGGCGTGGCGCGCCGTTCCACGCCACCGGCGATTTCGGCCCGAAATCCGGCACGATGCGGCTGGATTACGTGCTGCCGTCGGTGGGCTTCAGCTACATCGGCAGCGGCGTGTTCTGGCCGGCGAATGAAACGCCGGAAGCAAAGATCGCCGACGGCAGCGACCACCACCTGGTGTGGGTGGACGTGAAGTAACCCGTACCGACCAACGGTCGGTACCTACCGCCAGTTCGACACACGCACCGGCCGACGGTAGGCGACGACCGTTGATCGTCGCCCCGTCGACATCAAGGACGCAATTCGACCCCGATCGCTTCGGCCGCCTCGCGCGCGACCCTCCGCGCCTGGTCGATATCCTCGCCGCGCGCCAGGGTCACACCCACGCGGCGGTGGCCGTGCACGCTGGGCTTGCCGAACAGGCGCAGCGCCGTGTCCGGATGTACCAGCGCCGCTTCCACGTTGCTGAAGACCGGCACGCCTTCGCCGTGCGCCAGCATCGCGCACGATGCCGATGGGCCGCTCTGGCGGATCAGCGGGATCGGCAGACCCAGGATGGCGCGCGCGTGCAACGCGAATTCGCTCAGCTCCTGCGAGGCCAGCGTGACCAGGCCGGTGTCGTGCGGGCGCGGCGAGACTTCGCTGAACCACACCTCGTCGCCCTTCACGAACAGCTCCACCCCGAACAGGCCCCAGCCGCCCAGATCGTCGGTGATCGCCTGAGAGATCTCTTCCGCACGCGCCAGCGCGGCCGGCGACATCGGCTGCGGCTGCCAGCTTTCGCGGTAGTCGCCGTCCTTCTGCCAATGCCCGATCGGCGCGCAGAACGAAGTGCCACCGGCATGGCGCACGGTCAGCAGGGTGATCTCGTAATCGAAATCGATGAAGCCTTCCACGATGCAGCGGCCGGCACCGGCACGGCCGCCGGTCTGCGCGTATTCCCAGGCCGCTGCGATGTCGGCCTCGCTGCGCAGCGTGCTCTGGCCCTTGCCCGAGGAGGACATCACCGGCTTGACCACGCACGGCAGCCCGATCGCCGCCACGGCGGCGCGGTACTCGGCTTCGGTGTCCACGAAGCGGTACGGCGAGGTCGGCAGGCCCAGGGTTTCGGCGGCCAGGCGGCGGATGCCTTCACGGTCCATGGTCAGGCGCGCCGCACGTGCCGTGGGCACCACCCGCTGGCCGGTCTCCTGCTCCAGCTGGACCAGGGTTTCGGTGTGGATGGCTTCGATCTCGGGGACGATCAGGTGCGGCTTTTCCTCGGCGATCAGCGCGCGCAGGGCCATCGCATCGAGCATGTCGACCACGTGCGAACGGTGCGCCACCTGCATGGCCGGCGCATTGGCGTAGCGGTCCGCGGCGATGACTTCCACCCCCAGACGCTGCAGCTCGATGGCGACCTCCTTGCCCAGTTCGCCCGAGCCCAGCAGCAGGACACGGGTGGCGGAGGGGGACAGCGGCGTGCCGAGCGTGATCATGGCGATATTCCGGACATCAAAGCGAGGGAAGGCATTGTAGAGCCACCCCTTGGGTGGCTGCGATGGGTCAAGACCAGGGCAGTTGCAGATCTGATATCAATTTGATATCACTAACTCAAACTCACCCAGCAAAGGATGCCCCGCCATGAAAGAAAAGCCCGTCCGCTCGCTCTCCGGCCTGCCCTTCCTGCTTGGCGTCCTCGTCCTGCTGGCCGTGGCGGCGTGGCTGTTCTTCTCAGGCGTGGAGCGCGGCAACGTGAACCTGGGGCTGGTGCTGGGCGGCCTGCTGCTGGGCTTCGTCGCCCTGCTCAGCCTGACCGGCCTGTACACGGTGCAGCCCAACCAGGCCGCGGTCCTGAGCCTGTTCGGCAAGTACATCGGCACCGTCAAGGACAACGGCCTGCGCTGGAACAACCCGTTCTTCAGCAAGAAGAAGGTCAGCCAGCGCGTGCGCAACTTTGAAAGCGGCAAGCTCAAGGTCAACGAGCTCGATGGCAGCCCGATCGAGATCGCCGCAGTGATCGTCTGGCAGGTGGTGGACGCCTCCGAGGCGGTCTACAACGTGGACGACTACGAGAGCTTCGTGCACATCCAGTCCGAATCGGCACTGCGCGCGATGGCCACCAGCTACCCCTACGACCAGCACGAGGACGGCCAGCTGTCGCTGCGCAGCCACGCCGCTGAAATATCCCAGCACCTCAAGGACGAACTGGCCGAACGCCTGGCCGACGCCGGTGTGCAGGTGCTCGACGCGCGCATCAGCCACTTGGCCTATGCCCCCGAAATCGCCCAGGCGATGCTGCAGCGCCAGCAGGCCAACGCGGTGATCGCCGCGCGCACGCGGATCGTGGCCGGTGCGGTGGGCATGGTCGAAATGGCGCTGGCCGAACTGCAGAAGAACAACGTGGTGCAGCTGGATGAGGAGCGCAAGGCGCAGATGGTGGGCAACCTGCTCACCGTACTGTGCTCGGACCGCGGCACCCAGCCGATCGTCAACGCCGGCTCGTTGTACTGAGCATGAGTGAAAAGAAAGCCTACCCGCTGCGGATCAATGCCGACGTGCTGGCAGCGGCGCAGCGCTGGGCCGACGATGAGCTGCGCAGCCTCAACGCGCAGATCGAGTACGTGCTGCGCGACGCACTGCGCAAGGCGGGACGCCTTCCCAAACCAAAACAAGACCCGGAGAGCAAGGAATGAGCAAGCGCTGGAGCTATCTGACCGTTGAAGTAAAGCCTTCGTGGACCGGGCTGAAGCCGGAGGAGATACAGACCGAGCTCAACCGCCAGGGTCAGCTTGGCTGGGAGCTGGTCAATGCGTTGGTGCCTACCCCCATGGGCGTGGCGCTGCTGGTGTTCAAGAAGGAAATTTGACATGGCTGGTGCCGCCACCGAGTTTGCCGTCGCCCCTGCGCCGATCTGGCGCCTGCTGTGGCTGTGGGTGCCGCTGCTGGGCATCGCCGTGCTGATCGTGAGCACCACGCTGCAGCACGAACAGCGAACGCCGATGGAACTCGGCTATACCGTGCCGTTCCTGTTGCTGCTGATGGGCGTGCTCAGCTGGGCCTTCTTCCGCCGCCGCATCCAGCTCCAGCACGGCGAACTGGTCGTCACCTCCACGTTCTACCGCCGCCGCGCCGCTGTGTCCTCGCTGCAGCTGGACAAGGCGCGCATCGTGGACCTGGCCGAGCACACCGAGTTCAAGCCCGGTCTGAAGATCAACGGCTATGGCATGCCCGGTTTCCAGTCCGGCCATTACCGCATGGGCGACCGGCGCAAGGCGTTCTGCCTGATCACCGACGCCAGCCGCGTGCTGTACCTGCCGCTGCGCGATGACAGCGTGCTGCTGCTCAGCCCGGAACAGCCCCGGGCGCTGCTGGATGCGCTGAACGCGCAGGCCACGCGCTAAGCTGGGGACATGCGCCGCTACCCTGCCCTGCTGATCAATACCGCCGACATCGAACTGTGGCCCGGCGGCCTGCTGCGTGCGCGCAGCAACGCCGATGCACGGGCGCTGGCGCGGGCCCGCTGGGTGCTGCGGCGCAAGCGTGATGGGCAGTACCTGGCCGCCGCCACCGCGCACGGACTGCTGCCACTGGTGCCGCACCTGATGCGCGAGCCGGGGATCGAGCAAGCGCTCGATGCCCTGGACCTGGCGCTGCATGGAAGGCAGCGCGCCCATGCAGCCGATGCCCTGCTCCCGCTCAGCGGGCTGCAGGATCGACTGGAACAGCTGGGCATCGATGCGGCGCGCTATGAGCAGGACACCGCGCTGGCGCTGGAAGCCGAACCGGAACGGCTGGCGCTGGCCGGCTTCGACCGTTACCGCCGCCCGCTATGGCTGCAGCCGGGCGCCGCGCGCGCCTGGCAGCGCATGCAGCAGCAGGCCGCGCGCGAGGGCATCGTGCTGGAGGCCATCTCGGGCTACCGCAGCCACGATTACCAGCTGGGCATCTTCGCGCGCAAACGCGCGCGTGGGCTGGACGTGGACGCGATCCTGCAGGTCAACGCCGCACCCGGCTACAGCGAGCACCACAGCGGGCGGGCGCTGGATATCAGCAGCCCCGGGGAACCGCCGGCGGAGGAGAGCTTCGAGGCGACTGCGGCGTTCGCGTGGCTGCTGGAGCACGCGGGCGGCTACGGCTTCCACCTGAGCTACCCTCGCGACAACCCCCACGGCATCGTGTATGAGCCGTGGCATTGGTGCTGGTCCGGATTCGACCGGTAGAGCCACGCCGTGCGTGGCTGGTTTCAGTCGAAGTCCCTTGGACACGCAGGGCGTGTCCCTACGCGGCGATTGCCCGTGCGCAGCGGGGTTCCGTGCGGCGGTCGGTCAATCCTGGGAGCGATTGGTGGTGGTATTGGGGCTTTCGGTGAAGTCGGCGATGCGCCACAGGTACAGGCTGGCGTAGGTCCGGAACGGGCCCCATTTCTCGCCGCGTGCGGCCAGCTCCTTTGGGGTCGGCATCAGCTCTGCCTTGTCCACCCTCTGGGCGCCCTTGCGTACGCCCAGGTCGTCGATCGGCAGGATGTCGGGACGACCGAGCCGGAACATCAGCATCATTTCCACGGTCCAGCGGCCGATGCCGCGGATCGGCACCAGTGCGTCGATGATCGCGTCGTGCGGCATCACCGACATCCGCCGCAGGTCGGGAATCTCGCCAGCCGCCTCGCGCCGGGCCAGGTCACGCAGGGCCAGCGCCTTGTTACCGGAGACGCCGCAGGTGCGCAGGCCGGGGTCGTCGATCCGCGCCAGGGTGTCGGCGTGCAGGCGGGTGCTGCCGATGGCGGCCTCCACCCGGCCCACGATGGTGGACGCGGCCTTGCCGCTGAGCTGCTGGAACAGGATCGCGCGGGCCAGCGCATCCACCGGGTCGAAGCTGCGCGCCCAGCCGGGCGGCGCCTCCACGGGCCCGAGCCGCTTCATCCACGCGCCCAGGCGACGGTCGCGACGCGAGAGCCAGTCGTGCGCCTCCTGTACGTCGAAACCGCGGCGGAAGCGCGGCATGTCAACGCCTCAGGGCATTGAGGCCGTACACCACCCAGCCCAGCATCAGCGCCGTACCGCCTACCGGGGCCAGCCCGGTGTTCAACTGCGCGAGGGCACCGGCAACCAGACTGCCCGAAAACAACAGCGTGCCCAGCAACAGCACGTACAGCGCCAGCTTGCCCACGCTGTTCTGCTGGGTGGGGCCCAGCACCGCCAGCGCCACGCCGTGCCCGAACGCGAACAGCGCGGCGGTGTTCACGTGCGACTGCGCAAGCGGTTCGGCAATACCGTGCGAGGCGTACGCCGACAGACCCACCGCCGTAGCCGCCAGCAGGCCGCCCAGGCAGGCCAGCAATGAAGGTTTACGCGCGCGTCGTTCCAGGTTGAGCATGGCTGCATCTTCCTCCAAAAAAAAACGCGCCGCAGGAAGCGGCGCGTTTTCTGTTCTACGTTACATCCGTGGCAACCGTCGGTTTACTTGACGGCCCAGTAGATGTCATACGTACCTTCCTGCGTGAACGACTTCTCCAGGCCGCCGTTCCAGGATTCGTACGGACGATCGATCACTTCGTTGCCGCTGGTCACAGCCCAGGCACGCAGTGCGTTGCGGGCGATGTCCAGGCCGGCCATGTGACCGGTGTACTTGGCATGGGCGGTACGGTGCGGGGCAACGTGCACGTACTTGACCGGGGCACCACCGTCGATCTTCACCGTCAGGGCTTCAGCCGAAGCGCCCGTCGAGCCCTTCTTCTTGACCGGCTGGGCCACGTCGAAGGCGTACTTTTCCTGACCGAAGTCAGTGGTGATGATGCGGAACGGACCGGCGGCTTCGAGGTCATTGGCCTCCATCACGCGCTTGATCCACTCCTGGTTGTCCTTGATGGACTTGGTGATGGTCGCTTCGCCGCGGTCGACGTTGCCGGCGGTGACCACCAGCAGGTCTTCGGCCGGGGCATCGATGACGGCCAGGTCGGTCAGCGGGGCTTCGGCGGTGCGGTAGTCGACGTTCGGCACGGTGGCCAGCATGTTGGCCATGCGCGACAGACCCAGCTTCAGGTCGTCACCCACGTGACGGCTGACGTACAGGCCGGCGTAACGACCAAACAGGTTCCAGCCGTACTTGATGCTGTAGTCCTGGGTGATCTTGACGTTGCGCCCACCCTTGCCGGTCGGCTCAAGCGCGAAGCTGGTCTTTTTGTCGTGGCCCTTGGTCTGGTCCTCGATGGCGATGACCACGCGCTTGTTCGGCTCGGACTCGGTGATCGTCCAGCTGCCCTCGCCCAGCGACGATTCCTTGGAGGAATAGTCCAGACGGGCACCGACACCGGCGGCGGGGCCGGAGTGCTTCAGTTCAACGGCGGGATCGCGCAGGACGAGGGGGTTCCAGTCCTTGAAGCGGCGCAGGCTGTTGACCGTGTCGTACACGATCGTCATCTTGCGGTTGGTCTCGATGCTTTCGGTAATGTGACGCTCGCCCGGCAGCACAACGCCAATGATGACGAACAGGCCAGCCACGATCCCCAAGGCGATCAGGAACTCGATAATACGGGTCATTCAGGAGTCTCCGGGGCCGATCCCACGGCCGGGTTGATTGAAGCGAAGCGCCAATCCTAGCAGGCTTCGCGGGTGTTATGGATCAGGATTGGCGCACCGGTTTCCATACCGGCAGCGGTTTTGAATAGACAAGGAGCGGAAAGATAGCGCATCGCGCGGGCCAGCATGTGGCCGTTGGCCATATTTATTTGCCGGTTTCGTCAATGTGGCCTGCGGCGACCGCCGCAGGCCTTGCCACACAAGGCTTTCAACTGGCGTTCATGTTTACACCAGCTGCAGCTCGAATGCCTTCAGCACGGCCCGGGTGCGATCGCGCACGCCGAGCTTGGACAGGATGTTGGAGACGTGGTTCTTGATGGTGCCTTCCGCCACGCCCAGCGAATTGGCGATCTCCTTGTTGGAGAATCCGCTGGCCATCAGCCGCAGGATCTCGGTTTCGCGATCGGTGAGCGGATCGGGCCGGTCCAGGCTCACGAACTCGTTGCGCATGTGCTCCAGCCCCGACAGCAGGCGCTGGGTGACCGCCGGCTGCACCAGCGAGCCGCCATCGGCCACAGTGCGGATGGCACCGACCAGCTGTTCCAGGGTCACGTCCTTCAGCAGGTAGCCCTTGGCCCCGGCCTTGAGGCCGGCCAGGACCAGCTGGTCGTCGTCGAAGGTGGTCAGGATGATGGTTGGCGGCAGCTGGCCCAGCCGCGACAGCATCTGCAGCGCCTCCAGCCCGGACATCACCGGCATGCGCATGTCCATCAGCACCACGTCGGGGTGGATCTGCGGCACCACCTCGACCGCCTGGCGGCCGTCGGCGGCTTCGGCCACCACTTCGATCCCGTCATCCAGCGCAAGCAGCGAGCGGATTCCCTGCCGCACCAGGGTTTGGTCGTCGACCAGGCAGACGCGAATCATCAACGCACTCCTTCCAGGATGGCACCCAGCATCAGCACTGGCACGCCGGGGACCGAGGCGCGCAGGCGGAAGCCCTGACCCCGGTGGGTTTCGATCTGCAGCTCACCGCCGCATTGTTGCAGGCGTTCACGCATGCCGCGCAAGCCATTGCCGATGACGATGCCATCGGCGCCCACGCCATCGTCGTGCGCCTCCACCACCACCTGCCCCGGGGGCTCGCGATGTACCTGGATCCACAGGTTGCGGGCCCGGGCATGGCGCACGGCGTTGGTGATGATCTCCTGGGTGCAGCGCAGCAGCACGTGGGCCTGTTCGGGATCTTCCACGCTCAGCGGCTCTTCGATGTCCAGGTGGATGGCCAGCGAGGGGACCTGCTCGGTCAGCGGGCGCAGCGCGGCAGCAAGGTCGATGGCACCGCTGTCGCGCAGCTGGCTGACCGCCTCGCGCACGTCGGTGAGCAGCAGCTTGGCCAGGGTGTGGGCCTGATGCACATGCTCCTGGGCCTGGCCCTCGGTGATGTGGCCGGCCACTTCCAGGTTCAGGCTGAGCGCCGTGAGGTGGTGGCCCAGCAGGTCATGCAGCTCGCGCGAGATCCGGGTGCGCTCGTTGACCCGGGCGCTTTCAGCCAGCAGCACGCGGGTGGCGCGCAGCTCGGTATTGAGCCGGCGCTGTTCCTCGCGGGCATCGGTCTGCTGGCGGGCGACCAGGCTGGTCACGAAGATGAACATGGAGAAGCCGCCGTACAGCAGCGACTGCATGATCGCCTCGAACAGCGAAAACGGCAGGAACAGGTAGTAGACAGGTGCCACTGCCAACTGGCTCACCAGCAGCCAGATCACTCCGACCCGGGCCGGCAGCATCCATGGGATGACGCCGGCGGCCACCATCATCAGGATGCTGCCCAGGCCCGAGCCGCTGAGAAAGCTGACGGCCAGGGCGGAAATGGTCAGCAGGACCAGGATGGCGCGGTCGTACCAGGCCGAATGGCCGCCGTTGCGCAGACCGCGGGTCAGCCACAGGTAGCCGCCACCGAAGGCCAGGTAGGACACGAACAACAGCAGGGGGGGCACGTCGATGCCGCCGCTGCGGCGCACCGCTTCGTACTGCGAATAGACCAGCGGCAAGCCGAGCATGACCCAGGTGAACAGGCCGGCCAGTCGCAGTACTCGGGTTTGGCTGAGGTATCCCAACATGGACGCATCTTAGGCTGAACCCGCGCCGCTGCACCCGGACATAAGTCATGGCCGGCCTGTGCCCTGCCCGGCCACCCATGCAATAATCACCGGCAGGGCCCCTAGACGGGCCAACCGCGTTACCCCACGGAGTCACAATGTCGATTGTCATCCGCGACGTGCGCGAGCACGAGCTCGATTCCGTCCTGGCCCTGAACAACAACGCCGGCCTGGCCATCCTTCCGCTGGATGCCGCCCGCCTGCGCCTGTTCTATGAAACCGCTGAGTATTTCCGCGTCGCCGAGCGCGACGGCAACCTGGCCGGCTTCCTGATCGGTTTTGGCAGCGACAGCCAGCACGACAGCAGCAACTTCGCCTGGTTCAAGCAGCACCTGACCAGCAAATTCTTCTACATCGACCGCATCGTAGTGGCCAGCCGCCGCCGTGGCGGCGGTGTGGGCCGGGCCTTCTACGCCGATGCACAGAGCTATGCCGAGCTGCGCTATCCGCAGCTGACCTGCGAGGTGTTCCTGGACCATGGCGCCGATGCCGCGCTGCTGTTCCATGGCAGCTTCGGCTTCCGCGAGGTCGGCCAGAACAACATGCCGCACGTGGACGTGCGGGCCAGCATGCTGCTCAAGGATCTGTGCAGTTACCAGTGGGTGCACGACACCTACGGCGACGCGTTGCCGGACGTGCCCTGGGTGGGCCATCGTCGCGAGCCGCTGCGCGCGCATCGACCGACGGGGACCTGAGGTGGCGGCGAACATGGATTTTGAACAGGCCGGTGAACTGAAGATCGGCCAGGTGGGCATCGCCAACCTGCGCATCCGCACCCTGGATGTTGAACGCCTCACGCGCGAGATGCGCGACCGCGTGGCCCGCGCGCCCAAGCTGTTCGGCCGTGCGGCGGTGATCCTGGATTTCGGCGGCCTGAGCCAGATGCCCGATGTGGCCACGGCCCAGGCGCTGCTGGATGGGCTGCGCGGTGCCGGCGTGCTGCCGGTGGCGCTGGCCTACGGCAGCACTGAAACCGACCTGCTCTCGCAGCAGCTGGGGCTGCCGCTGCTGGCCAAGTTCCGCGCCCAGTACGAGCGCGCCGAGTCGGAACCGACACCTGCGCCCGTTGCGCCGGCGCCCACTGCGGAACCCGCCCGCCGCGCGCGTGCGACCGCGCCTGCGCCGGCCGCCGCGGCGGACACGGGAAATGCGCCCAAGCCGGGCCGCATGCAGACCAGCAACGTGCGTTCGGGCCAGCAGCTGTATGCAGAGAACTGCGACCTGACGGTGATGGCCACGGTCGGCGCGGGCGCCGAAGTGATTGCCGATGGCAGCATCCATATTTACGGTACGCTGCGGGGCCGCGCCCTGGCAGGTGCCCAGGGCAACACCACGGCACGCATTTTCTGCCGTGACTTCCACGCTGAACTGGTCGCCATTGCCGGCCATTACAAGGTACTGGACGATGTCCCGGACACCCTGCGCGGCAAGGCCGTGCAGGTGTGGCTGGAACAGGACCAGATCAAGATCGCTGCGCTGGACTGACGCGGCAACCCAACAGAATCATCAGGAGAAGTCCTTTGGCTGAAATCATCGTAGTCACCTCCGGCAAGGGCGGCGTCGGCAAGACCACTTCCAGCGCAAGCCTTGCATGTGGCCTTGCGCGCAGGGGCAAGAAGGTGGCGGTGATCGACTTCGACGTCGGCCTGCGCAACCTCGATCTGATCATGGGCTGCGAGCGGCGCGTGGTGTACGACTTCGTGAATGTCGTGCACGGCGAAGCCACGCTCAAGCAGGCCCTGATCAAGGACAAGCGCTTCGACAACCTGTACGTGCTGGCGGCTTCGCAGACGCGGGACAAGGATGCGCTGACCCAGGAAGGCGTGGGCAAGGTGCTGAAGGACCTGGCCGCGGACGGCTTCGATTACATCATCTGCGATTCGCCGGCGGGCATCGAAAAGGGTGCGTTCCTGGCGATGTACTTCGCCGACCGCGCGGTGGTGGTGGTGAACCCGGAAGTGTCGTCGGTGCGCGACTCGGACCGCATCATCGGCCTGCTGGATTCGAAGACGCACAAGGCCGAATCGGGCCAGAACGTGCCGGCGTTCCTGCTGTTGACCCGCTACAGTCCGGTCCGTGTCGAATCGGGCGAGATGCTGAGCATCACGGACGTGGAAGAGGTGCTGGGACTGAAGGCGATCGGCGTGATCCCGGAATCGGGCGACGTGCTGAACGCGTCCAACAAGGGCGAACCGGTGATCCTGGATGCAGAATCGCCGGCAGGCCAGGCATACGATGATGCGGTCTCCCGCATCCTCGGCGAAGAGCGCCCGATGCGCTTCACAAACGTGGAAAAGAAGGGCTTCTTCAGCAAGCTGTTCGGAGGGTAAGCATGGGCCTGTTCGATTTCCTCAAGACGAAGAAGACCACCGCCGAAACGGCCAAGAACCGCCTGCAGATCATCATCGCGCAGGAACGCAGCCACCGTGGCGGCCCGGATTACCTGCCGCTGCTGCAGCGCGAGCTGCTGGAAGTGATCAAGAAGTACGTGAACATCGACGCGGACGCGGTCAAGGTAGACCTGGTCAAGGATGGCGAGCACGACGTGCTGGACATTTCGGTGGCGCTGCCGGAAGGTCCGCAGCAGCCCTGACCGTACAGGCCCCTTCCCCACCGGGAAGGGGCGCAGGACGACACGTCATGAACACCGCCGCCGAAACAGAACCGCAGGTTACCCGGGTGGGCGACATCGCCTTCGCGGATGCGGCGGCCCTGCTGGCCCGCCACGCGCTGCAGCTGCACCACGTGGCCGATGGCGCCCCGATTCCGGGCAGTTACTGGGGCGAGCCCGAGGCGGGCATCATCGCCAGCGACGTCTATGTGCGTAACGACACGCCGGTGCACTCGATGCTGCACGAAGCCTGCCACCTGATCGTGCTGCCGCCCGAACGCCGCGCGCTGGTGCACACCGACGCGACCGATTCGGTCCCCGAAGAAGATGCCACCTGCTACCTGCAGATCGTGCTGGCCGGTCAGTTGCCGGGCGTAGGCAGCGCGCAGCTGATGGCCGACATGGACGCCTGGGGCTACACCTATCGCCTCGGCTCCACGCGCGCCTGGTTCGAACAGGACGCCGAAGATGCCAAAGCCTGGTTGATCGAACGCGGACTACTCGCTGCCTGAAACGTTGTACGAGCGCACGGTAGGGTCGGTCGTCAGACGACTGCCGATACGAACGATCCGCACGGCGACGCATTGCACCTCGACCAAGAAACGCTCCTGGCGGTTTCTTGTCCACGCGTAAAGCGCTGGCTGTTCAGTTCTCCCCGCGCGGTGCGAGGACGGGGATGCCCTGGCCGGACACGCGTGAACCCATCCATGGGGCTTATCGCAGCATCCATGCTGCTCAAAGTCCGGCCAGGGCATCCCCGCCCTCGCCCCCTCAGTTCTCTGCGACGACCGGACAGGAGATCAAAAACCTCTCGCTGGCCCGCACATTCGCGGCTGCGGCTCAGCCACGCATGGCGTGGCTCTACGGCGGAACAATCGATCGACCTAACGCTATCTGCCTTTGACTGCCCGTCCGCCGACGTAATCCGTCTGGGGGCGCGGGGTGGGAGGGGGTAGCGGGGCTTTGAGCAGCATGGATGCTGCGATAAGCCCCATGGATGGGTTCACGCGTGCCCCGCTACCCCCTCCCACCCCGCGCCCCCGCGCGCAGAGAATGAAAACGCCAGCGCTTCTACGCGGGAGAATTCAGCCCCCAGCCAAAGCCCGCAACGTGATGCCAACGATGTAAGCCAAGTACGTACCAGTTGCGTAGCCCATGGTGCCAAGCAGGACGCCCACCGGAGCCAGCGAGGGATGGAACGCAGCCGCAACCACGGGCGCAGAAGCCGGCCCGCCGATGTTGGATTGTGAGCCGATGGCGAAGTAGAAGAACGGCACCTTGAGCGCCATGGCCAGTGCGAGCAGCAGCACGATGTGCACGGCGATCCAGATCAGGCCCAGTGCGAACAGCCACGGGCGTTCCAGCAGGGCCAGCAGGTCCATCTGCATGCCGATGCAGGCGATCAGGAAGTACAGCAGCAGCGAGCCCAGCTTCGAGGCGCCTGCGCCTTCCAGGTTGCGCGCGCGGGTGAAGCTCAGCGCCAGGCCGCAGGTGGTGGAGATCACCACGACCCATACGAACGGCGCGTCCAGGCTGAACTGCGACGCCCAGGCCACGTGGCCCTTGAACCAGGCCGATACCGGGCCGGCGATGGCGTGCGACAGGCCCACCGTGCCGAACGCTACCGCCACGATCAGCATCAGATCAGTCAGGCTGGCCACGCGTTCGTGTTCGGCCTGGAATTTCTCGATGCGCAGTTTCAGCTCGTCGATCGCAGAGGTATCCGCGCCCGTGCGCGCGTCGATCTTCGCCGCGCGGCCGGCCATGAAGATCAGCACCGCCATCCATACGTACCCTACGCCCACGTCCACTACCGCGAACTGGCCGAAGGTGGTGGCGTTGACGTCGAATACTTCGCGCATGGCCAGCATGTTCGCGCCGCCGCCGATCCAGCTGCCGGCCAATGCGGCCATGCCCGCCCAGGTATCGCCCGCGACCGTTTCCGGGTGCGCCCACTTCATCAGCATGAAGGCCACCACCGCACCGATCATGATACTGAAGGACGCGCCCAGGTACATCACGATCAGCTTCGGGCCCAGCCGCAGGATGCCCTTGATGTCCACCGCCAGCGTCAGCAGGACCAGCGCGGCCGGCAGCAGGATGTCGCGTGCGATCGGGTTGTACAGGCTGGTGTTCTGCCCGTCGATCAGGCCCACCGTGTTGTAGATGCCCGGAATCATGTAGCACAGCAGCAGCGCCGGCACGAAGGTGTAGAAGCGCTTCCACAGCCCCGTTTCACGTGAGGCGGTCCAGAACACGGCACCCAGGGTGGCGGCGATGAGGCCGAAAACTACGATGTCGTTCTGGATCAGAGCGGGTGCTTTCACGGAATGGAGCGCCTGGAATGGGGTGCGCGCGTGCGCGTTGGGTAACCACATATGAAAGCGCCGCCTTGCGGCGGCGCTTTGCACATCACTGCCCGATGTGCTGCTTCAGCCAGCCGTTCACCGTGTCGTGCCACTGCACGCTGTTCTGCGGCTTGAGCACCCAGTGGTTCTCGTCCGGGAAGTACAGGAACTTCGACTCGATGCCTTGGCGCTGCGCGGCGGTGAATGCGCCCAGGCCCTGTTCGACCGGAATGCGGAAGTCGAGCTGGCCGTGGATGATCAGGATCGGCTTCTTCCAGTCCGCCACATGGTTGACCGGATTGAACTTCTCGTAGTTCTGCGGCTTGGCGAACGGCGTGCCGCCCTGCTCCCACTCGGTGAACCACAGCTCTTCGGTGGCGTACCCCATCATGCGCTGGTCGAACACGCCGTCATGGTTGACCAGGCACTTCCACGGCTCGTTCCAGTTGCCGGCGATCCAGTTGACCATGAAGCCGCCATAGCTGGCGCCCAGCGCGCACGCCTTGTCGCCGTTGAGGAACGGGTACTGCTTCTGCGCCGCTGCCCAGCCCTTCTGCAGGTCTTCCAGCGGGCGGTCGCCCCAGTGCTGGCTGATCGCATCGGTGAACGCCTGGCCGTAGCCGGTGGAACCGTGGAAATCGATCATCACCACGGCGTAGCCCTGGCCCGCGTACGTCTGCGGGTTCCAGCGGTAGCTCCAGCCGTTGCCGAAGCTGCCCTGTGGGCCGCCGTGGATCAGGAACGCCACCGGATAGGTCTTGCCTTCCTGGTAGTTGTACGGCTTGACCACGTAACCGTGCACGGTTTCGTTGTTCCAGCCCTTGAACTGGAACTGCTCGTAATCGCCGAAAGCCACGTCCGGCAACATCTGGCCGGCGCTCGGGGTGATCTCGCGCGGGCTGCTGCCGTCGGCCTGGGCCACCACGATCTGGTCGCCGCTCTTCAGGCTGTTCTTCGTATACGCCAGCGTGCTGCCGGCGATCACCGGCGAGCCGATGCTGCCGCCTTCGGCGACCACCGTGGCCTTGCCGGTGGCGATGTCGATGTTGAACAGGCGGTGCTCGCCCAGGTCATCGGCCGCGGTGTAGAAGCTCTTTTCGTCCTGCGACAGCACCACTTCACCGGCCGAACGGTCCCAGTTCGGGGCGATTTCGCGGGCCTTGCCCGAGGCCAGGTCGAGCGCGATCACGCCGAAACGGTCCGCCTCGAAGCCCGGGCGCTTCATCGCGCGGTAGTACAGGGTATTGCCGTCGGCGCTGAACACCGGGCCGGCATCCCAGGCCGGGTTGGCGGCGGTCAGGTTCACCGGGGCCTGCTTGCCCTCGGCATCCAGGCGGTACAGGTCGAAGTTGGTCGACCACGCTTCTTCGCGGCCGGCCACGCGGATGCTGGCCACCACGCTTTTGCCATCCGGCGCCCAGGTGAAATCATCATTGCCGCCGAACGGCTTGGACGGCGCATCGCCGGCCAGCGTAGCGCTGATCGCCGAGGCGCCCTTGACCGCAGCGGCCTTGGCGGCCGGCAGCGGGGCCACGAACAGGGTGTTGCGACGACCGTCGTTCCAGGTGTCCCAATGGCGCACGAACAGGCTGTCGAACACTTCACCGGTGTTCTTGCGCGCCTTGTGCGCGTCCAGCTTCTTGCTGGTGCAGGCCAGGTCCGAACCGCAGTCCTGGAACACGCCGGCGCTGAAGGCCACGCGGTCGCCCTGCGGGGAGATCTGGAAGCTGTCCACGTCCACCGCGAAATCGGTCAGCTGGCGCGGAGTACCGCCGGCCAGCGGCATCGAGTACAGCTGCTGGCTGCCGCCCTTGGCGCTGAGGAAGTACACGGTCTGGCCATCGGCCGACAGCGCGGCCGAATTGACGTTCCAGCCGGCCGGGGTGAGCGGCTTGGGCGGGGCCGCATCGCGGGTGCGCAGGTTGCGGATGAACAGGCCGGTGCTGGCCTTGCTGTCACTGCCGAGTACGCGCTTGGCGAACACCACGTTGCCGCCATCGGCGGTCAGCAGCGGGGCCGAAACCCGATCCAGCGCGATCATGTCGCGCACATCCAGGCCACGCGTGGCGGCCAGCGACGGCAGTGCGGTCAGCAGGCACAACGGCAACAGGGCGTAACGAAGCTTCATCGGGTTCTCCGCGGAACGGCAAAACGCCGATGGTAATGTCGTAATCACGCCTCACGCAAAGGCCACACGTCATGGTGGGCTTGACGCAGGAGGAGCCCCCCTTGAGTCAAGGGGGGCGCGGCGAAGCCGCGGGGGATCTGGGTGATGGTGACGAGGGCGCCCGCGCTTTGCAGCGCAAAGCGTGGGGCTGCTGCGGATTACGCGGCAGCTTCCCCCTTTTTCCCGGTGCGGTAGATCAGCCAGCCCACCACGAACAGCACCGCCAGGCCGATCCACTGCGCGGCCGGCAGGTGGAACGGCACGGCCAGCACATCGGCGCGGCTGCTGAGCACGATCGGCACGGCAATGGCGATGCCCATCAGCGCTTCACCGGTGATCAGGCCGGCGGCAAACAGCACGCCCGGCTTGTGGACGCGGTCGCGGCCTTCTTCATCGTCGGCGCGCACCTTGTGGAAACGCTCGACCAGGTAGGCAATCAGGCCGCCCAGGAAGATCGGCACCATCAGTTCCAGCGGCAGGTAGATACCGATGGCGGCGGCCAGCACCGGCACGCGGAAGCGGGCGTTGCGCGACTTCAGCCAGCTGTCCAAGGCGATGATCGCCGCACCGACCACGGCACCGATGCCGATGAAGGTCCACGGCAGTTCACCGCCGAACAGGCCCTTGGCTACCGAGGCCATCAGGTTGGCCTGCGGTGCGGCCAGCGCGTTCGGGTGCAGCTCCGACTTGACGCCGATGCCGTACGCCGTGGCCAGCAGGTTCAGCACCGGCGCCATGATCAGCGCACAGGAGAACGCGCCGATGCCCAGCATCAGCTGCTGCTTCCACGGCGTGGCACCGACGATGTAGCCAGCCTTGAGGTCCTGCAGGTTGTCACCGCCGACGGCAGCGGCGCAGCACACCACCGCGCCGATCATGATCGCAGCCACCGCACCGAGCGGGGCACCGCCGACGCCGACCGGGGTCAGGCCGTCCTTGCCCAGCAGCACCACCAGCACGGCCGAGGCGAACAGGATGGTGGAGATGGTGATGCCCGAAACCGGGTTGTTGGACGAGCCGATCAGGCCGGCCAGGTAGGCCGAGACCGAAACGAACAGGAAGCCGGCGACGATCATGATGAGGGTCATCGGGATCGAGACGTGCCACTGGCCGACGATGGCCTGGTACAGCGCCAGCAGCGGCAGGGTGAAGGCCACCAGCGCCACCAGCATCCACTTCATGGGCAGGTCGCGTTCGGTGTGCGCCAGCGCCGGACCGCTGCTCTTGCGCGCGGCGGCAAAGCCGCTCTTGACGCCGTTGAGCAGCGACTTGCGCAGCGAGATCAGGGTCCACACGCCGCCGATCAGCATCGCGCCCACGCCCAGGTAGCGCATTTTCGCGCCCCAGATGGCGAACGCCGCCTCGGTGGACGAGGCGGTGGCGATCGATGCAGCCAGGGCCGGATCAGTGTTCATGAAGAACGCCTGGTACAGCGGAATGGCGATGTGCCAGGTCAGGATCGAGCCGGACACCACCACGATGCCGACGTTGAGGCCGACGATGTAGCCCACGCCCAGCAGCGCCGGCGACAGGTTGGTGCCGATGAACGCGGTGATCTTGGAGCTGCCCACGTAGGCCGAGGTGGCCCAGGCATCGGGAATCAGGCGCATGCCGCTTTCCGCGGCCAGCTTCACCACCGCGCCGATCACCGCCGACAGGCCCAGGATCTTCAGGCCCGGGCCCGGGTTCTCACCGGCCTTGAGCACTTCGGCCGCGGCCTTGCCTTCCGGGAACGGAAGCGGGTCTTCGACGATCATCGAACGCCGCAGCGGCACTGAGAACAGCACGCCCAGCAGGCCGCCCAGGCCGGCGATGCCCAGCACCCACCAGTACTTGAAGTCCGGCCAGTAGCCCATGATCACCAGCGCCGGGATGGTGAAGATCACACCCGCGGCGATCGACGAACCGGCCGAAGCGCCGGTCTGCACGATGTTGTTTTCCAGGATCGTGCCGCCGCCCAGCAGGCGCAGCACCCCCATGGAGATCACCGCCGCCGGAATGGCCGTGGCGATGGTCAGGCCTGCGAACAGACCCAGGTAGGCGTTGGCCGCCGACAGGATCACCGCCAGCACGATGGCAAGCACCACCGCGCGGAATGTGAGCTGTCTGGGCGCAGCGTCGTCGTTGTTCATGGAAGCCCCTGCTGGCAAAAAATCCTGTCAAACCTAGCCTTCATGCCGTGGTAAGGCAAGCCGTGCCACCGGCACGGCGTATCGCCAACGGCGATACCGTCTTCTTATTGTTCCAATCACCCCAACCGGCAAACCCCAGGCACTGCACCTGCACATGAATTTGTAATGTTATATCCTGTTACGCCACCCAGCAGCACCCGTGGCTCCATCCTCCTCCCGCCTGACCTCCATCGACCAGTTGCGCGGCACCGTGATCGTGCTGATGCTGCTGGACCACGTGCGTGAAACCTTCTACCTGCACCAGCAGGTTCCCGACCCGATGGTCGTGGACCAGACCGAGCCTGCCCTGTTCGTCAGCCGCCTGCTCGCCCACCTGTGCGCCCCTGTGTTCGTACTGCTCACCGGCCTGTCCGCCTGGCTGTACGGCAGCGGCCAGGCCGCGCCCCGCCGCACCGCCTCCGCCTTCCTGCTCAAGCGCGGCCTGTTCCTGATCCTGCTTGAACTGCTGGTGGTCAACTTCGCCTGGACCCTGCAGTTCCCGCCCAGCGTGATCTACCTGCAGGTGATCTGGGCGATCGGCATCAGCATGGTCGCCCTGGCCGGCCTGCTCTGGCTGCCCCGCCCCGCCCTCGCCGCCCTGGCCCTGATGGTGATCGCCGGCCACAACCTGCTCGATGGCATCCACGTCAGCGGCGACGGCCCGCTCGCCGTGTTGTGGAAGATCCTGCACCAGCGCGACTGGATCGCCGTCGGCGACACCCTGCGCCTGCGCACCTCCTACCCCGTGCTGCCCTGGATCGCCGTCATCGCCCTCGGCTACACCCTCGGCCCCTGGTTCGCCCGAAAGGGTGACCCCGCCCAACGCCACCGCCGCCTGCTGTGGGCCGGCGTCGGCGCCCTGCTCGGCTTCGCCCTGCTGCGCGCCGCCAACGTCTACGGCGACGCCCCCTGGCAGGCCATGGCCAGCACCGGCCAGACCCTGATGAGCCTCTTCAACGTCACCAAGTACCCCCCGTCCCTGCTGTTCCTGCTGCTCACCCTCGGCATCGGCCTGCTGCTCCTGCGCCTCTACGAACAGCCCCGGATCGCCCGCGCCCTGGCCCCGCTGGCCAACATCGGCGCCGCCCCGATGTTCTTCTACCTGCTGCACCTGTACCTGCTGAAGCTGCTGTACGTCGCCGCCGAAGCGCGCTGGGGCCAGACCCACGGCGCCTATTTCGCCGTGGACCATGTGTGGATGCTGTGGCTGATCACCGCCGCGCTGGCACTGGCCCTGTATTGGCCGACGCGCGCGTTCGCGCGGCTGAAGGCGCGCCGCAAAGACCTGGCCTGGTTGCGGTACCTGTAGAGCCACCCCATGGGTGGCTGCGCGGTAGATCGCGAAGAGCAGCCACGCATGGCGTGGCACTACGCGGTTCGGCGCCTGCAGTTGACGTTGCTGTTTCCTGCCGCCGCCCGCGCCCCAACCGATAACGGTGAAGACGCCGAAAGCGTGATAATCGCGATCTGTTTTGTCGCGTATTGCCCGATGACCGCCACCGCCCTGCCTGCTTCCGACGACTTCCTTGGCCACCCCAAAGGCGTTTACGTCTGCTTCTTCACCGAGATGTGGGAGCGCTTCTCGTTCTACGGCATGAAGGCGCTGCTGCTGCTGTACCTGACCAAGTACCACCTGTTCGGCGACAAGGCTGGCCTTGACCTGCTCGGCGCCTACGGCGGCCTGGTCTACTGCATTCCCGTGTTCGGCGGGCTGCTCGCCGACCGCTGGCTGGGCATGCGCAAAGCCGTCGTGTTCGGCGGCATCCTGCTCGTCCTCGGCCACCTCGGCATGGCCTTTGAAGGCCACGCCGCCACCCGCATCGACGGCCAGATCGTGCGCGACGATGCCGCCCTCGGCATCACCTACCTCTCCCTTGCCCTGATCATCATGGGCGTCGGCTTCCTCAAGCCCAACATCTCCACCATCGTCGGCAAGCTCTACCCCGAAGGCGACCCGCGCCGCGATTCCGGCTTCTCCCTGTTCTATGCCGGCATCAACCTCGGCGCCCTGTTCGCCTCCCTGGTCTGCGGCTTCCTCGGCGAAGCCTACGGCTGGAAATACGGTTTCGGCGCCGCCGGCATCGGCATGGTCATTGGCCTGGCCATGTTCCTGTGGGGCCAGAAGTACCTGCAGGGCCACGCCGAACCCAGCAACGTCGCCGCCCTGCGCCAGCGCATTGCCGGCATTCCCCGCGAATGGCTGATCTACGGCATCGCCGTGCTCGGCGTCATTCCCGTGGCCGCCCTGATGTGGTCCGCCGCCAACGGCGCCTTCGCCATCGGCGGCGAAATCAGCCTCGCCCTGCTGCTCATGGTGGTCGTGCTCGGCGGTGTGCTGCTGTGGTTCGCCTGGTTCACCGGCACCCGCTGCACGCCCGTCCAACGCCAGCAGATGATCGCCCTGATGGCGCTCATTTTCATGGCGCTGGTGTTCTTCACCCTTTACGAGCAGACCTACGGCTCCTGGGTCACCTTCACCGACCGCATGCTCACCAAAGACCTGGTGCCCGCGCTGGTGATCCAAGGCGGCACCCCGATCCCGTGGTCGATCGCCTCCCTGCTGCTGGCGCCGCTTGGCTTCGTGGTTGCCGCACGCCTGTCCGAACGCCGCCCCGGCTCTACCGCGCCGCGCACCCTGTTCATCGCCATCGTCGCCCTGATGCTGGTGCTGCTGATCCGCGACTGCCTGGTGATTCCGCAGACCGCCGGCTCCCTCACCTACCTGGGTGGCCTGTTCCTGGTCGTGCTCGCACCGCTGTTCGCCGTGCTGTGGGCCTGGCTCGACAAGCGCCGGCTGGATCCTTCCAAGCCGGTCAAATCCTCGCTCGGCCTGGTGTTTGCCGCGCTCTCCTTCATCCCACTGGCACTCGCCGCCCAGCAGGTCGGTGCCACCGGCCAGATGGCCAGCGTGTGGTGGCTGGTACTGGCCTACCTGGTGCTGGAGATCGGTGAGATGTGCCTCTCGCCGGTGGGCTTGTCGGCCGTCACCCAGCTGGCCGCGCCGCGCGTGGTGAGCCTGATGATGGGCACCTGGTTCCTGGCCACCGCATTCTCCGAGACCCTCGCCGCGCTGTTCGGCAAGCTTGCCGCCATTGAAGTGCCCGAAGGCGAAACCATGAACATCGCCGCGGCCGCCGCCAGCTACGAACACCTGTTCTGGCTGCTGATGTGGATCGGCCTGGGCTGTGCTGCCGTTGCATTCGCCGGCTCGCCGTTGCTGAAGCGGATGATGCACGGAGTCAAGTGAACCTGCGCCCGCACCCGGCACGACGGCACCTTCGGGTGCCGTTGTTGTTTCTGCGCCCATGCACATAAACGTTTCCTGACACCATTCGATCCGATCACAGTCCTGATTCGTTAGAACAAGTTGTAGATACAGGTATTCAATCGCTCCCCACCATGGCGCTCCCTGCGTTCATGGAACCTTTCCAATGCTCCACGCCGCCCCGCCCCCCCGTGCGCTTGCCGCGCTCATCGCACTGGCACTGTGCACCTCGCTGTCGCAGCCCGCGAATGCGGGCAACGCCGATTCCGATGCTGTCGATTGCGACATCGATCCCGGTCACACCGCGTGTGAGGCGCACGACGGAACGTCGTCCAGCAGCACGCCGTGGCTGCTTGGCGGCGTCGCGCTGGCGGGTGCGGCCGCAGCAGCGGCAGGTGGTGGTGGCGGTGGCAATGAGGGCCACGGCGGTGCCGTCGCGCCGGGCTCGGAGGGCGGCCAGTACGGCGGCAACCAGTTCCTTGCCGGGCCAGGTGCCGACATCCGCTGGGACCGCAACGTGGACACCCACGTGACCGGCGCAGCGCGCAACGAAGGCCACCTGCGCATCAACGCCGGCAGCCTCAACGTGCGCAATGACGGCCGCCTGCACAACAGCGGCGCCCTGCGCATCGGCCAGGCAGCCAGCCTGGTGGTGGAGAACGATGGCGACCTGGACAACCATGGCACGCTGGAACTTCACGGCCGGCTGCAGCTTCGCCGCGATGGCAGCCTGGAGAACCACGGCACCCTGCTGGCGCAGAATGCAACGATACAGCTGGAAGGCGATGCCGAGCTCGATAATCCCGGCGACATGCAGCTGCGCGAAACGCTGGTCACGCTCAGTGGCGAAAGCGAATTCGACAACGGCGAACGGCGCCGCAACGCAACGCTCGGCGTCCAGGGCGGTGGCTTCGCGCTCACCGGCATGGCCGAGTTCGAGAACCACGGCACCGTCAACGCCAGCGGCGCGCTCAACCAGGGTTCGCTTGTGCATGCGGTGACCGCGCGCGTGGGCAACGAGCGCGACATCATCGAAGCCTTCGACAACCATGGCCTGATCACGCTGGAGGGCAATGCGCGCGTGCTGACCCTGGTGGCCGACAGCCATGCCAGCGCCGGCATCAACCGCGCCGGCGCGCAGATCATCAGCCACGCCCAGCGGCAATCGGCGATGCATGCCGAAGGCGCGCAGGCGACACTGATCAACCAGGGCACGCTGACCGTGACCGGTGACGGTGCGGTGGCGATGTCCGGTGCGCGCGGCGCCACGCTGATCAACGACGGGGTGATCAACCTCGGCGTGGCCGGCGGCAACAACGGCCAGAACATGGTGGCCATGCAGTCCGACGGCTCGGCCACGCTCAACAACCGTCGCGGCGGGGTGATCAACCTCCATGCCGACAACTCGCACGCCTTCCAGATGGGCGCCAGTGGCGGCGGCCGCCTGATCAACAACGGCCAGGTCAACGTGTATGGCAATGGCAGCGGCGTGCATGCCGACCAGCCCACCCAGGACGCCGATCGCCCCGTCCCCGACCTTGGCTGGCAGGCACCGCGTGGCGTGTCGGGCTACACGGTGGGTACCAATGCCGATGGCAGTGCCGGGCAGATGATGCTGCATGAGGGCGGTGAGCTGGTCGACGTCCGCGTCGATACCGGGTTCACCCGCGGCACCGGCGATTCGCAGGTCCGCCTGGACGACGTCTTCGTCGGCGCCGACGGCGGCGATGAGAACATCGCCAGCGCCACGGTGGTGTGGCAGGCACAGGCCGAGCGCGACGAGGCCGGGAATGTCGACGTGGTGATGACCCGCAACGACTACCGCCACATCGCCGATGCAGACACCCAGAGCGTCGCGGCGGCGCTGGAGGCGGGCTACGCCAACAACGCGCTTTACCACAGCCTGGAAGTGGCCGACGCCGCCGAGTTCAACCACGCCCTGCAGCAGCTGTCCGGCAACGGCCTGGCGGCCGCCAGCATGCGCCTGACCGCCAACGGCGACGCGTTCTGGTCGAGCCTGGCCCGCGCCACGCCGGGCAACGGCACCCGCATGGTCGCGTTCGGGCCGGGCTCGGCCACCGCCTCGGGCGTGCAGGGTACCGGCACCGGCGTGCAGGTCGCGATGGCGATGGGGGGCGGTCGCCAGCTGCAGCTGAGCAGTGGCCTGCTAGGCTCGGATTTCTCCACCGATGGCGGCCAGACCCGTTCGCAGTCGTGGTTTGCCGGGGTGGGCATGGCCCAGGCACTGGGCGCGTTCACCCTGCAGCACACGCTGGGCAACGAATGGCACCAGACCGACGGCCAGCGCCAGTTGCACTGGGGCAGCACGCGTATGAGCGCACACAGCCAGCGCACGCTGTCGCGTGCCCGCGTGGGCAGCACGCTGAGCGTTGAGTTTGGCGGTGCGGGCCTGCGCTGGCAGCCGCGGCTGGGCGCCACCGCGTACCACGCCCGCGAGGGGGCCTTCCATGAGTATGGCGCGGACGCGCTGGGGCTGTCGGTGGGCGCGGGCACGCGCAGGGGTGTGCAGCTGGAGCTGGGCACCGCTTTCACTGGTCGCTTGGGGACTGGCTGGACGCTGCGCGGCGATGCAGCGGTGCTGGCGTCGCTGGCGTCTCGCGCTGACGTGCGCAAGGCGACGCTGCATGGCGCCGGCGATCATGCATTCGCCGTGCCGGGGCTGGCGCCTTCCGGGTTGGATTACCGGGTAACGCTGGGTGCCGACTATCGCTTCCTGCGCGCCGATTTCGGTGGTGCGGTGATGGCCGAGCGGCTGATGGGCGTTCGCGATGTACAGGCGCAGATGCAGGTGCGCATGGCGTTCTGATCCGAACCGGGGCGGCGGCAGCGCCGCCCCGGGCATCGGTCAGGGCTGCGCTGCGGCCGCCGCTGAAGCGGTGCGGCCGCCGAGGCTGCGTGACAGGAACGCGAGCAGCTTGCCGTAATACTCGCGGCGGTGCGGGTCGGTATAGAAGCCATGGCCTTCGCTGGAGTAGTACAGCGATTCCACCGGCACGCCGGCCTTCTGCAGCGCTGCTTCCATGCGCTTGGTGTGCTGGATCGGGGCACGCTCGTCTTCGCCGCCGGCGGCGAGGAACACCGGCACCTTTATCCGGTCGGCAAGGTTGACCGGGGATACCTCGGCCACGTCCTTGGGACTGCCCAGCCATTCCTTCAGGTAGGTGCTGCCCGAACCGCTGCGCTGGATGTCGCCGGTGGTATGCATCATCGGCAGGTCGTACACGCCGACATAGCCGGCCGCGCAGCGGTACATCCCCGGTTCGCGGGCCGCGCCCATCATCGCCGCGTATGCGCCGTAGCTGGCGCCGTAGATGCAGACCCGGGCGGGGTCGGCGTGGCCCTGGCTGATCGCCCAGCGGGTGGCGTCGGTAACATCGTCCTGCATGGCGGCGCCCCACTGTCTGGCGCCAGCGTGCCGGTAGGCGCGGCCGAAGTTGCCCGAACCGCGGAAGTTGACCTGCAGCACCGCGTACCCTGCCCCAGCCAGCATCTGTGCCTCGGCATCGTAGCGGCCATCGTCGAACACGCCGAAGGGGCCACCATGCGGCATCACCACCATCGGCGGTCTGGTCCCCGCCGAGGTAGCGGGCAGGGTGAGGTAACCGTGCAGTTCCATGCCGTCGCGCGCCTTGAAGGCATACGGCTGCACTTTGGCGGCGGTGTCGGGATCGACCCAGGCGCCGCGGCTGATCAGGTGGTCGGCCTTCTTGGCAACCGTGTCGAAGATGTAGAAGTCACCTGGATTGCTCCCCGACCAGGTTTCCACCAGCACGTGGCGGCCATCGCGCGTACTGGAGGCGATGAACACCGCATCGCCGCCGAACGCTGCCTCCAGGCTGCGGTACAGGCGCGCGTCGGCCGAGGTTTCGTCGAAGAAACGGGTGCGCGGTTTGTCGCCCAGGTAGAGCGCGCCCACCGGAACGCGGGTACCGGGGCGGTAGATCAGCCGGTCCGGATCCACCACCGGGTCGCGCAGCAGTGGTGTGCGGGTGCCGGTGGCCGGGTCCCAGGTCACGATCGCATCGGGACCGTCGGGCTGCTGTACCTGCAGATAGGCGGTCCTGGCGTCTTCGGAGAAGCCGAGCGCGGTTTCGATGCGGCCGGTGTCGGCTTCATCGTTGACCAGCTTCCAGGTGTCGCCGATGGCATCGCGGTAATAGAGTTTGTTGACGTTGTCGGCGCCCGCGCCATGCGCGAAACGGATCTGACCGCTCGGATCACTGGTGAAATCGGCGCGCCTGACCGGAGAACGCGCCACCGTCACCCGGCGGCCGCTGGCGATATCCAGACGGTCCACACGGGTAAAGGGGTCTTCGGAGAACGGCCACACCGTGACCAGCACGTTGCGCTCGTCCTGCGGCATTGAATCGATCAGGAAAGCGGCCACCGCCTCCACCTTCTTGGGCTGGATGCGAGTGCCGGGGCCATTTCCTTCGACCCGGTAGCCGACCAGCAGTTCGCCACGGCCGCCGTTGGCGTTCATGGCGTACAGCTCGCCGGTGAGCTGGGGCTCGTCGAGGCTGCCGAACTTCTCGGCGAGGCCGATCAGCACGCGTTCGTTGTTGACCCAGTAGAAACGGGTGGCGTGGTTGTTGCGCGGGGGCACGAACGAACCGGTGACCTTGCCGGTGGCGCGGCTGAGGATCGCCAGTGCGGTGCGATCTTCCATCGGCACGGTGGCCGCGTAGTAGTCGCCGCCCGGCGACAGCTTGATGTCGGTGAACGTGTCGCGTTTGAGATAGTGCTCAAGGTCCAGTTCCGCGGCGGAACCCTGCGCCACCGGCCCGCACAACAGGGCCACGACGGCCAGAGCCGCCCATGTCGAGTACTTCATCCTTCCCCCTTCAAACAGACACCTTGTCCGTGATCGGGGATTCTAGACAGGTCGGCACTGGGCAGGCCAGTGGCGACGTCCCCCGGCGCTTTCGGGGCTGGAAAGAAAAATGGCACCGCGAACGGTGCCATTCCGACCTGCATTGATGGAGAGAGAGAGAAAAATCAATGCACGCCGCGGAACGCCAGGCTCAGGGCCAGGATGGACAGGATCACGGCGATGGTGCCGTCGAGGATCCGCCAGGTACGGGGTCTGGTGAACAACGGGGCCAGCAGGCGGGCACCGAGGCCCTGCGCGGTCAGCCACAGACAGCTGGCGGTGACCACGCCGGCGGCGAACGCCATGCGGGCATTGCCGAAATTTTCGGCAATGGAGCCGATCACCATCATGTCCAGCCAGAAGTGCGGGTTGATCAGCGAGAAGCCGACCGCGGCGGTCAGCACGGCGCGGCGCGACGTGTTGTCGCCGTCATCGACCTGCATGCCACCGCCACCGGCCAGCGCGCGCCGGGCCGACTGCCAGGCGTACCAGCTCAGGAAGGCAACGCCGCCCCACAGCACCACGGTGGTCAGCCACGGCAGCGCCTGGGTCAGGGTACGCAGGCCGGCCACGCTGGCGAAGATGAAGATGGCATCGATCGCCGCGCAGGTCGCCACGACCGGCACGATGTGCTTGCGCAGGATGCCCTGGCGCAGGATGAAGGCGCTCTGGGCCCCGACCACGGCGAACAGGCCGATGCCGGCTGCGGCACCACTGAGCCACGCGGCCAGACCGGGGCCGCCGGAAATGAAGGAGAACATGGATTACCACCTGTCTTGCTGGGGGGCGGTGCCTCGCCAAGGCGTACAGCACCGTGATGGCGCGTATTGTCGCGCCGCAACATGGAAAAGTAGAGCTAAACTTACTTAACCATCTTTAGTGGAACTTAAGGCGATGCGTATCGACCATGCCCAGCTCCGCGCCTTGGCGGCAGTGATCCGGGAAGGCAGTTTCGACCGGGCGGCGCAGTCGCTCAATGTCACCGCTTCGGCGGTGTCGCAGCGGGTCAAAGCGCTCGAGGACCGGGTCGGGCGGCTGCTGGTGAAGCGTTCTTCGCCGGCGGTGGCCACGCCGGAAGGCCAGGTGCTGGTGCAGTTGGCCGAGCAGACGGCGCTGCTGGAGCACGATGCGCTGCACCGGATGGGCATTGCCGATGAGGACCTGCCGCACGCGAGCATCCCGGTGGCGGTGAACCATGACAGTCTGGAAACGTGGTTCCCGGAGGCGGCGCTGAATTTCGCGCGGCAGACCGGGACGACGCTGGACCTGCGCTCGGAGGACCAGGACCACACGGTGGCGCTGCTGCGCCAGGGCGCGGTACTGGGCGCGGTGACCACGCTGGACGAGCCGGTGCAGGGCTGCCAGATCCACGCGCTGGGCAGCATCCGCTATGCGGCCACGTGCACGCAGGCCTTCCACGACCGCTACTTCGCGAAAGGCGTCAACGCGCAGTCGCTGGCCCAGGCGCCAGTGCTGGTGTTCAACCGCAAGGACGACATGCAGGCACGCTTCGCGCGGCGGCTGGCGGGCGACGACCTGCCGATGACGGCGCCGACCTGGTGGATTCCGTCCACGCGGGCGTTCGTGCAGGCCAACGTGGGCGGACTGGGCTGGACGATGAATCCACTGCCGCTGGTCAAACGCCATCTGGATGCGGGGCGGCTGGTGCTGATGAAACCGCGCGCGTGGGAAGACGTGCCTCTGTACTGGCAGCACTGGAAGGGCGACGTGCAGACGATGGCGCTGCTGACCAAGGCGGTGCTCGCGGCGTCGGCCACCCTGGTCCGCCGCAAACGGTAGGTACCCGCCGCGGGTGGGTACGCCTTCACGTGCCGACCAACGGTCGGCACCTACCGTGGCCCTCGAGCATCCAGCGCAGGGGCGTTCGATGGAATCGGATCCGGTCTATCTGCATATCCGGGTGGTGCTGAGCATCATCCTGGGCTTGAGCATCACCACGCTGGTGAAGGGCTTGGCATCGATCATCGAGCACCCGGCCCGGCGTGGCGGATGGTCGGGCATCCATCTGTGCTGGCTGCTGTGGACGCTGGTGTCGGTGGTGACGTTCTGGTGGTGGGAATTCCGGCTGGCGGAAGTGCGGCAGTGGACGTTCGGGTTGTATCTGTTCGTGATCGGCTACTGCGCCAGCTGGTACATGCTGTGCGTGCTGCTGCTGCCGGATGACCTGCGCGAGTACGGAAGTCACGAGACGTACCTGATTGAGCGGCGCGCAGGGTTCTTCGGAATGCTGGCGCTGGTGACCCTGCTCGACCTGGGCGATACGGCGATCAAAGGCCACAGCCGCTGGCAGATGCTGGGCGAGGCGTACCCGGTGCACACCGGCATGATGCTGGCGATTGCGGGAATGGGCGTCGCAAGCCGTTCGCGACGGATGCACCTGGCGTTGGCCGTGGTGGCCCTTGTTTACCAGTGCGGGTATTTCCTCGCGGAATATTTCACCTTGGGGTCGGATTGATCCATGTGATGCTGCGTTGCACCAAATCCGTACCGGTTCGGGCTAAAATCAGGCCCTGGATGCACCAAGACCCTGTTTCTTCACGCTTCTTCCACGAAGCGCGTTCATCCTGCCCTCATCTCCCCACATGAGATATCCATGAAAAAGTTAGCGAAGGTCGTCCTCGGCCTGCTCGTGCTGTTGCTGATCGCAGCGGCCGTCTTCCTGTACTGGCCCCTCCACCAGCGTTCGGTTCCGGCCGCGGGCAACGACAAGCCGGTCGACGTCGTGCTGGTCGGCGGCGGCATCATGAGCATCACCCTGGCCACCTTCCTGCAGGAACTGCAGCCAGACTGGAACATCCAGGTGTTCGAACGCCTCGACGGCGTGGCCCTGGAAAGCTCCGACGGCTGGAACAACGCCGGCACCGGGCATTCGGCCTTCGCCGAACTGAACTACACCCCGGAGCTGCCCGATGGCAGCATCGAGACCAAGCGTGCGGTCGGCATCGCCGAGCAGTTCGAGATCTCGCGCCAGTTCTGGTCGCACCAGGTCAGGGAAGGCCGGCTCAGCCAGCCCTCCGACTTCATCAACCCCACCCCGCACATGAGCTTCGTGTGGGGCGATGACAACATCGCCTACCTGCACAAGCGTCAGCAGGCGCTGGTCAAGAACCCGCTGTTCTACGGCATGCAGTACTCCGAAGACCCGGCGCAGATCAAGGCTTGGGCGCCGCTGCTGATGGAAGGCCGCGACCCGAACCAGAAGGTCGCCGCCACCTGGATGCCGCTGGGCACCGACGTCAACTTCGGTGTGATCACCCGCCAGCTCACCGCCGGCCTGCAGCGCAACCCGAACTTCAGCCTGCACCTGGAACATGAAGTCCGCGCCCTGCGCCAGAACGACGACAAGACCTGGAACGTCACGGTCAAGGACCTCAACGCCGGCACCGAGTCCACCCTCAAGTCGCGCTTCGTGTTCATCGGCGCCGGCGGCGCCGCGCTCAAGCTGCTGCAGCTCTCCAACATCCCCGAAGCCAAGAACTACGCCGGCTTCCCGGTCGGCGGCCAGTTCCTCGCGTTCAAGTCCCCGGCCATCGCCGGTCGCCACAGCGTCAAGGCCTACGGCATGGCCGAAACCGGTTCGCCGCCGATGTCCGTGCCGCACCTGGATTCGCGCAAGCTCGATGGCAAGCCGGTGGTCCTGTTCGGCCCGTTCGCGCTGTACAGCACCAAGTTCCTCAAGCATGGCTCGTGGTTCGACCTGTACTCCTCGGTCAACCACAACAACGTGGCCGGCATGGTCGACGTCGGCCTGGAGAATCTGGACCTGGTGAAGTACCTGATGGGCCAGGCCCGCCTCAACGACGACGACCGCCAGGCCGAACTGGTCAAGTACTTCCCCACCGCCAAGCGCGAAGACTGGGAACTGGTCACCGCCGGCCAGCGCGTGCAGGTCATCAAGCACGACCCGGAAAAGGGCGCCGTGCTGCAGTTCGGCACCGAGATCGTGACCGACAAGGACCACACCCTGGCCGCCCTGCTCGGCGCCTCCCCGGGTGCCTCGACCTCCCCGCCAATCATGCTGGACCTGCTCAAGAAGGCCTTCCCCGAGCAGATGGCCGCCGGCTGGGAAGCCCGCCTGGCCCAGATCGTGCCGTCCTACGGGCGCAAGCTCAACGACAGCCCGGCCCTGACCAACGAGATCCGCCGCCAGACCAGCGACACCCTGCGCCTGCCGTACCTGGACGTGCCGGTGGAAACCAGCCCGGCGGTGATGCTGACTCCGCCGCCGGTGACCCCGGCCGTGCCGGCAGCCCCGGCAACGGAAAAGCGCAACGCCAACGAGGAATTGCAGGCGCTGTAAGCCTGTTCAGGCACCGCGTAGACACGCATGGCGTGTCCCTACAAAACCGGCCCAAGGGCCGGTTTTTTTTTGCTCGCACCGGCCGACGTGGGAATCCTGGTGGGGGGCGCGATAGCGCCAAACCCGCCATGAGCTGACGTTAAATTATTGTAATTCTAATGCGAACGATTTACATTTGCGTCCCGTTGCGCTCCCACCCGCCTCCGCTGAGACCCCTGCATGTCCTTCCGTTCCCTCCCCACTGCTTCCGTCCGCCGCGCCCCACTGGGCCTGGCCCTGCTCTCCGTGCTGTCGCTGGCCTCGCCCCTGGCCCTGGCGGACACCGTCGATGCCGGCAGCAGTGCCGCCGATGCCAAGACCCTGGACCAGGTGAACGTCGTCGGGACCCAGCGCGCGCCGTCCAGCACCACCCGCCTGCCCATCACCCTGCAGGAAACCCCGCAGTCCACCAGCGTCCTCGCCCTCGACCGCCTCCAGAACGAATCGCTGTTCTCCATCAACGACGTCATGCGCAACATCACCGGCGTCAACGTCTCCTTCTACGACACCCAGCGCCCCCTGTACTACGCGCGCGGCTTCACCATCACCGACTTCCAGGTCGACAGCCTGCCCACCTACAGCGGCTCCACCAACCAGGAATACGACACCGCTTTCTACGACCGCATCGAAGTCATCCGCGGTGCCAACGGCCTGCTCAGCGGTGCCGGCATTCCCTCGGCCACCGTCAACCTGCTGCGCAAGCGCCCCGGCAAGGAGTTCGACGCCTCCTTCGCCATCAGCGCCGGCAGCTGGGACTTCCGCCGCATGGAAGCCGACGTCAACGCCCCGCTGACCCGCGACGGCCGCTTCCGCAGCCGTGTCGTCGCCGCCTACACCGATCGCGAGCTGTATTACGACCGCTACAAAGAAGACAAGATGGCCGGCATGGCCGTGCTCGAAGGCGACCTGACCGATTCCACCACCGTCACCGTCGGCTACCAGCGCCAGGACAACAACCCGGTCGGCTCGACCTGGGGCACCGTGCCGTTCTTCAACAGCGACGGCACCTTCGCCCATCTCCCCCGCGAAACCAACATGGCCCCCAAGTGGAGCTACTGGCAGCGCGAAACCAGCACCGCCTTCGCCAACCTCGAACAGCGCTTCGGTGAAAACTGGCTGCTCAAGCTCAATACCGCCTACACCCGCGGCAACGTCCAGAACGTGCGCGTCTACGGCAGCGGCTACCCCGACCCCGTGACGGGCGCCGGCACTTACCTGCTGGCCGGTGCCGGCGATGCCGAAGACACCCGCAAGGGCGCCGACCTGTTCCTGTCAGGCACCTTCCCCGCCTTCGGCCGGGAACACGACGTCGTCGTCGGTGGCAGCTGGTCCGACCTCGAAGCCACCACCTGGACCCTCACCTCGGTGGCCAACTGGCGTTACAACATCCCCGACATCCGCGACTGGAACGGCGATATTCCCGAGCTGACCGCCAGCCGCACCGGCGCCCGCCGCATCGCGCGGACCAGACAGAGCGGCGTGTACGCCTCCACCCGCCTGCGCCTGGCCGACGCGCTCTCGCTGATCGCCGGCGCGCGGCTGAGCCGCTGGGAAACCCTGACCCGCGCCTACAACGCCGCCGGCACCTACACCAGCACCAGCGGCCAGTACAAAGTCACCGACGAAGTCACCCCCTACGTCGGCCTGGTCTACGACATCGTGCCCGAGTTCTCGGTGTACGCCAGCTACACCGAAATCTTCAACCCGCAGAACTACAAGGACCGCAACGAGAACCTGCTCGCCCCGGTGGAAGGCTCCAACCTGGAAGCCGGCATCAAGTCGCAGTGGTTTGACGGCAAGCTGACCGCCAACGCCGCCATCTTCGAGGCCAAGCAGGACAACTACGCCGTGCGCGACATGAGCCTGCCGGACGGCTCGCTCAGCGATGGCAGCTCCGCTTACATCGGCGTCAACGGCACCAGGTCGCGCGGCTGGGAAATGGACGTCAACGGCGAGATCCGTCCGGGCTGGACCGTCAATGCCGGCTACACCCACGTCAAGGTGACCCGCGCCAGCACCGACCTGATCTACGCCAACCTGCCCGAAGATTTCCTGCAGCTCAACACCAGCGTGCGCCTGCCCGGCGTGCTGGATCGCCTGACGATCGGCGGTGGCTTCTCCTGGCAGAGCGAAGTGGAGGGCTACAACATCCCCTACCCACTGGGCGGCACCCGCACCGTGCGCCAGCCGGCCTACATGCTGGTCAACCTGCACGCCAACTACCAGATCAGCGACAGCTGGACCGCCACCCTGAGCGTGCGCAACGCGCTGGACAAGACCTACTGGGCCAACCTGGACTACAACAACTACGGCGAACCGCGCTTCATTTCCGCGAGCCTGCGCTGGAAGTACTGATCTCGTAAAGCACCGAACGTCGGAAACGGTCCGACGACGAGGGCCCGCCATTGGCGGGCCCTCTTTCATGGGCGCGTCCGGCTCACGGGCGCGTGGCGACGCATTCATCTGAGCGGTTGCTGCCGGATTACCGAGGCGCGGCCTTTTTTTGCTGCGCTGCGGGTTGCACCGACCTCCATAATTATGGCGTAATTACCGAAACGCCATTCGGATGCCCGTCGATGAACCCCAGTTGGGACACCTTGGAGCGCGGCCGCCACGCCCGGCTTGAACGCGCCGCCCCTTGGGCGCGTGGCCGCAACGTCGCCCCCGACGATGCCATCGCCCTGCTGCACGCGCTGCTGGAGCCGGGCGACAAGGTCTGCCTGGAGGGCAACAACCAGAAACAGGCCGACTTCCTCGCCCAGTGCCTGGCCGACCTCGACCCGGCCCGGGTCCATGACCTGCACATGGTGCAGTCGGTGCTGTCGCTGCCCTCGCATCTGGATGTGTTCGAACGCGGCATCGCCTCGAAGCTCGACTTCTCTTTCTCCGGCCCGCAGTCGGTGCGGCTGGCCAACCTGGTCGCCGAAGGGCGCATCCAGATCGGTGCGATCCACACCTACCTGGAACTGTTCGGCCGCTACTTCATCGACCTCACCCCGCGCATCGCCCTGGTAGCCGCCCAGGCCGCCGACCGCCACGGCAACCTCTACACCGGCCCCAACACCGAAGACACCCCGGTGATCGTCGAAGCCACCGCGTTCGGCGGCGGCATCGTCATCGCCCAGGTCAACGAGATCGTCGACACCCTGCCCCGCGTCGACATTCCCGCCGACTGGGTCAACTTCGTGGTGCAGGCGCCGCGCCCGAACCATATCGAACCGCTGTTCACCCGCGACCCCGCGCAGATCTCGGAGATCCAGGTGCTGATGGCGATGATGGCCATCAAGGGCATCTACGCCGAGTACGGGGTCAACCGGCTCAACCATGGCATCGGCTTCGATACCGCCGCCATTGAACTGCTGCTGCCCACCTACGCCGAATCGCTCGGGCTGAAGGGAAAAATCTGCCAGCACTGGGCGCTCAATCCGCACCCGGCGTTGATCCCGGCGATCGAATCGGGCTTCGTCAAATCAGTTCATTCGTTCGGCTCCGAGTTGGGCATGGAGAAGTACATCGCCGCGCGCGGGGATGTGTTCTTCACCGGCGCCGATGGTTCGATGCGCTCCAACCGCGCGTTTTCGCAGACCGCCGGGCTGTATGCCTGCGACATGTTCATCGGCTCCACCCTGCAGATCGACCTGCAGGGCAACAGCTCCACCGCCACCCGCGACCGGATTGCCGGCTTCGGCGGCGCGCCCAACATGGGCTCGGACGCTCGCGGCCGCCGCCATGCCAGCGATGCCTGGTTGAAGGCAGGCCAGCAGGCGGCGCGGCCTGGTGAAATGCCACGGGGGCGCAAGCTGGTGGTGCAGATGGTGGAAACGTTCCGCGAACACATGGCACCGGCCTTCGTTGATCGCCTTGATGCCTGGGAACTGGCCGAGCGCGCGGCGATGCCGCTGCCGCCGGTGATGATCTACGGCGACGACGTCAGCCACGTGCTCACCGAAGAAGGTATCGCCAACCTGCTGCTGTGCCGCACTACCGAGGAACGCGAACAGGCGATCCGCGGCGTGGCCGGCTATACCGCCGTGGGCCTGGGCCGCGACCGCGCCATGGTCGAGAACCTGCGCGACCGTGGCGTGATCCAGCGCCCGGCCGATCTGGGCATCCACCTGCGCGATGCCAGCCGCGACCTGCTGGCCGCGCGTTCGGTGAAAGACCTTGTGCGCTGGTCCGGCGGGCTGTACGACCCGCCCAAGCGCTTCCGCAACTGGTAAGGGAACGTGCCATGGAAACCCTCGACTACCGTTTCACCGGCACCCAGCCCGTGCACTTCCCCACCGATGCGGTGCTGGTCGGCGTGCTGGCCTCGGGCAACCTGGAAATCCTGCTGGAGCCTGCCGCACTCGATGGTGCGATGGCGGTACGCATCGTCACCGCCGCACGCGGCTTCGGCACGATCTGGGAAGCGGTGATCACCGATTTCGCGCGCCGCCACCCGCTGCGCGATGTGCAGGTGTCGATCAACGACGCCGGCGCCACCCCCGCCGTGGTCAGCCTGCGGCTGGACCAGGCGGTGGAAACCCTGCACGCCGGAGACAGCGCATGAGCCTGGCCCACCGCCACAGCTATTACGAAGCCGACGCGCGCGAGCGCATCGCCGGCGTGCTGGATACCGGTACCTTCCGGGAAATCCTCGGCCCGGCCGCACGCGCGATCAGTCCGCACCTGGCCCAGCTGGACCAGCCCGCCGCCTTCGACGATGGCATCGTGGTGGGCGAAGGCCGGCTGCGCGGCAGGCGCGTGCTGGTGGCGGCACAACAAGGCCAGTTCATGGGGGGTGGCGTGGGTGAAGTGCACGGCGCCAAACTCACCGGCCTGCTGCAACGTGCCGTACAGACGCGGCCGGAGGCCGTGCTGCTGCTGCTTGATACCGGCGGCGTGCGCCTGCACGAAGCCAACGCCGGGTTGATCGCCATTTCCGAAATCATGCGCGCGGTCCTGGCCACGCGCGCCGCCGGAGTACCGGTGCTGGCGCTGATCGGCAGCGGCAATGGCGCGTTCGGTGGCATGGGCATCGTGGCCCGGTGCTGCACCACGGTGATCATGTCCGAGGAAGGCCGGCTGTCGCTGTCCGGCCCGGAAGTGATCGAAACGGTGCGCGGCGTTGAGGAGTTCGATGCACGCGACCGCGCACTGGTCTGGCGGGTCACCGGCGGCAAGCACCGCTACCTGATCGATCAGGCCCAGGTGCTGGTGCCCGATGCGATCGAGGCGTTCGCGCAGGCGGCCTTCGCTGCCCTTCAGCCGGATGACGCCAGCACCGACCCTGCCACCGCGCTGGCGGCGCTGCAGGCCCGTCACGCTGCGCTGAAGGCGCGTGTGCAGGCCTGGGGCGATTGCCGCGATGGCTTGGAGATCTGGGCCCGGCTGGGCATCGACGATCCGCAGCGGCTGCCGCTGCTGGATACCGATGACTTCCTGGCCGCCACCGCTGACAGGAACCTGCCATGACCACGCCGCTCCCTTCCCTGCTCGACGCGCTGTTCCCGCGCGGGCACAGCATCACCGTCGCCGATTCGGTACTCACCGGCACCGCCACCACCGACGACGGCGAGGTGACCGTGATCGGTACCACCGACAAGATCGAGGTCGGCGTGGACCACGCGCTGGTGCTGGCCGAAACCGTACTGGCGAGCACCGCCTCGAACCCGCAGCGCCCGATCGTCATGCTGGTCGATACGGCCGGCCAACGGCTGGCGCGCCGCGACGAACTGCTGGGCATCAATGGCTATTTCGCGCACCTGGCGCAGACCCTGGACCTGGCCCGTCGCCGTGGCGCGCACCTGGTCACGCTGGTGTACGGCGAATCGGTCAGTGGGGGTTTCCTGTCATTCGGGTTGATGGCCGACCATATCCACGCGCTGCCCGATGCACAGGTGCGGGTGATGGACCTGCGCGCAATGGCGCGGGTGACCAAGCAGCCGCTGGAAAAACTGCAGTCACTCAGCCAGAGTTCGCCGGTCTTCGCGCCGGGGGTGGAGAACTACGTTGCCATGGGCGCGGTGCAGTCGGTATGGCACGGCGACCTGGCGCATGCAGTGCTGGACGCGCTGCGTGCGCCGGCCGAGGGTGACCGCCGCGCGCAGCGCGGTGCCGAACGGGGGGGCCGTACGCTGGCCGCGCGGGTGGCTGCACAGGTGGCCGCTGGCGATGCCTGACCGGCCCGCCCGCCACACGCTGGTCTGGCTGTCGGCGCACGCCGATTGGCGGGCTGACGTGGCCGCGCATGACGCGCGCCTGGCGGCGTGGTTTGCGCAGGGCTGGCCCGCCGTGGTGGCGCGCCGCGCCGCCGATGAACCCGATCCCCGCGTGCGCCTCGGTGTTCCGCTCCCCCCCGCCGAGGGCAAGCAGCGTTTGGGCCTGCGGGTACCGGTGGGCGACATCGTGCGACAGCAGGCCCCGCTGGAACTGGCGGAGGTGCGGGTGCACGCGCTCGTGCCGGAGGCGTGGCACGCCGCGCTGGCGGCGCTGGACAGGTTGGCGCCCGCCCGCGTGTTCGGCGCGTTTGCCTGGCAGGTACTGACCGGATTGGAGTACGTGCATGCGCGGTCGGACATCGACCTGCTGTGGAATGTCGAAACCGCGCCGGATGCCGACGCACTGGTCGCTGACCTGCAGGCGTGGGAGCTGCGCTTTGGCCGGCGCGTGGATGGGGAGCTGAGCCTGCCCGGTGGTGGGGCGGTGAACTGGCGCGAGTTTGGTAGCGGGGCGCGGCAGGTACTGGTGAAGCGGGTGGATGGGGCTGGGCTGGAGTTGCGGTCGAACCTGTTTCGGTGTGTCGGGTTGCCACGCAGGGCGTGGCACTACGGGGTCGCCTTGTGAGCGCGGTCATGAACATCCTGCGGCCTCGCGTCGATTCGGCGCGGTTGGGGCGACTGGCGGTGGGCAGCCTGCATGCGGAGCTGGCATTGGCGCCGAAGCCGGGGCTGGTGACGCCATTCGATCCGGGCAGCCATGACGACATGGATGCCGGTACCTTCCTGCGCAGCCTGTTTGCGTTGCGCCACTACTTCCGCGATATCGCGCTGGCCGGAGCGGAGGATGCGCCATTCTCCGCGCTGCGCACGCTGGGCATCCAGGCCGAGGCGGCGATGCTGCGCGCCACCGGGGGAATCAATACGCACCGGGGTGCGATCTTCAGCCTTGGGCTGCTGGTGGCGGCGGCTGCGCGTCGCCGCGGCCTGGGGCAGCCGGTGTCGGGCGAGCAGGTCTGCCTCGGTGTCCAGCACTGGTCGCGTGAGCTGCTGGCCGCGCCGTTGGATCCGCACAGCCCGGGCCAGCGCGTGCGCGGCCGGCATGGCATTGCCGGGGTGCGCGAACAGGCGGCCGCCGGGTATCCCATGCTGCGCACGTTGGCGCTGCCGACCCTGCGCGATGCGCTGGCGGCCGGTCTTCCGCGCGAGGCCGCGCTGTGCCACACGCTGATGGCGCTGGTGGCCGGACTGGATGACATCAACCTGCTGCATCGTGGCGGTGCCGAAGGCCTGCACTGGGCCCGCAGCCAGGCGGCCGCGTTCATGGCCGAGGGCGGTGCGTTCGGCGCCGGTTGGCGCCCGCGCCTGCAGCAGCTGGGCGAGGCGTTCGTGGCGCGCCGGCTGAGCCCGGGCGGCAGCGCCGACCTGCTGGCCTGCAGCGTTTTCCTGCTGCGGCAGGAGGCGGTATGAGCCTTGCCCTGCTCTGCCCGGGCCAAGGCGCGCAGCACCCGGCGATGTTCGACCGGGTGCGCGATAACGCGGCGGCGCTTGAGGTGCTTGACGGCGCAAGTGAGGTGCTGGGCCAGGACATATTCGCTGCGGCAGGCGCGGAGTCGCGTTTCGAGAACGCGCTGGCGCAGCCGCTGCTGTGCGCGGCCAGCCTGGCGCACTGGCACGCGCTTCGCACTGGACTGCCGGTGCCGCGCATGGTGGCCGGTTACAGCATTGGTGAGCTGGCGGCACATGCCATTGCCGGCAGTTTCGATACACGCTCCTGCCTGGCCCTGGCGTTGCAGCGTGCGCGGTACATGGATGCCGCCAGCCCCGCCGACTCAGGCATGCAGGCCGTGCTGGGGCTGGACCGCGCGCGGGTGCACTCGCTGTGCGCGGTGCATGGCGCGTACATCGCCATCGTCAACGGCCATGATCATTTCATCGTGGGTGGTGCGCTGGCGGGACTGGAGGCGCTGGCCGGGGACGCGCGGGCGGCCGGTGCGGATATCCGTCCGTTGCCGGTGGATGTGCCCTCGCACACGCCCTTGCTGCAGGCGGCAGTTCCGCGCTTCGCCGCTGCGCTGGAGGCATTGGCGTGGCAGCCGCCGGGCCTGCCGGTGCTGGCCGGCATCGATGGGCGCGTGGTGCGCGACCACGCCGGCAGCGTGCACACGTTGTCGGCACAGCTGGCGCAGACCATCGAATGGGCGCAGGTGATGCGCCAGCTGTTCGAGCGCGGTGCGCGGGTGTTCCTGCAGCTGGGCCCCGGCACCGCGCTGGCGCGCATGGTGGCCAGCGCGTATCCGTGCTGCGAGGTCCGCGCGGTCGAAGAATTCCAGCACCTGGACGGTGCGGCGGACTGGGTGCAACGCGCACTCGGTCGCCTGCAATGAGCGGTTGGCTCCACCTGTAGCACGCCACACCCCGTGGATGGCGGGTTCCCATCCGTGCGGTACGCGAATCACGTGTCTGGGAGGGCGCATGAGTCCACAAATTGCAACGATCATCGGTCTGGTGATCATGTTCATCATCGCCACTGCCCTGCCGATCAACATGGGTGCGGTAGCGTTTGCGCTGGCCTTCATCATCGGCGGCATCTTCGTGGGGATGGAGGGCAAGGAGGTGCTGGGTGGCTTCCCGGGTGATCTGTTCCTGACGCTGGTCGGGATCACGTATCTGTTCGCGATCGCGCAGAAGAACGGCACCATCGATCTGCTGGTGCATTGGGCGGTGCGGGCGGTACGCGGCCGGATCGTGGCCATTCCGTGGGTGATGTTCGTGGTCACGGCGGTACTGACCGCGTTCGGTGCGCTGGGTCCGGCGGCGGTGGCGATCATCGGGCCGGTGGCGCTGCGTTTTGCAAAGCAGTACCGGATCAATCCGCTGTTGATGGGCCTGCTGGTGATCCATGGCGCGCAGGCGGGCGGGTTCTCGCCGATCAGTGTGTACGGCAGCATCACCAACGGGGTGGTGCAGAAGGCGGGGCTGGAAGTGACGGAGATGGCGGTGTTCCTGACCAGCCTGGGCTTCAACTTCATGATGGCGACGATCTGCTTCTTCGCGTTTGGTGGGGTGGCATTGATGCGGCGCGGTGCGGTGGCGGTGGGCGGCGGTGAGCTGGCGTTGGCCGGTGGGCCGCAGGCGTCGTCGCGTCAGTTCGCGATCGAGGGCCACGGGGCGCTGGTGTCGGCGGGTGGCGGTACGTTGTCGAACGATCCGGATGCACTGGAGGCGGTGGGCATTACGCGCGAGCGGCTGCTTACGCTGGTGGGGCTGGTCGGGTTGGGCGTGGCGGCCTTGATCTACAACCTCAATGTGGGGCTGGTGTCAATCACGGTGGCGGTGGTGCTGGCGCTGTTGTCGCCGGCCAGCCAGAAGGGTGCGGTGGATGGGATCAGCTGGTCGACGGTGCTGCTGATCTGCGGTGTGGTGACGTATGTGGGGGTGCTGGAGAAGGCCGGTTCGGTGGACTACATTGGCAACGGGGTGTCGAACATCGGCATTCCGCTGCTGGGGGCGCTGCTGGTCTGTTACGTGGGCGGGATCGTGTCGGCGTTTGCGTCGTCGGCGGCGGTATTGGGCGCGACGATTCCGTTGGCGGTGCCGTTCCTGCTGCAGGGGCATCTGGGCGCGGCAGGCGTGATCTGCGCGCTGGCGGTGTCGTCGACGATCGTGGATGTGAGTCCGTTCTCGACCAACGGTGCGCTGGTGGTGGCGTCGGCCGCCAAGGAAGAGCGCGAGTCGCTGTTCCGCCGGTTCCTGGTGTACAGCGGGCTGGTGGTGGTGTTCGGGCCGCTGTTGGCTTGGCTGCTGTTTGTTGTTCCTGGCTGGATGTAAGGCTGAAGCAACGGCCAAAGCAACAGCCAAAGCAACAGCCAGAGCAACAGCCAGAGCAACAGCAAAAGCCTATTGCCAAGGCTTCCGCGGCTTGGCGGGACGGTGCGGGTTTATGGGGGACGCCGTGAACCCGTCCATGGGGGCTTGGTCGCCGCTTGCACGTGTGCGCTGTCCTGCGCACACGGCAAGACCGGGGTTGGGCTCCTGCCCAACCCGTCGGGCGTATACGCCCGACCCATGCGGCTCACACCCCCATAAACCCGCCCCGACCCGCCTTTGACGGTGTGCCGGTGGCCATGGAAAAGAACGAATACAATCTGCTTATGGCCATTGCTCCTGCTCCGCGTTCACGTAAAAGGCGTGCTCCCTTGTATGAGGAGGTGGCCGAGCATGTGCGTGAGCGCATCTATGACTATCGCTTGCCGCCTGGGGAGTGGATTGATGAGCCGGGGCTTTGCGAGGAGCTGGGGATCAGCCGTACGCCGTTGCGCGAGGCGCTGAAGCTGCTGGCGGCGGAGGGGTTGGTGCAGATCGATGCGGGGCGTGGGGCGCGGGTGACGCGGCTGACGCTGGAGGATCTGAACCAGCTGTTTCCGGTGATGGCGATGCTGGAAGGGCGCTGTGCGCATGAGGCGGTGAAGCACATCGATGATGCCGGGGTGCAGCAGTTGGAGGCGCTGCATGCGGCGATGGAGGCGGCGGCGGCGGAGGGCAATATTGCCGACTACTACCGCAACAACTATCTGATCCATGAGACGGTGCAGCACTATGCGGGTAATCCGTGGTTGATCCGGATCACGCATGACCTGCACCGCATTCTGAAGATGCATCGTGGGCGGCAGTTGTTGACGCCGGGGCGTACTGCGCAGTCGCTGGCGGAACATCGCGAGTTGATGGCGTGCTTCCGCCGGCGTGATGCGGAGGCGGCCGAGCGCACGATGGAACGACACCTGCTGAGCCAGGGCCAAGCGTTGGCGGCGTATGTGGCAGCCGGGGGCCTGTTGAACGTCCCTGCCCCGTTACCCACGCAAGGCGGCACGTAACCCCCCCGGTAGAGCCACGCCCTGCGTGGCTGCGTAATCAGGTCGGGCGCGTTTCCCGCAGGCCCCACAGCACCGGCAATACCAGCAACGCCACCGCGGCGATCATCGCGCCGGGCGCGGCCGCCCAGCCGGTGTGGCGCACCAGCAGTTCGGCCAGCAGCGGGGTGGCGCCGCCGAAGAAGGCGGTGGCCATGGTCACGCCCAGCGCCAGGCCGCTGAGCCGGCCTTCGCCGGGGAACTGTTCGGCGGTGGCCGGTGCGGCGACGGCGCTGACGCCGCCGGCCAGGCAGGCCAGCACCACGGCAGCCAGGGCGATCTGGACTGCGCTGCCGGTGGCCATCAGGCCGAACATGGTCAATGGCAGCAGTGCTGAGAGCAGCGCCAGGCCGATCAGCACCGGTCGGCGCCCGACCTTGTCGGACAATGCGCCGGCCAGCGGGGTCACGCCGATCACGGCGACGGCGGCGATGGTGGACAGCCACAATGCCTTGGATTCGCCTACGTCGCTGGCGGACTCAAGGAATGCGGGTACGTAGGTGATGCCTACGTAGTAGGTAATGGAGCCCAGCGCGGAGATGGCGAAGGTGCGCGCTACGGCGCCGCGGTGGTAGCGCCAGGTATCGCGGATCGGCGAGGTGGGGACGGTCCCGGCGGCAACCTGGCGTTCGAATTCTGGCGATTCGTGCATGGTCGAGCGCGCCAGCAGGATACCGCCGGCCAGGGCGGCGCCGATGAAGAAGGGAATGCGCCAGCCCCAGCTATCGAGTTGGGCGCTGCTGAGCAGGGCCACGGTCAGTGCCGAGAGTGCCACTGCGAGCAAGGCACCCACTTCGCTCGCTGCGGAGGCCAGTGAGGTCACCAGGCCACGCCGGCGAACGGGGGCGCTTTCCAGCAGGTAGGCCACCACGCCGGTGTACTCGCCGCCCACCGAGAACGCCATGACACAGCGGAGCAGCAGCAGTAGTACGCCTGCGGAGGTGCCAATGCTTCCGTAGGTGGGCAGCATGGCGGTGGCCAGCATCGCCACGGTCATCAGGGCCATGGAGGCAAGCAGCATGTAGCGCCGGCCGAAGCGATCGCCGAGGTGGCCGAAGCAGAGCGCGCCGAGGGGGCGCATCAGGTAGCTCACCGCGAACCCGGCCAGGGTGGCCAGCAGGGCATTGTCGCCGCCGCCGAAGAACACCCGAGACAACACGGTGGCCAGGTAGAGGTACAGGGTGAAGTCGTACCACTCCACTACCGTGGACAGGCCGGCGACGATCATGGAGCGGCTGGGTGTGGGTGATGCGGGCCGGGACGCAGGATCGGGAATGGTCATGGCCAGCAGCCTACCCCGGCAGACCTGCACGGCATGTCATTGCGTCACGCATTCCGTGGGACACGCATGGCGCGTCGTCACGCGGTGCGGGCGTAGCGCAGCAGGCGGCCGCGGCCGGGCGAGCTGCTCTCGTCTTCACCGAACCCGCCCTCTTCACTCGCTGCATACCCCTGCAGGGCCATGGCACGCGAGAAGCCGCCGAGGTTGCCGCGACCGGGATCGGTCAGCAGCAGTTCGGCAGTGGGCTTGGCGTGGCGCTCCATCATCGCGGCAATCTGCACGCCGTGGCCGCGCTCGTACAACACATCGCTGCCGATGATCAGATCGAAACGGCCCAGTGACGAATCCGGCATCTCCCAGGGCAGGTCGCGGTAATGCACGGCCGGCAGGTCATTGAGCCCGGCGTTGTAGGCCAGGAACGATTCGGCCAGTGGATGGTGGTCACTGGCCACCACGTTGGCGCCACGATGGGCCAGCACCAGGCTGGACAGGCCCAGCCCGCAGCCCAGCTCCAGAATGCGTTTGCCGGCCACGTCGTAGTGGCTCATGGTCTCTGCCAGCACCCGTCCGGCCGGCCAGACCTGGCCGAACAGGCTCCACAGCGAGGAATGGATGCCCGCGCGCTCGGCGCGGCCGGTGGGGTCGGCGAACTGCTGCAGGTCGCTCAGGGCACGTATGCGGAATGCGTGGCCGTTCACGGGAATGGTGAGAATGCGGGTGGTATAGCCCGGCATGTACGCTCCATGAAACACGGAGAGCCAGCCCAGCAGCATGGCGGACGGCTCGAAAGGGGAGCGAAGCGGGCGACCGGGGTGGCCGCGCAGGACGCGCGAAACGGCGTGGGACGCGCCCATCCTACAGGACAGGCGGGTTCTGCCCTTCACTCAGTACTGGATCTGGCAATTGGGACAGAAGAAGGTGCGCCGCCGGCTCCTGCCGGGGTAGGTCTTGGAAACCGGGCCACCGCAGGTTGGGCAGGTCCGCTTGGTATGGATCTGCCAGTGCTTCTTCAGCTCGAAGGCGCGCTTCCATTCCAGGAACAGAAAGCTGTAGGCGCGGGCGTCGGCAATGACCCTGCCAAGCACCCGGGGCGGCAGCGCTCCTACCGTGCTTTCGGGGTGCACGCGCTGGCGGAACAGCACTTCGTTCTTGATGATGTTGCCGACGCCGGCGAACAGCTCCTGGTCCAGCAGTGCATCGCAGATCAGCGTGTCTGGCTGCTGCTTCAGCCGGCGCCGGGCCAGACGCGGGTCCCACGCGTCGTTCATCACGTCGGTGCGCCAATCGTAGGTTTGGTCCAGCTTTCCTTCGATGTACTTCAGCGACGAGGCATAGATGTTCAGCTCGCCGTTGTCGAACTGCAGCGAAACGCGCGGAGGCGATGGCTTGCGTTCGTCGATGCGGTAGCTGCCGAACATCAGCATGTGCACGCGCAGGCTGAAACCGCTGAATTCGACCAGGAAGTGCTTGCCCCAGCTGCGCAGCGCGAGCACGCGGCGCCCCTCCATGCGGGTGAGATCCAGGGAACTGTTACCCAGCGCGCGCCGCACGGTCTTGCCTCGGAACTTTGCCGCAGCCTCCCGCAGAATGACGATGGATGGACCTTCAGGCATGCAACCGCTCCTGCAGGCGCGCGGCGTTGGCGACGGCAAAGCCGTGTGCGGTATTGTCGAAGATGACCCAGCGGGGTCCACGCGCCTGCCTCACCTGCCCGGCCAACGCTTCCAACGCCGTCTCGTCGTAGTCGCTGTAGTACATGCGCGGGGCGCCGTGCCAGCGCCAGTAGCGCCATGCAGGTGCACCACCCGGCTGCGCGGCCGCCGGCACGCGCGCGGGGTCGGCCCCCAACCGCGAGACACCATGCCGCAACAGCAATGCTTCGGCCGCGTCGGTGAACCAGCTGGCATGGCGTGGTTCGCACACCAGTGGCACCTCGCTGCGCCTGCGCAGCGCGCGGAAGAAGCTGGAAGCGCGGCGGGCGTCCAACGCCAGGGAGGGGGGCAACTGCAGCAGCAGTCCACCCAGCCTGGTGCCGAGCGCGCTGGACTCATCCAGGAAGCGGTCAAGCAAGGGCCCCGCGCCGACCAACGCAGAATCGTGGGAGATGGTGCGCGGGATCTTGACCGAAAACCGGAACGCCGGCGGCACGCTGGCCGCCCAACGCGCGTAGGTCTCAGGCTTATGGGGCCGGTAGAAAGAGGAATTGATCTCCACCACCTGGAAGCGGGTGGCGTAGCGCGCAAGCATGCTCTCCCCCGGGCCGAACAGCCCGGCGTAGCGGGCTGGAATGGACCAGCCTGCGCAGCCCACCAATGGCCTGGAAGAAGAAGCCATGAGCGGCGGTGTTCAGACCTGGAGTTCGCCCTGATCTTCGCCGTCCCAGTAATGGATGCGGTGCGCGTGGACGTGGATCAGGACCAGGCCCGGAGTATCGACCCCCTGCTCGAACCATCGCTCCAGGCTCTTCTGCCAGTGTTCGCGCATCACCTCCTTGTCGCGGATGATGCGGCCCTTGCCCTGCACGAACACGAACAGCGGCGGCTTGCCGAGCAGACCTTTGCTGCCGGTGAAACTGAGCGCCACCTTTGGCTCGGCCTGCAGCTCGCGGACCATGTCGGTGCTGTCCAGCGAGAAGAACCAGCTGTCGCCGTCGTAATCGACATCGCCGTTGTTGCTCATCGGACGGCCGGCGATTTCGCCGTTATCGGCGAACGTCTGCAGCATGGTGAAGTCGATGCCGGCCATTTTCTTGGCGAGGTCGTGCAGGGTAAGCGTGGTCATGTCAGGGTCCATGCGGGATTCGGGTGCTCCCAGCGTCGGCGGGGTGCCGTGAGCGGGTCGTGCAGGCGTCATCCCGTTTCTTTCACGGCGGTGGAGCGGCACACGCCCTCACCGGTCGATGAACACTGGGTTGGTGTAGAACCACAGGTCCTGCCAGGGATCTTCGCCCTTGATGTCGGCCAGTGGCGTCGGTTCGTCGGTACTGCTGCCGCGCGCACGGACGAATCCACCGCCTTCCGGTGCCGGCAATGTCCACGTCACCTGGTACCACGCACCTTCCTGCTTCCAGTCCTTCGCGGTGAAACGCCGGGTCTGCATCTGCGGCGCCTGTCCACCACCGCTGCCGACGATCAACTGCAGCTGGCGCAACGCCGGATGTTGCCCGACCGCATTGGCGCTTTCGGGCTTTCGCACCCGCAACCGCACGCGCATCGGCACGCCCGGTGCCAACGTCACGCTTTCGCCCATGCGCCCTACCCCACCGCTGCCATCGGCCGCCTGCACGGTCAGCTGCAGCGCATCGATCAGGTCGCCGGTCACTGCGAACATGCGCCCGGCGCGCACGCCGCCGAGGATGTCATCGCCCTGCGGGCGGGCCCACACATAGGTCTTGCTGTATTCGCCCGGATCGAAGTCGTTGCCCCCGTCACGCTGGTTGACGTGCGAATCGGAGCTGGCGGTGATCCAGAACCGGGTGCCGTAGGCCAGCATCTGGTCCCAGACGCCACCGATCTGCGTGGTCATCTGGTCGAAGCCGCCGAAGGTCGGTGCTGCCGCATTTCGATACAGGCCGCGCTCGGTGCGGGTGGCCTGGTGCCCCGGCGCGCCTTCCATGCCGACCAACACCTCCGGCGCAGCGGCATGCCAGGCAAGCAGCTCAGAGGGTTCCACTTCGCCCCAGCGCCCTACCCCGGTAGCGGTGCGCGAGGGATGGTTGATCAGCATCAGCGGCAGCGGACTCAGCCCGCGCATGTGGGCCAGGGCATCCAACATGTGCTGCTGGGTATCGCGGCTGCCCTCCTCAAGCGGTTCACCGCGACTGTAGTCGCGCTCGATCGACACCAGCTGTTCGCCCTCCCCCGGGCCGGGCGCGATGATCAGCGAAGCGTGTTCGCCCGCCGGCACGTCGAACTCCATGCCGTTGAACTGGATGAGTTCGGGCACGTCCCTGCGCGCCTGCAGCAGCGCCGGGTAGGCATGATCGCGGGTCACCGCCGAGTGGCCGGGGCCACCGTGGTCGGTATGCACCATCCAGCGCAGCCCGAAGTGACGCGCCCGCTCGGCGTTGTGGCTGCGGGTGTAGGACGAGTCCCCTCCACGGATGGGGGTGGGCGGCGTGGTAGTGCGGTCCCAGTCGACGCTCCACTCGCTGTGGACGTGGTGATCGCCGGGCTGCCAGTCGCGGCCGGCATCAGGATCGGCAGACGACGATCCCGTGGCCGGCGCCGTCAGCAGCGCCAGCAGAAGAAGGGTTTGCATGTGGGGTTCCTTGCTGGGCGGGTGCCTGCCGCCAGGGGCGACAGGCACCGGAAGGATCAGAAGTCAGCGCGCAGACCCAGGCTGATGCGGCGGCCCGAGGCTTCGTACATGGTCGGGAACGACGGGTCCATGGTGTAGCCGCTGGTGATCTCGTTGGTCAGGTTGATGCCCTTCAGGCTGACCTTGATGTTGTCGGTGATCCGGTAGCCGATGGACACATCCATCTGGCCATAGGCGTCGCGCCAGATCGGGTACATGTCATAACCGATGGACTCCACGTATTCGTCCTTGTGGTTGTAGGACACGCGGGCATCGAACCGGTCATTTTCGTAGTACGCGGTGAGGTTCCAGGTCTTCTCGGCCAGGCCGGGCATCGGGGTGCGGATGCCCAGGTCGGACTCACCTGCCAGCGAGCTGTCCAGCACGGTGTAGTTGGCATTCACGCCAAAGCCCTCCAGCATCGGGTGGAACATGCCCAGCGGCAGCTGCGCCACCAGCTCCACGCCGTCCACCTGGTAGGAGCCCTTGGCGTTCACCGGCTGGTACACATCGAAATCGAAGATGCCGTTGAGGGTGCCGTTGGCGTTGTACACCGCCACATCCTCGACCACGCCGGTGAGCGAGTTGATCACCACGCCGTCGATGTTCTTGCGGAAGTAGGAGGCGGCAAACAGCGCGCCGTTGTCCAGGTACTTCTCCAGGCCCACTTCCCACTGCTTGGCGTAGGTGGGCTTGAGCTCCGGGTTGCCATCGGTGAAGCGGTACGAGCTCCAGCTGGCGGTGCGCTTGTAGGCGATGTCGGTCAGCGCCGGGCGCATCATGGTCTTGGAGGCGGCCGCGCGCAGCAGCAGGCCCTGGGCCAGTTCGGCGGTCATGTTGAAGCTGGGCAGAAGGTCGTCGTAGCTGCCATCCTTGGACACCGGGGTGTCGGTGTAGCCGGTGCTGCCATCGGGCCGCTGGATCGGGTGGTAGCCGAACGACGTGACGCTGGTATCGACGTAGCGCGCGCCGGCGTTGATGTTGACCGGCACGTGGCCGATATCGAAGCCGAAGTCCGCCATCGCGTACACGCTCGTCACCTTCTCGTCGACCTGGTAGAACTGCCCAGCGTCAAACGGAGTGTAGAAACCGTCGTAGCGGAACGCACGGCGCGCGTAGTCGTTGGAGACCTGCTGCCACTGCAGGTCCTTGATGGTGTAGTCGCCACCGGGAACGATGTCGCCGATCCACTGCAGCGGGCTGTCGGCCAGGGTACGTTTGTTGACCCAGGCGCTGCTGCCGGCGGTCGGCCCGGTGATCTTGAGCTCGCCATACTGGCGCTGCTTGGAGCGGTCGGTGTAGCGCGCACCGAACTTCACGTCACGCAGTGCCGGCAGGAAGGCCAGGTCCAGCATGCGGGTCACGTTGACCTGGGCGGCGTACTTGTCGTCGTCCACCTTCTCCAGCGTGGTTTCATAGGCTTCGAACAGGTACTTGTCCGAGGCGTTGTACATGTCGAAACCGCCCGGGGTGCTGGGAATGGTTTCGCCGCTGCGGCCGGTCCAGCGGGTGCGCGAGGGTGCGTACGCAACATGCTTGAGGTTGGAGAAGTCCGAGGTCTTCTCCGCGCCGGAATAGCCGGCCATGGCATCGATGTACCAGTCCTGTCCCTTCCAGTCGAGCGCAACGCTGTACTGGCTGTAATCGGTCTTGTTGATCCGCTCCTTGCTCAGCATCTCGTGCTGGGTGGCGGTGTAGGACACATCGCGCAGCACCACCATGCCGTACTCGGACAGGGTGCTGGCATCGTATTCGTGGATGGTGTCGAGGGTGCTGCGGCTGGACGCCGAATATGCCGCCGCGTCGTACTCGTCTTCGGTCGAATCGTAGCCGCCCAGCATCGCATCGAAGGTCAGGCTGAAGCTGCTGCTGGGCTTGTACTGCAGCGACGCGGTGGCGCCCCACTTGTCCTGCTCGTTGAGGTAGACGCGGTCACCGACCTTGTCCTGGAACACCACCCGATTGGTTTCATCGGTGTCGGTACGGTTGACGATGTTCACCCCGGCGTCGCGGGCGAGCACGGCCTGGGCCTGGCTACCGCGCGTGCCGGACGCCCCCAGGAAGCGCGACATCGGGCGGAAGTTGATGCCCGAGGTGGAGTCGGTACGGTTGGTGCGCTTGGACTGCGAGTACGACACCAGGCCGCCCCAGTCGCCCCAGGTATCGGCGGCCAGGAAGGCGAAACGCGGGTCCACTTCTTCGGAAATGCTGTTGTGCGCGCCTTCGGCCGACAGCACCAGCTTGCGCTCGTTGTAGTCGAACGGGCGCGCGGTGGTGATCTTGACCGAGCCGGCGATGCCGCCCTCTTCATCGGCGGCGGTGGGTGACTTCTGCACCGTGACCTGCTGGATGATCTCCGAGGCGAACATGTCGAACTCCACGTCACGCCCACCACTGCCGGAGGCGGTGGCGAGGTCGTTGATCGACACGTACGTATATTCCGATGGCAGGCCGCGCACGTTGACCTTGGTGCCCAGGCCCTTGCTGCGCTCGATGGTCACGCCGGGAACGCGCTGCAGTGCTTCGGCCAAGTTCTGTTCCGGAAAGTCGGCCACATCGGTGGCCACGATGGAGTCGGAAAAGCCGATGTTGGCGCGCTTGAGATCGACCGCCTGTTCCAGGCTGCGGCTGTAGCTGCCGGTCACCTGGATGGTTTCCAGGTTCTGCGTGCCCGGCGCGCCGCCTTCGCCCGCCGACGCCTGCAGTGGGGCGGCCCCGGCATCGGCTGCCAGCATGGGCGCGACCACGCCGGAGGTGGGCGGGTTGCCGGCCGTCGCCGCTTCGATGGTTACCGTGCCCGCATTGAGGTAGCGGTAGCGCAGCCCGGTGCCGGCAAGCAGGCGGTCAAGGGCCGCCTCCGCGCTCAGGCCCGCCGGCACCGCCGGGGTACGCGGGTTTCCCGCCACCTGCGCGTTGTAGACGAACTGCAGGCCGGTCTGGCGCGACAGTGCGTTGAGTGCCATGTCCAGCGGCTGCGAGGCGATGGCATCGGCGGCAGGACGCGTGGGTTCTGCAGCGGTGGCCGCCGCGGTGACCTGCAGGGCAAGGGCGATCGAAAGGAACAGAGTGCAGCGCATCGTGGGATCCAGTAAGGGAGTGGCGGTGGCATTCCCCAACTACGACGCGGCAAGGCGTGGATCGGGCACCGCTAATTCGATGAATTTTTTTTGACAGCGCCGTCGGCCACGCCGCGCATGCGTACGTGGATGCCATCGGCACGCTGCTGGATGACCAGCGCCGGCTGCTGGTCCAGGAACGCACGCAGCGAACCGAGGTCATCGGCGCGCAGGTTGCCGGTCAGGCGCAGCGCGCCGGCGTCATCGCTCACGCGCAGGCGCAGGGCGTTGCTGCGGTTGAAGCGATCGGCCACTTCGCGCAGGGGCTCGTCGCGGAACACGATGCGGCCCTGCCACCACGCGGTCATGCTGGCCGCGTCCTCATCGCGCAGTTGCACGCGTTGGTCGCGGTAATCGACCTGGGCCACCTTGCCGGCCGACAGATCGGCCAGCAGGCGTCCGTGCCCACCATCGCCGTGCACCTGCACCCGGCCCTCGCTGACCGCGATCCGCGCCTGTTCGCGCAGCAGCGAGACATCGAACGTGGTGCCGATGTCGGTCACCCGCAGGCCGCCGGCATGCACGGCGAACGGCCGCCGGTCCGGCGCGACCACGAAGCTGGCCTGGCCTCGCTCCAGTTCAACGCGGCGACCGAACAGGCTCATCCGCACCGAGACTTCGCTCTCGGCATTGAGGTGGAGCACGCTGTGGTCGGAGAGCTCGATCTGGCGCGGCGCGCCATGAGCGGCTACATAGCGGGTGGTATGCGGCCACGCCAGCGGCGTGCCGACGCCCACCGCCAGCAGCAGCGCGGCGGCGGCAGCGATACCAGGAAGCTGCCGACGTCTGGCCGGCGCGGGCGCAGCCGCACGCGGCGCGCGCGCCGGCAACGGCACGACGTTGTCGCCCGTTCGCTGCGGTGCCGGTGACGCCAGCAGCGCGTCCAGGTCGATCGGCATCGCGCGTAGCGCCTCTCCCAGCGCGCCTGCGGTTTCACTGATCGCCAGGTATTCGCGCAGGTGCTCGGGCGAGACCAGCAGCCAGTCCATGAAGGCACGCTGCTGCGCAGGCGAGACATCGCCCTGGCGTTGCAGCGCATGCCAGTGGGCGGCGGCCTGGGTCAACGCGGAGGGGTGCAGCGACGGTTCGCTCATCGCGCCACCTCGCGGTCGGCCATCGCACGCCGGCACACGGCAAGCCCGCGCACGACGTGCTTCTTCACCATGTGCGAGGAAACACCCAGGCGCTCTGCGATCTGCCTGTAGCTCAGCCCATCGCGGTACTGCATCACCAGCACGGCGCGGGTGTGTCCGGGCAGCGTGGCCAGCAACGCCTGCAGGCGCTGGCTGCGTTGTTCGCGTTCGGCGGCATCTTCCACGCATTCCCCGCTGGCCAGGCCCTGGCCCAGCTGTTCGATGTCCTCGATCGGCAGGGTCGACCAGCGCCTGCGGCTGGCCTGCTCACGCGCCAGGTTCAGCGCTACGGTGAACAGATACGCCTCAGGGTTGGCGATGGACTCGCCCGGCCCCGCATGCGCACGCAGCAGACGCAGGTACGTCTCCTGCACCAGGTCTTCGGCGTCCTGTCGCGCCCCCCGGCGCACGAAGAACCCCCGAAGCACGGGCGCGTGTTCCACGAACATCCGCGCCAGCCGCCCTCTTGCCTGCTCGGCCACTGTGCCGCCCCAACCCCTGAAGTGCGGCGCAAGGTAAGCGCTGCGTATTACGCGGTGGTGACGGTGCGAAAGCGGCAGCCGACACTTGACAGCCCCAAGGCCACGGCGCACGATTAGTTAACGAATTAATTAACTACCGGAATGGACCGCATCTTCGAGGCCCTGGCCTCCACCGCCCGCCGCCAGATCCTCGCCTACCTCAACGGTGGCGAATTGACTGCGGGCGAACTGGGCGAACGCTTTGATTTCAGCAAGCCAGCGCTGTCCAGCCACCTGCGCATCCTGGAGGATGCCGGCCTGATCGAACGCGAGAAGCGCGGCCAGTTCGTTTATTTCCGCCAGGTGCCCGAGCGCCTGACCAACACCCTGTTCGCCTGGGCCGCCGAAGTCTGCCCGGTTGGCGGGCCGTTGCAGCGCGAGAGCCGCGCGCGCGCCAAACGCAAACCCACCCCTTCGACCTGAGCCCTGCCACCAGGAGACCGGCATGCTGGACACCCACCGCGTGAGTCGTTCGTTCCCCAGCATCAGCCTGCCTTCGTACGGGGATGGCAGCCCGGTCGAAGTGGCTTTGATCACCCAGCTCGGGATCGGTGCCGGCGACCAGCTGCTGCGTGATGCCGGACTGCGCCAGGCCGCGCACCCGGCCTTCGTGGATGCGCTGGACGAGCCCTCTGCACGGCTCGGCGGCATGCACCTGGCCCACGATGATGCGTCGTCACTGTATTCGTTCTCGGTCGGGCGCCAGGGGCATCCGTTCCACCGCCATGCCGGACCGCGCATGTTCACCGCCATCGCCGGCAGCGGCGGTGCGCAGCTGCGCTTTTCCACCGCGTCCGATGCCCAGCTGCAGCGTGACCCGGCTGCGTTCCTGCATGCGCTGCGCTGTGTGGACATCCCGCCCGATTGCCTGTTCACGGTGCGCTTCGGCAGCGGCACCTGGCACCAGTTCGTCTCGCGCCACCCGCGCCACCCGGCGCTGTTCGCGCTCTCATGCCATGCCAACGAACGCAGCGGCGTGTTGACCGAGGCGCAGCGCGCGCAGATCGATGCCGACAACGCCGACATCCCCAGCCTTACGGATACCTTGCCGCCTGCCCTGCAGCAGCTGCTGGCGCACGCTGACCTGTCACGGGTGCCCGTGGTGAGCCTGTCGCTGCAGGCGCCGTCGCGTTCGTTGCTGGCGGGGTTGTGCGCGCGCACCCGCGACCTGGTTGGCCCGCTGCGCGTGCTGCTGGCCCGGTTGCGCCCGGCGCACGGCTACATCGGGCACCGCGCGGCGCGCCATCCGGTGCAGGCGCTGCCGGGGCCGCCGGCCGACTCGCTGCTGCAGCAGGCACTGGTGGAAGGCATCCACCACCAGGACTACAACACGCTTGCCCTGCCCGCGCACAGTGTTCCCGGGCGCTCGGCCAGCGCCGTGCTGGAAGCGGTTCTGGACGGTTTCATGCTCAACCCGCCACCGAGCGTGGGGCGCTTGATGACGCTGCGCAACGTACTGGTGGCGCCGCTCCAGCTGCGCACCTCGCCGCTGGGCTGCCCGGTCTCCTCGCTGCTGTCCACCGACCGCAGCACATTGTTCGCCGGGCGCTTCCCGGTGCATGCGCAGCGCGTGGACGCCGGCGACCGCAGCGCCGAAGTACTGCTGGGCGCCGACGACCGCCACCTGCGATTCCGTTCCTGTGTGCGGGTGCAGCTGCTGGACGATGGCGCCGCGGTGATCGCGCTGGGCACCCGGGTGTGCCCCCATAACCGTTTCGGTCGCCTGTACATGGCCGCCATCGATCACGTGCACCGGCGCCACATCAGCCCGGCCATGCTGCGCATGGCCGTGGCCCACGCGCTGGCACCGGAACTGGTGCAGGCCACTACGCACGCCAGGTGCCGACCGTTGGTCGGCACGCTGTCTAGCGCGCCCTCAACGTCACCAAGGTGATCTCTGACGGTACGCCGATACGGGCGGCAAACCCCGGCCACAGGCCCGCACCGTTGCTGACATACAGGGTCATGCCGTCGACCTCGTAACGCCCGGACACGTAACCGCCGTTGGCACGCTTGACCAGCTGGTCCATGCCGACGATGTGGCCGCCATGGGTATGCCCCGACAGCTGCAGCTTCACGCCCTTGGCCGCATTGGCCTTGGCCTCGCGCGGTCGGTGGTCGAGCAGGATGACCGGGGCGGCGGGATCCGCACCTGCCAGTGCGGCGGCCAGATCCGGCATCGGCAGGCCATAGCGCGCTGCCACCGGGTCGGTGACGCCGGCGATGGTCAGCACCGCGCCATCGCGCGTCACCTGGGTGTGGCTGTTCTCCAGCACCTGCATGCCCAGCGCGCGGATCGCCTGCATCCATTGCGCATACTGGCCGTAGTATTCGTGGTTGCCAGTGATGGCGATGACGCCGTCCGGCGCCTGCAGCTGGCCCAGGCTGCGCACATCGTTGGCCCGGGCGCTGACGCTGCCATCGACCAGGTCGCCGGTGATCACCACCAGGTCCGGCCTCAGCGCGTTGCTTTCGGCCACCACCTTGGCCACCCAATCGCCGGTGAGCAGGCGGCTGGCGTGGATGTCGGTGAGCTGCAGTACGCGATAACCATCAAACGCGTGCGGGAGGCCGGCAATGGTCACCTCGATCTGGCGGGTCTGCGGCACGGCGATGCCCTGCTGCACACCCCATATACCCAGCACCAGCGCCAGTCCGCCCGCCGCTGGCCGCAGCCAGCTGCGACGCAGGGCATCGGCAACGCGCGCCAGCTTCAGCAGGCGCGCACCCAGCAGCAGGGCATCCAGCACCAGCAGGAACACGGCCACCAGCAGCAGGGCGGTGAAGCCGCTGGCCAGCACCACAAGGGCCACCTTGGGAATCTCCGGCGAGGCCATGGTGCCGGCAAACCGCGCCACGATCCGGTGGTGCAGCGCCAGCGCCAGCACCAGCAACCCCAGCGGGCCACGCACCGAAACCGGCATCCGCAACGGCCAGATCAAACGCCATACCACGTACAACGCAAGCACTACTCCAACAACACTCAGCACAGGCAATTCCAGATTCCGGGGGGATGCGCGCGCGCCGGTGGCGATCGTGCAGCGCACCATCTTTGCCGAAGTTGACGACAGGTGCCACCCCGGTAGCGCCCTACCGGTGGCAGCGCGCCGCAATCAGCGGGAGGTTGATTTTTTCGCTTTTGCCTTGGCCGTATTGAAGGCCACCGCTGCCCGGATCAGGGCCTTCAACGCTGCCTCGTTGATCTTCTCGCCTTCACGCACGTCGATGGCGCGGCGGGTGTTGCCCTCCAGGCTGGAATTGAACAGTCCCTTCGGATCGTCCAGCTGGGCCCCATGCGCAAAGGTCATCTTCACCGCCGCTTTGTAGGTTTCGCCAGTGCAGAGGATGCCGTCGTGCTCCCAGACCGGCACGCCGCGCCACTTCACGGTCTCCACCACGTCGGGATCCGCCTTGTGGATGATGCTGCGCAGCTGCGCCAGGGTGTTGCCGCGCCAGTCGTCCAGCGCGGCGATCTTCGCATCTATCTGCTGCGCGGCATCCTCCGGCGCGACGCTGGCGTTGGCAATAGGGGTGCTGGGGGTGCTGGCTCGGGGCATGATCGGGTCCTGGAACCTGCCCACCTTATAGATCGCTGCGGTGGGCTTTTCAAATCCGGCGCCAAGCAGGCTGCCTGAACGGATGCCAGCGGCCGGTTCCGCATCCCTTGCAAGGCAGCCCGCCGCGCCCTATAAATGAGCAATCACTCAGCTAATTCCCTGCCATGGCCCGCCCGCTCAGCGACGCGAAACGCACTGCGATTCTCGAGGCAGCCGCCCAAGCGGTGGCCGCGCAGGGTGTCGGTGCGTCCACGGCGCAGATTGCCAGGGCCGCGAAGGTGGCCGAGGGGACGGTGTTCACCTATTTCGAGACCAAGGACGCCCTTCTCAATGCGCTGTTCGTGCGGCTTGAAGAGCGGCTCGCGTTGGCAGTGGGCGCCCGCTTCCCTGCCGATGCCGAGGTGCGCGATCAGCTGCACCACGTCTGGAACGCGCTGCTGGTCTGGGGCGCAACCCATCCGGTGGACCGCATGGCGCTGCGACAACTCAAGGTGTCCGAACGCATTACAGACTGCACGCGCGCGCACTGCGCTGGCCTGTTCGGTACGACGTTGCATACCTTGGAAGCCAGCCTGGCGCGATACGTGGATCCTGAGCGCCTCGGGTTCTACCTCGGGCGGGTGTTGATCACCCTGCTGGAAACCACGCTGGAGGCCATGGCCGCCCAGCCCGCGCAACGCGATGCCTTGGCCCAGGCCGGATTCGATCTGTACTGGAAGGGCATCCAACGTTGATTTCAATCGGCCTCATTAATGAGTGTGTACGCACTCACTTTCAAGGAGACGCATGCGCATCCTGCCTGTACTCGCTGTCGCCTTCTCCCTCACCGTTCTGATCGGGATGACCTTCACCGTGCCTATTGCCTCCTACGAAAACTCGCCGCAGCGCGCCGACGACCAGTTCACCAATGTGGCGCCGAAGCCGAAGGAATCCTTCGCTGCCACACTGAAGCTGTTCTGGGAGGTCATGTTCAAACGACCGCCGGGCACCACGCCGCCCAAGGCGCCGCCGGTGCACGCGCTTACCGCGCAGTCGCTGGCCGAAGCGCCGGACCGCAGCGTGTACCGGCTGGGCCACTCCACCCTGCTGATCAAACTGCGCGGTGGCTGGTGGCTGACCGACCCGGTGTTTTCCGAGCGTGCCTCGCCCGTGCAGTGGTTTGGCCCCAAGCGTTTCCATGCCCCGCCGATCGCGCTGCAGGACCTGCCGCCGATCCGTGGCGTGCTGCTCTCGCATGACCACTACGACCATCTGGATCGCGCCACCATCAAGTTCCTGGCTACGCGCGCGCAGGTGTTCCTGGCCCCGCTGGGCGTGGGCGACCGCCTGATCGACTGGGGCGTGCCGCAGGACCGCGTGGTGCAGCTGGACTGGTGGGAAGAAACCCAGGTCGATGGCGTGCGTTTCGCCGCCACTCCGGCCCAGCATTTCTCCGGCCGCGGGCTGCGCGATGGCAACCGCACGCTGTGGGCCTCGTGGGTGATCCTGGATGATGAGCTGCGTGTCTTCTTCAGTGGCGATACCGGCTACTTCAATGGCTTCAAGCGTATCGGCGAACGCTATGGACCGTTCGATGTCGCCTTCGTCGAAACCGGCGCCTACGACGCCAAGTGGCCGTTCGTGCACATGCAACCGGAACAGACCGTCCAGGCCCACCAGGACCTGCGTGGCAAGTGGCTGGTACCGATCCACAACGGCACGTTCGACCTGGCGATGCATCGCTGGGAAGAACCCTTCGAGCGGGTCAGCGCGCTGGCCGCGCAGCGCGGCATCGCGCTGTCCACGCCGGAAATGGGCGAACGCCTGGATCTTTCCGCGCCACATGCGGGCACGCCGTGGTGGCGGGCGCTGGCCGCGACGCAAAGCGAGGGCAGCGGCGTGGTGGCGAGCAGCACGCGTTGAACGATGCCTGCCCCGCTCAGGCGTCGGGCAGGACGCGCTCACGGGCGCGTCGCCTGCCCAGCGGCCCGCTGCAGGCCAAGCGCAGGTGAGCGCCCACCCGTCACCGCTTCGGGCTGGCCATGGCTGCATCATCAACACCGGTCACGTCACGCGTGGAGAGCTGGAACTGGTGAGCGCCACGTCCCTCTTGCGGGCCAGCCTGCGACATGCAGATAATCTGGCCTGCGCCGGGGCCGGCCTTCCGCCGCGCAAGCGCGTACAGGGGACAACCAGTGAAAGGAAATCTGATCGCGGCGGCGATGATCGCCGTGTCGTTGTGCGGGTGCGCAACCGGTTATCACGATGCGCGCAACCCGATCCTGGGCTTTGCTGGGGGTTACTGGGACGAACCGGGCCCGGGCCGCTTGATCAAGGTGGGATTCTCGGCCAACAGCTTCAGCAGAAACGAAATGGTCGAGAATTTCCTGCTGTACCGCTGCGCCGAGGTAGCCAAGCGCGAGGGCGCCAGTCACTTCGTGCTGTACGCCACCCTTCCCGACGCAGTCGCCGACAAACGCAGCAGCGGCCGGACGGTGAAGTCCACCTTCGGCAAACCGGCAACGTTCGCCTACATTCTGCCGGTACCCGCGGGCGAACCCTCGGCGTTGTCCAGCGCTGAACTCATTACGCGACTCGGCCCATTGGTCAAGCCCGGCCAAGCGCAGGAGAAGGCGTCTTGAACGCGACCGTGCGCTTTTTCGTGCCCGCCGTGCTCATGCTGCTGGCCACTGGCTGCATGGGCACCTACCGCCTGCCCCCCGGCCAGCCTGCCGCATCGCTGCGCGTTGCCCCCGGAGGAGTGACGTGGATCTGCGCCAACAGCGCGCCGCAGATCCTGCGTCCCGCCCGCGATGGACGGGCGAGCATACCGGCGGGGGAACGCGTGACCATCGGAAGCAACTTCGTGTCCAGCAACGGCTACGTCACCATCAGCTGCAGCGCAGCAGTGAGTGTCGCGCCGCAGGCCGGTGCCCGCTACTACCAGGACTTCGAGGCCGAAGGCGAGCGCTGCAGGTCGCTGATCTACAGAGAAAACGAAGACACGCGCGTGGGCCTGGAGTTCGAATCCAGCATGGGCAAATCCGGCCCAAGCTGCGTTCGCCGGTAGCGCCACGCCCTGCGTGGCTGCACTTCGATCGGGCACCGCGAAGCCACGCAGGGCGTGGCTCTACCTGGGTGCCCCGGTGGAACCCCGCACCATCAGGCTGAATTCCAGGGTCTGCTGCAGCGGCACCTCCACGCCTTCGATGATGGCGAGCAGCAGGTTGACCGCGCGCTCGCCGATCTCCCGCATGGGCTGCCGGACGGTGGTCAATGCGGGCGTGAGGTAGCGGGACGATGCCAGGTCGTCGAAGCCGACCACAGACAGCGCATCGGGCACGCGGACGCCCAGATCGCGGCAGGCCGCCAGCACGCCCAGCGCCATCTGGTCGCTGAAACAGAAGATCGCGGTGGGCACCGTCGCGCCGGCCAACAGCGCCATCGCTGCCGCATGACCGGATTCCACGGAGAAATCCCCCGGCACCACGCTCAGGCTGCGAAGGCGGCCGCGCGCCTTGCCGGCGGCCTGCACCCCTTCCAGCCGCTGCTCATGCAGGGGATTGTCGGGCGGTCCGCCGACCACGGCGATCCGCTCGTGGCCCAGGCCATACAGGTGTTCCATCACCGCGCGCGCGGCGGCGGCGTTGTCGATGTGCACGCTGGGAATGCCCAGCGCGGGGTCGAATTCGCACCCATTGACCACCGGCGCGGTGGCGCCCTGCTGCTGCACGATCTCGCGCGCGGTGGGCGGCAGGCGATGGCCGAGCACGATCATGCCGTCGGCTTCGTTGCGGCGGAGCATCTGCGCGTAGCGCTCTTCGCGCTCGGGGCGATGCTGGGTATCACCCAGCAGCACCGCGTAGCCCACGGCCTGCGCCGCTTCCTCCGCGCCCTGCAGGATCTGGGCGAAGAACGGATTGGCGATGTCCGGCACGGTCACCAGGATCTTGCCGCTGCGCTGGGTCTTGAGCGTCCGGGCCACCGTGTTGGGCACATAGCCCAGCGCCGCCGCGGCCTGCTCGATGCGCGTGCGCGTGGCCGGCAGGACTTTGTCCGGCCGCGAAAGCGCCCGCGACACCGTGCCTGCGGAGACGCCAACGTGCTTTGCGATGTCGTAGATGGTTGCCATGGTTGCTGGGTTGTTCTTGTCGCTGTGCAGTGCACAACAGGTTTTCCGGAGCGTCCTGCTAGGGTAATGCAATCGATTGCATCAGGGTGAATCACGTTGAAGACGCTCAAGGGTCCGGCGCTGTTCCTGGCGCAGTTCATTGGCGACACACCGCCCTTCGACCGGCTGGACACGCTGGCCGGATGGGCCGGGGGGCTGGGCTATTCTGGCGTACAGATACCTACCAGCGCGCCACATCTGTTCGATCTGGCCGAGGCCGCGCGCAGCCAGGCATATTGCGACGACATTGCCGGCATGCTGGCCGGGCATGGCGTGCAGATCACCGAGCTGTCCACCCACCTGCAGGGGCAGCTGGTAGCCGTCCACCCCGCCTACGACAGCCTGTTCGACGGCTTCGCGCCCGCGGACAAGCGCGGCGATCCGGCCGCGCGCCAGGCCTGGGCCGTGGAGCAGCTGCTGCTGGCCGCCAAGGCCAGCCAGCGCCTGGGGCTGACCGCGCATGCCACCTTTTCCGGCGCGCTTGCCTGGCCGTACTTCTATCCCTGGCCGCAGCGCCCGCCGGGACTGGTGGAAGAAGCCTTCGCCGAACTCGGGCGGCGCTGGCGCCCGATCCTGGATGCCTTCGACGCCTGCGGCGTGGACCTGTGCTTCGAGATCCACCCGGGCGAGGACCTGCACGACGGCGCGACCTTCGAGCGCTTCCTCGACGTGGTGGACCACCACCCGCGCGCCAAGATCCTGTACGACCCCAGCCACCTGCTGCTGCAGCAGATCGACTACCTGGGCTTCATCGACCGCTATCACCCGCGCATCGGCATCTTCCACGTCAAGGACGCGGAATTCCGCCCCAGTGCGAGCAGCGGCGTGTACGGCGGCTACCAGGACTGGATCGATCGCCCGGGGCGGTTCCGTTCGCTTGGCGACGGCCAGATCGACTTCAAGGCGATCTTCTCGAAGTTCGCGCAGTACGATTTCCCGGGCTGGGCGGTGCTGGAGTGGGAGTGCTGCCTGAAGCACCCGGAAGACGGCGCGCGCGAGGGCGCCGCGATCATCCGCGACCACATCATCCGCGTGACCGAACGTTCCTTCGACGACTTTGCCGACAGCGGCGCGGACGCAGGATCACTGCGCCGCATGCTGGGTATCTGAGCCATGACCGCCTGGGAGGGCACGCCATGAGGCACGCCATGTCGCGCTTGGGCGCGATGATGTTTCTGCAGTTCTTCATCTGGGGCGCATGGTTCGTGACCCTGGGCACGTATCTGGTGCAGGGTCCGCTCCAGGCCAGCGCCAGCCAGGTCGCCACGGCCTTCCTCAGCCAGTCCATCGGCGCGATCGTGGCGCCCTTCCTGGTCGGGCTGATCGCCGACCGCTACTTCGCCGCGCAGCGCATCCTCGGGGTCCTGCACCTGGCCGGTGCGGTGCTGATGTGGCTGGCGTCCACGGCAACGGACTTCAACACGTTCTTCGCCTGCGTGATGGGCTACATGATGCTGTTCATGCCTACGCTGGCGCTGGCCAACAGCGTGGCGATGCGGCACATGCAATCGCCGGAGAAGCAGTTCCCGCCCGTGCGCGTGGCCGGCAGCGTCGGCTGGATCGTGGCCGGCGTGCTGATCGGCTGGCTGGGCTGGGAACAGGCGCATACGCTTGAACTGACCTTCCGGATGGCGGCGATGGCATCGCTGGCCCTGGGCCTGTATGCGTTCACCCTGCCGCACACGCCGCCGCTGGCGCAACAGCGCGACGCCGGGCTGGGCCAGGTGCTGGGGCTGGATTCGCTGCGGCTGCTGAAGTCGCGCTCCTACCTCGTGTTCTTCCTGGCCTCCATCGCCATCTGCATTCCGCTCGCGTTCTACTACAACTTCACCAACCCCTACCTCAACGACCTGGGCGTGCGCGGCGCGGCCGGCCTGCAGTCGCTGGGCCAGGTCTCCGAAGTGCTGCTGATGCTGGCCATGCCGTTCCTGTTCGTGCGGCTGGGCGTGAAGACGATGCTGGCGGTGGGCATGGCCGCGTGGGTGGTGCGCTATGTCATGTTCGCCTTCGGCGATGCGGGCGGCGGCTTCTCCCTGCTGGTGATCGGCATCGTGCTGCACGGCATCTGCTATGACTTCTTCTTCGTCACCGGCCAGATCTACACCGATGCACACGCCGGCCCCGCCGCGCGCAGCAGCGCACAGGGCTTCATCACGCTGGCTACGTACGGGGTGGGCATGCTGATCGGCACGTTCCTGTCCGGCGCGGTGGTGGAGCACTACACCACGGCGGCGGGGCCGGACTGGCAGCGGATCTGGCTGTTCCCGGCCGGCGTGGCGCTGGTGGTGCTGGTCGCCTTCCTGGTGTTGTTCCGCGACCGGCCGGCGCTTGCCGCCTCGCCCACCACGCACTGAGGAGCCGACACGATGCGCAAGCTTGGAATCGCCATTGTGGGCACCGGCATGATCGGCGCCGTGCATCGTCGCGCGGCGCTGCTGGCCGGTGCGGAGGTCCGCGGCGTGGTCGCCTCATCCCCGCAGCGTGCGGAAGAGGTGGCGCGGTCATGGAATGTTCCGCGCGGCTATCGTGACATCGACGAGGTGATCGCTGATCCGCAGGTGCAGGTGGTGCACGTGTGCACCCCCAACCACCTGCACCGCCCGATGGCGCAGGCGGCACTGGAAGCCGGCAAGCACGTGATCTGCGAAAAGCCGCTGGCCACTACGCTGCAGGACGCGCAGGCCCTGGCCGCGCTGGCCACCGCGACCGGGCTGGTCGCCACGGTGCCGTTCGTCTATCGCTATCACCCGGTGGTACGCGAGGCACGCGCCCGCATCGCCCAGGGCGAGCTGGGGCCCCTGCACCTGATCCACGGCAGTTATCTGCAGGACTGGCTGCTGGACCCGGCCAGCAACAACTGGCGCGTGGACCCGGCGCTGGGTGGCGCCTCGCGCGTGTTCGCCGACATCGGCTCGCACTGGTGCGATCTGGTGGAATGGGTCAGCGGGGAGCGCTTCGTCGACGTCAGCGCGGCGTTCGCCACCGTGGTTGCCGAGCGCGCCGCCGTGGCGGCACAGAGTTTCACCACGCCGGCGGCCGGCGGTGCGATGCAGGCGGTAACCAGCGAGGACGTGGCCGCGGCGATGTTCAAGACCGGCGCAGGTACGCTGGCCTCGTTGACGGTCAGCCAGGTCTCGGCTGGACGTCACAACCGCCTGTGGTTCGAGATCGACGGCGCGCAGGCCAGCGTGGCGTTCAACCAGGAGGACCCGGAGCGGCTGTGGATCGGCCGGCCCGACCAGCGCGAGGAAACCTTCGTACGCGGGCCCGGCGCCGGCAGTGCCGAACAACGCCGGCTGGCGGTGTTGCCGCCCGGCCACGCGCAGGGCTACGCCCAGTGCTTCGAGGCGTTCGTCGCCGACACCTATCACGCCATCGATGGCGAGCGGCCGCAGGGCCTGCCCACCTTCGCGGACGGCCTGCGTTCGGCCCTGATCGTCGACCGCGTCATTGCATCAACCAGGTCGCGCGCCTGGACCGCCATCGATTGAACTTCGGGAGGATTGCTTGATGAAGACTGCTGCACGCAGGACCACCACCCTCGCATTGCTGCTGCTCGCTGCCCTGCCCGCCTTCGCAGGCGACACGGCCGGTCCACAGCAACCCATTGCAGTGCAGATGTACACGCTGCGCAACGCCGGCACGCTCGACCAGCAGTTGAAGATCGTGCATGACGCGGGCGTGGGCGCGGTGGAAACGGTCGGCACCCAGAACGTCAGCGCTGCCGAACTCAAGCAGCTGCTGGACCGCTATTCGATCAAGGCGATTTCCTCCCATGTGCAGCTGGCCGATCTGCGCACTGACCTGATGGGCGTGGTGGCGTTCAACCGGTCGATCGGCAACACCACGCTGGTGGTGCCGTACCTGGACAAGAAGGACCGGCCCAGCGATGCCGCCGGCTGGACCGCACTGGGCCAGGAACTGGGCCGGATCGCGGCGCAGGCCAAGGCCCAGGGCATGCACCTGGCCTACCACAACCATGACTTCGAGCTGGTCGACTTCGACGGCAAAACCGGCCTGGAACTGCTGTTCGCCGCGGCCGGCCCCGACCTGAAGACCGAGCTGGATCTGGCCTGGGTGGCGCGTGCAGGCCATGACCCGGTGGTGATGCTGGGCAGGTTCCGCGGCCACGTGTTCGCGGTGCACGCCAAGGACAACGCCCCCAAGGGCCAGGCTGAAGACGAGGGCGGCTTCGCTGCCGTGGGACAGGGTGTACTGGACTGGAACGCGATCCTGCCTGCCGCAGCGGCTGCCGGGGTGCAGTGGTACATCGTCGAACACGACCAGCCGCGCGATCCGGCCACCGTCATCACGACAGGCGCGGACTACCTGCGCCACCACCTGCCCGCCAGTGCACAGCGCTAGCCCGCCAAGGAGACCTGCTTGAAAACGATTCTGACAATGGCCGTGGTTCTGTGTGGAACCACGTTTGCAACTGCGGCGTGGTCGAAGGACGACCCTGCCGCCGGCGAACAGCTCTACGCAACCCACTGCGTCGCCTGCCATGGCGCGAACCGGGCCGGCGTTCCGCCGACGTTCCCCGCGCTGACCGATGTCGCCAAGCGGCTGCAGCCTGCGCAGATCAAGGAAAAGATCAGCAAGGGCGGCGGTCTGATGCCGCCCTTCTCCCAGCTGTCGCCACAGGAAATCGACAATCTCGCCAGCTACCTGGCGAAATAGGAGACCCCTACAGCTTCCGCACCCAGATGTTGCGGTAGCTGACCCTGGAATCATGCTCCTGCAGGTACAGCGGCGCGCACCCATGCGGTGCATACGAGGGCGCGCCGATGTACTCGGTCTTGCCCGACAGCACGGTGTCGTCCTGCACCAGCACGCCGTTGTGCAGCACGGTGATGCGGGCCGGTGACGTGAGCCCACCGCCCGGTGAGAAGCGCGGCGCCTTCCAGATGATGTCGTAGGCCTGCCATTCGCCTGGCTTGCGCGAGGCGTTCACCAGCGGAACCGCCTGCTTGTAAAGCGAGCCCGCCTGGCCGTTGGCATAGGTGGGGTTGTTGTAACTGTCGAGCACCTGCAGCTCATACAGTTCCTGCAGGAAGATGCCGCTGTTGCCGCGGTGCTGGCCGTCGAAGCCCTTGGTCGCGGTGGGCGCGCGCCACTCGACATGCAGCTGGATGTCACAGAAGTCCTGCTTGGTACGAATCCCCTTGCTGCCTGGCACCACGGTCAGCGCGCCGTTGGCAACGCTCCAGCGCACGGGTCCACCCTGCTCCGACTCCCACGCAGAGACATCCTTGCCACTGAACAGCACAATCGCGTCGGATGGCGCGGCGTTCGGGGGCGTGGCCACGGTCGCGGGTACCGGCCTCCACACCTCGGTCTTGGTCGGATCTCGCGCGGGGTCGTCGGCCTGCGCGAACGCGGGCGTTGCAGCCAGCACCCAGGCGGCCATCAGCAAGGGCTTGCTCATCGGGTTCCTCATCAGCTGGTGCCCCACGCGGGGGTACCCGGGACATAGGCCAGGTCGCCGTCGTAGCGACCGGGTACGGCGACGTACTGCAGCACTTCGGTTGCGCCGACCTTCGAGGTGAAGAAGCCGAAGATGGCCAGCTGCTTGATCATCGTGAAATAGTGAGGTGTGGCGCGGGTGCCTTCGGCGGTTCCGGTATCGCCCACGTCAACGGCGCGCTTCCTGGCTTCCGCATCCAGCGTACGCAGCAGCTCGGTGCGGGCCTGCGGAGTGAGCGACACGAAGCGGCCGCCGGCGCGCTTGTCGATATCCACCAGGCCCGCATGGAACGCCGCCTGCTGCTTGGCGGTGTAGCAGTCGGTGACGAACCGCGCCATGAACGCACCGGTACCGGCGTCCTTCGCCCCCGGCGTTTTCGTACGAGGCAGGATCGTCTCCGCGATCTCGTCCAGCGTGCCGATATCGGTGGCGGAGAACGCGGTCTTTGCCCCAGCCGTCGGCACCTGGCCGCTGGCGAGTGCGGGCAGGCCGACCAGGGCCGCGCCCGTGGCAGTAAAGATCATTTTCAGAAGGTCGCGACGTTCCATTACAGGTTCCCCGCTTTCAGCTCGCGCACGGCATGGTCGGCCGCGCGTGCGGTCAGCGCCATGTAGGTCAGCGAGGGATTCACGCAGGCGCTGGAGGTCATGCAGGCACCGTCGGTCACGTACACGTTGGGCGCATCCCAGACCTGGTTGTGCTGGTTGAGCACGGAGTTCTTCCGGTCACGGCCCATGCGTGCGGTGCCCATTTCGTGGATGCCCTTGCCTGGCGCGTAGTCGTTGTCATGCATCTCCACGTCCTTGACCCCGGCGGCCTCCAGCATCTCGGCGGCATCGGCGGCCATGTCCTTGCGCATGGCCTTCTCGTTCGCGCGCATGGATACGTCCATCGCCAACACCGGCAGCCCCCACTTGTCCTTGCGGTCAGGGTCCAGGCGGATCGTGTTGTCGTGGTGCGGCAGCATTTCGCCGAAGCCGGTCATGCCGATTCGCCAGTCGCCCGGCACGGTCAACGCCTCCTTCAGGTCGGCGCCGATGTTCAGCTCGGCGATCTCGCGCGACCAGCCGTTGCGGCTGGCGCCGCCCTGGTAGCCGAAACCGCGCAGGTAGCCACGTTTGTCGGCGGCCACGTTGCGGAAACGCGGAATGTAGAAGCCGCACGGACGCCGGCCGAAGTAGTACTTGTCGTCGTAGCCTTCGACCCGGCCCGAGGCACCGGCGCCGAAATGATGGTCCATCACGTTGTGGCCCAGCTCGCCGGACGACGACCCCAGCCCGCCTTCCCACACGTCGGTGGCCGAGTTCATCAGCAGCCAGGTCGAGTTGAACGAGGATGCGTTGAGGAAGATGACCTTGGCCGTGTACGTGTAGGTCTGCCCCGTCTCTGCATCGATCACCTCCACGCCGCGTGCGCGCTTGCGGTCCTTGTCGTAGAGCACTTCCTTGACGATCGAGAACGGCCGCAGGGTGAGGTTGCCGGTCTTCATGGCCGCAGGCAGCGTCGCCGACTGGGTCGAGAAGTAGGCGCCGAACGGACAGCCCAGGATGCACTTGTTGCGGTACTGACAGTTGACCCGGCCCTGCTCGGGCTTGGGCTGGGTGATGTTGGCGGTGCGCGAATGGATCATGTGCCGCGTGCCACCAAAGGCTTTCCTGATCCGCGCTGCCACATCCTTTTCGACGATGTTCAACGGGACCGGCGGCAGGAACTCGCCATCCGGGAGCACGTCCAGCCCCTCGCGCGTGCCGGCGATGCCGGCGAACTTCTCCACGTGGTCATACCAAGGGGCGATGTCGGCGTAGCGGATCGGCCAATCGGTGGCGATGCCGTCCTTGAGGTTGGCCTGGAAATCCAGGTCCGAAAAACGATAGCTCTGACGCCCCCACATCAACGAGCGGCCGCCGACGTGATACCCACGGAACCAGTCGAAGCGCTTGGTCTCGATGTAGGGCGAGTCCTGTTCGTCGGCCCACATTCCTTCGAGGTTCTCGGCCAGCGCGTAGTCGCGCATCAGGACCGGAAACGCGGCCTTCATCGCCTGGGTGGGGCGGTTGCGGTGTGGGAAGTCCCACGGTTCCTTCATCGCATTGACGTAGTCCTTCACGTGTTCGATGTTGCGCCCGCGTTCGAGCATGAGGACCTTGAGGCCTTTCTCGGTCAGTTCCTTCGCCGCCCAGCCGCCACTGATGCCGGAGCCGACGACGATTGCGTCGTAATGATTGTCTGCCATGGGTTCTACTTCACCTGGGTGGATATCAATTTCAGACGTCGCAGAGGCGGATCGCCTCGCGCAGCGAACCGATGGGATCCGGCGCTGCAGGCATGAACTCCTGCGCCAGATACCCATCGAAACCGGTGTCGCGGATCGCGCGACAGATGGCGGGATACTGGAGTTCCTGCTGGTCTCCAATTTCGTGGCGGCCCGGAACGCCCGCGGTGTGGTAATGCTTGAAATGCGCGTGATGCCGGCCGATGGTGGCGATGATGTCGCCCTCCATGATCTGCATGTGGTAGATGTCGTACAGCAGGCCGAAATGCGGCGATCCGAGCCGCTGGCACAGCTCCACGCCCCACGCCGAGTGGTCGCACAGGTAGTCGGGATGATCGACCCGGGAGTTGAGCAGCTCCATCACCAGCACCACGCCGCGCTTCTCGGCATGCCCCAGGATGCGTTTGAGTCCGGCCTCGGCGTTGGCGATGCCTTCCTGCGGGTCCATGCCGTTGCGGTTGCCGGAGAAGCAGATGAGATTGCGGTAGCCGGCGTCGGCGACCAGATCGATGTGCCGGGTGTAGCGCTCCACCAGTTGGTCGTGGAACTCTCGGCCGGCAAAGCCCTTGGTCAGGCCCAACTCCGCGCCATTGCACATCGAGCTGTGCACGCCATGGGCCTTCAGCGTGGGCCAGTCCTCCGGCCCTACCAGGTCGATGGCGGCGAAGCCGATGCCCTTTACCGTCTGGCAGAGCTGGGCTACCGATAACTGCGGGAAGGTCCAGCGGGCGACGGAATGCTTCAGGTTGCCCTTGAGCGGCGCGGTGGCGGCCATCGCGGGCAGCACGCCTGCGGCGCCCAGGCCAATGCTTGCGGCGGCCGCCATGCGCAGCGCATCGCGCCGCGTAAGGCGTGCGCCTTGGATCGATCCAATGGAATGGTCGGGCATCCGCTTTCCGGCCTCCCAACCGGTATCAAACGCAACTATTCACTGCAATGCAATCGATTGCACCATAGAGGAGTACTTCGTTTTTTTGCAAGACGCACTGCACGAAAATTAATGCTGCAGGGCACAAAAAAACCGACGCACTTCGGTGCCTCGCTCCGCCGCTGCCGTACCGCATTTGCGATGCCAGCCGTCATCGATCGCGGTGGTCGGAACCCAGTGCACATTACCGGCGAAGTGTTGCTCATCAGGCGACAACTGTTGCCTGATGAGCAACAGATCGCATGTGGCCTCAGAAACAAAAAAAGGCCCGCTGAAAAGCGGGCCTTTCTGATCCAACGAGGTGCAGTGCGACTCAGAACGGAATATCGTCGTCCGCGAAGTCGTCCATCGGCGGAGCCGACTGCTGCGGCTGCTGCTGCGGGCGCTGCTGCTGGCCGTAGCCACCGCCGCCACCACCGCGCTGACCGCCACCACCACCACCGCCGTATTCCTGGCGCGGGGCCTGCTGGCGCTGCGGACGCTCGCCGCCGCCGTAATTGCCACCGCCACCGCCACCACCGCCACCGCCTTCACCGCGGCCGCCCAGCATCTGCATTTCGTCGGCGATGATGTCGGTGGAGTACTTCTCCACGCCATCCTGGCCGGTGTACTTGTCGTAGCGCAGGCTGCCTTCGACGTAGACCGAGCTGCCCTTGCGCAGGTATTCGCCGGCAATTTCGCCGAGCTTGCCGAAGAACACCACGCGGTGCCATTCGGTGCGCTCCTGCTGGTTGCCATCCTTGTCCTTGCGGACGCTGGTGGTGGCCAGGCTGATGCGGGTGATCGCCATGCCGCCTTGGGTGTACTTCACGTCCGGGTCGTTGCCGAGGTTGCCGACCAGGATGACTTTATTGATGCCGCGCGCCATAGGGTTGCTCTTCCGTTGTCCGAGGGCAGGCCTGAGAGATTACACACTCTTGGAGGTGCGGATACACCGGCCGCCCTGCGGGAAATCTGGGTGGGATGACAGAACGCCCAATTCTATCATCCCCGCCTGCCCTGCCCTTGTCGGGGATGTCCCCGGCCGCCTTCGGATTTTGGCTGGACCTTTGCGGGACAAGGGCTCCCGCCCTACGTCCCGGCACTGACCCACGCTAGACTCCGTTCCATGTCGAATCCCGAAATCTACGTCAGTACCGATGTGGAGGCTGACGGCCCCATTCCCGGCCCGCATTCCATGCTGAGCTTCGGCTCGGCGGCGTATCTGGTCGACAAGACCCTGGTCGCGACCTTTTCGGCCAATCTGGATACGCTCCCCGGCGCGCAGGGCCATCCCGGCACCATGGCGTGGTGGGCGACCCAACCGGTGGCGTGGGCGGCCTGCCGGCGCGATTGCGAGGCGCCGGAGGCGGCAATGCGCCGCTACCTCGCCTGGCTGAAGGCGCTGCCGGGCAAGCCGGTGTTCGTGGGGTATCCGGCCGGGTACGACTTCCTGTTCGTGTACTGGTACCTGATGCGCTTCGCCGGGGAGAGCCCGTTTTCGCATTCAGCGCTGGATATCAAGTCCTTTGCCATGGCGATGCTGAAGACCGACTACCGCAGCGTTACCAAGCGGAGCATGCCCAAGCGCTGGTTTGATCGGCTGCCGCATACCCACGTGGCGCTGGATGATGCGATTGAACAGGGTGCGTTGTTCTGCAACATGCTGGCGGAAAACCGGGGGTAAAACCACGGCCCCGCGTCCCATGGCATCATGGCTTCCGTCGTCACAGCCCTGCCTTCCATGACCATCCGCGGCAAAGCCACCTCCCTGGATATCGCCCACCTGGCCGGGGTTTCCCAGCCCACGGTGTCGCGGGCGCTGCGTGGCAGCCCGATGGTGAACCCGGAAACCCGCGAGCGGATCCTGAAGATCGCCCGGGAGTTGAACTACAAGGTGGACAAGAACGCCTCGAGCCTGCGCCTGCGCAATGCCGGCACGCTGGCCCTGCTGTTCTTCGAAGACCCCACCAACGACGATTCGCTGATCAACCCGTTCTTCCACGCCATGCTGGGTTCCATCACCCGCGCCTGCGCGCTGCGCGGTTACGACCTGCTGGTGTCGTTCCAGCAGCTGTCCACCGACTGGCAGGCCGATTACGAAGACAGCAACAAGGCCGACGGCATCATCCTGCTTGGCTATGGCGACTACCACGAGTCACGCGAGCGGCTGCAGCGGCTGGTGGAGCAAGGCACCCATTTCGTGCGCTGGGGCGCGGCCCTGCCGGACCAGCCCGGGGTATCGATCGGCTGCGACAATTTCCAGGGCGGCTTCGACATCACCTCCCACCTGCTCGACCAGGGCTGCCGGCGCATCGCCTTCGTTGGTCATGCGTCCAGCCATTACCCGGAGTTCGAGGAACGCTACCGCGGCTATGTGGCCGCGATGGCCGAACGCGGCGTACCCGTCGACCCGGCAGTGCAGTTCGATGCGATCACCACCGAGCTGTCCGGCTACGACGCCTGCCAGGCGCTGCTGGCCGATGGGCAGGCCATCGATGCGGTGTTCGCGGCCAGCGACCTGATCGCCATCGGTGCGATGCGTGCGCTGCGCGAGCACGGCCTGCGCATTCCGCATGATGTGGCGCTGGCCGGGTTCGACGATATCCCGCTCGCGGCGTCGGTGTCGCCTACCCTGTCCACCGTGCAGCAGGACACCAAGCAGGCCGGCCAGCTGTTGGTGGAACGCCTGCTCGCGCTGATCCAGGGCGAGCCGGTGGAAAGCCAGACCATTCCGGTGAAGCTGGTGCTGCGGGAATCGTCGCTGGCCCGGCGCTGAGGCGCGTCGTACCGACCAACGGTCGGTACCTACCAAAGAAGTCTTACCGACCAAAGAGGTAGCCCACGACCGTTGGTCGTGGGAGCAGAGACCGCATTATCTGAGTGCCTGCTCCGCGTCCACGATGTCCACTCCCTGCATCTGGCCCAGCCACTGGTCGAACCACGGCTTGTGCGAGACACCGACCACCGACAGCACGCGCACGCCCGGGCGTTCGCGGAACGTCTGCTGGATGTTGGCCACCATGCGCAGGTTGCGGATCTCCCAGCCACTGACCCAGATCTGCGGGTAATGCTCGGCTGATGTCGCACGCAGGGTCGCGCCGACGTTGACATCGGTCAGTACGTTGAGCCGTTCGGGCGCATTGATGAAGCGGTACAGCGGCAGCAGGTCGCGCGCTTTCGCCATCGTGTCTTCGATGGCGGTGTTCTTGTCCAGCTCTGCCTTGCCAGCGTTCCACGCCTGTTCCAGCGAGGTGCCGAACGCCTTGCGATCCTTGACCTGGATGTTGTCGCCGGTGTGGTCGTCGATGGCGTACACGCGCGGCAGGCCCAGTCGCGCGGCCAGCTGCGCGGCGATCAGGTAGTTCTCGTTCTGGCGGGTAGCAATGGTGTTCAGCAGGGCAACCAGGGTGGCATCCAATCCATCACCGGCGCGGCGCTCCGCCGGGGGCAGCTGCAGCCATTGGGTGTAGGCCGAGGCCCGCTCGTTGGCGGCCAGCATCCATGCGGCCAACTGGCGGCGCTGGGCTGGCGTGGGTGCCTTCGGCCACGTGTCCAGGGCGGCGTTGATCTTCTCTATCGCGGCCGGGATCTGCAGGCCGGTGGCCGTGCGCGCGACGTCAGTGCTGGCGCAGTAGTCCGGCCCGTAGACGCTGGCATGGCGCTCGGCAAGATCGCACTGCTCACCGCTGATGGCTTCCACGGTGATGATGTCCGGCGTGTAGGCGGCCAGCTTGTCCAGCAGGGGATCGAGCGCACCGGGTTGGATGCCGCCTTCCACTTCGCTCAGATGAACACTGCCCAGCACCAGTACCTGGGTGCGCGGGCCGGTCATTTCCCGGTCGAGCGTGGCCAGATCGACCGGCACGGCGGCCAGCGATGGGAAGGCGCAAGCCAACAGCGTTGCGATCCATAACCTGCGTTGCATGCCAGCACCCTCAATCCGTCGATGCAGACAGTGTGGGTCACGATGGCCCCCGCCGACGCGTGACGGTGGTCAGGGTGCCGTTGGTCAGGGCCTCAGGCGCTGGCGTCGCTGACGGCATCGGCCAGGGCGCTGCGTACCGCGTCGCTGAAGGCCTCCAGCGGGAACGGCTTGGCGATCATGCTCATGCCGGGTTCGAGGAACGCCGAGCGCTCCTGTGCCTTTTCCGCATAGCCGGTCATGAACAGCACCGGCAGCTCGGGGCGGGTCTGGCGGGCAATCTCGGCCAGCTGGCGGCCGTTCATGCCCGGCAGGCCTACGTCGGTCACCAGCAGGTCCAGTCGCCGCGTTGACGCCAGCACCGGCAGTGCGCCGTCGGCATCGCCCACCACCTCGACCGTGTAGCCCAGGTCTTCCAGCACCACGGTCACCAGCATCCGCACCTGCGGATCGTCTTCGACTACCAGGATCGACTGTCCCGCGCCCAACGCCACGGGTGCCGGGTCTGCCGAGGGTTCCGGCCCGGCAACGGCATCCACGAGCGGGATGAACAACGAGATGGTGGTGCCCTGCCCCGGCTGGGAATCGATCGCAATGTGCCCGCCGGACTGCTGCATGAAGCCATATACCATCGACATGCCCAGGCCGGTACCCTTGCCGATCGGCTTGGTGGTGAAGAACGGCTCGAACGCGCGCTCCACCACCTCCGGCGGCATGCCGGCGCCGGTATCGGAGACCGCGACCACCGCGTAGTCGCCTGCCGGTACGGTCGCACGCTCGCCGTCGGAAAGCGTCAGCGGGAACGCGCGCAGTGCCAGCTCACCGCCGTTGGGCATGGCATCGCGGGCGTTGATGGCCAGGTTGAGCAGCGCACTTTCGAACTGGTTGGTGTCGAGCGCCGCATGCAACGGGGTATCGGACACTTCCGCGCGGATCTGGATGGTCTCGCCCAGCGTGCTGCGCAGCAGTTGCTGCATCGCCCCCACCAGTGCGTTGATCTCGACCGGCCTCGCGTCCAACGACTGTCGCCGCGAGAACGCGAGCAGCCGCTGGGTCAGGGCGGCGGCGCGCTGGCTGGACGCGGTGGCGGTATCCAGGAAACGCTCCAGGTCGTCCACCCGCCCCATCTCCAGGCGCAGCCGCACGATATCCAGGGCTGACAGGATACCGGTAAGCATGTTGTTGAAATCGTGCGCGATGCCACCTGTGAGCTGGCCGATGGCTTCCATCTTCTGCGACTGGCGCAGCGCCGCCTCGCTGGCTTCGCGCGCCTCCATCTGCGCCTGCAGCTCCAAGGTGCGTTCGGCCACCACGGTTTCCAGCTCCTGCGCGTGTTGCCGGCTGGCTTCCAACGCCTGCCTGGCTACCGTGATGTCGGTGACGAAGACATGGAAACCATCGACCGTGCCATCCACTGCGCGCCGTGGCGAGTAGCGCACCTCGCAGTCACGGCGCTGGCCCTCACGGGTAGGCCAACTGACTTCGAATACATGCTCCTGCCCTTCCAGTACCTGCTGCATGATCGGCAACCGTTCCTCCCAGACACGGGCCCCTACCACGTCGCGGATGTGCCGGCCGATCACCTCTCCCACCGGCAGGTCGAACCAGGCCTCATAGGCCTTGTTGGCAAAGCGGTAATGCATCGAACGGTCGACGAAGGCGATCAGCACCGGCATCGCATCGGCGATCAGGCGCAGCTCGGCTTCGCTGCGTTCCAGCGCGCTGCGGCTTTCGGCGAGCGCGCGCATCTGGTCGCGCACCACGAATTGTTTCTCGCGCGCGCGCAACGCCCCCTGTACGGCACTGAGCAACGAGATGCTGCCCAGTGGCCGATCAAGCTCGACTACGTTGACGGTGCGGGGCAACAGGCTGTCGAACGGGGAGCGACGGTGTGCGCGCGGGGAGCGCAGCAGGATCACCGGCAGGTCCGACCAGGTGGGCTGATCGCCCAGGGCTGCGAGCAATGGCTCGGTACCGCTGGCCACGGCCTCCTCGGTGATGAGCAACACACCGGCCTGGTCATCCAGTACGCGCGAAAGCTCGACCAGCGTGGATGCAACCCGGGTGCTCAGGCCGGCCGTGGCCAGTACCGATGCCATGCTGGCCGCATCGCGTCCGAACGGCGCGACGATATGCGCCACGCCGCCGCACGCTTCAGCCTGCATAGGGATGGCTGAGCAACGATGCCGAGTCGCCTACGAACTCCGGGGTACCGGTCAGGATGCCCTTGAACTCCCTCAGTGGCGCACCGACCGTCAGGCCCCTGCCGTTGATCTTTAGCTCACGGATGGTGTCTTCGTGCGCGCCGCCGCGGTTTTTGATCACGGAAATGGCCTTGCGGATCCGCCCCTGCGCCTCGAAGAACCGGAACAGGACGACCGCATCGGCAATGTAGGAGACATTGAGGTTGCCAGTGGACATCGTGCCGACGAGCCCGTGCTGTGGGTTGACCACGAAGGTCGCCACACCCTTGTGGTTGAGGTAGGACAGCATTTCGTGGAGCTGCAGCATCAGCTGCTTTTCCTGTGGCATGGCCGCCACGTAGCCGTTGAGGCTGTCGATGACAAGTACGCTGCAGCCCCGCTGTTCGACGGCCCTCTGCACATTCCAGGAAAACTCGCCAGGCGAGATCTCGGCCGGATCGACCTGGATGATCTCCAGCCTGCCGGCCTCGATATGCGACTCGAGCTCGATATCCAGCGCCTTTGCGCGGCTGAGCAGCGTGCCAACGCGTTCGTCGAACTCGAAGATGCAGCAGGTCTCGCCACGCTCGCAGGCCGCCCATACATACTGCAGGGCCACGTTGGTCTTGCCGCTGCCGGCCGGCCCGGTCAACAGCGTGCAGGTGCCACGCAGCGGACCGCCGCCGAGCAGGTTGTCGATTTCCGGCACGCCGCTGCCGATGGTGTCTTCTCCGAACGGCTCGTGGTGCTGCGAGGCGATCAGGCGCGGGAATACCTCCAATCCGCCGGAACGAATGACCATGTCGTGGTATCCGGCCACGAAGTTGACGCCCCGCAGCTTCTGGACCTGCAGCCTGCGCCGGGCCGGGCCGAAGTCCAGGGTCAGGCGTTCCAGCGAGATCACGCCGTGGCACAGGCTGTGCAGCTGGCCGTCGCGGTCGTCCGCGCCCGAGGTCAGGTCGTCGACCAGGATGACGGTGGCACTCTGCGGCGCGAAGTACTGTTTCAGTGCCAGGATCTGGCGCCGATAGCGCAACGAATCCTGAGCCAGCAGACGAAGCTCCGACAGCGAGTCAAATACCACGCGGTTGGGGCGTATGCGATCCACTTCGCCCAGGATCAGGTTGACTGTTTCATCCAGCTCCACTTCCCACGAATGCAGAACCGACTGCAGGCGACCATTGCCCAGCGCGTCCTCGGCCGAGCCCAGCTCGAACAGGTGCAACCCATCCAGCGACCACCCGTGCGCGGCAGCGACTTCGCGCAGCTCCTCGGCTGTCTCGGAAAGGGTGACATACAGGCAGCGCTCTCCCTGCTTCAGGCCCTGGAGCAGAAACTGCAGGGACAACGTGGTCTTGCCCGACCCGGGCGGGCCTTCCAGCAGATACAGCCGGCCCTGAGGCAGGCCGCCGCTGAGGATGGTGTCCAGGCCCTGCACACCCATGGTGACGCGGGAAGACTGTGTCTGCATAGAGGTCCGCCGTTTTGACGGAGGCGAGTCTAGCAATCGACGCTGTGTAGGGATTGTGTGATCGAGATCTGCAGGTCGCGTCACGCTGGGGACGCGTTCACGGAGATCACGGTGGCGTCGAGAGGCGCGCTGCGGCAGTGTCAGGCGAAGTCTTTCAGGATCTCGCCAATGCCTGCTGGAGACAGCTCAAGCCCCAGCGACGTTCCTGGGTTGACAACGACGCCGTAGCCGCCCGGCACGCGTTTCAGCACCTCCAGCATCTGCATGCGGAGTGTGTGCGGTGCCTGCTGGTTGTGGAACCCCACGCGCTCCATGTGGGTGAACACCGCTATGTGCAGGGTGCCCTGCTTGTCGAACAGCAGCGGATCGAAGCCGCTGCCGTCGGGGGTGACCAGGCTGCCGGTAAGCAGCACCACGTCCGAGGCGACGAAAGCCTTCATGAAGGCGCCGATCGGGGTGCTCCCGTCCATGGCGGATTGGAGAAGGATTTCGATCGGGGTCAGGGGGGCGAGCTCGGTCATGGGGCCATTCTACCCTTCCGGTAGCCACCGACCGTTGGTCGGTGGCCGGTGTGTACCGACCAACGGTCGGTACCTATCGGGAAAGACGTTCCGTCCTTGTCTGCTGATCCACCACTGCCTTGGCCAGCTCAGCTTCCAGCGCCTTCTGGTTCACCGCCGCATCCAGCAGGTACACCTTCACCCCATGCGCGGGGACGTCAGCCTTCAGGCTCTGCTTGACCGCCAGGCTGCCGCCGCCCAGCGCATCACGCCAGGTGCCCGGCTGCAGGTAGCGGCTCACCTCGAACGTGCTGGCGGTGTCGCCCTTGTTGAGCAGCACCAGCGCGGTCTGCGCGGTGTCGCCGTGCTGCAGTACCCGGTAGAACACAGCCTGGTCGCCCTGCAGCCGCTCGTTGACCTGCAGCCCGCGCTGCAGGGCCGGGGTCGCCTCGCGCAGCTTGGCGATCCGCTGCAGCGGCCCGAAGATCGGGCTCTGTGGGGCGGCATCCACGCGCGGCTGGCCGAAGTAGGCGCGGTTGCCCGCGTGCTCGGCGCGGCTGCGCATGAAGCCGGTTTCCGAGCCGTAATAAAGCACCGGAATGCCACGCGCGGTGAACAGCCAGTTGTGCGCGTCGATGAAGCCGTTGTCGGTGGCATCCAGCCGCGCCATGTCGTGGTTGTCGTAGAAGCTCATCAGCTCGTACGGATTGGCGTATGGCCCACCCACCAGGTGCAGCGGCTCGGCCAGCGCTTCGAAGCCCTTCTGCTCCTTGCCGAACACGCTGGACATCGCGCCACGCAGCGGGAAATCGAGCACGCTCACGTTGGCGTTGCTCGGCCAGGTGTGCTCGGCGATCTTGCTGGCGTCATAGTCGAACGCCTCGCCGAACATGAACATGTCCGGATGCTCGGCGCGGATCCGGTTGACGAACGCATGCCACCACGGGTGCGGCAGCCAGCCGATGGTATCGATGCGCAGCGCATCCACGCCCTGCGCGGTCCACTGCAGGTAGGCGCCCACCAGGTAGTCCATCACCGCCGGATTGTCCTGGTTGAAGTCGCCCAGCTCGGCCAGGTTGCCGTCGAAGATCGAGCCCTTGTCCGCATCGACCGGGCCGATGGTGTTGTAGAACGCATGCAGCGGGTTGCGCTTCGGGTCCAGCCGCTGCGGCGGCAGGTTCTGGTGGTCGGCGATGAGTGTGCCGTCCTTGTCGAAGATCTGGCCGAACTGCGGCTGCTTCACCGGCATGGTCCAGGCCGGCGAACCGTGGTTGCCGACGATGTCCAGCACCACCTTCAGTCTGGCATCGTGCAGGCCGCGGGTGAGCCCGGCGAAATCCAGGTCCGCGCTGGGCAGGTGCTCGTCGAGTTTGTAGAAGTTGATGCCCCAGTAGCCGTGGTACCCGGTCTTGCCGCGGTCGGTCAGGGTGCTGGTGCAGCTGATCGGCTTGCTGCCGGTGAAGGCTTCATCCGGGTTGTCGATGATCGGGGTGATCCACACCGCGCCGAAACCGAGGTTGCGGATGTAGTCGGCATTGTCGAGCACGCCCTTGAAGTCGCCGCCCAGGTAGCCGATGTTGCCGTCGACCTTGTCCGGGCACGGCACCGGAATATCGAAGGTGCGGTGCTTGCCGCCCTGGTCGCGGTGGTCGTTGGACGGGTCACCGTTGACGAAGCGGTCGGTGACCACGAAGTACACCGCATCGCTGGCGAACGGCTCCAGCGTGCCCACGTACTCGGGGCGCGGCGCGGCAACGGCATTGCCGGCCAGCAGTGCGAACGAAAGGCCCAGCCACAAACGCGAACGAGACAGCATCAGACAACCTCCTGGTGGGACGGTACCCGCAGCACGCACAACCCGGCGATCAACAGGCTGACGCCCCCCAGCGCCAGCACGTGCATCGGGTTGCCGCCCAGCCACAGGCGCAACATGAAACCGAGCGCGCTGGCCGCGACCAGCTGCGGAATGACGATGAAGAAATTGAACAGGCCCATGTACACGCCCATCTTGGCCGCCGGCACGCTGTCGGACAGCAGCGCATACGGCAGCGACAGGATCGAGGCCCAGGCGAAACCGACCCCGACCATCGACAGCAGCAGCCACTTCGGGTCGTCGATCAGCATCAGCGAGATCAACCCGAGGCCGCCCAGCCACAGGTTGACCAGGTGGCTCAGGCGCAGGCCAAGCAGCCGCACCATCAGCGGAATCAACAGCGCGGCGAGTGCGGCAAAGCCGTTGTACGCGCCGAAGAGCACGCCCACCCAGTTGGCGCCCTCGTTGTAGGCGGCCGACGCCGGATCGGTGGAGCCGAAGTGGGTACCGGCCACGGCGGCGGTGGTGTATATCCACATCGCGAACAGCGCGAACCACGAGAAGAACTGCACCCACGCCAGGCGGCGCATGGTGCGCGGCATGCTGCGCAGGTCATCGACGATGGTGGCCAGCATGTGCGGGCCCGGCAGCACCCGCGCCACGCCGAGCAGCAGGCCGTAGGCGATGCACAGCCCGGCCAGCACGTAGAGCATCTTGTCGCCATTGCGCCAGGCGATGGCCGCAGCCAGCGCCAGGCCGATCGCGATCCAGCCGCCGATCCGCAGCATCGGCGGCGGCCCGGCGACAGGCGCGGCCTGGTGCACGGCAGGCGGCTCGGCGTCGTCGAAGCTGGCCAGCTCGGCCGGCGAGTACTCGCGGGTGCTGAACACGGTCCAGGCAATCGAGGCCAGCAGCACCACCGCGCCGAAGTAGAACGCGTAGCGCACGGTCGGCGGCACCTCGCCGGCGGCAGCGGTATTGGCCACGCCGAAGTGCGCCAGGATGAACGGCAGGAAGCTGGCCACGATGGCGCCCACGCCGATGAAGAAACTCTGCATCGCATAGCCGGTCGGCCGCTGGCGCGGGGCCAGCTTGTCGCCGACAAATGCGCGGAACGGCTCCATCGAGACGTTGATCGAGGCATCCAGCACCCACAGCGTGCCCGCCGCGATCCACAACGTGGGCGAGTTCGGCATCACCAGCAGGGCCAGCGTGGTGAACACCGCGCCGATCATGAAGTACGGGCGGCGGCGGCCCCAGCGGGTCCAGGTGCGGTCGGACAGATAGCCGATGATGGGCTGCACCAGCAACCCGGTCAACGGTGCCGCGATCCATAACCCGGGCACGGCGTCCATCGGCGCGCCCAGTGTTTCGAAGATGCGGCTGGCGTTGGCGTTCTGCAGGGCAAACCCGAACTGGATCCCGAGGAAGCCGAAGCACATGTTCCAGATCTGCCAGAACGACAGGGTCGGCTTGGCGGTGCGGCTCATCGGGTGGCCTCCGCGCCGCCGGCCACCGGCGCGAGCAGCAGCGCGCGGACGTTGGCCGCGTTGAGCACGCCGTCGCGGCCGCCCTTGCCACCGTTGTACTGGGCGAAGTGTTCCAGTGCGCTCATGTTGAAGCCAGGTTCCAAGGTGAAACGGCAGCTGCCCTTGGGCAGATCGAATTCGGCGGCGGTGGAATCCTGCGGGCCGACGCTGTGCGGCATCACGATGGTGGCGCGCTGGACTGGCTGGCCTGCACATTGGACGGCCAGCTGCTTCACGGCAGCGGTGACGCCGGTGTTGATCGGACCGTTCGGGTTGTCGTAGTCCAAGCGGATGCGCACGCGGGTCGGCTTGGCAGCAGTCCAGGCCCACTGGGTTGCGCCCGGCAGGCGCTGCTGCGGGCCGATGCAGGTCATCGGGCTGTGCAGGGATTCGAGGGCGCCTTCGCGACGGGTGAGGCTGAAGCAGTGCTGGTGGCCGTCGTTGGTGACCGTGTGGGGGGCGGAGCTGCCCACCGGGCTACCGTCCTGCCAGAGCTGGTGGTTGGCGGGGATGGCGATCGTCCAGGTGTTGCCGCGCTTCTTTGGTGCCGGGGCGACGGGGGTGGCCGGGGCGAAGGCGCTGGGGTTTGCCGGGTCTGCGTGGAAGGCAGACACGCGTGGCGTGTCCCTGCGCGGCTCGAGCTGGACGGTTACGGTGCTGCCCTTGCGCTTGATCGTTCCTGCTACGAGCAGGTCGCCTTCGAGCGTGCGCGGGCGCTTGAGGATGTAGCGGTTGGTGCCGTCGTCGAGCTCGATGCTGTCGCGCTTGCCGAACAGCTGCGGGACCAGCGCCACCGGCAGCTTGGGCGCGACGGTGCCGTTGGCTTCGACCCCGAACACGCCTTCAAGCACCATCGAGAGGTAGCCGGCAACCGACCACAGCTGGCGGGGCGAGTTCACCACCGGGCCGCTCAAGGAGCCTTCGTCGACATGCACGGCCAGTGTGCGCATCTCGTAGTTCTCCATGTTCGAGCCGGCCAGCGCGCTGCCGCGCATCAGCGATTCGATCTCGCGCTGGATGCGCGTGACATCATCCACCTTGCGTGCCGCCCGCAGCGAGTAAGCGCTGACGAACGGCCACACCGCGCGGTTGTGGTAGATCGGCTGCTGCGCTTCCTGCGGCCACACCACCGGGCTGCCGCCTTCCACATACGGGTAGTTGGCCAGCGACCGGCGCGCGCGCTCGGCCGGGAACACGTCGGCCAGCACGCCCAGCGAGATGCCCAGCAGGTCGTACTTGGCATAGGGCACCGGGTGGGCCGCTTCGCCGATGTAACTCATGTACATGCCGGCGTCTTCGCGCCAGAAGCGCGCGTCGATCTGCCTGGCCAGTGCCTCGGCCCAGCCCGCGTACTGGTCGGCGCGCGGATCGCGCAGCTCGCGCGCGTAGGTTTCGGCCAGCCGCAGCGCCTGGTAGTGCAGCACGTTGGTGGACAGCGCGAAGGACTCGCCGATGAAACGCACGTCCTGGCGGGTCCAGTCCGGGTAGGTCTGCTCGCGCCAGTCCAGGAACGAGGTCTCACCGCGATACAGGCCAGTGCGCGGGTCGAACACCATCGCACGGTCCTGTGCCAGGGTGGCTTGCAGCGCCTGCCAGGTCCCGGTCATGAAACTGGAACTGTCGTGCACGCTGCGCGCAGCCAGGAACCAGACCACCCGGTCGCTGCTGATCGGCCAGCTGCCACCGGAACCGGTGTCCTGCGCCACGAACAGACCGGGGGTAATCCCGTCGCGGGCCTTGGACAGCTTGAACTGCAGCGAGTTGCGGACGCGGATCGGCTCCAGGCGGCTCAATGCCAGGTCGGCGGCAAAGCTCACATCGCGCGTCCACACGTAGGGCCAGCGCTCGCCGGTCTGGAAGCACTCGCAGTCCACCGGGTTGCCAAAATTGAACGCCGGGTCGCGGATCGCATCGACACGGTCGGCGGACAGCTCCTCCTGGGCCAGCGCAAACAGCGCATCGAACATCAGGCTGCCGGTGCGGCTGTGCATCGGCTGGGCGGTGATCGCCAGTTGCCTGCCATCGGCCAGCAGCTGGAAGCTGCCATCGGCGGCGGCGGTGGCACGCGCGGTGCGGCCATCGAATGTGAGGTCCGCCGCGGTAGCGGTGGACACCAGCGCCGCCCAAAGGGCAGCGGTCAGGCAGATCGTTTTCAGCATCGAAAAGCGGCGGACCGGCTTGCGCCCGTCGGCCTTCCTCCCTTCTTGCACGCGGTATGGTTCGCCAGCGCCGGAGCGCTGTCGTCGCGGCCCCCTCCCAGGGTGCCTGCCTGCATGGTAGGCGACGACCGTCGCCCGCCGCACTGCACAGATGACATCGGTGCCCGCTTGCATACGTATTCATGGCGTGGCGCGGTGAGGCCGTGGCACGCGTGGCTATAGTCCGGGGCGGATATGCACTGCCCTGGGAGGGGAAATGCCCCTGGATTTGCCGTTGTTGCGCGCGCTTGCCGCGCCCCGCCCGCTGGCCTGGCTGGCACTGTCGTTGCTGGTCTGGATCACCGCCGCACACGCTGAACCGGTCACGGTGGCCAGCGCCAGCTCACCCGGCGACATACTGAAGGTCTCGCTGCAGCTGGATGGCGGCACCCCGAGTTACCGGGTCGAGCGCCTGGGTCAGACCGTGGTGGCCGACTCCAGGCTGGGCTTCCAGCTGCGCGACGGCCGCCTGGACCGGGACCTGGCGGTGCTCGGGCAGGACACGCGCAGCGTCGATGACTCCTGGGAGCAGCCGTGGGGCGAGCGCCGCAGCGTGCGCAACCACTACAACGAGATCACCGTGCACCTGGGCGAGCGCAGCGGAGCCAAGCGCCGGCTGGACGTGGTGTTCCGCCTCTACGACGACGGCCTGGGCTTCCGCTACCACTTCCCGCAGCAGCCGGGCCTGCGCGAAGCGATCATCGATGATGAGCTGACCGAATTCGCCATTGCCCCGCAATCCACCGCCTGGTGGATTCCCGCTGGCGAGCCGATACATTACGAATACCTGTACCAGCGCACGCCATTGGACCAGGTGCCGCTGGCACATACCCCGCTCACCCTGCGCAGCCGCGACGGGCTGCACGTGGCGATTCACGAGGCGGCGCTGGTCGATTACGCCGGCATGTGGCTGCGGCGCACCGAGGGCCAGCGCCTGCGCGCGCAGCTGTCGCCGTCGGCCGAAGGCTGGAAGGTGCGCCGCACCCTGCCCTTCGATACGCCCTGGCGCACGCTGCAGATCAGCGACACCGCCGGCGGACTGGTGGAATCGAACCTGATCCTCAACCTCAACGAACCCAACGCGCTGGGTGACGTGAGTTGGGTCAAGCCGTCCAAGTACCTGGGCGTGTGGTGGTCGATGCACCTGGATCAAGAAAGCTGGGCCACCGGCCCGAAGCATGCGGCGACCACGGCAAAGACGCAGAAGGTGATCGACTTCGCCGCCAGGCATGGCTTCCGCGGCGTGCTGGTGGAAGGCTGGAACCCGGGCTGGGATGGCAACTGGGTCGGCAACGGCTACGCCTTCGATTTCACCCGCGCCACCCCGGACTTCGACATCGAGGCGCTGTCGGCGTACGGCGCCAGAAAGGGCGTGCACCTGATCGGGCACCACGAAACCGGCTGTGCGATCGAGCACTATGAAGACCAGCTGGGCGCGGCCCTGGACCTGTATGCGCGGCTGGGCGTGGATTCGTTCAAGAGCGGCTATGTCTGCGACGACGGCCAGGTGGACCGGCGCAATCCGGCCGGCGGCCCGCTGTGGCGCGAGTGGCACGACGGCCAGTTCATGGCCCGCCATCACCTGAAGGTGGTGCAGGAGGCAGCCAAGCGCCACATCGCGGTGAACCCACACGAGCCGATCAAGGACACCGGGCTGCGCCGCACCTACCCGAACTGGATCTCGCGCGAAGGTGCGCGCGGCATGGAGTACAACGCCTGGGGCCAGCCGCCGAACCCGCCCGAACACGAGGTCAACCTGGTGTTCACCCGGCTGCTGTCCGGACCGATGGACTACACCCCGGGCATTCTCAGCCTGAAGGGTCGCCACGGCCAGGCCATCCCCAGCACGCTGGCCCGCCAGCTGGCGCTGTACGTGGTGATCTACAGCCCGATCCAGATGGCCGCCGACCTGCCCGAGCATTATGAACAGCACCGCGAGGCGTTCCGCTTCATCGAGGACGTGGCCGTGGACTGGGACGACACCCGCGTGCTCGATGGCGAAGTGGGCGACTACGTCACCATTGCGCGCAAAGACCGCAACAGCCGCGACTGGTTCCTGGGCAGCATCACCGATGAGCATGGGCGTTCGCTGCCGGTGCCGCTGCCGTTCCTCGAGCCGGGCGTGCGTTACCGCGCCGAGATCTACCGCGACGGCGACGGCGCCGATTACCAGCGCAACCCGTTCGCGTTCAAGCGCGAAATCCGCGAGGTCAGCAGTGCCGACACCTTGAACATCGTGCTGGCACCAGGCGGCGGGCAGGCGATCCGGTTTGTTCCCATGTAAGTGCGTAACGACCAACGGTCGTCACCTGCCGCCCCGAATGGCTGGTAGCGCACGACCGTTGGTCGTGCGTCCGATTGTCCGATGTAACCGATTCCATGCAAGGCATCTGCATTGAATACGTATGCAGGGTGATTCGCCGCGCGAACGCGCTGCCTACCATAGCCACGCAGTCGACAGCCACCGCGCCGAGACGCGCCCGGATCTTCCGGGCCACCACAATTCAGTTTGGCAACATTGCCTGGGAGGGGAAAATGTTGAATCGCAAGCGCAGCGCGCTGAGTATCGCGCTGGCCGTCGCCCTGACGCCGTCATTGGCGTTGGCGCAGTCCACCACCACCACCGCGCCGCCCGCCGGTACCGCCGCCACCGACCTGGACACCGTGCAGGTCACCGGCATCCGCCGCGGCATTGAAAACGCCATTGCGATCAAGCAGGACGCCACTTCGGTGGTCGAGGTGATCTCGGCCGAAGACATCGGCAAGCTGCCGGATGTGAGCATCGCCGAATCACTGGCCCGCCTGCCCGGCCTGGCCGCACAGCGCGTGGCCGGCCGTGCCCAGGTGATCAGCGTGCGCGGCCTGTCGCCCGATTTCGCCACCACCCTGCTCAACGGGCGTGAAGTGGTCAGCACCGGCGACAACCGCAGCGTGGAGTTCGACCAGTACCCGTCCGAACTGGTCAACGGCGTGACCGTGTACAAGACCCCGGATGCGGCGCTGGTCGGCCAGGGCCTGTCGGGCACCATCGACATGCAGACCGTGCGCCCGCTGGCGTTCGGCGAGCGCGTGATCGCGCTCAGCGGCCGCTATTCGAAGAACTCACTGGGCAAGGCCGCCAACGTGGATGCGTTCGGCAACCGCTTCAGCGCCAGCTATATCGACCAGTTTGCCGATAACACCTGGGGCATCGCGCTGGGCTACGCGCACAGCGACAACCCGATCCAGGAAAACCAGGTCGGCCTGTACGAGCCGTGGACCACCGAGCAGACCGACCAGGGCAACCGCCCCGGCGTGGCACCAGGCACCGCGTTCTCCGACGGCATCAAGGCGCTGCGCCGCACCGGCAACGCCAAGCGTGACGGCTACATGGCCACCGTGCAGTTCCGCCCGTCCAACGTGTGGACCAGCACGCTGGACATGTTCCATACCGAAGCCGAGCAGATCGACACCGCCAACCAGTTCGAGGTCAACCTCAGCAACTACAACGGCGGCTACACCCCAGGCCTGCTGATCAGCAATCCACAGGTGAACGGCAACGGCACCTTCACCGGCGGCACCGCCAGCGGCGTGTACCCGCTGGTGCGCGGCATGTACAACAAGCGCGAAGACAAGATCGACGCGTTCGGCTGGAACAACGAGCTGACCTTCGACAGCTTCAAGCTCACCGCCGATGTGAACTACTCGAAGGCCACCCGCGATGAGCTGAACCTGGAAAACAACCTCCAGCTCACCCCGATGCCGCAGCTGGACACCATCGGGCTGACCGTCAACCCGGACGGCTTCTCGCAGATCCGCCCGGGCCTGGATTATTCCAATCCCGAAGCGCTGTACCTGACCAACACCATCTACGGCTCGGGCTATGGCAAGGTGCCGCAGGTCGAGGATCGCCTCAAGGGCGGGCGCCTGCAGGGCACGTTCAACATGCCCGAATCGCTGTCGTGGTTCCAGGATGTGGACGTGGGCGTGAACTATGCCGACCGCCGCAAGGAAAAGACCCAGGCCGAAGGCAACATCCTGCTCGGCGCCCAGGGCGACGCCAACGTCGGCGGCGACCTGCAGTACGCACCGGTCAACCTGGGCTTTGCCGGCATCGGCTACATCCCGGCCTGGAACGTACCGGCCGCGGTCGATCGCTACATGACGTTCAACCCGGTCACCAACCTGGACTACCTGATTCCCAAGTCCTGGGTGGTGCAGGAAAAGACCACTACGGCCTGGGTGCGCGCCAACATCAATACCGACATCGGTGACGTAGGCGTGCGCGGCAACATCGGCGTGCAGATGATCACCACCGACCAGAGCTCGCAGTCGAACTACTTCGACCGCTCGCGTCCGGCCGGCCAGGAAGTCCTGCCGATCGATGAAGGCAAGAAGTACACCGACTGGCTGCCAAGCCTGAACCTGGCGTTCCTGTTCCCGCACCAGCAGACCCTGCGCTTCGCGGTGGCCAAGCAGGTCGCGCGCCCGCGTGTCGATCAGATGCGCGCGGGCCTGGAATTCGGCGTCGATACGGCCACCGGCAAGCCGGGCGGCAGTGGCGGCAACCCGCTGCTGGATCCGTGGCGCGCCAACGCCATCGACCTGTCGTACGAAAAGTACTTCGGTGAGAAGGCTTATGTGGCAGCGGCAGTGTTCTACAAGGACCTGAAGAGCTACGTGTACACCCAGTCGGTGGACGACTACGACTTCAGCAACCTGCTGGCCAACTACGTGCCGCCGCCGGGCATGATCGCGCCGGTGCAGACCATCGGGACCTTCTCGGCGCCGCAGAACGGCGAAGGTGGCACCCTGCGTGGCCTGGAGCTGACCGCCTCGTTCCCGCTGGAGATGCTGGCCGACCCGCTGCTTGGGTTTGGCGTTCAGGCCAGCGCGACCTTCAACGACAGTGACATCAAGATCCTGGACCCGGAAAGCGCCTCCAGCGTCGGCACCGATCCGATCAGCCTGCCGGGCCTGTCCAAGCGCGTGTACAACTTCACCGCCTATTACGAGCGCAACGGGTTTGAAGCGCGCGTGAGCCAGCGTCGACGTTCGGACTTCATCGGTGAAATCGGCAACTTCAACGGCAACCGCACCCTGCGTTACGTGGTGGGCGAGAACGTGACCGACGCGCAGGTGAGCTACACCTTCGCCGACGACAGCGCGCTGCACGGCCTGACCCTGCTGCTGCAGGGAAGCAACCTGACCAACGAGCCGTACCGCACCTACGCCGGCACCAAGGATCGCCCGCTGGAATACATCGAGTGGGGCCGTACCTACATGCTGGGTGTGAACTACAAGTTCTGATCCCTGTGTAGAAGCAGGAACGAAGAACCCGCTGCGCGAGCAGCGGGTTTTTTTGTTATGGATCAGTGGTGAATCAAACGCGGCTGCCGGTGAATCGAGCGCCGGTTCGCCTCCAAGGGTATGGCGACCCGGCACTCGATCCACCGGCGTTGCACCCCGCCTTCTGCTTTTCCATCGCTAACCGCAAGCCTTGCCCCGTCGCGGCCGGCAGGGTCCTGGCAAAGTAAAGGAGGAGGCCGTCGCCGCAGGGCGACCGCCGGGGGACATTTGCACAGGGGCCTGCCGGCCGCGGCGGGGCCCTCAACGCTCGCGATGAACCTGATCGAAGAAAAAAGGGCGGAGCCTTGCGGCCCCGCCCATCAATACCACCGGAAATCGTGTATCAGGCGCGGCGTGCGCAATACATCGCCTGTGCCGGCAGGTGCAGCGTTGCCCCATCGGCCTGCCCTGCATCCGGGCCTGGCACATGCAATGCGTGCCACTGCCCTTCCGGCAACGTCACCTGGGTCGCCTCGCCCGACAGGTTGAACGCCAGCAGCAGCGTCTCGCCCGCGTGCACGCGTTCGAACATCAGCACCGGCTCGGCCGTGTCCAGGAACCGGATGTCGCCCAGCAGCAAGGTCGGCATCGTGCGGCGCCAGGCCAGGAACTGGCGGAACGCGTTCAACACCGAATGCGGATCGTGCTCCTGCACGGCGACCGCGCTGGCCTGGTGCTCCTGCGGAATCGGCAGCCACGGCTCACCCGTGGTGAATCCGGCCAGCGGCGCGTCCACCCACGGCATCGGCGTGCGGCACCCGTCGCGGCCCTTGAAGTTCGGCCAGAAGGTGATGCCATACGGGTCCTGCAGCGCTTCGAACGGCACATCGGCTTCGCCCAGGCCCAGCTCTTCACCCTGGTACAGGCAGATCGAACCGCGCAGCGAACACAGCACCGCCACCAGCAGGCGCGCCAGCCGCGGCTGCGCCGGGTGCCCGCCCCAGCGGGTCACTGCCCGCTCCACGTCGTGGTTGGAGATCGCCCAGCACGGCCAGCCTTCGGTCATGGTCGCTTCCAGGCGCGACACGGTGTCGCGGATGTACGCAGCGCTGTAATCCTTGACCAGCAGTTCAAAGCTGTAGCCCATGTGCAGGCGGCCCGGCGCGGTGTATTCGGCCGTGGTCGCCAACGAGTCCTCGGCGGAGATCTCGCCCAGGCTGACCGCGCCCGGGTACTCGTCCAGCAGCGCGCGCAGGCGCTCGATGAACGGCAGGTTCTCCGGCTGGGTGTTGTTGTAATAGTGGTACTGGTAGGCGTACGGGTTGTCGGTGCTGAAGCCCCGGCCCAGGCGCTTTTCCAGCGGCTTGGCCGGGTTGTCGCGCAGCTGCTTGTCGTGGAAGCAGAAGTTGATCGAATCCAGGCGGAAGCCATCCACGCCGCGGTCCAGCCAGAACCGTACGTAGTCCAGGGTGGCCTGCTGCACGGCCGGATTGTGGAAATCCAGGTCCGGCTGGTCGGCCAGGAAGTTGTGCAGGAAGTACTGCTCGCGGCGCGGCTCCCACTGCCAGGCCACGCCGCCGAAGATGGACATCCAGTTGTTGGGCGGGGTGCCGTCCTCGCGCGGGTCGGCCCACACGTACCAGTCCGCCTTGGGATTGGTGCGGTCCTGGCGGCTCTCGCGGAACCAGGCGTGCTCGATCGAGGTGTGGCTGAACACCTGGTCGATCATCACCTTCAGACCCAGCGCATGCGCCTTGGCCAGCAACCGGTCGAAATCTGCCAGAGTGCCGAACAGCGGGTCCACATCGCGGTGGTCGGCGATGTCGTAGCCGAAGTCGGCCATGGGCGAGGTGAAGAACGGCGAAATCCAGATCGCGTCCACCCCCAGCGAGGCCACGTAGTCCAGGCGCTCAATGATGCCGGGCAGGTCGCCCACGCCATCACCGTTGGCATCCAGGAAACTGCGCGGGTAAATCTGATAGATGACGGCACCGCGCCACCATGGAGTCTGCGTCATCGAGGGCCCCCCTCCGGGCTTCCAGGGCGCCCTCCCAGGGCGCCAGAACGTACCCGACAAGCTTAGCGGCGCACCCCCGGCGGTGGCGGCGCTTGCATACGTATTCACGCCCTGCCCGGCTGCTGGAAGGCCTTCGCGGGCGGAATACGTCCGCACCGCCTATAATTCCGCCCAAGCCTGAAAGTCAGACCGCATGACCATCACCGAAGACACCCGCCCCGCGCTGGGCCTGCCCCAGATCCAGTCGCTCGCCGCGCCCGACATGGCCGCCGTGGATGCGCTGATTCGCCGCCGACTGTCCTCGGATGTCGTGCTGATCAACCAGATCGCCGACCACATCATCTCCGCCGGCGGCAAACGCCTGCGGCCGATGCTGGTCATGCTCGCCGGCCACGCGGTCGGCCAGGCCGGCCCGGAGCACCACCAGCTGGCGGCGATCATCGAGTTCATCCACACCTCGACCCTGCTGCACGACGACGTGGTGGACGAATCCAGCCTGCGGCGCGGCCGCAGCACCGCCAACGCGCTGTGGGGCAATGCGCCCAGCGTTCTGGTCGGCGATTTCCTGTACTCGCGCAGCTTCCAGCTGATGGTCGAACTGGACCGCATGCCGGTCATGCAGATCCTGGCCGATACCACCAACCGCATCGCCGAAGGCGAAGTCCTGCAGCTGCTCCACGTACACAACCCCGACACCGATGAAGCCGCCTACCTGCGCGTGATCGAACGCAAGACAGCCGTGCTGTTCGCCGCCGGCACCCGCCTGGGCGCACTGGCCAGCGGCGTGGACGCGGCCACCCAGCAGGCCCTGTACGATTACGGCATGCACCTGGGCTACGCGTTCCAGATCGCCGACGACGTGCTGGACTACTCGGCCAACGCCGACGAGCTGGGCAAGAACCTGGGCGACGACCTGGCCGAAGGCAAGGCGACCCTGCCGCTGATCCACGCCATGGCCCATTCCGATGCCACCACCCGCGAGCGCCTGCGCGGGATCGTGCAGAACGGCGACGCCGATGCGATGCCGGAAGTGCTGGCCGCCATCCACGCCACCGGCGGGCTGGAATACAGCCGCCGCCGCGCCGAGGAATATGCCGACGCCGCCGAGCGCGCGCTCGATGGCCTGGCCGACAACGATGCCGTGGCCGCGCTGCGCGGCCTGGCCCGCTACGCGGTGCAGCGCTCGCATTGAGGCATTCGCGCGACGACCAACGGTATGCCCGCCATCCTGTTGGGCACCCTTCGGGCCGTCGCTTCGCATCGTTGCGAACGGCTCCTGCCGTTCTTTTCGTCGGCTACCGAGGGTTACGACGGCAGGTCACGACCGCTGGTCGTGACCCCCGACCGCAGCGAAATCACCGCCGCTCGAACAACCCTTCAAAGAACGTATCCAGGCTCTTCCACGCCCGCTTCGCCGCCCGCTCGTTGTACAGGCAGCCCGGCGGGTTGTTGGCATCGGCTTCGGCAAAGCAGTGCACCGCCCCGCTGTAGTTGGTGAACTCCCAATCGACCTTGGCTGCGTTCATCTCCTGCTCGAAGCTGGCGATGTCCTCCTTGCTGATGCCCTTGTCGTCGGCGCCATTGAGCACCAGCACTGACGGATGCGTGCCACCGGCCTTGGCCGGCAACGGCGAACCCAGCCCACCATGCAGGCTGACCACGCCAGCCAGCGGCGCACCGGCACGGGCCAGCTCCAGCACCGTGGTGCCGCCGAAGCAGAATCCGACCGCGCCGATCCTGGTGGCATCCAGCGGCGCATTGCCGGCCTGGGCCTTGAGCACCTCCAGCGCCTTGAGCGCGCGGGCACGCAGCACCGGGCGGTCATTGCGCAGCTGGGTCGCCACCGGGCCGGCCTCGGCGTCGGTCTTCGGGCGCACGCCCTTGCCGTACACGTCGGCCACCAGCACCACGTAGTCATCACCGGCCAACTGCTTGGCCTTGGCGATGGCCGACTCGTTCACGCCCTTCCAGTTCGGCACCATCACCAGGCCGGGGCGCTTGTCGTTGTCTTCGTCGTCGTACACCAGCACCCCGCTGAAGGTGGTGCCTTCGTGCTTCCACTCCACCGGCTTGGCCTGCATCGCCGCCATCGCCGGCAACGCCGTCATGCCAAGCACCAGTGCCGCACCCCACTGCCATTGCTGCTTCATGCGCCTGCTCCTTCGGGGAAAGGCACACTGTACCGGGTCGCTCGACCAAGGATCGTAGTGACACGCCATGCGTGTCACAGCCAGGCCCGGCGCGGTCGCGAACCGACCTGCGTAGCTGCGACCGGTCAGGCGATCCCAATCCCCGGGATGGCGGTGATCTGGTCCGGGTCGAACCCGGCCAGCTCGGCGAAATGGCGGCCGCGGGCGACGTAATCGCGGTACACGCCGTAGCTCGGCGCGCCCGGCGACATCAACACCACCCCGCCCTGCCCACCCAGCGCGGCCTGCGCCAGACGGACCGCTTCATCCAGGTCCCCCGCCGCATGCAGGCCGAACCGCCCGGCATCGGCCAGCGGCTGCAGCAGCGCATGGATACGCGGGCCGTTGGCGCCCATGGTGACGATCTCCACCGGTGGCACGTCGTGCGCCATGTGGCCCACGAAATCGTGCCAGTCCAGCCCCCGGTCATGCCCGCCCACCAGCAGCGCGATGCGCTGGCCGGTAAAGCATTCCAGCGCCGCCAGGCTGGCGTGCGGGGTGGTGCTGATGGAATCGTTGACGAAGCGCAGGCCCTCGCGGTTGCCGATGGTCTGCAGGCGGTTGGGCAGCGGCCGGAAATCCTGCACCGCCGGCGCAAGCGCCACCGCATCCAGACCCAGCGCCTCGATCGCCGCCAGCACCGCGCACAGGTTGCCGCGGTTATGCCGGCCGGGCAGCGGGGTGTTCGCGGTATCGAACACCTGCTGCCCACCGCGATACACCCACTCGCCGCGCATGTGCCAGCCCTGCGGCTGGTTGAACCACACCACCTCGCTGTCCGGCAGCGACAGCGCGGCCAAGTGCGGATCCGCCGCGTTGAGCACGGCGATGCGGGGTGCCGCGCCGGTCACCAGCGCCAGCTTGTCCTGGATGTAGCGTGCTTCGCTGCCGTGCCAGTCCAGGTGCTCGGGGAACAGGTTCAGCACCACCGCCACCTGCGGGTGCGCCCCGCTGCGCGCCACTTCGGCGGTCTGGTAACTGGACAGTTCCACCGCCCAGTAATCCGGTGCCGGCTGCGGGTCCAGCACCTCCAGCAGCGGCAGGCCGATGTTGCCCACCAGCCCGGTCCGCGCACCCGATGCGCGCAGCAGGTGCGCCAGCAGCGAGGTGGTGGTGCTCTTGCCCTTGGTGCCGGTCACGCACACGGTGTCGCGCACGGTGCCTTCGGCATCGGCGTGCTCGGCAAACCACAGCGACGTACCCCCGATGAACTGCGTGCCCTGCGCAGCCGCCGCGACCGCAGCCTCGCCATAGGGGCTGATCCCCGGCGACTTGATCACCACCTCGAACCCGGCCAGTGACGCACTGCTGACATCCGAACGCACCTGCAGTGCATCGCCGGCCTCGGCGCGCGCGGCAGCGGCTTCGGACTCAGGGCAGAACAAGGTGAGCGCCAGGCCTGGCAGGCGCTGGCGCAGCACGGCGAATGCCGCACGCCCCTCACGCCCCCAGCCCCACAGCGCTACGCGCTTGCCTTCAAGCTGCGAAATTCGCACGCAGGCGCTCCCAGATCGCCGCTGGGATCCGGTGCTCGCCTTCCAGCACCAGCAACGGTTCGATCCGCAGTTCGGCGCCGTCCAGCTGCGGCTGGATCTCCTGGATGAAACGCTTCACCAGCGCGTCCTCGTTCCATTCCGGGCGCGCTGCCAAGGTGGCCATCGCCGCACGCGATTCGCGGCCTTCGCCCACGCATTCGAACGGCTTGTGGTCCTGGAATTCCAGCAGCGCATCGAAGCCGCCAGCCTGTTCCATGTCGTCCAGCAGGTTACGGCCGAAGATGCGCACCAGCCGGGTCTTGGGCATGAACGGGGCAAGCGCCAGGAACACGAAATGGCATTTCGGGCAGACACCGCACCAGCGGTTCACCGGACGCTCGCCCAGGATATGGAAGTTGCGGTTGCAGCTGGAGAAGTGCGCGTCGTAGAAGTCGGTCTTCGCGAACTGGCGCGCCACCGCCAGCTCCGACAGCGGGCGCAGCAGCGAGTAGTAATGCAGGTCAGCCGCCACGTGCTTCTCAAGGTGTTCGCCAAAAGCCTGCTCGAAGGCCCAGCCCTTGGACCACTGGTGGTTCACTTCACCGGTTCCCGGAATCTGGCTGCCGTAGCTGGCCGAACGTTCGTTGGAAAACACCACCTGGTCCACGCCCTGCAGCAGCGAGGCCAGCACCATGATCGCCGAGTTCACTGCGGTGACCGGGATATGCCCGTTCCAGGCGCCCTGGCGGTTGAGTTCGAACAGCTCCGGGGCCAGCGTGCGGCCGATGTTGAGCATCGGCAGGCCGGTGCGTTCGGCGCAGGCGCGGATCAGCTGCGAACCGCCGATCCAGGTCACCGTTTCGGGAATGCCCAGCGTGCGCAGCGCTTCAATGCTGACCAGCGAATCCTTGCCGCCGCCAATGGCCACCAGTGCGTGCCCGCGCAGGCCCACGGCCGGCGCGTTGAACGCCGGGCCGTCCACCGGCAGGCGGAACCGCCCGCGCAGGTTCAGCCCGTTGCGGTAGGCGAACTCGCCCAGCCCGTTGAGGTACACCGTTTCCACCAGCGCGGCGGTATCGGCATCGATGCTGTAGCTGTCGATCCGGACCTGCTCGGGTACCGCGGCCTTGTAATAGCTGACGCCTGCGAACAGGTGCAGCAGGCGCAGCGCCCGCTGCACGGCCTCGGCACGAGCGCCGTCCAGCACGAACGGCGCACCGGGAATGCTGACCGTCTCGACCAGCTCCGGGCCGTCGTCGAAGGCATAGACCAGCTGTGCCACACCGGTATCCGCGGCGAAGTCGCAACGGACGAAGCGGAAACAGGCAACCTGGTGTTTATCGAAAGCAGTCATGGCGTATCCGGTGAGGCATTAAGGGAAACCAGCGGGAGGCGCTCAAGGCACATCGTCGATGATGTCCTCGCGCGGCAGCTCGCGCTGGTTGTAGGTGTTGGCCATGACGTACCCGTAGGCGCCGGCATCGGCGATCAGCATCACATCGTCCGGCGCGGTGGAGACCGGCAGCCGGCGGCGCTTGCCGAATACATCGCTGGATTCGCAGATAGGGCCGACCACGTCGAACAATGCCTCGGCATACCCACCCAGGCGGCTGAGGTTCTCGATGTCGTGCCAGGCGTCGTACAGCGCCGGGCGCATCAGCGTGTTCATGCCCGCATCCAGGCCTACGCGCCGGATGCCGTCCTTCTCCACCACCTGGGTGGCAGTAGTGAGCAGAACGCCCGATTCGGCCACCAGGTAGCGACCCGGTTCGATCGCCAGGCGGAACGCGGGGTGCACCGCCTTGACCTCGGCAAGACCGGCGGCCCAGGCGTCGAGGTCGAAGGGCTCGTCGTCATCGCTGTATGGAATGGGCAGCCCGCCGCCGATATCGATGGTTTCCACGCTGCCGATCCGGCGCGCGAACCCGGCCAGTTCGTCGCACATCAGGCGCCAGTGCTGCGCCGTTTCCACGCCGCTGCCCAAGTGCGCGTGCAGGCCGACCACGCGGGTGCCGAGGTCTTCGGCCAGGCGCACGAACTCGTCCACGCGGGCGATCGGCAGGCCAAACTTGGAATCCTTGCCACCGGTGCGGACCTTGGCGTGATGGCCTTCGCCACGGCCCAGGTCCACGCGCAGCCACAGCTCGCGGTTGCGGAACAGGTCCGGCCAGCGCTGCAGCGCTTCCACGTTGTCCACAGTGACCGTCACGCCCAGCGCGAACGCCGCTTCGTATTCGGTGCGCGGCGCGAAGCTCGGGGTGAACAGCACCCGGCGCGGCGACAGCGTCGGCAGCACGTTGAACACGTGCTTGAGTTCGCCATGCGATACGCATTCCAGGCCGAAGCCTTCCTGCTCCAGCAGCTCCAGGACGGCCGGGTGGCTGTTGGCCTTGATCGCGTAGTAACGCTGGTCGATCGGCTTGATCGCAGCCAGCGCACGGGCGCGCGCGCGCACCGTGCCCAGGTTGTACACGTAGCGCGGCGTACCGGCCTGGGCCAGGTGCAGCAGGTGCTCGCGCTGGCCCCGCCACCAGGCGGTTTCGCGCGGGCGGATGGTGCCGGCGATCTCACGCCAGCGCGGGCCGAACACCTCGCCTTCTTCCACCGGCATGGCACCGCTGTCGATCAGCTCAGCGTGCAGGATCGGCAGCAGGCCGTCGGCGTCGGCCTCGTCGATGACGAAGGTCAGGTTGAGGTCGTTGGACGACTGCGAAATCATGTGCACGCGCTCGCGCCCGAAGGTCGCCCACACGTCCGACAGCTTGTGCAGCAGCGACCGCATGCCGCGGCCGACCAGGGTGATCGCCGCGCACGGCACGATGATCTTGACCTTGCAGATCTGCGACAGGTCAGCCGACAGCGCGGCCAGCACATCGGTATTGACCAGGTTTTCGGACGGATCCAGCGACACGGTGACGTTGGTTTCGGCCGAACCGATCAGGTCCACCGACAGCCCGTGCTTCTTGAACAGCCCGAACACGTCGGCCAGGAAGCCGACCTGCTGCCACATGCCGATGCCTTCCATCGACACCAGCACGATGCCGTTGCGGCGGCTGATCGCCTTCACCCCCGGCACCGGTGCAGCGTTGCCGTCGATGCTGGTGCCCGGCAGCTCCGGGCGTTCGGTGTCCAGGATCGCCATCGGCACGCCGGCATCGCGGCACGGCTTGATCGAACGCGGGTGCAGCACCTTGGCGCCGGTGGTGGCGATTTCCTGGGCCTCGTAATAATCCAGGCGGGTCAGCAGGCGGGCATCGGGCACGTCCTTCGGGTTGGCGCTGAACATGCCCGGCACGTCGGTCCAGATTTCCACGCGGCTGGCGCCCAGCAGCGCGCCGAAATATGCGGCCGAGGTATCCGAACCGCCGCGGCCAAGGATGGCGGTGCCGCCATCGGCGTGGCGCGAGATGAACCCCTGGGTGATCAGCATGCGGGTCGGCTGGGCGCGGAAGCCGGCCGCCCACTCAGCGTCCGAACGCCACTGGCAATTCACCGACAGGCGTTGCGACCAGTCGCTCTGGTTGGGCTGGGGCGGCAGCGCCTGCAGCCATTCACGGGCGTCCATCCAGCCGAAATCCAGGCCGCTGGCGCGCAGGTAGGCCGCGCCGATGGTGGAGGACAGCAGTTCGCCCTGGCCCAGCACGTCGGCCTGCCATTCCAACGGGCGCGCGGCCGCGCGCGGCTCGTCCAGCAGGGCCTGCAGTGCGGCCAGGCGCACATCCAGCGCGCTGGGGTCGAGCTCGAGCTCGGCCAGGAACTCACGGTGGCGGGCCACCAGCGCATCCACGCGGGCGCGGCTGTCGGCGGCGCCATCGGCGATCGCGGTCAGTTCATTGGTCACCCCGGACAGGGCCGACACCACCACCAGCACGCGCGCACCAGTTTCTTCCGCACGTTTTTTCGCCAGCTTCCCGATCGTGTCCCAGCGGTGACGACGCGACACGGAGGTGCCGCCGAACTTCAGTACGATCCAGCGATCGACAAGGGGGGAAGCTGACATGGAGGTAGGAATGGGTAGGTAGTGGGGGGATCGACCCGGCACGCCGGGCCGAACCTCTGATTCTATGCCAAGCCACGGCCCGGCAGGGCTTGTTAAGCTGCCGGACCGTTCCGCCACACCGACCCGCCATGACCGCCCGCCGTTTCCTGCAGCTTGACGTATTTTCCCCTTATCCCGGCGCGGGCAATCCGCTGGCCGTGGTCCTGGATGCGGAGGGCCTGGACGACGCGCACATGCAGGCCATCGCCCGCTGGACCCGCCTGCCGGAAACCACCTTCGTTTTCGCTCCGCAGGCCCCGGGCGCCAGCTATCGCATCCGCATGTTCAGCCCGCAGAAGGAAGTGCCTTTCGCCGGCCACCCCAGTGTGGGCACAGCGCATGCGGTGCTGGACGCAGGCCTGGCCGCGCCGGTGGAAGGCGTGCTGGTCCAGGACGGCATCGCCGGCGCGCTGCCCCTGCGGGTGGTGGGCGAAGGCGCCACCCGCAGCATCGCCATCCGCACCCCGCGCGCGGCGGTGGCCGAAGTGACCACGGCAGACGATCTGCGACTGCGCGCCGCGCTGGCCGGCTGGGCGCTGGGCCCGTTGCCGCCGGCACGCATGTCCGGCGGCCGCAGCTGGTGGGTGGTGGAGCTGGCGGATGAAGCGGCGTTGCGCGCCCTGTCACCGGACTGGGACGCGGTCGCCGCGCTGGCCGAAAGCACCGACAGCATGGGCGTGTTCGCCTATGCCCGCAGCACGGGCGCCGCGTACCAGCTCGCCGTACGCGCGTTCGTGGGTAACGGCCGCCGGTTCGAGGATGCCGCGTCAGGCGCGGCCAATGCGGTGCTGGCCGCGTGGCTGGACAGCCGCAGTGCCCTGCCCGGCGTGGACGGGAGTTACGTGGTCAGCCAGGGCCGCGAGGTCGGCCACGACGCACGACTGACCCTGCATGTGGACTCCCAAGGTGACGTATGGTCCGGCGGCCAGGTGCAGACGGTGATCCAGGGCACGATCACCTGGTAGAGACACGCCACGCGTGTCCTGTGCGGTATCGGGTTCACGTGGGACACGCATGGCGTGTCTCGACGGGGTCGCTGCGGGTGCCGACGTGGCGTCGGCACCCGCATCAACTCAACCGGCAACCAGCTCTGCCTCCAGGCTGATCGGCACCGCACTCAGCGCCTTGGATACCGGGCAGTTCTGCTTGGCATCATCGGCGATGGCGCGGAACTGGGTCGCGTCGATGTTGGGGACGACTGCTTTGACCGTGAGTGTGATCTGCGACAGCTGTGGGCCACCTTCCATCGACAGGTCGACCTTGGCTTCAGTGTCCAGCGAGGTGGGAACGAAGCCGGCCTCGGTGAGCTTGGCCGACAGCGCCATGGTGAAGCAGCCGGCATGCGCGGCGGCGATCAGTTCTTCCGGATTGGTGCCCTTTTCGTCGCCGAAGCGGCTGCTGAAGGCATAGCGGGTCTTGTCCAGCAGGCCACTCTGCGGCGTGCTCAGTTGTCCCTTGCCTGTCTTGAGGTCACCTTCCCAGTGCGCAGTGGCGTGACGCGAAATGCCCATCGTTTGTTCCTCATTGGGTGAATGGCAGCACCAGCGTAGACCGCCAGGCGTTAGCACCGTGTCTGGCCTGCCCACCTGCGGCGTGCGGCCGCACCCAGGCTCCCCCTGCCTGCCACGCATGACGCTCGACCTGTTGCAAAGTGCTGTTTTCAAGGAGTTTCCGCGCAATCCCTGGTCGTCGCCCCGGCCTGACCCTCCGCTGCAGCCGCACCGCACGGACCGCTTTTCTGGGCATGTCCTGATGCACCGCAGTAACCGCAAACGCAGAAAAGCCGAATTTTTATGCGTTTGCCTATTGGCGGCGCCGCGTTGTTGCCCTACATTTCGCTTGCCGATGGGTTCGGCGCGACCACCCAACCAACCGATCACGGAACAGGAAACCATGGCAAAGACCGCTAAGAAGGCTGCCCCGAAGAAGGCAGCGAAGAAAGTCGCTACGAAGACCGCCGCAAAGCCGGCCGCTCCGAAGCCGATCAAGGAAGTGCTGACCAAGTCCGGCCTGGTTGCACACATCGCCGAAGCCTCTGGCGTTGTCGCCAAGGACGTCCGCGCTGTGCTGGCCTCGCTGGAAACCGCAGTGGCCTCCTCGGTCCACAAGAAGGGCGCGGGCAGCTTCACCCTGCCGGGCCTGCTGAAGATCACCACCGTCAGCGTCGCGGCCAAGCCGAAGCGCAAGGGCATCAACCCGTTCACCAAGGAAGAGCAGTGGTTCGCCGCCAAGCCGGCCACCACCAAGCTGAAGGTGCGTCCGCTCAAGAAGCTCAAGGACGCTGCGCTCTGATCAGCGCGCATCCTGCAGCACCCGGACGGGACGGCCATTGCCGTCCCGTTCTCTTTTGGGGCAGTGCACGCGCAGCGAAACACAGCGTTGCCAAACCCTGCCTGCGCCGGGTACGCCCGCGCAGACCCAGCTGCCACGGCCCTCGCGGCCGATACGCGCAAACCCGGAACGTACAAGGTGGAACACTGCGTGCGGCCGCGCCTGTCGCCCGGCCCCGTCGCCACGCCTAAGGTGGGCCCATCCCCCCACAGTGCACCGCCATGGCCAGCCCCTCGCAACGCTATCGCATCACCGTTACTCCGATCGAAAAGGACGGGCTGCAGTGCAGCGGACGCTGCACGATCGAACTGGAACACCGCGCCCAGCAGGACTGGATGCGGCTGCTGGAAGCGGCGCGCCGCCCGGCCGGCCTGAGCGGCGACGAGCGCGCCGCGGCCATCGTCGCCACCCAGCTGCTGCAGGACCTTGCCCAGCGCCATGCCGACGAACCCACGCACCCGCTGACCGCACTGCAGCCGAAACTGGACGAGGTGCTCACCGCCTTGGATGCGATCCAGCGCACGCCCTGAACCCCCGCTACACTCTTCCCTCCACCGGGGAGGGTGTGCCATGCGTCGAGTCATGTTCCTGTTGCCGCTGCTGTTTGCCGGGTGTTCGTGCCAGCCAGATCCGGCGCCGACCGAAACGCCTGCGGGCACGGCGGCGACCGATGCTGCCGCCGCATCCGCCGCGCCGGCTCCGGCGCAGGGCGAAGGCGTGGCCGCCATGGCCCCGCCGGTATTGAGCGCGGTAGCACCGGATGCGCCGAGCGAAACCATCACCGTCCGCAACTACATCTACGCTCTGCTGGGCAGCGATCGCAAAAGCTCCGATGCGTTCTGGAGCGGCGGCCACACCAGCGCACGCCCGGACGACGCCGTGCTGCGCAGCATCCCGCAGCTGCGCAACCTGCGCTTGGACACGGAAAGCCCCATCGCCCGCGACACCGCCCAGCCGTCGCGGCTGCGCGAGGTCCCGGTACGCATCCGCGCGATCACCGCCGAGGGTACATTCCGTTACACCGGCTGGTACCGCCTGCAACCGCGCCCGGACGGCAGCGGCTGGGAAATTCTCAGCGCCTCGCTGCAGCCGGCGCTCGATTGACTGCGGTGCAGCCACGCAGGGCGTGGTTCTACGGACCTGACGGCGCAATTCCTGGTAGAGCCACGCCCTGCGTGGCTGCGCCCATGAAGCGCCGATTCAGGCCAACGCGCTATCGTGTCGGGGTCTCCTACCAGCGCCTGGCCACCATGAAGCTACGCCCCGTGTTCACCCGCATTGCCGCCTGTGCGGTCCTGATTGCCGCCGCGGTCGGCGCACAGGCCGCGCCGAGCGTTTCCGGCCGCAGCCTGTCGGTCGGCGCCAGTGATGTCCAGCATTACCTGGACGGCAGTTTCCCGCGTACCCAGGACGCCCTCGGTGGCCTGATCGCGATGACCATGAGCCACCCCAGGCTCACCCTGCCGCAGGGCAACCGGCTGGACATGGATCTTGACGTCGCGCTGGCCACCGCCGGGAGCCCACCGTCGCCGCTGGGCAAGGTCAGGCTGAGCAGCGGCCTGCGCTATGACGCGCAGACCCAGGGTTTCCACCTCGACCAGCCCACCGTTGACGACTTCACCCCGGCCAACAACGGGGGCAGGCTCGACTCACGTACACGCGAACTGCTCAACGCGTTCCTCGTCGACTACGCGCGTCGCGAGCCGATCTACAGGATCGACCCGACCATCGCGGCGCTGCTTGGCAATCTCCAGGTGCAGTCGGCGCAGGTACAGAATGGCAAGCTTGTCGTCACCTTCAACCAGGATCTCGGCGCGATGATGCCGTCCGGGGTTCTGGGCAGGTAGGCGCCATCTGCGGTGGCGCCTGGCGGCGTCACCGCGTCGTCAGTCACGCAGCCAGTGCCTTGGCCACGGCGTCGGAGAACGCCGGAATGTCGTCAGGCTTGCGGCTGGTGATCACGCCGTTATCGACCACGACCTCCTGGTCGGTCCACTGTCCACCGGCGTTGGAAAGGTCGCTCTTGAGCGACGGCCACGACGTCACCTTCCGTCCCTTGGCCAGTCCGGTTTCCACCAGCAGCCAGGGCGCATGGCAGATTGCCGCGACCGGCTTGCCGGCCGAGGCGAACGCGGTGATGAAGGCCAGCGCGGGGGCCTGGGTGCGAAGCGTGTCGGGGTTGATCACGCCGCCGGGCAACACCAGCGCGTCATAGTTGTCGGCGCTGGCACCGGAAAGCGGCTGGTCCACAGTTACGCTGTCACCCCAGTCCTTCTCCTTCCAGCCGCGGATCTTGCCCGCGTCGCCCGGCGCGACCACGGTCACCGTGGCACCCCAGGATTCCAGCAGCCGTTTTGGCTCCTGCAGTTCGGATTGCTCAAAACCATCGCTGGCGAGGATGGCGACGCGTTTGCCGTTGAGATCATGTGCCATGGGCGGCTCCTTCAATGGGGGAACCGCCACCATGCAGATGCGCCCATTGGCGCAGGGTGACCACAATGTGCAGGCAGCGTAATCGGCGTTACCGCTTCGGCTGCAACATCGTCCCGGTGCACTTTTTCGAGCCGCAACGGCATTCCCAGATCTTCTTCAATCGGGGGGTATGGCGCTCGGCGAGGGTGATGCCGTAGTTGTACGTCAGCTCTTCACCCGGCTTGATGTCCTTGATCGCCTCGATGAACACCTTGTCCTCACGGCGGTTGTCGCCCTCTGCTTCCTCGATGACAGCCTCGCAGTTGGGGTCACAGCTGTGATTCAGCCAGCGCGCATCGTTGCCTTTGTAATTGGCATCAATGACGTAATCGTCGTTCAGGGTGAACAGGAAGGTGTGACCGCTTTCGACGTCCCCGGTATCATCAGCATCCACGTCGGCATGGCTGCGCAGCAGGCCCTTGTACTGGATCACCCGCTCACCCTTCTTTAGGGGCGCCAGCGCGAACACACCGTTGCCGTGGATGGTCGACTTGCGGGCTTGGATCTTCTTGGGCATCTGAGTGACCATTGCAGTGGGATGGTCGATTCTCGCTTAATCTTTGTGATTGCCCAACCACGGCGGCAAGCCGGCTTGCCGGGACCTGCGCCTGAAGCAGCTGAACGGGACGGGTTGGATGCCCGGGCATAAAAGCGTACAATTTCAGTCCGCTTTATGGCTCTGCCCTCCCCATGCTCCGCGTCACCAAGCTTACCGACTACGCTACCGTCGTCCTGACCGTCCTTGCCGCCCGACCGGGCGAGGTGCTCAGCGCGACCGAACTGGCCGAATTTGCCAGCCTCGAGCCGCCCACCGTGAGCAAGCTGCTCAAGCCGCTGGCCCAGGCCGGGCTGGTGGAAGGGCTGCGCGGCGTGCGCGGCGGCTACCGGCTGACCCGCCGCCCGGACCAGATCAGCCTGTTCGAGATCGTCGAAGCCATGGAGGGCCCGCTGGGCCTGACCGAGTGCGCGCACGACCACAGCCAGTGCGGACGCGAGCTGCAGTGCGGCGCGCGCAGCAGCTGGCGGATGATCAACGACGTGGTGTCCGACGCACTGCGCAAGGTCACCCTGGCGCAGATCCTGCCCCCTCTTCCCCTTGTTGACGCTCCCCGCCGCGTGATCGCGGCGGATGTCGTCTCCTGATCCACAGGCAGCCCCCATGGCCACCGATACCCTCGACACCGTCGCCCCCGGCGACACCCCCAACCGCGAGATCCACGAGCAGCTCGGCCGCAAGTATTCGGCCGGCTTCATCACGGACATCGAATCGGATTCGCTGCCGCCCGGCCTGGACGAGGACACCATCCGTGCCCTGTCGGCCAAGAAGGACGAGCCGGAATGGATGACGCAGTGGCGCCTGGACGCCTACCGCCACTTCCTGACCATGCCGATGCCGAAGTGGGCCAAGCTGCAGATCGCCGCGATCGACCTGCAGGCACTCAGCTACTACTCCGCGCCCAAGGGCCCGAAGTACGCTTCGCTGGATGATGTCCCCAAGGAACTGCTGGATACCTACGACAAGCTGGGCGTGCCGCTGCACGAGCGCGCCAAGCTGGCCGGCGTGGCGGTGGACGCGGTGTTCGATTCGGTCTCGGTCGGTACCACCTTCCGCAAGGAACTGGCCGAAAAGGGCGTGATCTTCTGCTCCATGTCCGAAGCCATCAAGGAACACCCCGAACTGGTCAGGCAGTACCTGGGCAGCGTGGTGCCGGTGGGCGACAACTACTTCGCCGCGCTGAATTCGGCGGTGTTCTCCGACGGCAGCTTCGTGTTCATCCCCAAGGGCGTGCGCTGCCCGATGGAACTGAGCACCTACTTCCGCATCAACGCCGGCCACACCGGCCAGTTCGAGCGCACCCTGATCATCTGCGAGGACAAGGCGTACGTGTCCTACCTGGAAGGCTGCACCGCGCCGATGCGCGATGAGAACCAGCTGCACGCCGCGGTGGTCGAGCTGGTGGCGCTGGAAGATGCCGAGATCAAGTATTCCACGGTGCAGAACTGGTACCCCGGTGACGAGAACGGCGTGGGCGGCATCTACAACTTCGTCACCAAGCGTGCCGAATGCCGTGGCGCGCGCAGCAAGGTCACCTGGACCCAGGTTGAAACCGGTTCGGCGATCACCTGGAAGTACCCGTCCTGCGTGCTGCTGGGCGACGACTCGGTGGGCGAGTTCCACTCCGTGGCGCTGACCCACCACCGCCAGCAGGCCGACACCGGCACCAAGATGATCCACATCGGCAAGCGCACCAAGAGCAAGATCGTCAGCAAGGGCATCAGCGCCGGTCGTGGCCAGAACACCTACCGCGGCCTGGTCAAGGTGGACCGCAATGCCGATGGCGCGCGCAACTACACCCAGTGCGATTCGCTGCTGATCGGCAAGACCTCCGGCGCGCACACCTTCCCGTACATCGAGGTGAAGAACCCGAGCGCTACGGTGGAGCACGAAGCCACCACGTCGAAGATTTCCGATGACCAGCTGTTCTATTGCCGCGCGCGCGGCATTGACCAGGAAAACGCGGTTTCGATGATCGTGGATGGCTTCTGCAAGCAGGTGTTCCGCGAGCTGCCGATGGAGTTTGCGGTGGAAGCCAAGAAGCTGCTGGAAGTCTCCCTTGAAGGTTCCGTGGGCTGAGCGATCGCGCCTTCGTTTGATTTTTTTGCCACGCAGGGCGTGGCACTACTGGATTCGTATCATGCTGAAGATTGACAACCTCCACGCCCGCATCGGCGACAAGGAAATCCTCAAGGGCCTGTCGCTGGACGTGAAGCCGGGCCAGGTTCACGCCATCATGGGCCCCAACGGCGCGGGCAAGTCCACGCTGGGCAACGTGCTGGCCGGCCGCGACGGCTATGAGGTCAGCGAAGGCGGCGTGCAGTTCGAAGGCCGCGACCTGCTGGAGCTGGCGCCGGAAGAACGCGCCGCCGCCGGCCTGTTCCTGGCCTTCCAGTACCCGGTGGAAATCCCCGGCGTGAACAACACCTACTTCCTGCGCGCCGCGCTCAACGCCCAGCGCAAGGCGCGTGGCGAGGAAGAACTCGATTCCATGCAGTTCCTCAAGCTGGTGCGCCAGAAGCTGGCCGTGCTGCACCTGAAGGATGAGCTGCTGCACCGTGGCGTCAACGAAGGCTTCTCCGGTGGCGAGAAGAAGCGCAACGAGATCTTCCAGCTGGCCGTGCTCGAGCCGAAGCTGGCGATCCTGGACGAGACCGACAGCGGCCTGGACATCGACGCGCTCAAGAGCGTGGCCGACGGCGTGAACGCGCTGCGCTCGCCGGACCGTTCGTTCCTGGTCATCACCCACTACCAGCGCCTGCTCGATTACATCAAGCCGGACGTGGTTCACGTGCTGGCTGACGGCAAGATCGTACAGAGCGGCGGCCCCGAACTGGCCCTGGAACTGGAAGCCCACGGCTACCACTTCCTGAAGGACCGCGTAGTGCCGGAGGCAGCGGTCTGATGAGCGCCCTGCTCGATTCCCTGGCCGCCGGCTTCTGCGGCAGCGACGCCCGCCGCGCCGAGCTCGATGCCGCTTTGCAGGCCGGCCTGCCCGGCCCGCGCAGCGAAGCCTGGAAGTACACCTCGCTGCGCCAGCTCGAGCGCCGCACCTTCCAGCCCGCGCCACTGGCCGCGCCCGAGATCGACCCTGCCCTGCTGGCCGACATTCCATCGCCGCGGCTGGTGTTCGTCAACGGCCGCCCGTCCGCCGCGCACAGCGATGTGTCGGCGCTGCCGGCCGGCGTGCAGGTGCAGACCCTGTCCTCGGCACTGGCCGCCGGTGAAGAAGCCCTGCGCTTCCTCGGCCGCCGCTTCGAGCGCAGCGAAGAAGTCTTCGCCCGCCTCAACGCCGCCCTCGCCGATGAAGGCGTGCTGGTGCGCGTGGACGACGCCGTGCAGGTTGAAACCCCGCTGCACCTGGTCTTCATCAGCGCCGCCGGCGGCACCGACCTGGCCTGGCACCACCGCCACCTGATCGAACTGCGCAGCGGCGCTGCGCTGGGCGTGGTCGAACATCACTTGGACCTGGGCGATGCCGCACACCTGGGCAACACCCTGGTGCACGTGCACCTGGCGCAGGATGCGGTGCTCTCGCACGCCCGCGTGCAGGCCGATGGCAGCCGCGCCACCGCACTGCTGCGCACCGACGCCGTGCTGGCCCGCAACGCGCAGTACCGCCGCGTGGACCTGGAACTGGGCGCCGCGCTCAGCCGCCACGAACTCAACGTGCGCCTGGAAGGCGACAACGCCCAGCTGACCGCCAACGGCGTACTGCTCGGCAATGGCCGCCGGCATGTGGATACCCGCCTGGGCATCGAGCACATCGCGCGCGATACTGCTTCGGAAATGGTGTGGCGCGGCGTGGCCGCCAACCGCAGCCGCGTGGTCTTCCACGGCGGCATCCACATCCGGGCCGGCGCCGATGGCACCGACGCCAACCTCTCCAACAAGAACCTGCTCCTTTCCGCCGACGCCGAAATCGATACCCAGCCCACGCTGGTGATCGACGCAGACGAAGTGAAGGCCGCACACGGCGCCACCGTCGGCCAGCTCGACGCCAACGCGCTGTTCTACCTGCGTTCGCGCGGCCTGCCGGCCCAGCAGGCGCAGCAGCTGCTCAGCGCCGCGTTCTGCCACGAACCGCTGAACGTGCTCGACGCCCGCCTGACCGAGCAGCTGCGCCGCCAGCTGGACCTCGCCCTGGCCAAGGCGGGCGTGGCATGAACCTGTCCACCCCGCGCCCGGTGGCCGACACCGTCGATGCCCCCGACTGGGACCGCGTGCGCCTGGACTTCCCGCTGCTGATGCGGGAAGTGCACGGCAAGCCGCTGGTGTACTTCGACAACGCCAACACCGGCCAGAAGCCGGTGCAGGTGATTGGCGCGGTGGATGAGTTCTACCGCCGCTACAACGCCAACGTCAGCCGTGCCGTGCACGCGCTGGGCACCGAGGCCACCGACGCCTACGAGGGCGCGCGCAGCAAGCTGGCGCGCTTCCTCAACGTACGCGCCAACGAACTCATCCTGTGCAGCGGCACCACCTTCGCCATCAACCTGGTGGCCTATTCGTGGGCCCTGCCGCGGCTGAAGGCCGGCGATGTCATCCTGGTCTCGCGCATGGAGCACCACGCCAACATTGTGCCGTGGCAGCTGGTGGCCCAGCGCACCGGTGCGACCATCCGCGTGGCCGAAATCACCCCGGACGGCGCACTCGACCTGGATGCCCTGCGCAAGGCCATGACCCCCGAGGTCAAGCTGCTTGCCGTGGCCCACGTCTCCAACGTGCTGGGCACGGTCAACCCGGTGCGCGAAATCTGCCGTGAAGCACGCAAGCGCGGCATCATCACCGTGGTGGATGGCTCGCAGGCCGTGCCGCACCGCAAGGTCGACATCGCAACCATTGGCTGCGACTTCTACGCCATCACCGGCCACAAGATGTGCGGTCCTACCGGCACCGGCGCACTGTGGGCGAAGCGCGAGCATCTCGATGCCATGCCGCCGTTCCTCGGTGGCGGCGAGATGATCAAGGAAGTGAGCTTCGAAGGCACCGTGTTCAACGACGCCCCGCACAAGTTCGAGGCCGGCACCCCCAACATCGCTGGCTTCATCGGCCTCGGCGTGGCGGTGGACTACCTCGAATCACTCGGTCTGGAACACGTGGAAGCGCGTGAAAGCGAGCTGCTGGCGCACTTCACCGAAGAACTGAACAAGATCGACGGCCTGCGTATCTTCGGCACCACCCCGGACAAGGCGGCAGTGGTTTCTTTCCTGATCGAAGGCGCGCATGCGCACGACCTGGCCACCCTGCTGGATCTGGAAGGCGTCGCCATCCGCTCCGGCCAGCACTGCGCGCACCCGCTGCTGCAGTACTACGGCGTCGCGGCAACGTGCCGGGCATCGATGGCGTTCTACAACACGCATGCGGAGATCGAGCGGTTCGTCGCAGCGCTGAACAAGGTTCGCAAGCTCCTCGGCTGAGCACCGCGCGGTAGCGCACGACCGTTGGTCGTGTGCAAACTAACCGCAAGCCCGACACCATCACCAACCGACGCGGGGTAGCGCCGGCCGTTGGCCGGCCCTCCAGACGCCTGCCCAGCCGGCAATTGTCCAGCCAAGATCTACCAAGTACTCTCCCGCTTCAACCGCCGGGCCTCAGCATCGGCTGAACCTCGAAGGCGTGGCCATCCGCTTCGGCCAGCACTGCGCACACCCGCTGCTTCCGCACTCCGGCCTAGCGGCAACCTGCCGCGCCTCCCTGGCGTTCTACAACACCCACGCCGAAATCGAGTGCTTCAGCGCAGCGCCCACTAAAGTGCGCAAACTCCTCGGCTGGGCCCATGTTCTCCTCGGATCTGAACAGCTCCTCTGCAAGCGTCAGCGCTTGGACGGCCGGCCCCGCCTCCAGCAAGCGAAAGGCGCGCTTGAAGTCGGGATGAAGCCTTTTCCTGGATCTGGATGCTCCACACCCATTGGCCTGCTGGTCGGCCGAATGAGCAACCAGCATCGCCTTGCCGAAAAATACGTCCTGCTGCTTAAGCCCGCTGACTGGAAAAGTCACAGCCAACAAAGCGCTCCACCAGCGCCAGTTCCAATCTCGCAAGGTCGATAGCGCCGCGCAACGCCGCAGACACAAGCGCTTCCAACATAAGCCTCGGATTTTTCATCAATCGGCTCAAGCTCGAGCTCGAACGCCGGGAAGGTGTATCCGAGCATTGCGCGATCCATCCCTCTGAGAGCTCCGATTAACGCGAGTAAATTCCAAGCAGCTCGCAGAGTCCTTCCTTCACTTGATCGACGGCCGCGTTCGTCCCACCTCAGAGTCCCAGTGAAGCTTCTTCATCAAACCGATCGAAGCTTAGATGGCTAGCAGAGGACAAACATCCAAGCACAGGACACTGGCGCCGACGGGAGCGATCAATCAGCAGATCATTCTTCTCGATTGGTCCGTAGCACTTGCAGCAAGTATGAAGTGCCGAGATAGAGCGCGATACCCAAGTACGGAATGAACCATATGAAAATCAAAAACATGCCCCAGTCCGCCAGTCTCCCCCTGTTTCGAACCACCCCAAAAGTTGAAAGTAGCATCGCAAGGAAAGAGCTTATGAGCGTCAAGCCCAACAAGCAGCCTATCAGGAACTCCAGCCCGTCCCTCCCAGTATCGCCCCCCACTAGCGCAATAACTGCAAGGCTGGCACAAAAGGAAATCAGAGACGCGGCGGACAGCCGTGCAGACCACCGGTATTCCGCCATTAAAACATCGACAGTCTTCTCCATTACTTGCCACCCTTAAGTGTGCGCGTCAACGCTTTCGTATCAAGCCTTCCCTCAACCCTGAAGGTACCTTTGAAACCCTGCGCCCCGGTCAGCGCCGACTTGGAGGGACTCTGTAGACCCTCCAATGCTTTGCCCAAATCTGCTGAGACAGCAAGCTTTGCTGGGAAGATGCTCGCGTTTCCAGATAACTCGGCATTAGATCCGTCGCCATCTACACTCATTTCAGCGCTCTTCCTTCCGAAGATGAATCCGCCCTTTGAATATTCTTCACTGTACAGAAGATCATGGCGCCCTTGGTACGAGCGCTCCGCTTCGCCCTTGAACCCAAAGCCATAGCTTCCAGCTTCGACAGCGAAACTAGGTCCAGCCACCTCCTGAAACGCGTACCCATCTGCCGCGAGTGTGCCTCCGCCACCCCACGTGGCTTCGCCCAATCCAATGGATAACTTCACTGGACCGAGCTTGAACTTTGCACTGATCCCAAGCGAGAACCCTGCCTCGATCTTGAAAGAGTCCCCTACCATTCCCCAATCCACCCTGCCATCTGGATCCAAATACCTGTACGGATTGTTCATCGCATATCGATAGCGGTTGAATAGCTCACTCCCACCGCCTACGGCAAGAACCGGATCGCTACTAAGGAATCTTCCGACTGAAGGGTCATAGTACCGCTGCTGCATATAAATCAACCCGGTGGCCGAGTCAGACACATGCCCCGTATAGCCCGGCTCGCCGTCGACCTCTCCGCCCATCACCGCCCCGTAAGGCTCGTATACGGTTCGTTTGATCGTATGACCACTGGCATCCGAGATCGCCACTGGCGAACCCAAGGCGTCGGTATGGATGTATTCCACCGCCTCCTGGGCGCTGGCGGCACCTAGCATCGCAGTCGCAAGCAACAGCGTGACCAATCCGCGCAACACCACGTTCGTCATCATGATCGTGTTCATCATTCAGTCTCGTACACGCCGCGCGCGGGGGTGAACAACGGCGACCACGCGGAACACCCGCCCGCGTTGCAGGCCCGCACCCGGATCGGTGACCCGCAATACGCATTGCCTGCTGCGCTCACGTAGGTCTTCGGCCCGGTGTACAGGTGTTTGCCACCGATACTGGTTTCCAACTGGTATTCGGTGGCAGTCGCCACCGGGGTCCAGTCGGCATCGCACCAGATGCGGTAGGGAGCCGTCGTCGTGGAGAGCCAATTGGCCATGGTTATAGTGGGCATCGGGGGTGGCAGCGAGACCGTGACCGTGGCGATGCCAGACCAGGGCCCGCAACCAACAAAGTTGCAGGCCTGCACCCGGTAGCCATAGCTGCCGTTGCCTCGACTGACGCCCACGGACGTGCGGGCATCCGCCAGCAACGTAGTCCACCCACCACCATTGGCACTTTCCTGCAAGACGAAGTACTCGGTGTTGGCCGGCGTGCTCCAGCTGAAGGCGTAGTCGGTAACGTTCACCAGCCCGGGCGCGCTGATCACCGGCTCCAGGCTGGGCGGCGCAATGACCGAAACGCTCGCGGTGCCGGACCAACCAGAGCACCCCGCGCCGTTGCAGGCGGCGACCCGGTAGGCATAGTTGCCAGGCCCGCGCCATGGGGTCGCGTAGGATGTCGCGTTGGCGTCCAGCAGCGTGACCCAGCCCGCACCGTTGGCGCTTTCCTGAAGCGTGTAGCGATCGGCCCCACCAACCCCACTCCAGCCAATGCCAATACTTCCTGGGCCGCTACGGGAAGGCGCGTTCAGGCCAGGTGCTGCGCCCGGTGGATACACCACCGTGACCGAGGCGTTGCCGCTGTAGCCCGTGCAACCGATGGGATTGCAGGCGCGCACGCGGTAGGTGTACTGGCCCGCAGGCTTGCCGCCAATGCCGAGAGACAATGGGGCCGCGTTATGGATCAACGTCCAGGACCCACCATTGGCGGTTTCTTCCAGCTGGTATGCAGTGGCACCGGCCGAGCCGGACCAGCTCACCGAATAGCTGCCGTTGTAGGCGACTGCTGGCAGGCTCAGCGCGGGCACGGCTGCGGGCGGTAGCTCCACCGCCACATTAGCGACGTTGCTCCAGTCGCCACACACATCCCTACACCCGCGGACCCGGTACTGATAGGTGCCGGTCTGCAACCCGCTGGCGGCGTACGTGAGCGCCGCGCCGCCATACAGCGCGGACCAGTTGCCACCCACTGACTGTTGCAGCTCGTAGCGGTTCGCGCCACCCGCTTGGGTCCAGGTCAACGTCACGCCGCCCTGCGTGATGTAACCGGGGGCGCTGAGCGCGGGAACACTCGGCGCTGCCGCGCCGCTCACCTGGGCGACCAGGCTCCCGGAAAGGTACAGGTAATCGGTCTGCTTGCCCGTACGCTCGTTGCGCTGGAAGCGAAGCACTCCACCGTTGTCGTAGAACGAGTAAATGGCGCCACTTGCAGCCGAAAGAGATCTGACCCGACGGCCGTGTGCGTCGTACTCGTAGCTCTCGGCCCCGCTCACACTGCGCAGGCGGTTGCCGTAGTCGAACGCGAAGGCTTGCCCGTTGCGTAAGGAAAGATTGCCCTGCAAGTCATAGCTCAGGCCAGTGACGGTTGCGCCGGTTGCTGTTTCCATCACGTTGACGAGACGGTTGGCCGGATCGAAGTAATGGGTTCTATCGCGGCTGCCGACCTTGGCCCTGCGCAGGTTGTCCAATGCGTCGTATTCGTATAACGCATTGCCAAAGCTCGGTGCGGTTACGGTACGGAGCCTGTCCAAGCCGTCGTATGCCATGTCACGGTTGCCAGGCGCGCCGGGCAGCCCGTCGGAGATGGCCAACACATTGCCCGCGGCATCGTAATCGTAGCTGTCATCGTGGACGACGACCGACGCATTGGCGTCACGGCTACGTTCGGGGAGCCCACGAGCGTTCTGTACCATGGCGTGGACAATGCCATTTCCGTACACGAATCCGGCCAGCGCACCATTGGCGTAATAGCTGGCCTGTTGCGCGTAGCTGCCAACCTGGGTGGTTCGGCCGAGGGCATCGGGAGCGTAGTCAATGCTACGGCCGCTCGGGTAGATCTGCCATGCCATGTTTCCGTTTGCATCGTACCCGTGGTGAAGGGTGAGCGCTCCAAGGCTGGAATGCTGCATGCTCTCTGCAACCAGCAAGCGTCGCTGGTTATAGTAGTAGCGATTGATCACAGGCAACTCGTTGGGGTCATTCCTGGTGTATATCTCCACAGGGAGGCCGTCAGGCGCGTAGTACCAGTTCTGGTTGCCGCGTCCGTCGGGGAAGGTCAGGGCAGACAGACGGTTGGCTGCGTCATAACCACGGGAGACCACCCGGCCGCTCGCCAGCGCTTCTGCGCGATTGCAGTCTGCAGCGCTGGTCAGCCCCGTTCCGGCGGCAGACCATGCGAGATTCCCTGCCGCGTCGTAGTCCTGAACGCTGGCGCCAGTTTCCGGCTCAATGGTCTTGCACAACTGCTGGAACGCGTCGTACACGTACCGCCGGGTCAGCGTCTGGCTTCCATCAGCGTTGCGCCGGGTGATCGCAAGCGGTTTGCCGAGCGCATCGCGCTGAATCTCCGTGACCACGCCTTCGGGATGCTGGATGGTGAGCGGAATCTCATAGGTCGGTTGGTCGTACGCGAGATGCCGGGTCACTGTTGCAAGGCCGCGCGGATTGGTAGTGCGCACCGAAAGGTTGCCGATGTAGTCGGTCGAACTTGCCAGGTCCCCAAGCTCTGAGGTTTGACGCACAATCTGCGGCCGACTGAGCGCATCGTACTGCGTGCTCGTACCCCCAAGCGATTGCGCAACGTCCGACACCTGCCGCGTTGGGTAAGAGGCAAAGACCGCACGACCCGAACTGTCGTACCGCGTCACCACAGCACTGTTGAGCACGCCATTGAGGTTCTGGGTGACCAGGACGGGCCGGAACATGGCGTCCAGATAGGTATCGGTGCGTTGCCCCCCCTATCGTGCGCGAGTGCTTCCAGGCACCAGCGGGGATGCCAAACTGAGCCGCGCCCATTCGCTCCAGGCTCAGGGCCACCGAGTTCCATGCCACGTTGTCGCCTGTGGGGAACTGCTGTGACAGAAGCCGCCCCATGCTGTCATAGCCATAGCGGGTAGTAGCTCCTGCCTCGTCGGTCAGTGCGGTGATCCAGCCGTTGTCATCCACCTCTACCTGCCGTGTGGCACCATTCGGCGCTTCCTGGGTGGGCGGTGAGCGCAGCAGTTGTGGCACGCCACGCTTCCAGCTGGACAAGTGGCTGGTGTTTCCGCGGCCGTCCGTTGCCGTTGCCACGGTGCCATCGGCGGCATAGGTGACCTGCTGGGCCAGCCGCCCAAAGGCATACGCGCGCAGCGGCAGCGCGGTGGTGCCGTCGAACTCCGTTCGGGACTGCTCGATCCCATTAAGCACGTTTCGGGCAGCCTGCCCTCGCACCCACAGCTGGGGATTGTCGTAGTACTCCTGGGTGGTGCTTCGGCTCTGCCCGGCCGAGTTGGACTCAACCACATCGACCTCGCGCACCGATGCATCGAAGTTCTGCACTTGGCGGGTGAACTGCACCCCATCCTGATAGATGACAATGTTCTGCACCGGCCGGTTGAGGTGCTCACCCAGCTCGGTAGCGCCGTATTTCAGGTTTTGCCCCGCCTCGCGCGGGAAGGGCGCCGACGCCAGCAGCGCGTCCGGGTAGTAGTTGTTTCGATCGGTCCTCACAACTGTGCCGCCAATGCTCGTGGAGGTGCCCAGCAACAGACCGTCGTTATAGGCTACTTCCTTGCCGAATTCGTACGTCCTGATCACGCCGTCCGGCATGGTCTCGATTGTGATCTTGGGTTCGGACTGGCCTACCGGGTACATCGGTGAGCCCGCCGCGTTTACATTCCTGTCGTACTGCCCTGCCAGGTTGGTGTATTGATAGGTCCACTGCGCGGTTGGCATTCCAGGACCGCTGATGGTTTTGGTCACTAGCGACATCGCGTCGCGGTAGATGGGCGTCAGATTCCAGCCATCCGCGATCAGCTGCTCATCGCCCGAGGTCTGGCAGTTGAAGGGAACGTTCTTGCGTCCATGACGGAACGGACGAAATGCGAAGTTGCCGACCGCACCGGAAGGATGGGAGATAGTCGCAACCACTTCGGTCTGGACGATCTTGTTCGTCTTGGCACACACCGCTGGGTTGTCCATGTACTCGGCGGGTGCCTGCCCGGTGTAGTCCGGATACTTCTTGGTCACGGACACCGAAGGAAGGTTGTAACCCCAACTGGTTCCGTCCGGCAGCGTCACGGACTGAAGAGGTCCTGCCGGCGAGTAAGTGTATGTCCACGTCCTCCCCGAGGTTGCGGCGGTCGATACCCGCCCCTGCGCATCATACGAGAGTGTGATGCTGCGGCCATCGCTGGCGATGATTCGATCCAGCCGCGCGCCACTCCATTCGTAGCGCACCCAGTTTCCGAATCGGTCGACCACCTGCGACGGATAGAGAAAGACCTTCTTACGCTTGAGCGTGGCGTGGGTTACGGTGTCGTATGGCTGAAGCGTGGCAGACTCATTGACACGCGCCACCATCCAGTCGAAGTAGTACTTTGTGCCATCCGGCGAATGTCCGAGGAAGCCCTGCCCTGGCTGCCCACTCTTAAGTGCGGAGGCATGAGAAGAACCAGCCGCTTTTGGTATTCCAAGGTGTTGGCTGTCCCACCTGCGGCACCGGCTGGCGCGAGTCGCCGCTACCAGCGAGCACTGTTTCGCCCCGGCCACCGGGCAGGGTGAGGCGCACGCCATCCCAATAGGTATGAGCGTCGAAATTGATCTTCTGTGTGTGCAGGTAGTTCCAGACCTCCAGCGTCGGCGGTGCCGTCACCGTCGAACAGCGCGCGGCTGGACTCCAGTATCCTTCCGCTTCAGTCTCAGGCTGATCACCGTAGGTACCCGATAGCGAAGGCAGATCGAGTGACCAGTTGCCGAACTCGTTGTCGCTGGATGCGCCGGACATATCGCCGTAGCTGCGACTGATCGACACCTCCAGGCTGTTGTTACCGGGCACGGAAATGTCAGTGGCGCTGAGGCTCATGGACCCGTCGTACAGGTTGACCTTCTCGCCGAAGATCTCTCCCTTCATCGGCTCAACCAGATCGCCGTACTTCAGGCGCTTCCCGTACTCCTCGCGCCATGTAGGAACAATCTGTGCGTGTCCGGCCAGCGGCATCAGCACGCTTGTCATCACTATCAGATGCGCCAGACGCCGCATGGACCCACGCAGACAAGAACGATCGCTCGCAGTCAATTGCATCCCCAGGTTCCCTGTTGTCGATACGCTGACGCGCAACGCAGATACAAATGGCTGACGCGAGCGCGCAACTCCGGCCTGCCGCATGTGCAGGAAAGCGTTATGGATTCCGGAGCATCGCGCCTTCGAATCCCCCGAAGCGCCGACACGTCTTGCAGGCATCCGTTATGAGGCAGCGTCAACCGGAGGTCAATAGGGTTTTGGCATCAGTATCGAGTGTCTGGCAGAGGGAACGGCACAAACGTTGATGTCGATCACAAAGAGGATTTTCCTTACCTGTGCCATAATGAGAACCCTTCTCATTAATGCCACTGGATGTCGTCGGTCGCCACGAGTGCCGCGAGCACCCCACCGCTGCACGTTTACCTGCAGGGCCCTCACCAGGGTGCCCCGGGCCGTGCGCGGGTACGCGCCTCGTTCACCGAACGCCATGCGCGCACGCTCGCTGGCAGCCTGACCGTGCTGGCCCACGGCGCCGTCATCACGCTGCTGCTCTGGACCCACGTTGCCAGCACGCCGGTGCTGCCGCCCCCGCAAGCCGACCGCACCCAGCTGGTACTGCTGCCGCCGCGCGCGCCGGAAGTACCGCTGGAAGACATCGTCGCGCCCACCCCCAGCACGGCCGCCACGCACCAACAGCAAAAACCGGAACCACCGCGCGACCTGCCCAGGACGCCGCCCCGCGAGACGGCCCACTGGGTGATTCCGCCACCGACCCCGCCGCAGCCCAAGCCGGATTCGCCGGCGCCGCTGCAGCAGCAGGCCTCGGTTGCCGCCTCGCCGCCCAGCCCACCGCTGCCACCCGGCCCCAGCGAGACCACGCCCGGCCGCGACAGCTGGGAAGGCCGGGTCATCGCGCGGCTGGAACGCTTCCGTCGTTACCCCCACGCCGCGCGGGCGCGCCGCCATGAGGGCGTCGTGCAGGTGCGGGTGAGCCTGGCCCGCGATGGCCAGCTGCTTGCGCTGGCGGTGGAGCAGAGTTCGGGCTACGCGATGCTGGACCAGGCCGCGCTGGATACCTTCCGCCGGGCCGCGCCGTTGCCGGCCGTGCCCGACGAACGGCCGGCACCGGTGGAACTGTCGTTCCCGGTGGAGTTCTTCATCCGCTGAGCGCCCGCGCAGGCGTGCTATTCGGTCAACGCCGTGCGCATCTCGCGCTCGATCTGTTCGACCAGCAGCAGGTTGCCATGCTCCGGCGCGCGCTCGTAGGCGCGCTTGGCCGCGTCCTGGGCTTCGGCCAGCAGACGGAAGCGCACCTCGGCACTCTCCGCCACCCGCGCGGAAGCGAAACGCGACGCCGCCTGGTAGTAGAGCTCCTGGACATCGCCCAGGTCGCGCGCGCGCTGCCGCCAGCGCGCGGCCGACACGTCATTGCCGGGGGTGGCTTCGTAGTGCGCGATCAGCCGCTTGATCGCCACGAGGTCGTCATCCTTGGCGGCGGCGGTCACCACGGCCAACTGGCGGGGCGACAGGTAACGGTCGTCCGTCGGGGGCCCTTCGCCGCAGCCGGGCAGCGCCAACAGAAACACGCAGGACAGGAAAGTGGACTTCATAGCCGCACGATCCTGCCAGTGCCCGATCCGCACGGCCAACGCACCGTTCCTATCAAAAAGCGGCATTACATAGGCAACGTCACTGCTACCCGCCACCGGCGCCCCGCTCTAGAATGACGGCATGAGCACCCTGACCTTCCGTGCGGCCACGCTGGCCGACATTCCCGCCCTCATCACCCTGGTCACCTCGGCCTACCGTGGCGACGCCAGCCGCGCCGGCTGGACCACCGAAGCGGACATGCTGGACGGCGCGCGCATTGACGCAACCGGCCTGCAAGCCGATATCGAGCGCCCGCGCAGCACCGTCCTGCTGGCCGAACGCGACGGCCAACTGCTGGCCTGCGCGCATGTGGCCGATGAGCACGGCAAGGGTTACTTCGGCATGTTTTCGGTGGACCCGGCCCAGCAGGGCGGCGGCATCGGCAAGCAGGTGATGGACGCGGCCGAAGCCCACGCCGCGCGCGAATGGGGCGTGCAGGTGATGCAGATGACGGTGATCGACATACGCGATGAGCTGATCGCCTTCTACGAGCGCCGTGGCTACCAGCGCACCGGCATCAAGAAGCCGTTCCCGTACGGGGACGAGCGCTTCGGCATCCCCAAGCGCGACGACCTGCGCTTCGAGATCCTGGAAAAGCCGCTGGCGGCCCACGCATGAGCGAGACCTGGACCTTCGTCTGCGCCACGGCCGAACTGCTGCCGGGCGAGATGAAGAGCACCTTCGACGAGGTCACCGGCACGCCGATCGTGGTGTTCAACCTGGACGGGGAGCTGTTCGCCCTGGAAGACCAGTGCACCCACGAGGAATTCGAGCTGTCCTCGGGCACGTTCGATACCGAGGAAGGCAGCATCGAGTGCGTGCTGCACAGTGCGCGTTTTGACGTGCGCGATGGCCGTGCCCTGTGTGCCCCGGCCTATACGGCGGTGCCGAAGTTTCCGGTAAAGCGCGAGTTCGACGGGGTCTGGACCCGCGACGACCGCGACTGAGTCTCAGCGAGTTGATAGAAAACTTGAATCGGCGCCTGGCCGGTTCTGTGATGCCCGCCGCAGGGCGGTGGATGCGAATCATTATCGTTTCTGTTAATTTATCGGTATTCGCCTTCTAGGCCTGACCGACTACCGCCTCATGGCTGCCGCCAGTGATGCTACCGCCAACCGCTGCTCGACCCCATTGCTGCTGATCGCGGCGGTGCTGTTCTGCCTGCTGGCCGTCGTGGCTGGACTGGGCACTTCGCCGGGTTCGATGGATCGTGCGGGCACGGTGGCCGCGATGGCCGCTGGCGAATCGCTGCAGGTGTCCGGCATACCTGCACCAGACCGCGCCCCGGTCGCCGTCCACGCCTGCGCCGCAGCGGAAAAGGAAGCCGAGAACGGCCGCCCCGACCCTGCCGAACGTTCCACGTCGCTTCCGTCGTGCATGGCAGGCACGCGCACCGCAGCGTCACCCGCCGCATGGGCCATGCCGGCCATCCGATCGCGCCCACTGCGTTCGCATCTGTCGCAGGCGCCGCCCGCGCGCGCCTGACCGCTGCTGCCCAGGCACCTCGCCACGCAGGGCGCCCAACGCCCCCTGCACATCGCATCTCTTTCGCTCGACCGTCCATGCCCCTGCGTGCGCGCCCCACCCGTGCGCGCTCGATGGCATTCCTCTTCCCGTTTCCAGGTCCATCACCACCATGATCAAGAGCCGCAAGCATTCCTCCCCCGCCCGCAGTGCCGCCAGCCTGGCCACCGCCAGCCTCGTCACCGGCCTCAGCCTGGCCATGCTGCCGGTGGCCGCCCAGGCCGAGTCGGCCAGTGACTCCCCGCGCACGCTGGACCAGGTGCAGGTGCAGGCCGCCCGCGGCTTCAAAGTCGACAAGGTCGCCTCGCCCAAGTTCACCCAGTCCCTGCAGGACACCCCGCAGACCATCCAGATCATCAGCCGCGACCTGTTCACCCAGCAGGGCGCGACCACGCTGACCGATGCGCTGCGCAACAGCCCGGGCGTGGGTACGTTCTATGTCGGCGAGAACGGCAACACCAACACCGGCGACAGCATCTTCATGCGCGGGTTCGATACCTCCAGCAGCATCTTCGTGGACGGCGTGCGCGATGTCGGCTCGATCTCGCGCGATGTGTTCAATACCGAGCAGGTGGAGGTGTCCAAGGGCCCGGCCGGCACCGACAACGGCCGCTCCGCGCCCACCGGTTCGATCAACATGGTGAGCAAGCAGGCCAACCTGCATGACGCGGTGAGCGGCACCGTGTCGGTCGGCAGCGACAGCCAGCAGCGCGCGTCGGCCGACTGGAACCAGTCCCTCGGCGCCACCAGCGCACTTCGCCTGAATGCCATGTGGCAGGACAGCGACCAGCCCGGCCGCGACCACGTGAACAACTCGCGCTGGGGCATCGCGCCGTCGCTGGCGTTTGGTCTGGGCACCAACACCCGCTACATCCTCAACCTGCTCTATGTGGACCAGCAGAACGTGCCCGACGGCGGCGTGCCGACCCTGGGCCTGCCCGGCTGGGCGCCGCAGCCCACGCTGGAACCGCTGGCTGGCCATCCGGTGAACCCGGAGAACTTCTACGGCACCCGCGCCGACCATGACGACGTCACCGCGAAGATGGCCACCTTCCGCATCGAACATGACTTCAGCGACGGCGTGCGCCTGACCAACACGGCCCGCTGGGGCCGTACCGACCAGGACTACATGCTCACCGCCTTCATGGGCACCGGCACGCGCGGCGCCAACGGTGCGCCGACCGGCAACATCCGCTACACCGACCGCAACAACCTGGACACCTACACCATCGCGCGCAGCCTGCCGACCTTCAAGGACCAGCAGAACACCATCCTCACCGACCAGCTCAACCTGCGCGCGGACGTCAGCACCGGTGCCATCGTGCACAACCTGAGCACCGGCGTGGAGTTCACCCGCGAAGAACTCAAGAGCTTCGGCCAGGCCGCCACCAACGGCACCACCTGGTCGCCGGCCAACCTGTACAACCCGGACTGGAACGCCACCGGCCTGACCTGGGCACACAACGGTGCCGACAGCCGTGGCAAGACCACCACCTCGTCGGTGTACCTGTTCGATACGCTGAACTTCACCGACAGCTTCCTGGTCACCGCCGGCCTGCGTGCGGACCATTACAAGACCGAGTACCAGAGCGCGGTGGTGTGCGGCGGGCGCGGCCCGGCGTGCGGCAGCAACCCGGTGGGCACGGTGATTCCCAACCCGTCGCTGGAGCATTCCGACACCCTGCTCAACTGGAAACTGGGCGCGGTGTACAAGGTCGGCGACATCGTCAGCCTGTACGGCAACTACGCGCTGTCCCAGCAGCCCCCGGGCGGCAGCAACTTCCAGCTGAGCAGCTCGGCCAGCAGCGCCGACAACCCCAGCCTGGACCCGCAGAAGGCCAAGACGCTTGAAGTGGGCACCAAGTGGGCCTTCCTCGACGATGCACTGGCCTTCAACGTCGCGCTGTTCAAGACCGAAGTCAGCAACGAGATCAACACCCAGGTGCTCGACGATGCCGGCAACCCGACCCAGACCGGCAAGAAGTCGGTGCAGGGCATCGAGGTGTCCACGGTGGGCCGCATCACCGACAACTGGTCGGTGTCGGCCGGCTACAGCCACCTGGATACCGAAGTCGAGGAAGGCGCCAACGTGGCCGCCGACGGCACCCGCAACCTGACCTACACCCCGGGCGCGACCTTCACCAGCTGGACCAGCTACACCTTCCCGTTCGGCCTGACCGTGGGCGGTGGCGTGCGTTACGCCGGCCGCATGCACCGCGGTACCGATGGCGCGGTGGGCACGCCGGCGTTCACCAAGTCGTACACGGTGTACGACGCAGTGGCCTCGTATGAAATCAACGAGCACCTGGTGCTGCGCTTGAACGCCTACAACCTGTTCGACAAGGACTATGTGGCCGCGATCAACAAGAGCGGCTACCGTTACACCCCGGGCGCCCCGCGCAGCGTGCTGTTCAGCGCGGACTTCCGCTTCTGATCCACCAAGGACCCTGCCATGCTCCTGCACGTCCCCGATGTCCTCACCGCCGACGAACTGGCCCACCTGCAGCGCGCGCTTGCCGCGGCAGACTGGGCCGACGGCCGCGAGACCGTGGGCGTGCAGGGCGCGCAGGTCAAGCGCAACCAGCAGTTGCCTGACGCCTCACCGCTGAAGGCCGAGCTGGGCAGGATCGTGCTGGCGGCGCTGGAACGGCACCCGCTGTTCTTCGCCGCCGCACTGCCGCTGCGCATCCTGCCGCCGCGTTTCAACCGCTACCAGGGCGGTGGCGAGTATGGCTTCCATGTGGATGGCGCGGTAATGATCACCGACAGCCAAAGCGTGCGCAGCCACCTGCGCTCGGACGTGTCATGCACGCTGTTCCTCAATGCGCCGGAGGACTACGAAGGGGGCGAACTGGTCATCAGTGATACCTACGGCGAGCATGAGGTGAAATTGCCGGCCGGCGACCTGGTGCTGTACCCGTCCAGCAGCCTGCACAAGGTCAACCCTGTCACGCAGGGAGCACGGCTGGCGTCGTTCTTCTGGGTACAGAGCATGGTCCGCGACGATGGCGCACGGCGGATGCTGCTGGAGATGGATGGCGCGATCGAGACGCTGCGCGTGACCGGCGGCGATCCGGGGGCGGTGCTGCAGTTGACCGGCGTTTATCACAACCTGTTGCGCCGCTGGAGCGAGACCTGACGCTGTAAATCATTCCCATTTGCATTTGTTACAACCGCTCTCTACAATCCCCGCCGCGCCGGACCTGCTGGCGTGCTCCGACAGGGATATCACCTTGCGCCACCCCCACCGCCACCGCAGCTTTGCCCCCGCCATGCGCGGGCAGCGCCCGGCGTTGGCGACGGTGTTGGCGTGGCTGGCCCTGCTCTCGATGTTGCTTGGCACGCTGCCGCTGCTGGAACAGCGCCTGCCCGGCACCGCCGCGCTGGTGCTGCAGCAGCCCGCCGAAGAACGTCCCGGCGGCGAGAATCGCCTGCAGGAAGAAGCCCCGGCCAAGCCACGCCGGATGGCCAGTGCGCGCTCGGCGGCCACGCCGCCGCGCCTGCCACCGCCGCCGCTGACCGAGTCGCTGGATGCCCTGATGGCCACCCTGGCCGAACTGCCGCCGCAGGTCGTCCCCACCATCGATTCCGCCCCGGCAACACCGCTGCCGGCGGCCCCTGGGTTGCGCGTCCAGCGCGGCCAGGCGCCCCCGCAGGGCTGATCCCGCCCGCGTCCGCGTCGCTGCGCCTGCACGACCGCCGCCGAGCGCCGCTGCTGCCTGCACTGCAGGCCCCCTGACGATTTTTCGATTGCGCTGCGGCCGCCGGCCACGGCGTTCCCGCGTTCGCATCCTTTTCGAGGTACTTCCCATGGCCCAGCGCCATCGTCGTCGCACGTCCCTGTCCCGCTGCTCGTTGAGCGTTGCCCTGCTGGGCGCGGTCAGCGCCCCCGCCTTCGCCGCCGGCGATGTCGCGGGCGACCCCAAGACCCTGGACCAGGTGGTGGTTACCGCCTCGGGCTTCGAACAGAAGATCGCCGACGCCCCGGCCAGCATCAGCGTGGTCAGCCGCGAGGAACTGGCCAAGCGCCCGTACACCAGCCTGGTGGACGCGCTGCGCGACGTGGAAGGCATCGACGTGGGCATGGAAACCACCGACAAGAACGGCCGCGCCACCATTTCCATGCGCGGCATGCCGTCCGAGTACACGCTGGTGCTGATCGACGGCCGCCGCCAGAGCAATGTGGGCCAGCTGTACCCGAACAACTTCGGCGGCGGCCAGTTCGCCTACCTGCCGCCGCTGGATGCGATCGAGCGCATCGAAGTGGTGCGCGGCCCGATGTCCACGCTGTACGGCTCCGATGCCATGGGCGGCGTCATCAACATCATCACCCGGCGCAACCAGGACAACTGGCACGGTTCGGTCACCCAGGGCTTCACCGTGCAGCAGGACGACCAGTTCGGCGATGCGCGCACCACCGATGTGTACCTCACCGGCCCTCTGGTGAAAGACCGCGTGGCGCTGGCCGTGCGCGGCAGCTACTACGATGCCAAGGCGTCGAACCCGGAATGGGACGACCTGCCGCTGCCCGACGGCACCCTGTGGGCGCGCAGCATCGGCTTCGGCGGCGGCGGCAAGGCGGTGGCCAACACCAACTGGAACACCGGCGTGCGCCTGGGCTTCACCCTCAATGACGACCATGACCTGTCGCTGGATTACGACGTGTCGCGGCAGAAGTACGACAACAGCGAAGGCCAGACCGGCACGCTGGACAGCGCTGCTAGCCTCTGGCGCGTGGGCAATGCCACCATTCCGAACCCGAACGGCACCGGCACCATCACCCGCCGGGTAGTGCAGCCGCGCGTGGGCTATACCGCCTACCAGCGCTATGAGCGCGACCAGCTGGCACTGACCCACCAGGGCCGTTATGCATTCGGTACCTGGCAGACCACGCTGACCCACACCAGGAGCAACAACCTGGGGCGTTCGCTGCCGCTGACCCTGGACGAACGCGCCGACCTGCAGACGCTGTGGAACGACGTGTGCCGCCGCACCGGCGCGGCCAACAACTGCGCCGCCGGCGCCCGAAACGGTCTCGCCGCGCTGAACCCCTCCGAGATGGCACGCCTGGAAGCATTCCTGCCACGCCCGCTGCGCACCATGGAGCTGGAAGGCTACGTGCTGGACACCATGCTGGACATGAGTTTCGACGCGCACAAGCTGACCTTGGGCGGCCAGTACACCGACACCGACATGATCGACGGCGTGTTCGGCATGGACGGCGCCGGCTACCGCGACAACGTCAAGCAGAAGCACCGCATGTGGTCGGTGTTCGCCGAGGACAACTGGGCACTCACCGACGCGCTCACCGCCACCTTTGGCGTGCGTTATGACGACCACAACATCTTCGGCAGCCACGTCAGCCCGCGCGCCTACCTGGTGTGGAACGCCAGCGACGCCTGGACCTTCAAGGGCGGGGTCAGCACCGGCTACAAGACCCCGCGCCCGGACCAGCTGTTCCCCGGCGTGACCGGCTTCGGCGGCCAGGGCGTGCTGCCGCTGGTGGGCTCGCCCAACCTGCAGCCCGAAACCAGCACGAACTATGAAATCGCCTCTTACTACGAGGGCGAGCGCTGGGGCTTCAACGTCACCGGTTTCCTCAACAAGTTCGACGACAAGATCGCCAGCGGCGGCACCTTCCCGAACTGCGAAGTGGCACCGGTCGGCAGCGGCTACTGCGTGGACGTGGGCCCGGGCTGGGCGGCGCTGGGCTACAGCACCTTCAGCCAGAGCGTGAACATCGATACGGCTGAAACGCGGGGCATTGAAGCGGCCGCGCACGTGGACCTGCTGCAGAACCTGCAGCTGCGCGGCAACTACACGTATACGAAGTCCGAGCAGACCAGCGGCGCCGCGAACGGCCAACCGATCGCCGGCAATCCCGCCAAGCACATGGCCAATGCCAGCCTGAACTGGCAGGTCAGTGAGGCGGTGAGCCTGTCGTTGATTGGCGAAGGACGCTATGACCGGTACCGCGACACGCTGGTGAGCAACGTGGGCGGGGTGAGTTCGTCGCAGGTGCGGTACTACGACGATTACACCATCTTCCACCTGGGTGGCAGCTGGAGCATCAACCAGTGGCTGACGGTGAATGCGCGGGTCAACAACCTGTTCGACAAGGACTTCGTTTCGCAGTCATGCGTGTTGATCAGCGACAGTGAGTACAACTGCGTGGATGATTACGCGACGAAGGACCAGCGTCGGAGTTACTGGATTTCGTTGAACGCGGCGTTCTGAAGTCCCGGCGCTGCGCGCCGCCGCCCGACCAACGGTCGGGCGCTACCGGCTCTCACGCACACCGGGCGCCCCAGGCACACCGCGCACACCGCGCACTCCACGCACACCGGGCGCCCCAGGCACACCGGGCGCCCCACGCACACCGGGCACCCCACGCACACCGGGCAACCCACGCACACCGGGCGCCCCAGGCACACCGGGCACCCCACGCACACCGGGCAACCCACGCACACCGGTAGGTGCCGACCGTTGGTCGGCACACGCCGCAGACCGGCATCGCGCGACCAATAATTGCGAACCATTCTCATCAATGGTGTAATTAGCTATTCGTCTTCCTGCCGTGACCGTGGCCACCAGCGCTCCCCCTTCCGCCGTGCAGCAGCAACAGAGCCGTGGCTTCTGGCTGCGTACCCTGCACCAGTGGCACTGGATCAGCTCGGCGGTGTGCCTGATCGGCATGCTGCTGTTCGCCGCCACGGGAATCACGCTGAACCATGCGGCGAAGATCGAGGCGACGCCGCAGGTGGTGAACCGCCAGCTGGAACTGCCGGCCGAGCTGCTGGGGCAGCTCGGCGACCGCACCGACGGCAACGCCCCGGTGCCGCGCCCGGCCGTGCGCTGGCTGGACCGCGAGCTGGGCATTTCCATCGGTCGCCGCCCAGCCGAATGGTCGGCCGAGGAGATCTATCTCTCCCTGCCCAGCCCCGGCGGCGACGCCTGGTTGAGCATCGACCGCCAAAGCGGTGCGGTGGAATACGAAGCGACCTCGCGTGGCTGGGTGTCCTACTTCAACGACCTTCACAAGGGCCGCAACGCCGGCCCGGCCTGGGGCTGGTTCCTCGATGTGTTCGCCGTGGCCTGCCTGGTGTTCTGCATCACCGGCCTGTTCCTGCTGCACCTGCATGCCCGCCAGCGCCGCATGACCTGGCCGCTGGTGGGGCTGGGCCTGATGGTGCCGCTGCTGATCGCCCTGATCCTGATCCACTGACTTCCTTCGCCCTTCCCCGTCCCGGAGCCGCACCCATGCGCGTCACCCTCACCATCGCCCTGAGCAGCCTGCTGGCCACCTCGCCGGCCTATGCCACCACCCTGGACATCAACGTCGAGGTACCCAAGCTCAACGTGGCCGAGTACCACCGCCCGTATGTGGCGGTGTGGCTGGAAGGGGCCGACCAGAAGGTCGCCGCCAACCTGGCGGTCTGGTACCAGCAGACCGGCAACAGCGAAGGCCACGGCACCAAGTGGCTGCCGGACCTGCGCCAGTGGTGGCGCAAGAGTGGCCGCGAGCTCAAGGTGCCGGTGGACGGCCTGACCGGCCCGACCAAGCCGGCCGGCACCCACGCGCTGTCGTTCAGCGACAGGCAGCCGGCGCTGAAGTCGCTGGCACCGGGCAACTACACGCTGGTGGTGGAAGCGGTGCGCGAAGTCGGCGGCCGCGAGCTGGTCAAGATTCCCTTCACCTGGCCGGCCACCGCGCCGCAGACCGGCAAGGCCCAGGGCAGCACCGAGCTGGGCCTGGTCACGCTGTCGTCCAAGCCCTGATGTTCCACTGCCCTCCCCGTCGAGGGCACCCCTCACCTGTACATGGAGTTGTTGATGAAGCGCTCGCTCGTCCTGGCCGCCGCCCTGGCCGCCGCCCTTCCGTTCTCCGCACTGGCCCACAAGGCCTGGCTGCAGCCCTCGCAGACCGTGATCGCCGGTGAACACCCGTGGATCACCGTCGATGCGGCGGTGTCCAACGACCTGTTCTACTTCAACCACGTGCCGCTGCGCCTGGAAAGCCTGGTCATCACCGCGCCTGACGGCACCACCGTGCAGCCGCAGAACGCCTCCACCGGCAAGTTCCGCAGCGTGTTCGATGTCGAGCTGACCCAGCAGGGCACCTACCGCCTGGCCTCGGTCAACAACGGCCTGTCGGCGACGTGGGAAGAAGACGGCAAGCCCAAGCGCTGGCGCGGCACCGTGGCGACCTTCGCCACCGAAGTACCGAAGAAGGCCAGGAAGCTGCAGGTGAGCCAGTCGGTCAACCGCATCGAAACCTTCGTCACCAACGGCACCCCGAACAGCACCGCGCTCGCGCCGACAAAATCGGGCATCGAGCTGGTGGCCGTGGGTCACCCCAACGACCTGGCCGCAGGCGAAGAAGCGAAGTTCCGCGTGCTGGTCGACGGCAAGCCGCGCGCCGGCCTGGCCTTCGAGATCACCCGTGGCGGCACGCGTTACCGCAACGCCCAGGAAGAGATCAAGGTCACCAGCGACAAGAAGGGCGAGTTCTCCGTCACCTGGCCGGAAGCTGGCATGTACTGGCTGGAAACCAGCAGCGAAGACAAGAAGACCACGCTCAAGCAGGCCAAGACCCGCCGCCTGAACTACGTCGCGACGCTGGAAGTGCTGCCGCTGTAACCATGTCCATCCTGCACGACATCGCCAGCCTCGGTGGCCACACCATGGGCACCACCTGGCAGGTCAAACTGACCACCGCGCCCGGCCGCGACCTGCACCCGCTGCATGCGGGCATCCAGGCGCAGCTGGATGCGGTGGTGGCGCAGATGAGCACCTGGGAAGCGGCCAGCGACATCGCAGCGTTCAACCGCGCAGCGGCCGGCACGTCGGTGCCGCTGCCAGCGCTGTTCGCCGAGGTGATCGACTGCGCGCTCGATATCGCCCGACGCAGCGAAGGGGCGTTCGACCCCACGGTCGGGCCGCTGGTCGCGCTGTGGGGGTTCGGTGCGCACGCACACGCGCAACGCATTCCTGATGCTGCCCAGCTTGCCGCCACACAGGCGCGCTGTGGTTGGCGACGGCTGCACAGGCAGGAGGGTCGCCTGCTCCAGCCGGGTGGGCTGGAACTGGATCTTTCCGCCATCGCCAAGGGGTTTGCCGTTGATCTGGTGAGCCGCTGGCTGCAAGGGCAAGGCATCCCGGCGGCGCTGGTGGAAGTAGGCGGTGAGCTGCATGGCTACGGCCGCAAGCCCGATGGACAACCGTGGCGGGTGCTGGTGGAAGCCGGCCCCGAAGAAGAAGCCGCACTCGCGCAGCCGCCGCGCGTGCTGGCGCTCGACGACCTGGCCGTGGCTACGTCGGGCGACCGCTGGCATCAGTTCAGCCACAACGGAGCGCAGTTCAGCCACACGCTGGACCCGCGTGCAGGCGCCCCGGTGAGTCGCGCGGCCGCGGCGGTCACGGTGGTCGCACGCGATGCGATGCACGCCGATGGCTGGGCCACAGCGTTGACCGTGATGGGCGCGCAGGAAGGGCTTGCGTTCGCCAATGCCAACACGCTGGCCGCACGCTTCCTCACTCGCACGGCGCAGGGCATCGAAGAACGTCTCAGCACGGCGTTTGCCCGGTTGCTTGCCGAGCAGGAGGCTGCGACATGAAGCGCGGCCCGTCGCGCGCCGTGCTCGGCAATATCGCCGTGATGGCGGCGCTCGCCATGTTGGCGTGGCTGCTGTTGCGCCTGCACCTGCAGGAGGACTGGTGGCTGGGCGCGCCACTGGCCTCGCGCTGGCGCTGGGCGGCAGGAAGCCTCACCGCCTATGCCGCGCTGTGTGCGCTGCTGTGGTGGCGCGGAGCCCGACGCGACGATGCGGGCAGCGCCACCGGCGAAGCACCCACGCTGCTGGTCTGGGCCAGCCAGACCGGGTTTGCCCAACAGCTCTGCGAGCGCAGTGCCGAAGTACTGCGCGCGGCCGGCATGCCGGTGCGCGTGCGCGGACTGCACCAGCTGGATGCCGCGTTGCTCCGGCAGACCCGCCGCCTGCTGCTGATTGCCAGCACCACCGGCGAGGGCGATCCGCCCGACCACACCCTGCCCTTCCTGCGCCGGGTCATGCCGCAGGAGCTGGCGTTGCCGCAGCTGCACTACGGCGTGCTGGCACTGGGCGACCGCAGCTACGGGCATTTCTGCGCGTTCGGCCGCCAGCTCGATGCGTGGCTGCGCCAGCACGGCGCGCATCCCCTGTTCGACACGGTGGAAGTGGACAACGCCGACCCTGCCGCGCTGCGCCACTGGCAGCAGCTGCTGGGCCAGCTCGGCGGGAGCGCCACCGAGCTGCCCGACTGGGCTCCGGCGCAGTACCAGCCCTGGCAGCTGCACGCACGCCGCCAGGAAAATCCCGGCAGCCCCGGCGCGGCGACGTGGAGGGTGAGCCTGGTGCCGGTCGATGGCGTGCTGCCGGCGTGGCAGGCCGGCGATGTGGCGGAGATCGGTCCGCAGCACAGTCAGGTCGAGGTCGATGCCTGGCTGGCCACGCATGGACGCGATGGCGCGGCTCTGGTTGAGGGGCAGCCACTGCGCGATTGGCTGGCGCGTTCGCACTTGCCGGTGCTGCCCGATGCGGTACCGGCCGATGACGCGGCGCTTGTGGCTGCGCTCAAGCCATTGCCGCACCGTGAATATTCCATTGCCAGCATGCCGGCCGAAGGCGAGGTGCTGTTGCTGCTGCGCCGGCTGCTGCGCCCGGACGGCACGCCGGGGCTGGGCAGCGGCTGGCTGTGCGATCACGCGGCGCTGGGCGGGCACATCGACCTGCGCTTCCGCAGCAACCCGAACTTCCACGCACCGGCGCCGGACGCACCGCTGATCCTGATAGGCAACGGCACCGGCATTGCCGGGCTGCGCGCGCACCTGCGGGCACGGGTGGACCTCGGCGCCCGGCGCAACTGGCTGCTGTTCGGCGAGCGTACCGCCGCGCATGATTTCTACTTCAAGGACGACCTGCAACGCTGGCAGCGTGACGGCATGATCGAGCGCCTGAACACCGTGTTCAGCCGCGACGGCGGTGAGCATCGTTACGTGCAGGACCGCCTGCTCGCGCAGCTGGACACCCTGCGCCAGTGGGTCCGCGAGGGCGCCACGATCCTGGTCTGCGGCAGCCTGCAGGGCATGGCGCCGGCAGTGGATGCGGTGATCGAACAGGCGTTGGGCCGCGAAGGCAAAGAAGCCCTGATCGTCGCCGGCCGCTACCGCCGCGACGTTTATTGACCCAGCGCGGCAGGATCGGATTACGCCGTTATGTCGCGCTGGTCCAAGCGGATCGCCAGCAGCTCGCCGCCACCGCGCAACGCGTAGCGGCGGCGCGGTCCTGCCGCCAGCCACGCGGTATCGCCCTGCTGCAGCGGCGCCAGGTCCGCCTCGCCCTCGAACTCGGCCTGTCCGGCCAACAGGTGGATCGCCCACGCCGTTCCCGGCTCGGTGAAGAAGTACATATCGCCCACCAACGGGCGGTGCAACAGCTCGGCGTGCACCTGGTCACGCCGCCACATCAGGTTGAAGTCATGGGTCAGCCCGTCCACCAGCTCGCCATGGATCTCCGCTTCGCCGGCAAAACGCAGCCGATCATGCGGCGGCAGCAACGTATGCACGCGGCCATCGGCAAAGCGCAGGCGCAGCCCTTCGCCGCGCAGCAGCACCAGTTCGCGCTCGATGCCGGGAAACGACGAGAACGCCGCATCCTGCTCGATCTCGGCAATCGACAACCGCACCTGCCAGGCGTCGCTGTCCGGCACACGCAGGATTTCACGGGTCCAGCCCAGCCCATTGCGCCAGCGTTCGCGGCGGTATTCAAAGCTGGGAATGACGCGCGTGGCAGCGCTCAATGCGGTGGCGGTCGACATGCCGCCATTGTGCCTCAGCCGGCCTTGCCGCCGCAGTCCGTTGCAAGCAGCTGCGACCGCGCCAGCCAGTCCTTGTCCGGGTAATAGGCGAACACCATCGCCCCGCCGCGCAGACTGTCGATCAACGGCCGCGCCACGGTCAGCCGCACTGCCGGGCAGCCCAGGCTGCGGCCCAGCCGCCCCTGCAGCCGGGCAATGGTGGGGTTCACGTAGGGCGCACCGTGGATGACGATGGCGCGGTCGCGCGCCTTGTCATTGAAGCCCGGCTCCAGCCCCTCCAGGCGCAGGGAATACCCATTGCCGCCCATGTAGGTTTCCTTCGCGGTGAATGCGCCGAGGCTGGACATGAAACTGCCATCGCGGTTGGAAAAGCGCTCGGTGGCGTTGCCGCCGCTGTTGCGGCCATGCGCCACCCATTCCTCGAACAACAGCTTCTGCCGGGCCAGGTCAAACACCCACATGCGCTGCTCGGTGGACGGACGCGAGTAGTCGATCACGCTCAAGCGGCCCGGATCCACGCCCAGCTCCGGCCGGCGCAGGGCGCAGGTCATTGCGTTGGCGGCCAGCTGCAGCACTTTGCGGTCCGCATTGGGTGCTGCGCGCGCCAACAGGTCGGCCAGCTGGGCCGGCGGCAGCACGCGCGGGGTGGGGGCAGTCGCTGCACGGGCGATACCGGCCGGCGCGATCAGCGCCAGCCCGCACAGGGCAACGATGGCACTCGAAACGGAAAGGGATCGCATCAACGCGGTACCAGCAGGGCCATCCCTACAGGGTGGTCCCGCCTGCGTCGGATTCCAAGACCGGCTGAAGATGCTGTTCATCCGCCACCGGGCGCACCGCCGGCAGACTGGTCACCAGCAGCGTGGTGCCCGGCACCAGCGCCTTGTACAGCTGCGCGGCAAAAGACGGCGGCAGTGCCATGGGCAGACTGGGCGTGGCCAGCAGATCCGGGGTGGCATTGCCGGCGCTCTGCCCCAGCAGCGGGTAGGCGGTCCACTTGTGCAGCTTCTGGGTTGCATCCAGCGGGCTGGCGGTGTCCGAATAGCCGTCCTGCATCACGAACAGCGTGGTGCCCTCGAACGCCGGCAGCGCCTTGGCTTCCAGCCGCGATTCACCGATCAGCACGCCATCGCGCAGCACGTACAGGCGCTGGTCGTGCAGGCTGACCAGGATGCCCACCTGGCCTGCGGGTGCGGCGCTGTCGTTCCAGTAATGGTCCGGCGCATGGGTGGTTTCCAGCAGCGCCTTGCCGGTGCTGTTCACCGGCGCAAGCACCGCCGGATAGGCCAGCGTCATCGGCGCGCTCTTCGCGTCGGCCACCACCACGGTATCGCCCCGCTTGGTTTCGCCGAACAGCCTCTGCGCGAAGGCCTGGGGCAGGCGTACGCAGCCGTGCGACGCGGGATGCCCGGGCAGGTTGCCGCCGTGCAGCGCGATGCCGTCCCAGGTCAGGCGCTGCATGTAGGGCATGGGTGCGCTGTTGTAGAGATTGGATTTGTGGTCCTTGTCCTTCTGCAGGATGGTGAACACCCCGGTCGGCGTTTCATGCCCGGCCTTGCCCGAGCTGATGGTGCTCAGGCCGATGGCGATGCCATTGCGGTACACGTAGGCGCGCTGCTCATCCAGGCTGACCACCAGCACGATCGGCCCGGCCGGGGAAATCTCCGGATGCCAGAGGAACTGGCCCGGCTTGAGGTCGGTGGGGCTGGCAGCTTCGGGCGCGGACCATGCCGGGAGTGCCATGACGGCGATAAGCGAACCGGCGATGCGGTTCAGCAGCGTGCGACGTGTGAGCATGCAGCCTTCCTTCGGGTGGGTCGAGGACACGCAGGGCGTGTCGCTACCATGATGGCCAGCGCCATCGTCCTGCGCACGTAGAACTTCGTAGTGACACGCCATGCGTGTCAACCGCGCGCGGCCCGGTTCAACCATCCAGCACCGTAAAAGGTACGGTGACATGGGCAGGGCCAACGTTGAAACCCACCAATGCGCCAGACAAAATTGCCCGGTCACACATCCCTGTGCGGACCGGGCAATCGTCACGTCCTTGTCGGCATCCCGCCTTCCCCCTGTGCGTCCTGCCCAGTGTGGGTGCCGGCCATGCTCCATGCACTCGGCCGTATGTTGTTCCGCCATCCCTCCCCTTCCCGGGTATGGATGCCACCGTCCTGGTGGATCCGCGCCAATCCTTCCGCGCAGCGTCCCTGCGGGCCCCATCCCTGCGGCTGTCGAGGTGGCCGGCTCCTGCCTGGCCACCGTGACCGGCGTCATGCCGGTCGCGACCCATCCTGTTACGTCAGCGCCTTGGTACGGGTGCCGGTACTGCCCTCCTGGGCGGTGCCGCCGTGGGCGCCGCCGTGGCCCCCACCGTCATCCGTCGCCGATTCCGTTCGACCGTTGCTGTCCCTATCCCCTTCACCCGTGCCAGGTCCTCGACCCGGAGGAAAGGTCCGTGTTGTCGCCGGTACGCCACGATCGCCTGGGCCTTGTGGGGCCCCACGTTCGTCAATCCCTGCTGCAGCGTCGACGCATCTGCGGTGTTGATGTTGATGCGGTCGGCCGCCGAAGCGGTTCCGGTCAACAGCAATGCCAGCGCAAGCGCCTTCCACGAAAACCAAGGCCCCATCGTGCAGCTCCCTGTGGCGTCGAACCGACTCCTGCCGGCATCCCGTCGGAGCAGTCAGTGTGCGTCGCCACATACACACAGCCTATCGTCCACATGAACTTCACACAGCCAGCCAAATACCTGACGTGGTGTAGGGAAATCCCTACCCCCCACGCAGGCGTAGAATGGCGGGATCAGCCACATGCATTCGGAGTACCAGATGGACAGCGCCAAGCTCGGCCAATTCGTCAGTGACAAGTGGGACAGCGAGATCGTTCCTCAATTGGTCGAATACATCCGCATTCCCAACAAATCGCCGATGTTTGACGCCAATTGGGTCGAAAACGGCTACATGGAGCAGGCCGTCACCCTGATGGAAAGCTGGGCCAAGGCGCAGAAGCTGCCGGGCCTGAAGGTCGAGGTGGTGCGCCTGGAAGGCCGCACGCCGCTGCTGCTGCTGGAAATTCCCGCCACCGGCGCCGAAACCGGCGACGACACCGTGCTGCTGTACGGGCACCTGGACAAGCAGCCGGAAATGACCGGCTGGGACGACGACCTCGGTCCGTGGGTGCCGGTGCTGCGCGGCGACAAGCTGTATGGCCGCGGCGGTGCCGACGACGGCTACGCCATTTTCGGCTCGCTGGCCGCCGTGCTGGCACTGCAGGAACAGAACCTGCCACACGCCCGCTGCGTGGTGCTGATCGAAGCCTGTGAGGAATCGGGCAGCTACGACCTGCCGGCCTATGTGGACCACCTGGCCGAGCGCATCGGCAAGCCGTCGCTGGTGGTGTGCCTGGACTCGGGTTGTGCCAACTACGACCAGCTGTGGTGCACCACTTCGCTGCGCGGCCTGACCGGTGGCAACTTCTCGGTCAAGGTGCTCAACGAAGGCGTGCACTCCGGCGATGCCTCCGGCGTGGTGCCGTCCAGCTTCCGGCTGCTGCGCCAGCTGCTGTCGCGCATCGAGGACGAAAAGACCGGCCGCATCCTGCTGGACGGCATGCACGTGGACATTCCGGAAGAGCGCCAGGCCCAGGCCAAGCGCGCCGCCGAGGTGGTGGATACCGAGATCTTCGAGAAGTTCCCGATGGTCGACGGCCTCAAGCCGATGAACGATGACCTGACCGAGCTGGTGCTCAACCGCACCTGGCGCCCGGCGCTGTCGGTGACCGGCGTGGACGGCATGCCCCCGCTGGCCTCGGCCGGCAATGTGCTGCGCCCGCATACTGCGGTGAAGCTGTCTCTGCGCCTGCCGCCGACCGCCGATGGCAAGGCCTGCGGCGAGCTGCTGAAGGAAGCGCTGCTGCGCGACCCGCCCAATGGCGCTGAAGTGAAGCTGGACCTGGAAAAGGCCTCATCGGGCTGGAACGCCCCGGCGATGGCCCCGTGGCTGACCCAGGCCATCGACGACGCCAGCCAGACCTTCTTCGGCAAGCCGGCGATGTACATGGGCGAAGGTGGCTCGATTCCGTTCATGGGCATGCTGGGCGAGAAGTTCCCCGGCGCGCAGTTCATGATCACCGGCGTGCTCGGCCCGCATTCCAACGCACACGGCCCGAACGAATTCCTGCACATCCCGATGGGCAAGCGGGTCACCGCATGCGTGTCCAAGGTGATCAGCGAGCACTACGCGGCCAGCCTGCGTGGTGAGACCAGCGGTTCGCCGGTGGCGGCCGACAGCGGCACCCGCCACGGCGGCCACGGCTGCTGCTGATAGCGACGATGACGGACGCAGCCTGCCCTTGGTAGGCTGCGTCAATCTTCTGCGGGAAACAGCGCAATGAATGGACTGTTCGGCAGCACCAGCTGGCTCTACATCATCCTGGTCGGCTTCGTGGTCGGCCTGCTTGGGCGCTTTGTGATGCCTGGCAACAACCGCATGGGCTGCCTGCTGACCATCGGACTCGGCATTGTCGGCGCATTGGTGGCCGGCTGGTTTGGCCAGTACATGGGCTGGTATGCGCGCGGTGAGCCTGCCGGCTTCATCGGTGCGATCCTGGGTGCCGTTGCCGTACTGGCCCTGCTGCGGCTTTTCAGCAGCAAGCGCTGAACGCCCTTACCCCACTTCCTCCCGGGCGCCGCAGGGCGCCGCTTCGACGTACCTGTCCATGAACGATCCTGCTTCCGACCCACTGCGCGCCGAGCTTCGCCGGCAGTGGACCTGCGCCGCGCTGGGCGACCCCGACCTGCACTTGGACCGGGCGTCAGTGGACGCCGGTTTCCGCAGCTACTGGCGCGCTACCAGCGTGCACGGCAGCCACATCGTGATGGATTCGCCACCCGGGCTGGAGGACGTGCGCCCGTGGCTGCGCATGCATGACCTGCTGGAACCCAACGGCGTGCGCGTGCCGCAGGTACTGGCCCGCGACGAGGAACAGGGGTTGCTGCTGCTTGAGGACCTTGGCGGCCCGACCCTGGCCCGGCACATCGATGACGCCAACGCAGACGCGTGGTTCGATGCCGCCTTTGCGCAGCTGATCCGCCTGCAGCAGATCCCGGTGCCCGAGGGCATGGGGGCGTTCGGCGAAGCCCTGCTGCAGCGGGACGCCGGATTGTTCGACGAGTGGTTCCTGCAACGCCACCTGGGCCTGCAGCTGGACTGCGGCGAACTGGAAACACTGCAGCTCGCCCATCGCCGGCTGATGGACAACGCCCTGCAGCAGCCGCAGGTGCTTACCCATCGCGATTTCATGCCGCGCAACCTGATGCCGACCGAACCGGGCCCGGCCGTTCTCGATTTCCAGGACCTCGTGCGCGGGCCGATCGCTTACGACCCGGTGAGCCTGTTCAAGGATGCGTTCCTGAGCTGGCCGCTGGAACGCGTGGACGCCTGGCTGGCCCGCTACCACGCGCAGGCGCAGGCGGCAGGGCTGCCGGTGCGGCCATGGCCGCAGTTCCTGCGCGATGCCGACTGGATGGGCGTGCAGCGCCACCTGAAGATCCTGGGCCTGTTCGTGCGCCTGCGCGACCGCGACGGCAAGGGCCACTATTTCGCCGACGCACCGCGTTTCATCCGCTATCTGGATGAAGTGCTGCCGCGCCATCCGGAACTGGCCGGGTTGAACACCCTGCTGCAGGAGCGGATCAAGCCGGCGATGGCCGCGCTGGCGTTGCCGATATCCAGCCGCGCATGAAGGCGATCATCTTCAGCGCCGGCAAGGGCGAGCGCATGCGCCCGCTCACGCTCACCACGCCCAAGCCGTTGCTGGTGGCTGGCGGCAAACCGCTGATCGTGTGGCACCTGGAGCGCCTGGCCGCTGCGGGTTTCGCTGAGGTGGTGATCAACACCTCATGGCTGGGCCACCAGTTCGAACCGGCGCTGGGCAGTGGGGATCGGTGGGGCCTGCGCCTGCACTTCATCAACGAAGGCACGGTGCCGCTGGAGACCGGTGGCGGCATCCTCAATGCGCTGCCGCTGTTGGGTGACGCACCGTTCCTGGTGGTCAACGGCGATGTGTGGACCGATGTGGATGTGAGCACGTTGCCTCGGCAGCCGCAGGGCGATGCGCACCTGGTGCTGGTCGACAACCCGGTGCAGCACCCGCGCGGGGACTTCATCCTGCGCGCGGATGGCACGGTCAGTGATGACGGCGATGCACCGCGGCTGACCTATGCCGGCGTGGGCGTGTATCGTCCGTCGATCCTGGACGGATGGCGCGGGGTGATCGGTGCAACGGAGGGCGCGTCAGCGAACCCGCCGCAGTTCGGTCTGGCCCCGCTGATGCGCCACGCCATGGCAAACGGCCGGGTAACCGGGCAGCATCATCAAGGAAAGTGGACCGATGTAGGCACACCCGAACGTCTGGCGGCCTTGGACGCATCCCTGCGGTAGGGTTGGATCCCAATCAACCGCCGACAACGCCCATCGGCGCGGCGAACGCATGACCACGGCCGAAGCCCACGCCGTTTGAGGTCATGCCACAAAAGAACGTTGCCCGGTTACGTGCAGTCGATTGGGATGCGACCCTACCAGCGGCCTACCCTCACAACCGGTGCGAGCCTTCTTCCACCACCTGCCGCAGGAACGGCACGGTAACGCGCCGCTGCGCAGCCAGCGACTCCCGGTCCAGCCAGTCCAGCAGGCTCACCAGGCTGCCCAGTTCCCGCCCGGTGCGGGTCAACAACCACTCAATAGCGGCCTCATCAATCGACAACCCCCGCCGCGCCGCGCGCTCACGCAGCACGGCCGCGCGGCCTTCATCATCCAACGGCTGCAGCACCACGCGCACGCACTGCTGCAGGCGCGAGCGCAGGTCGGGCAGCACCAGGCCCAGCTGGTCGGGCGCGTGCTGCGCGGTATACAGCAAAGTGACGCCAGCACTGCGCGCGCGGTTGTGGAAATCGAACAACGCCACCTCGTCGTCGCGGTTGCCGGCCACCGCATCCAGCCCATCCAGCGCCACGAGATCGCGGCCTTCCAGCGATTCCAGCGCAGCGCGGGTACGACCCGCCACCGCCTTCAGCGGCAGGTAGGTCGGCTGCCGCCCGGCCTGTTCGGCCAGCGAACACATCGCCAGAGCCTGGTGGGTCTTGCCGGTGCCCGTCGCGCCCTCGAGGTACACCCATTGCTGGTCTTCGCCCACGGCAATGGCGCGCAGCTGCGCCAGCGCACCATCCGGTGCACCGATGAAGGTCTCCAGCCGCTCGTCCTGCGGGTAACGCAGGGCAAGCGGCAGCTGCGGCACTACGCTCACTGCGGGTCCGGGCCCTTGGGCGCATCGACGATCAGGACCGGCTTCTCGATGTACGGATCAAGCACGATCGCGGTCTTTTCGCCGGCGTACAGTTCACTCTCCCGATAGCGCAGGTGCGCATAGCGCAGCAGCACATTGCTGACCGCCGCCACCGGCAACGCCAGCAGCATGCCCAGGAAACCGAACAGCTGGCCACCGGCCATCACCGCGAAGATCACCGCCACCGGGTGCAGGCCGATCTTGTCGCCGACAATGCGCGGGGTGAGCACGTAGCTTTCCAGCAGCTGGCCCACGGTGAACACGACGCCGACCAGGATCAGCAGCTTCAGGTCAAAGCCCTGTGCCTGCACCAGCGCGGCGAGCACCGCCATGACAATGCCGGTGGTGGCACCCAGGTACGGAATGAAGCTGATCAGGCCGGCGATCAGACCGATCAACAGGCCCAGTTTCAGGCCGACCAGCGACAGTCCGATGGCATAGATCAGGCCGAGCGCGACCATCACCAGGAACTGGCCACGGATGAACGCGCCGAGCACTTCATTGGATTCCCGCGCCAGCTTGGTGATGGTGCCCACGTGGTTGCGTGGAATGGTCGAAGCAACGCGCTCGACCAGCTTGTCCCAGTCGCGCAGGAAGTAGAAGGCCAGGATCGGCAGCAGCAGGATGTTGACCACCCAGGTCACCATCGCAAAGCCCGAGCGCGATACGTAACCGAAGAAGGTCTTGGCGAAGCCGCCGGCCTGTTCCCAGTGGCTGCGCACCCACTCGATCAGGCGGTCTGGTTCCAGCCAGGGCATGATTTCCATGCCGGTCTTCTGCTCGAACCACGGAATGCCCTTCTCCATCAGCCATTGCTGGGCCTGGGGAATGGCCGCGATCAGGGTGGAGATCTGACGTTCGATCATAGGCACCAGGATCAGCAGCGCGGCGGTGATGACCAGCACCATTGCCACGAACACCAGCACCACGCCGGTGTTGCGCGAGCGGCCGTTGGCTTCGATGCGGTCCACCAGCGGATCGCCCAGCCAGGCCAGCGCCAGCGCGAGCACGAACGGGGTCAGGATCGGGGCCAACAGCCACACCACCCAACCTACCGCCAGCGCGAACAGGATGTACTTGACGCGGCGCAGGAACTGCGCGATCTCGGCTTCCGGGGTGAGGGTCATCGCAGACGGTACTCGTTGCTGGCGGGCGGTGGCGGGGTGCCGGGAGCGGCGTCCTCGTCGATCGGTACCGGCAGCGGGGCCAGCGGCACGATCACCCCGTTCTCGCCCAGCATGCGGTTCAACCCGGCCAGGCCGGCGGTCATGTCCAGCGACAGCTCCAGACGGTTGCCCGAGGCGCGCAGCGGCGTGATGTTGCGCACCACCGGGTTCTCGCGCAGGCCGGCGGCCAGGCGCATGTAGTCCTCTGCGCTGTCGACGCCGATCACGGCGATGGTGTAGGTGCCGGCCGCTCCGGTAGCCGCACCGGCCTTGGCGTAGCGCTTGACCAGCGCGTCAGCCGCACCGTCGGCGCCGCTGGACATGGCGCGGCGGGCGTCGCTGTCCTTCACCGTCCACTTGTTCAGCTCCTTGCCGCCATCCACGAACACCCAGTCGGCCACCCAGCCGCCGGTGGTGTCGCGGTAGAGCTTGCCGACCAGCTGCATCGGCGGGGCGTAGCGCGAGGAGGCGCGGGCCACGGCGGCGGTGTCCTGGCGCCAGATCGAGCCGACCACGGCCTGCTCTGCGGCGCTGCCGGTGGGCAGGCCGAGCTTGTAGCCGCGTTCGATGGCGCGATTCAGCAACGGCCGTGCCGCATTGGCCTGCTGCACGGTCACCAGGCGGGGGCCGGACCCATCATCGATGGCCAGCCAGACCACCGGCTTGGGCCGCGGCTGCGGCCACACCGGCAGGCCCAGTGCGGAAATCAGTCCGTCCACGTCGTCCTGGCGGAACCGGGCCACCAGCATGGTGCGGTAGCTGGGGGCGCCGCTGGCCGAGGTGCTCTGGTCCTGGCGGTAGTCATAGCTGACCACGTAGTTCTTCGCATCGCGCAGGGCCTGCATCACGCCAGGGCGGGACAGCACGCTGCGGTCGCCCGACAGCTTGGTCAGCACGTTGCCCAGCGCGCGGGCCAGGGCGCCATTGCGATCGGACTCGCCCTGGCTGTTGACCGGCACTTCGGCCTCGTAGGCCCCGCTGGCCGTGGCCACGTCGCCTTCGGTACGCAGGCCGCTCTGGGCCATCGTGGCCACCGGCAGGCACAGCGCGAGGAACATCATTACAAAGAGGCTGCGGCGCATCAGGACTTCCATTGAGCGTATCCGGGGGGAATTGTTGCCCGAATAGGGCCTGCGCGCCAACGTGGCCTGTTAAAATCCCGCTTTCACCCCAGCGCAGCGCCGACGCCCGTGACCAATTCCCCGTCCAACCCCTCCCCCCTGACCTACCGCGACGCCGGCGTCGACATCGACGCGGGCAATGAACTGGTCGAGCGCATCAAACCGCTGGTGAAGCGCAGCTTCCGGCCCGAGGTGATGGGTGGCCTGGGTGGGTTCGGTGCCCTGTTCGACCTGTCCAGCAAGTACCGCGAGCCGGTGCTGGTCTCGGGTACGGACGGCGTGGGCACCAAGCTGAAGCTGGCACAACAGCTGGGCCGCCACGACACGATCGGCATCGACCTGGTCGCCATGTGCGTGAACGACGTGCTGGTGCAGGGCGCCGAGCCGTTGTTCTTCCTGGACTATTTCGCCACCGGCAAGCTGGACATCGACACTGCCGCGGCGGTCGTGGGCGGCATCGCCAACGGCTGCACCGAGGCGGGCTGCGCGCTGATCGGCGGCGAAACCGCTGAGATGCCCGACATGTACGCCCCGGGCGAATACGACCTGGCCGGCTTCACCGTGGCCGGTGTGGAAAAGAGCGAGCTGAAGGACGGCGCCAGCGTCGCCGAAGGCGACGTGCTGATCGGCATCGCCTCCTCCGGCCCGCATTCCAATGGCTACTCGCTGGTCCGCCGCATCTACGACCGCGCCGGCCGCCCCGCCGACCTGGAGCTGGAAGGTGGGGTCAAGCTGGTCGATGCGCTGATGGCGCCGACCCGCCTGTACGTGAAGCCGATCCTGGCCCTGCTCAAGAGCCACGGCGCAGCCATCCACGGCATGGCCCACATCACCGGTGGCGGCCTGACCGAAAACATCATCCGCGTGGTGCCCGAGGGCCTGGGCCTGGACATCGACGCGTCGTCCTGGACCCTGCCGCCGGTGTTCCAGTGGCTGCAGCGTGAAGGTGCAGTGGCCGACAGCGAAATGTGGCGCACCTTCAACTGCGGCATCGGCTTCGTGCTGATCGTCGCCGCGGACCAGGTGGCTGGCGTGACCGCCGCCGTCGAAGCCCAGGGCCTGGCGCAGTGGACCATCGGCAAGGTCACCCAGGCCAACGGCGCCGAACGCGTGCGGATCGGCTGACCGCTCAAGGAGACCTGCATGGACGCACCGCTCCCGCCCGCCCCCTCGCTGACCGTGGAAGACGCGTCGCATCTGCGGCTGTTGTCGATCTTCCACTATGTGGTGGCCGGGCTCACCGCGCTGTTCTCGCTGTTTCCGCTGATCCATGTAGGCATCGGCATCGCCGCGCTGAGCGGCGCGATGCCCATCGAGAGCAATGGCGGGACGGCGTCGCCTGATGAGACCCGGCTGTTCGGCTGGCTGTTCATCGGGATCGGCTCGATCCTTATCCTGTGCGGGCTGACCCTGGCCGCCTTCATGGCCTACGCCGGGCGCTGCCTGGCCCGCCAGCAGCGGCATACGCTGTGCCTGGTCGTGGCCGCGCTGTCCTGCGTATTGATGCCGCTCGGCACGGTGCTTGGCGTGTTCACCCTGATCGTACTGCTGCGGCCGGCGGTCAAGGTTGCCTTCGATTCTTCTCCCACTGCCCACGCCTGAGGCCTGCCGATGTCTTCCACGCCCCCGCCGCTGAACGTCCCGCGCGGCTGGACACCGCATCAGGTCGCCTCGCACCTGCATACGCTGAAGATCCTGTTCTACATCCTGGGCGCGCTGGAACTGCTGCTGGTGCCGATCCTGGTGCTGGGCGCCGCCGGCGGCTACATCAGCGAAAGCAACAGCGCCAACCCCAACGCCCAGCCGGCGCTGCTGGCGGCGATCATGGTCGGCGCCGGCGCGATCTTCGCCGGGCTGGGTACCTTGAACATCCTAGGCGCGCGGCGCATGGCCGAGCGCCGTTCGCACAAGCTGTGCAAAATTGCCGCCGGTGCGGCCTGCCTGGCCGGCGCGCTCGGCATCGCGCTGGGCGTGTACGCGTTGATCGTGCTGATGCGCCCGGAAGTAGTGGCCAGCTTCAGGGATTCCGACGGTACGGTTGCGGCATGAGCGACGGCAGTCTCCTGCCAGGGTCCAGCCTGCCCCGCGCGCGACGCATGACGCCGGCCAAGAAGGCGGCGTTCGTCGGCGTGCTCGCGCTGTTCGCGCTGACCTGGATCCAGCCGATGTGGCCGGTCGAACAAGGGCTGCACAGCAGCCTCACCGTGATCGGTCTGGTTGCGCTGTGGTGGGTGGACCGGCGCTGGACGCTGGGCAGCGGCGCGTTCGCGGCCGTCTGCGGCTTCATTGCGATCCACTGCATCGCCGCGCGCTGGCTGTATTCCAACGTGCCCTACGACGCATGGCTGCAGGCCGCGGTGCACTGGTCGCCGAACGCGGCCTTCGGCTGGGAACGCAACCACTTCGACCGCCTGATCCACCTGTTGTACGGCATCTGCTTCACCCCGGCACTGACCCAGCTGACGCGCCACGCCTGGCCCACACTGCGTATCGGACAGGCCTTCGCGCTGGCAGTGATGGCTGTGATGTGTTCGAGCCTGGTCTACGAATGGTTCGAATGGGGCATTGCCCTGATGTTGTCACCCGAAGCGGCCGAGTCGTACAACGGCCAGCAGGGCGACCTGTGGGACGCGCATGCGGACATGCTGCTCGCCACGGTGGGCGCGCTGCTCACCTGGCCGCTGCTGAAGCGGAACGTACTGAAATGAGTTCACCCAGCCGCATCGCGGTGCTGGCCTCCGGCCGTGGCAGCAACCTGCAGGCGATCCTCGATGCGATCGCCGCCGGTACGCTCGACGCCGAGGTGGTGGCGGTGCTGTCGGACAAGCCCGACGCCTCGGCCCTGCATAAGGTCGCGCCCGGGCAGCGCTGGGCGCGTTCGCCCAAGGAGTTCGCCGACCGCGCCGCGTTCGATGCCGCGCTTGGCGATGCGCTGGCCGCCTTTGCCCCGGACTGGGTGGTCTGCGCCGGTTACATGCGCATCCTCGGCGAAGCCTTCGTGCAGCGTTTTGCCGGCCGGCTGGTCAATATCCATCCGTCGCTGCTCCCGCTATACAAAGGCCTGCACACCCACGCCCGCGCGCTGGAGGCCGGCGATGCCGAAGCCGGGGCCAGCGTGCACTTCGTGGTGCCCGAACTGGATGCGGGCACGGTGCTGGCCCAGGCGCGGGTGCCGGTCCTGCCCGGCGACAGCGTCGAACAGCTCGCCCAGCGCGTGCTGGCGGTGGAGCATCCGCTGCTGATCGCCAGCCTGCAGTGGCTGGTGGCCGGCCGGGTAGCTGAACGCGACGGTCAGCTGGTCGTTGACGGCCACCCCCTGTTCAGTCCCATGCGCCTAGATTGCGCCGGACAGCTGACCCCCTGACGGCGGCGCACACGCGCCGCTGACCCGGCCGCTGGCATCCTCCTCCTTCCCCCGCTTCCGCGCGCGCATGAAAACCATTCTGTCCAAACCGCTGGTGCTGCTTGCCTCCCTGCTGTGCACGGTGGCGATCGCGCAGGCGCAGGAACCCACCCCGCCGGACCTGCCGGTGCTGCCACCGCCCAGTGCCTGGGAGGCGCCGCCGCTGGAGCCGTTCACGGCCACCTACCAGGCCCTGTACAAGGGCAAGGAAGCGGGCGATGCGACCATGCGCGTCACCCATACCGGTGGCGACCAGTGGCGCGTGGACATGCAGGTGGTGGGCCGGCGCGGCTTTGCCAGCGTGCTGGGCCTGAACCTGGAACAGAGCACCGTGTTCGAGAAGCACGGCACCACCTATGTGCCGCTGAGCCAGGCGACGGTGCGCAAGGGCCTGTTCCTCGGCAAGAAGGTCACCGGCACCTATGACTGGAAGGCCGGTACCGCACAGTGGGTGGGCGACCTGAAGAAGGAACGCACCCAGCCGGTTCCGCTGCAGCCCGGCGACCAGAGCGCATTGCTGCTGAATCTTGCGATCATGCGCGATGCGCGCCCGGGCGGGCAGATGCATTACCGTTATGCGGATATGGGCAGGGTGCGCCAGCATGACTACCAGGCCGCATCCGCCACCGAGAACGTCGAGGTCGGCGAGCTGTCCTACAACGCGCTGCGGGTGTACCGCACCAACGGCGGCAACGATGAAACCATCCTCTGGATCGCCAATGGGGTTCCCACCCCGGTGCGCATCCTGCAACGCGAAGACGGTCAGGATCGGATCGATCTGCGCCTGATCGAATACCAAGGAGTTTGAGCATGAGCATTCCGACCCGCCCGCTGACCTGGCTCGCCGCCGGCGCCCTGGCCGTCATCAGCCTGCCGGCCACGGCGATGGAGCCGTTCACCGCGCAGTACCAGGCCAACTACATGGGCGTGCAGGCCCCGGGCACGATGACCCTGGCCAAGGCCGACGGCAACACATGGACGTACAGCCTGGACGTGCGCAGCCCGATGGCCACGCTCAGCCAGAACACCGTGTTTGAAGAGGCCAATGGCCGCCTGCGCCCGCTCAGCAGCAAGGACAGCTCGGTGCTGCTGGTGAAGAAGCGCAACGTGCAGGCCAACTACGACTGGACGAAGAACCAGGCGACCTGGACCGGCGACATCAAGCCCGACCGTGCCGGACCGGTAACCCTGAAAACGGGCGACATGGACGCGCTGCTGATCAATCTGGCCATCGCCCGCGACCTGGCCGCCGGCAAGCCGCTGACCTACCGCATGGTCGACGAAGGCCGGGTCAAGCCGATGACCTACAAGGTGATCGGCAAGGAGCAGGTCAATGTAGGCGGCAAGGCCTACGACGCCACCAAGGTGTCACGAGTGGACGGCAACAAGGAACTGATCGCCTGGGTGGTCAAGGACTTCCCGGTACCGGCGCGGCTGCTGCAGCGCGAGGGCGGCAGGGACGCGCTGGACCTGACCATCAAGTCATTCAAATGATGCACCCGGTACCGACCAACGGTCGGTACCTACCGCCGGCATTGATACAGGCCGGTGGTATCGGCGGTAGGTATCGACCGTTGGTCGATACACAAAAAAACGCCCGCGATGCGGGCGTTTTTTTTTATTTTGCCGGCGTTTCGGCCTGGAACACCGTCTTGCAGTCCACGCGGATCTGCTCACCGGTCTTGCGCCAGTAGAACGAACGGCAATGGCGGTTGCCTTCCACACGGGTGGTCACCCCGACCGCGTAGAACGCCTGCAGCACCTCGGTGCGGCTGACCGCGCCATCGCCGTCCCAGTCCATGTCCTGCTGTTCCAGGCCCTGGGTGATGGCGATGTCGGCATACCAGGCGTAGCCCAGCCAGCCCAGCACCACCAGCACCAGGATCAGCAGCGCCTTGCGGCGACGGGTGAACTGGCCGCGCAGGATCATGCGATGCGCCGGATGGTGGCGCCCAGCGACGACAGCTTCTCTTCGATGTTCTCGTAGCCGCGGTCCAGGTGGTAGATGCGGTCGATGGTGGTATCACCGTCGGCCATCAGCCCGGCCAGGATCAGCGAGGCCGACGCGCGCAGGTCGGTGGCCATCACCGGCGCGCCGCTGAGCTGTTCCGCGCCGCGCACAATTGCGGTGTGGCCTTCGACCTGGATGTCCGCGCCCAGGCGCAGCAGTTCGTTGACGTGCATGAAACGGTTTTCGAAGATCGTTTCATTGATCACGCCCACGCCATCGGCCACGCAGTTGAGCGCCATGAACTGCGCCTGCATGTCGGTGGGGAACGCCGGGTACGGCGCGGTGGTCAGGTTGACCGCGCGCGGGCGCTTGCCCTGCATGTCCAGGGTGATGCTGTCGTCGGTGGTGTCGATCTTCGCACCGGCTTCGACCAGCTTGGCCAGCACCGCATCCATCGTGTTCGGGCGGGCGCGGTTGACCGTGACCTTGCCGCCGGTCATCGCCGCGGCCACCAGGAAGGTACCGGTTTCGATGCGGTCGGGCAGCACTTCATGGCGGCCGCCGGACAGGCGCTCGACGCCTTCGATCACCAGGCGGGCGGTGCCCAGGCCTTCGATCTTCGCGCCCAGCGCGATCAGGCAGTGCGCCAGGTCGGTGACTTCCGGTTCCATCGCCGCGTTGTCCAGCACCGTGGTGCCTTCGGCCAGCACGGCGGCCATCAGCACGTTCTCGGTGCCGGTCACGCTGACCATGTCGAAGGTGAAGTGCGCGCCCTTCAGGCGCTTGGCGTGGGCCTTGATGAAGCCGTTCTCGACCACGATCTCCGCACCCAGCGCCTGCAGCCCCTTGATGTGCTGGTCGACCGGGCGCGACCCGATCGCGCAGCCGCCGGGCAGCGACACTTCGGCCGCACCGAAGCGGGCCAGCAGCGGGCCCAGCACCAGGATCGAAGCGCGCATGGTGCGCACCAGCTCATACGGCGCCACATGCTGGTTGACCGGGCGCGGGTCGACCACGATCGCGCTGCCGCGCGACAGCGTGCCCTGGTCGATGGTGACCTTGGCACCCAGCTCGCTGAGCAGCTTCACCGTGGTCACCACGTCGTGCAGGTGCGGCACGTTGGTGATTTCCACCGGCGCGTCGGCGAGCAGGGTCGCGCACAGGATGGGGAGGACGGCGTTCTTGGCGCCGGAAATGTTCACTTCACCGTGCAGCGGCTTGCCGCCGGTCACTACGATCTTGGCCATGGAATCCGGGAAATAAGGAGAAAAAAGGTGTCCGGTAGAAGCCGACCGTTGGTCGGCTTACCGATTGGCTTCAGCCTGGGTAACGGTCTTCAGCGCCAGCGCGTGGATCGCCCCGCCCATCCGATCGCCCAGGGTGGCATAGACCATCCGATGGCGCGCCAGCGGCATTTTGCCGGCAAAGGCGTCACAGACCACGGTGGCCTCGAAATGCACGCCGTCATCACCCTGCACGTCCGCGCGGGCGCCCGGCAGGCCGTCTTCGATCAATTTGCGGATGGTCTCGGCGTCCAACGGGCTTTCCTAATAAAATGAGCGCTCATTCTACTCTTCCGCGTGGCGCCCGCATGGCTGTATCGCCCCTGCCCCCCTCATCGGCCGACCCGGCCGCGCTGGTTGCCAGCGGCCGCCGCGTGTTCGAGATCGAGCGCGATGCCCTTGCGGCAGTAGCCGAACGCCTGGGCGACGGGTTCAGCCAGGCCTGCCAGCTGGTGCTGGAAAGCCGCGGCAGGGTGGTAGCCACCGGCATGGGCAAATCCGGGCATGTGGCCCGCAAGATCGCCGCCACGCTGGCCTCCACCGGCACCCCGGCGTTCTATGTGCACCCCGGTGAGGCCGGCCACGGCGACCTGGGCATGATCACCGAGGCCGACGTGGTGCTGGCCCTGTCCTATTCGGGCGAATCGGACGAAGTGCTGATGCTGCTGCCGGTGCTCAAGCGCCAGGGCAACCGGCTGATCGCCATGACCGGCCGCCCCGGTTCCTCGCTGGCGCAGGCCGCCGACGTCCACCTGGACGTGAGCGTGCCGGCCGAAGCCTGCCCGCTTGCGCTGGCCCCGACCTCCAGCACCACCGCCTCGCTGGCGATGGGCGATGCCTTGGCCGTGGCTCTGCTGGACGCGCGCGGCTTCACCGCCGATGACTTCGCCCGCTCGCACCCGGCCGGCAGCCTGGGCCGGCGCCTGCTGCTGCACATCACCGATGTGATGCACAGCGGCGATGAGCTGCCCCAGGTGGGCGAGAACGCCAGCCTGAGCGAGGCGCTGGTGGAAATGAGCCGCAAGCGGCTGGGCATGACCGCCGTGGTCGATGCCGGCCAGCGCCTGGTGGGCCTGTTCACCGACGGCGACCTGCGCCGCGCCCTGGACAGCGACCTGGACGTGCGCAGCGCGCGCATTGTCGATGTGATGACCCGCACCCCGCGCACCATCGGCGCCGACCAGCTGGCCGTCGAAGCCGCACGGGTCATGGAAACCCAGCAGATCAACGGCCTGATCGTGGTCGATGGCGAGGGCCGCGCGGTGGGCGCGCTCAACATTCATGACCTGTTGCGGGCCCGGGTGGTTTAAACCACAGTGACACTCCTCCATTCAGCTGACCCGCACTCCTGATGCCCTACTCCCCGTTGCCCGGTTTCCCGTCCCACCTGCATGCCGTTGCCGGTCGTATCCGGCTGGCCTGTTTCGACGTGGACGGCACACTCACCGACGGTCGGCTCTACTACGACCGGGACGGCAACGAGAGCAAGGCGTATTACGTGCAGGACGGACTTGGCCTGAAACTGCTGCAGCGGCACGGCATCCACCCCGTGCTGATCACCGCGCGCAACAGCCTGTCGGCGCAGAAGCGCGGCGCGGACCTGGGGATCGACACCCAGATCGCGGTCGGTGACAAGCTCGCCAGCGTGCGCGCCCTGTGCGACCAGCACGGCATCGGCCTGGACCAGGTCGCCTTCATGGGCGACGACCTGCCCGACCTGGCCCCGCTGTGCGCGGTCGGGCTGGCGGTGGCGCCGGCCAATGCCCACCCCTGGATTGCCGAGCGCGTGCACTGGCAGACGCGTGCCGATGGTGGCCGGGGTGCGGCGCGTGAGCTGTGCGACGTGCTGCTGGCCGCCCAAGGCCACGTGGATGCGGTCCTGGCGGGGTTCGGGGCATGAACTGGCGAACCGCACTGGGTGGCCTGCTGCTGGTCGCCGCACTGCTGAGCGGCTGGTCGCTGCTGCGCAATCGCGACAAGGCCGAGATCGTCGCTGGCGACGATGCCAGCAAGGATTACGTGCTGCACGATTTCCAGATCATCGCGCTGGACGAACAGGGCCGCGAATCGACGACCCTGCGCGCGCCGCTGCTGGAACGCACCCGCAGCGACGAGACCATGACCATCCAGACCCCGCTGTTCCTGCTGCCCGACCGCGACGGCAACCACTGGGAACTTCGCAGCGACACCGGCTGGGTCAGCGCCACCGGCGACAAGCTGCGGCTGACCGGCAACGTCAGCGGCGACAGCCCGCGCGTGCCCAGCATTCCACCGACCACGTTCCGCACCGAGCAGCTGGACGTGTTCCCGAAGGAAAACCGCGCCACCTCCGACGGTCTGGTGACCCTGACCCGACCGGGCATGGTCCAGTCCGGCGTCGGCTTCGCGCTGAACTCCAGCGACAAGACCTACCAGTTCCTGAGCCAGGTCAAGAGCCGTTACACGCCCCGTCAGTGATGCGCCACCACACTTCAACAACGGCCCTGGCCGTCTCCCCGAATCTGGCAGGAAAGCCCCACGTCATGAAAACCCTCCACGCTGTTGCACTCGCCCTCAGCCTGATGGTGCCCGCCGTCGGCGTGCAGGCCAAGACCTCCGACCGCAACCAGGAAATGACCATCGACGCCGGCGCACAGTCCGGAACGCTGGTCGGCGATGGCGTCACCACCCTGTCGGGCGGCGTCACCATCACCCAGGGCACGCTCGACATCCGCTCCGCCCAGGCCGACATCCACATGAAGGACGGTGAAGCGGTGCGTGCGGTGTTCACCGGCAAGCAGGCCAAGATGAAACAGCAGCTGGATGACGGCACCTGGATGGAAGCCCAGGCCGACAAGATCGACTACGACATCAAGAAGGAAATCATCGTGCTCACTGGCAACTACACGGTCAAGAGCGCGCAGGGCACCAATTCGGGTGGCACGATGACCTACAACACCGCCACCGGCCAGATGAACAGCGGCGGCGACGGTCAGCGCGTGCGCACCGTCATCCCGCCCAAGAACAAGGGTGCCGCCCCGGCCGCCAAGCCGGCCGCTGCCCCGGCCAAGGCCACCGTCCCCACCGCCGGGAGCAGGAAGTAATGCTCGTCGCCAAAGGTCTGCGCAAGCGCTACAAGCAGCGCGAAGTCGTCAAGGAATTCGGGCTGACCCTGGAAGCCGGTGAAGTGGTGGGCCTGCTCGGCCCCAACGGTGCCGGCAAGACCACCTGCTTCTACATGATCGTGGGCCTGGTCGAAGCCGACGCCGGCAGCATCGTGCTGGACGGCAAGGACATCACCGCCGACCCCATGTACACCCGCGCCAAGCAGGGCGTGGGCTACCTGCCGCAGGAGCCGTCGGTATTCCGCAAGCTGACCGTGGCCGACAACCTGCGCCTGGTGCTTGAACTGCGCGAGGACCTGGACAAGGCCGGGCGCGAAAAGGAGCTGAATTCGCTGCTGGACGAGCTGCAGATCAATCACGTGGCCGACCAGCTGGGCGCCAGCCTGTCCGGTGGCGAACGCCGCCGCTGTGAAATCGCCCGTGCGCTGGCCGCCAAGCCGCGCCTGATCCTGCTCGATGAGCCGTTTGCCGGCGTCGACCCGATCTCGGTGGGTGAGATCCAGCGCATCGTCACCCACCTCAAGCAGCGTGGCATCGGGGTGCTGATCACCGACCACAATGTGCGCGAAACCTTGGGAATCTGCGACCGCGCGTATATCCTCAACGAAGGCAGCGTGCTGGCGCAGGGGTCACCAGACGCGATCCTGGAAAACGCAGACGTCCGCCGCGTGTACCTTGGAGAGACCTTCAAGCTCTGACCGCCGGCCGCTGCAGCGCCTTCCCTCCGTTCGGCACAGGCATGAAAGCACGGCTGCAGACATCGCTGGGACAACAACTGGTCATGACGCCGCAGCTGCGTCAGGCCATCAAGCTGTTGCAGATGTCCAGCGCCGAACTGGAACTGGAAATCGCCGAGGCGGTGGAAACCAACCCGCTGCTGGATTGGGCCGAAAATGCCGAACCGACCCTGGATGCCGCAACGGACAGCGACGAGCGCCCGCCCGAGGCAGCCGAACGCGATGCTGGCGGCGACAGCGACCCCGCCCTCTCCGGTGCCGACGACTGGGCGCCGGGCGAAGGCGACTGGAGCAGCGGCAGCAGCGGCGGTTCGTTCGACGATGATGACAACGGCAGCGCCGCCGAACGCGTGGCCGAAACCGAAAGCCTGGCCGATCACCTGTTGTGGCAGCTCCATCTGTCGCACCTGTCGCGGCGTGACCGCAGCATCGGCGCTGCGCTGATCGACGCCTTCGAGGACGACGGTTACCTGCGCGAACCACTGTCGGCCATCGCCGAAACCCTGCTTCCGGCCATTCATGCCGACGAAGCCGAAATCCTCACCGTGCTGCACCAGATCCAGCGCTTCGACCCGATCGGGGTGGGCGCGCGCAGCCTGGGCGAATGCCTGCAGCTGCAGCTGGACGTGCTCGACCCGCAGACCCCCGGCCTGGCCCTGGCCCGGCGCATTGCCGACGGCCCGCTGGAGCGCCTGCCGCGCAGCGGCGTGGCCGGGATGGCCCATGAACTGCGCGAGCCGGTGCAGGCGGTGGACATCGCCGTGCAGCTGCTGCGCTCGCTGGACCCGCGCCCGGGCACCCAGATCGGCGAGCTGGCCCACGACAGCTACGTGGTGCCCGACTGCGTGGTCTGGCGCCAGAACGGCAGCTGGCGGGCCGCCCTGGCCGGCCATGCCGGGCCCAAGGTGGTCATCCACCGCGGCTATGAGCAGATGATCCGCCGCTGTGGCGAAAGCGACGCCGGCTACCTGCGCACCCACCTGCAGGAGGCGCGCTGGCTGCTCAAGGGCCTGGAGGCCCGTGGCGAGACCCTGCTCCGGGTCATGCGCTGCCTGCTGCAGCAGCAGGCCGCCTTCCTGGAGTTCGGCGCGCAGGCGTTGCGGCCGCTGACCCTGCGCGAGGTCGCCGCAGAACTGGGCCTGCACGAGTCGACCATTTCCCGGGCCATCGCCCGCAAGTACGTGCGCACCCCGCGCGGCACCCTGGCGCTGCGCGCCTTCTTCGCCTCGGGGATCGACACCGACAGCGGCGGCGAGGCGTCCAGCACCGCCATCCAGGCCATGATCCGGCGCCTGATCGACGACGAGAACCCGCGCAAGCCGCTTTCTGACGCCAAGCTGGCTGACCTGCTCAAGACCTCCGGAATACCGGTGGCGCGCCGCACCGTGGCGAAGTATCGTGAAGCCATGAACATTTCCGCCTCGCACGAACGAGTACGCATCGCCTGACGCTCACACGCCTGGCGGCAAGGTTCATTGGCTCATCCGAACAAAGGAGAAACCCGATGCGCATCGAAACGTTTGGCAAAGATGTCGAAGTCACCCCGGCCCTGCATTCCTACGTAGAGGAGAAGCTGGCCCGGATCGGCAAGCACTTCGATCAGCATTGCGACGCGCGGGTCACACTGAAGCTTCAGAAGCCCGACCACCACGTCGACGCCAGCGTGAACATCCCAGGCCAGACCCTCCACGCCGAGGCCAACGGCCAGACCATGTATGCGGCCATCGATGTGCTCGCCGACAAGCTGGATCGGCTGGTGATCAAGCACAAGGAGAAAAAGCACCAGCATGCCCCGGTTCCGGCTCCCTTGGGCGACAATGACGCCTGACGCCCCGCTTCCCCTTTTCCATGCCTTTGACTGATCTACTGGCGGCCGTGCGCACCCAGGTGCTGCCGGCCGCCGACCGCGACAGTGTCCTCAAGGCGGCCGCCCGGCTGCTGGCCTGCCGCGAAGCCAATGCCGAACTGCTCTACACGAACCTGCGCGAGCGCGAGACCCTGGGCAGCACCGCGATCGGCCACGGCATCGCCATTCCGCACGGCCGCGCGCCACTGCTGGAACGCCCCCGCGGGGCGCTGCTGCGGCTGGAGACGCCGGTGGACTTCGGCGGCGATGAACCGGTGGACCTGGTGTTCGCCATCGCTGTGCCCAGCCATTACACCCATCAACACCTGATGCTGCTGTCCGAGCTGGCCGAGCTGTTTTCCGAGCCGGCCATCCGCCAGGCGCTGCGCGAAGCGCGCGATGCGGCGGCACTGCGCCAGGTGATCGAATTCCCCCCGCCGGCGAGTGCCGCATGAATACCAGCATCACCGCGCGTGAACTGTTCGAACAGCAGCGTGACCGTCTGAGCCTGCGCTGGGTGGCCGGGCAGAAAGGCGAGCGGCGCGAACTGGAGGCCGGCAACACCGTCTCGCGGCGCCCGTCGCTGGCCGGTTATCTCAACGCGATCTACCCCAACAAGGTGCAGATCCTGGGCACCGAGGAGCTGTCCTGGCTGGATTCGCTGGATTCGCGCCAGCGCTGGGAAACCATCGAACGGATCATGCAGTCGCACCCGCTGGCGCTGGTGATCACCCGCAACCAGCCGTGCCCGGAAGACCTGCGCGCGGCAGCCGACGAATCGCAGACCCCGCTGTGGATCTCGCCCAAGCGCGGCCATGAACTGCTCAACCACCTCTCCTACCACCTGGCCCGGACCCTGGCGCCACGGGTGATCCTGCACGGCGTATTCATGGAGATCTACTCCATCGGCGTGCTGATCACCGGCGAAGCGGGCTCGGGCAAGAGCGAACTGGCACTGGAGCTGCTCAGCCGCGGCCACCGCCTCGTAGCCGACGACGCCCCCGAATTCACCCAGATCGCCCCGGACGTGCTCGACGGCACCTGCCCCGAGCTGCTGCAGGACCTGCTGGAAGTGCGCGGGCTGGGCGTGCTCAACGTGCGCGAGATGTTCGGTGACACAGCGGTAAAGAAGAACAAGTACCTTCGGCTCATCGTGCACCTGACCAAGCCCATGACCGAACCCACCCCCCATGGTTACGAGCGCCTGACCGGCGATTCCGGCACCCGCCACGTGCTGGACCTGGACGTGCCGCTGATCACCCTGCCGGTGATGCCCGGCCGCAACCTCTCGGTGCTGACCGAGGCGGCCACCCGGCTGCACATCCTGCGCACCAAGGGCATCGACCCGGCCGCGATGTTCATCGCCCGCCACAGCAACCTGCTGGAACGCCGCACCCCATGAACGCCGCCGCCGAACCCACCGCCGCCACCCTGATCATCGTCAGCGGGCTGTCCGGCTCCGGCAAGACGGTGGCGTTGAAGACCTTCGAAGACCTCGACTATTACTGCTCGGACAACCTGCCGATCAACCTGCTGCCGGACTTCGTGCGCAGCCTGCTGGCCGGCCACGATGCCGCCGCCCCGCGCCGGCTGGCGGTGGGCATCGACGTGCGGGGCCAGAGCGACCTGAGCCAGCTCTCGCACTGGCGCGAAGACGCCAAGGCGGCCGGGCTCGACGCGCAGCTGCTGTTCTTCGATGCCACCGATGAGGCCCTGCTCAAACGCTACGCCGACACCCGCCGCCGCCACCCGCTCAGCCAGCTGGGACTGTCCCTGCCCGAAGCGATCGCACGCGAGCGCGAACTGACCGCGCCACTGCGCCGCGCCGCCGATGCGGTGATCGACACCACCGCCCTCAACGTGCATCAGCTGCGCCGCAGGGTGGTGACCGAGTTCGCCCTGAGCCACGGCAACAAGCTGTCGCTGCTGTTTGAATCGTTCGCCTACAAGCGCGGCGTGCCGGCCGAGGCCGACTTCGTGTTCGACGCCCGGGTCCTTCCGAACCCGCATTGGAACCCGGAGCTGCGGCCGATGTCGGGCCGCGAGGCGCCGGTACGCGATTATCTGGATACCCAGCCGGACGTGCAGAAATACGTGGAGCAGCTGGTGGATTTCCTCGATACGTGGCTGCCGCGGCTGGGCAACGACACCCGCAGCTACGTCACCGTGGCCTTTGGCTGCACCGGCGGCAAGCATCGCTCGGTATACCTGGCCGAGCGGCTGGCCCGGCACGCCCGTGACCAGGGCTGGCCGGAAGTGGCCACGTTCCACCGCGAGCTGGATTGATCACGGCCAACGGACCAACGGTCCGTTGCAAACGGGTGTATCCCCAATTCATCTTGGGATGTTAACGTTCGGCAATGACCTGTGGCATTCTCCTTGTAACGCATCCCGGCGTCGGTACGTCCCTGCTGGACGTGGCGACCCGGCTCCTGCGGCACCTGCCGCTGAAGACCGAAGCTTTCGAAGTACCGTTCGACGCAGACATGGATGCCCTGCTCCCGCTCGCCTCGGCCGCCCTGCGGCGGGTCGACAGTGGTGAGGGCGTTTTGATCCTGACCGACCTGTATGGCGCCAGCCCGAGCAATCTGGCAGCGCAGCTGGCCCGCCTGGGCACCCCGGCACGCCGGGTCTCGGCGCTGAGCCTGCCGATGTTGTTGCGAGTGATGAATTATCCGGAACAGGGACTGGATCAACTGCCCGCCACTGCGGCGGCGGGCACTCGCAATGGAGCGATTGTCGACGATGCTTGAACGTGAACTCACCGTATCCAACCGCCTGGGCCTGCATGCCCGCGCCACTGCAAAGCTGGTGCAGCTGCTGTCCGCGTACAAGAGCAACGTCACCCTGATAGCGCGTGGCCGCGAGGTCAACGCCAAGAGCATCATGGGTGTGATGCTGCTTGCCGCCGCCCAGGGCACTCCCGTCACCGTGCGCATCAGCGGCGAAGACGAAGCGGCCGCCATGGATGACGTGGTGGCCCTGTTCGAGCGACGCTTCGACGAGGACAGCTGAGCATGCCGGGGCCATCGTCGCGACCGGGGTCCAGCACACTGGCACGGACCGCGTCCGGTGCCCTGCTGCTGGCCGGCCACGGGGCCTCGCGTGGCAATGCCCTGGGTCGTGCCCGGGTGCGCCTGCCCCATGCACTGGAAGTGGCCGAGCAGCGCATCGCCCCGGCCCAGGTCGCGGCCGAACTGCAGCGCCTGCACCAGGCCGTGGATGCGGCCCGCGCCGAAATGCACGACCTGCGCCAGCGCCTGCAGGGCGCACTGAACCAGGAAGCAGGTGAATTCCTCGACCTGCACGCACTGCTGCTGGATGACCCGGAGCTGTTGTTCGGCCTGGATGAGCTGATCCGCAGCGGTCCGTACAGCGCCGGCTATGCGCTGCGCGTGCAGCGCGACCGCCTGGCCAAGGTCTTCGATGGCATGGACGATGCCTACCTAAAGAGCCGCATGGACGACCTGGACCACGTGATCGGACGCATCCACGCGTTCCTGCAGAAGCGCCCGCCGGACGTGAAGGGGTTGGCCGGGGAAATCCTGGTGTGCGACAACATCGCGCCCTCCGAGCTGGCCCAGCTGCAGGCGCACGGTGTGGTCGGCATCGTCACCGCCGCCGGCAGCGCGCTGTCGCACAGCGCGATCCTGGCGCGCAGCCTGCACCTGCCGCTGATCGTCAACGTTCCCAACCTGCTGCAGAAGATCTCCGACGGCGACGTGCTGGGCATCGACGGCAGCACCGGCCAGATTACCGTCAACCCCTTGCCGCCGGACCTGCGCGATTACCGCGCGCGCCTGCGCGACCAGGCCCGCGAACAGCGCGAGCTGGGCCGCCTGCGCAGCAAGCCCAGCCGCACCCGCGACAACATCGACATCGCCCTGCTGGCCAATGCCGAATCGCGCGAAGACGTGACCGAGGCGCATGCGCTGGGCGCGCACGGGCTGGGCCTGTACCGCACCGAATTCCTGTTCCTGCAGCGTGATGAGCTGCCCGATGAACAGGAGCAGTTCGAAACCTACCGCGACGCCGCGCTGGGCATGAGCGGGCGGCCGGTGACCATCCGCACCCTGGACCTGGGCGCGGACAAGGCCGACCGCACCGGGCTCACCCTGAGCAACGAAGAAAATCCGGCGCTGGGCCTGCGCGGGGTGCGGCTGTCGCTGGCCCGGCCGAAGGTGGCCGATACCCAGCTGCGCGCGATCCTGCGCGCCTCGGCCTACGGCAAACTGCGCATCCTGCTGCCGATGGTCAGCACCCGTGAGGAGCTGCTGGCGGTGCGGCGGCGTTTGAACAAACAGGCCGAGCTGCTGCGCGCAGAAGGCCATGAAATGGCTGAGCACATCCCGTTCGGGGCGATGATCGAAGTACCGGCGGCGGCGATCGCGCTGGAGAGCTTCATCGATCTGGTCGATTTCCTGTCCATCGGCACCAACGACCTGGTCCAGTACCTGCTCGCCGCCGACCGCAACAACGAAGCGGTGGGCGAGCTGTATTCGCCACTGCACCCGGCGGTGCTGCGCCTGCTGGCCCACATCCTGCGTACCGGCCGCGAGCACGGCGTACCGGTGGCGGTATGCGGCGAAATCGCCGGCGACCCGCGCATGACCCGCATGCTGCTGGCGCTGGGCCTGACCGAGTTCAGCCTGCACCCCGGCACACTGCTGGAAGTACGCCGCGCGGTGCGCGACAGCGACCTGTCCGCGCTGCAGGCGGCCGCCCCCAAGCTGCTGGCCGCACGCGACCGGCGCGGCATCGAGCGCTGGATCGACACACACCAATGAACGGCCGGCGCGTCACGACCGTTGGTCGCGACGTAATGAACAGCCCGGTAGGTCACGACCGTTGGTCGTGACGTAATGAACAGCCCGGTAGGTCACGACCGTTGGTCGTGACGTGCTGACCTACCGGATTGTCATCCATCCAAGCGATAATGACGCGGTGACCACCCCCTCTGCCGCATCCTGTCCGGGATAGCGGCCTTTTTTCTTTTGCCGCGGGAGCTGTGCATGGCCGAAGCCGTACGCCACGACAAGACGGCGCGCCAGTTGCGACTGTTGTCCGATGCACTGGACAGCGGGCGGCTGGGTCCGGTGCGCCGGCTGGTCAATACGCTGGCGCCGGCCGAAATCGGCAACCTGCTGGAATCGCTGCCGCCGGGCAAGCGCGAAGTGGTGTGGGGACTGGTCGACCCGGAAGACGACGGCGAGGTGCTGGTCCACGTCGGCGAGGAAGTGCGCGAAAGCCTGCTGGCCGACATGGACCCGGACGAAATCATCGCCGCGGTCGAAGACCTGGACATCGATGACCTGGCCGACCTGGTCGAAGACCTGCCTGATACGGTCATCGACGAAGTGCTCAAGTCGATGGACCGCGAGAACCGCGAGCGGCTTGAGCAGGTGCTGTCCTACCCGGAGGACAGCGCCGGCCGCCTGATGAACCCGGACGTGGTGACCGTGCGCGCCGACGTCAACGTCGACGTGGTGCTGCGCTACCTGCGCCTGCGCGGCGAACTGCCCGACCACACCGACCACCTGTTCGTGGTCAGCCGCCGCCACCAGTACCTGGGCCGGCTGTCGCTGGCCTCGCTGGTCACCCACGAGGACAACACCCCGATCAACCGGCTGATCGACGACGAGCAGCCGGCCATCGATGTGGGCGAGAGCGCCGACGAAGTGGCCCGGCAGTTCTCCGATCACGACTGGGTGTCCGCGCCGGTGGTGGACGACAACAACATCCTGCTCGGCCGCATCACCATCGATGACGTGGTCGACATCATCCGTTCGCAGGCCGAGCACCAGGCCTTGGGCGCGGCCGGCCTGGACGAAGAGGAAGACCTGTTCTCGCCGATCAAACGCGCCGTGCGCGGTCGCGTGGTGTGGCTGGGCATCAACCTGTGCACCGCCTTCCTGGCGGCCACGGTGATCGGCCAGTTCGAACTGACCCTGCAGAAGGTGGTCGCGCTGGCGGTGCTGATGCCGATCGTGGCCGGCGTCGGCGGCAACGCCGCGGTGCAGGTGCTGACCCTGATGGTGCGCGGCATCGCGCTGGGCCAGGTGGGCCAGAGCAACGCGCGCATCCTGCTGTGGAAGGAGTCGCGGGTGGCGCTGATCAACGGCACCCTGATCGGCACCGTGGTCGGCATCATTGCCTACCTGTGGTTCCACAGCTTCCTGCTGTCGCTGGTGATCACCCTGGCGCTGATCATCAACTTCTGTGCGGCGGCGCTGGCCGGCGTGCTGCTGCCACTGCTGCTCAAGCGCATGAACGTGGACCCGGCCGTGGCCGGCACCGTGGTGGTCACCGCAGTCACCGACGTCATGGGCTTCTTCAGCTTCCTGGGCCTGGCCACCCTGATCCTGCTGCACTGACTGGTTCACCGACATGGCCCTGACCCTTGACAACTACTTCGCTGCCGGCTGGCGCGACCAGATCCACACCTGCCCCGCCTGCGAATGGCAGGGCAGCGCGCGCCAGATGAGCATGGAGCTGCATGAGGACGAGGCCGAGTTCGACTGCCCGCAGTGCGAGAATCCGGTCCTGCTGGTGCTTCACCCCAGCCTGGCCCAGGTGCAGGCCGCTGCCGCCGAGGGCCATCCCGAGGCAATCGAGCAACTGGAGATCCTGGCCTCGGTACCGCGCCCGGACTGATGCACTGCAAGATGTCCAGTGGTGTCTCGACGCCTAGACTGGAAACGATTCCAGCGAGGGACAGGCGATGGCACGACGGGCGGGCGGATGGTGGTGGCTGGCGGTGCTGGCGATGCTTGCGTTGAGCGGCGTCGCATCGGGGCGTACCTCCGACAGCGGGCAGTTCGTCAAGCGGACGGTGACCGTGGACGGGCGCCAATCGCGCTACCAGGTGTTCGTGCCGCGCGATGCGCAGGCCCAGCGCGGTTCCCTGCCAGTGGTGTTGTTCCTGCACGGCTCGGGCGAGCGTGGCAGCGATGGCCGCAAGCAGACCCAGGCCGGCGTGGGGCCATACCTGCGCGCGCATGCCCGCGACTTCCCCGCGCTGGTGGTGTTGCCGCAGGTGCCGGAAGACGAAGAGTGGGCAGGTATCAACAACCGCATCGCGTTGGCCGCGCTGGACGCCACCATCGCCGAATTCGGCGCCGATCCCGCGCGCCAGTACCTGACCGGCATGTCGATGGGTGGCTATGGCAGCTGGAACATCGCGCTGGAACATCCGGACCGGTTCGCCGCGCTCGTGCCGGTATGCGGCGCGGTGCTGGCACCGCGCGCGGTACGTGCCACGCTGTTCGTCGAAGCGGTGGCCGACGAAGCCGATCCGTATGCCGCCATGGCCGCGCGCCTGAAGGCCACGCCGATCTGGATGTTCCATGGCGCCCTGGACGACGTGGTCCTGCCCGCCGACGACAGGAAATTGAAGGCAGCGTTCGATGCCGCCGGCGCCCGCGACATGCGTTACACCGAGTACCCGCAGGGCAACCACAACGCCTGGGACGCGACCTACGCGGATGCCGCGATGTGGGAATGGCTGTTCGCGCAACGTCGGTGATCGCACTACGCGACGGCTGAAGGTCGTCGCGTACCTCCACGGATCACCCCAACAACGTTTCCAGCACCGCCATGCGCACGGCCACGCCGTTGGCGACCTGGCGCAGCACCCACGACTGCGGGCCGTCGGCGACCTCGTCGGTGACCTCCACGCCGCGGTTGATCGGGCCCGGGTGCAGCACGGCCGCCTCCTGGCCGGCGCGCTTCAGGCGCGCGGCGTTCAGGCCGTACTGCGCGTGGTACTGCTCGATCGAGGGCACCAGTCCTTCTTCCATGCGCTCGCGTTGCAGGCGCAGCATCATCAGTGCATCGACGCCTTCCAGCATCTGGTCGAAATCCTGGCCGACGATGCAGCCCTTCAGCGTTTCATCTTCCGGCAGCAGCGACTGCGGGCCGCACACGCGGATCTCGCCCACGCCGAGCGTGCGCAGGGCATGCAGGTCGGTGCGGGCCACGCGCGAGTGCTTCACATCACCGACAATCACCACCTTCATCTTCGAAAAATCACCCCCCTTGGCCTGGCGCAGGGTCAGCATGTCCAGCAGCCCCTGGGTCGGGTGCGCGCTGCGGCCGTCGCCGGCGTTGATCAGCGCGGTGCCCTCGCCCGCCGCAGCGGCCAGCTCGGCCACGGCGCCGTCATCCGGGTGGCGCACCACAAAGCCACGCACGCCCATCGCTTCCAGGTTCTTCAGCGTGTCGCAGGCGGTTTCGCCCTTGCGCGTGGACGAGGTGGAGGCATCGAAGTTCAGCACGTCCGCACCCAACCGCTGCGCGGCCAGCTGGAACGAGCTGCGGGTGCGGGTGGAGGGTTCGAAGAACAGCGTGCACACCGCCGACCCACCCAGCACGTGGCGCTTGTTGCCGACCCGGCCGACCGCCGCGTCGCGGATCTGGCCGGCGCGGTCGAGCAGCTGCAGCAGGGTTTCGCGGGGCAGACCTTCCAGGGTCAGCAGGTGGCGCAGGCGTCCGTCGGAATCGAGTTGCGAGGCGGTCATGGGCAGAGTCTGGGGGTCAGGAAACGGGGGTGGCATCGTCCGGCGAGGACAGCCAGCGTTCGATGATCACCGCGGCGGCCACCGCATCCAGCGTGGCCGCATCGCGGCGCCGTTTGCGGCCTTCGGCACGCTCGACGGCGAACCGGCGGGCCGCTTCGACCGAGCTGGAACGCTCGTCGATCAGCACCACCGGCAGCTTGAAACGTTCCCGCAGCTGGCGGGCAAAGCCCTGCGCGCGCTTGCGGTTGGGCTGGTCCTGGCCATCCAGGGTGAGCGGGTCGCCCACCACCAGGCCATCGGGCCGCCATTCCTTGATCAGGCGTTCGACCGCGGTCCAGTCCGGGCCGTTGCCGTGCACGTCCACCACGGCGATGGCGCGGGCGTGGGTACCGAACGAACTGCCGATCGCCACCCCGATCCGCCGCGAGCCGACATCGAAGCCGAGCACGGTTCCATCGCGGCGGATGGTGGCCGGCTCAGACATTGCCGCTGTAGTCCGTCAAGCGGAACAGGTCCACCCCGATCCGCGCGGCGGCGCCCTGCCAGCGTTGCTCCAGTGGCGTGGCGAACAGCAGTTCGGCATCGGCCGGCACGGTCAGCCAGCTGTTGTCCGCGATCTCGCCTTCCAGCTGGCCCTCGGTCCAGCCGGCACAGCCGAGCGTGACCAGCGCATGGCGCGGGCCTTCGCCGCGGGCCATGGCTTCCAGGATGTCGCGTGAGGTGGTCAGGTACACGCCCTTGCCCACCTGCAGGCTCGATTCCCACGCACGCGCATCGTCATGGATGACGAAGCCGCGCTCGGGGTGCACCGGGCCGCCGTTGAGCACCACCTGGTCGCGCAGGACGAGGTCGTCGGTCTGGATTTCCATCTGCGCCAGCACATCGCCCAGGGTGTACTCGGACGGCTGGTTGACCAGCACGCCCATGGCGCCCTTTTCGTCGTGCTGGCAGATCAGGCTCACGGTGCGCGCGAAGGTCGGATCGGTCAGCGACGGCAGCGCAACCAGCAGGTGATCGGCAAGGGAGGTAGGCAACGTGGACATGGGCCCATTCTACCCGCTGCATCCGCACACGGGCGTGAGCCTCGGCTACGATGCGTGCAGTCACGGACGTGTGCACGCCATGGAGAGCACGATGAACCCGCAGTTGCCGCTACCCCCTGCCTCGCGCGCCGCCATCGTGCTGATCGCGCTGCTGCAGGGCCTGATGCTGTACGCGGTGCAGGAAGCGGCCGACCACGGCCCGTTCCAGGCGTTCGGCACGCGCCTGTGCTGGTACACCTGGGTACTGAGCGTCCCCACCGCCGTTGCGCTGACCCTGGTGGACATGCGCGACCGCCGCCTTTGGCTGCACGCGGCACTGGCCTCGGCCGTGGTGCTGGCGATGGCCGGCTGGATCGGCTGGAACCTGAGTGGAACGCCCGACGACCTGCGCCAGGCACCGCTGCTGTTGCCGTTCTCCGTCTGCGTGGCCGTCGCAGTGTTCGTCGCGCTGCCGTGGTGGCAGTTCCGGCTGCAGCACGGACATTGGCGCGCCACCTACGCAGCCCTGTTCGAGCGCGCCTGGCAGAACGGGCTGACCCTTGCGCTGGCACTGGGCTTCACCGGACTGACCTGGATGCTGCTGTGGCTGTGGGCGGCGCTGTTCGACCTGGTGGACATCCACTTCTTCCGCGACCTGTTCCGCGAAAAAGCCTTCATCGCGCTGGCCACCGGCATGCTGTTCGGGTTCGGCGTGTTGATCGGGCGCACCCAGGACCGGGCCATCCAGGTCATCCGCCAGGTGCTGTTTGCCGTGGCGCGCGGCCTGCTGCCGCTGCTGGCGTTCATCGCGGTGATCTTCGTGGTCTGCCTGCCCTTCACCGGCCTGGAACCGCTGTGGCGCACGCGCTCGGCGGCCACGGTACTGCTGGCCCTGGTGCTGCTGCTGATCGTCTTCAGCAACGCGGTGTACCAGCACGAAAGCGAGCTGCCGCCTTACCCGGCGTGGCTGCGCCGGCTGGTCGAGGCCAGCCTGCTCACGCTGCCGGTGTATGCGGCACTGGCGCTGTATGCGATGGGGCTGCGCATCAGCCAGTACGGCGTCACCCTGGAGCGCTTCTGGGCCTTGCTGGCGGCGCTGCTGGTGTGTGGCTACGCGGTGGGTTATGCGATCGCTGCAGTACGCCAGCGCGGCCGCTGGCTGCAGCGGATCGAGCCGGTCAACCGCTGGATGTGCTGGGTGGTGCTGGGCGCGGCGGTGCTGGCCAATACGCCGGTGCTGGACCCGATCCGGATCAGCCTGGCCAGCCAGATGGCCCGGTTGCAGGCCGATGCGCCGGCGATCAAGCTCGACGATGCCCTCCTCCTTCGCTCCGGCCTTGGCCGGCGCGGGGTGGAGGCGCTGAAGGAACTGCAGCAGGACCCGCGCTTCAGCGCCGATCCACGGGCCAACGCCCTGATCGCCAACGCGCTGAGCGTGGATCCGCAGGTGCGCAGCCACGGGCAGTATGTCGACACCATCAAGGACCTCAAGGTGCTGCAGCAGCAGGTGAAGCTGGCCAAGGGCTCGTCGGCGCCGGATACCGCGTGGTGGCAGGCGGTGTTGGCGGAAACGGTGACCGTCGGCAGCTGCCTGCGCATGGATGAGCGGTGCGTGGCGCTGCGCCGCGACCTGGATGGCGATGGCGTGGACGAGGTGCTGCTGTGCCATGAGCCGTCATGGGGCGGCGCGGTATGCCGCCTGCACGCGCGCGAGGGCAAGGACTGGGCGGACGCCGGCAAGATCGAATTCCCGATGCCCTCGGAGTATCAGGGCGACCCGGCGTACGACCCGCTGCTCCGGGGTAACCTGACGATACATCCCGCACGCTGGCCGCAGCTGTCGCTCGGCGATGGGCCTAGACTGGGCATCGAACAACCTCCCGTTGAAGACGACACCCCATGAGCGGCTACTGCCTGATCGCACCGGGACATCCGGTGCACGGTCACTACCATGACCACGAATATGGCTTCCCGCAGCGCGACGAACGCGAGCTGTTCGAGCGCCTGCTGCTGGAAATCAACCAAGCCGGCCTTAGCTGGGAAACGATCCTGAAGAAGCGCGAGGGGTTCCGCGCGGCGTACAGCCAGTTCGATGTGGACACCGTGGCTGGCTACGGCGAACGCGACGTGGAGCGCCTGCTCAACGATCCGGGGATCATCCGCAACCGGTTGAAGGTGCATGCGGCCATCCACAACGCCCAGGTGATCCAGCAGCTGCGCGCCAGCCACGGCAGCTTCGCGGCCTGGCTGGACGCGCACCACCCGCGCGACAAGGCCGATTGGGTGAAGCTGTTCAAGAAGACGTTCCGCTTCACCGGCGGCGAAATCACCGGCGAATTCCTCATGAGCCTGGGCTACCTGCCCGGCGCACATGCAAAGGATTGCCCGGTATACAAGCAGTTGGCAAAAATCCCGCCGCCGTGGGCTGCGAAATCCCGTTGATACCGCGGCACCGCCTGGGCCGGCCAACGGCCGGCGCTACCGGTGTCCGGCGCCATGCCCTCAGACGCCCATGTACCTGCCGGGCCGATGGTTGAACATCAGCACCAGGCTCAGCACCACCGCGCCGATTGCCGAGTACATCACCTTGTCAGGCGAGAGCACGAAGAACGCCACGCCCATCAGCAGCGTGTCGAACGACATCTGCACCTTGCCCGCGCTCCAGCCACGGGTACGCTGCAGGTACACCGCCAGGATGCCGATGCCGCCCAGGCTGGCGCGGTGGCGGATGTAGAACAGGATGCCCAGCCCGGCCAGCGCGCCGCCCACCAGCGCCGAATACAGCGAGCTCATGTGGGCGAAATCGGCCCAGCGCGGCAGCAGGTCGGTCAGCACGCCGCAGGCGGTGACCGCGGCGAAGGTCTTCAGGGTGAATTCCCAGCCCATGCGCCGCACCGCCACCCAGTAGAACGGCAGGTTGACCAGCACGAACACCAGGCCGAAATTCCAGCCGAAGGCGTAGTGGGCCAGGAACGCCAGGCCGGCCATGCCGCCGATCATCAGCCCGCCCTTGGCAAAGATCGCCAGGCCCAGCGAGGCCACCAGGGTGGCCAGGATCATGCCCTGTACGTCCTCGGCCACCGAATGACGCAGGGCTTTTGCATCGGCCACGGTGCCGGCGCTGTCCGGCGGCGGGGTCAGCGGGCCGGCGGTGACCAGATGGCCGTCAGCGTCGTCGCACGGCGCGGGGCCAAGGGATTCAAGGGACATGGGGGGTGGGGCCAAGCACGTGGGGAGCGGTATTAGACACGATCCGCGTGACAGTTGCAGGTGAAATCGGTTCACCCCGCCGTTCGGCCGGTCCTGTCCTTCAAATGATGCGCCACCAATGCATTGGCGTGGCCATGGCCCACGCCATGCTGGCTCTTCAGGAACGTGACCAGCGCCATGTGCGCGAGCCCGCCCTGAGTGGCCAGCAGGGCAAACCAGTGTCCCACTGGCTGCCCATAGGTCTTTTCGATGGACGGGAAGTACGACGCGGGGCCTTTGACCGGGGTGTTGTCGCTCATGACCTGTTCCTTGCAGAGGAGTTCACCCGGTACGACGTTGGTCAGCGGACGAAATCGACATCCGTGCCCACCAACGGTGGGCACCTACCGGGGTGCGCACGACCGTGGGGTGTGCGCGCCCCGCGTCAGCGGGTGACCTGCTTCTGCCGTTCGGCGTTGTAGCGGTCGCCGACGATGGCGATGCCCTCCAGCGCGGCGGCGATCTGCTGCAGGTCCGCCTCGTTCAGGGTCAACTCCACCGCCGCCAGGTTCTCTTCCAGCCGGTGCAGCCTGGTGGTGCCGGGAATCGGCACGATCCAGGGCTTGCGCGCCAGCAGCCACGCCAGCGCCACCTGCGCGGGGGTCGCCTGGCGGGCCGTGGCGATCGCACCGATGGCTTCGACCAGCGCCTGGTTGGCGCGGCGCGCCTCCACCGCAAAGCGCGGCAGCGAACTACGGAAATCCGTCGGCGCGAACTCGGTATCGGCGGTGATCGCCCCGGTCAGAAAGCCACGTCCCAGCGGGCTGAACGGCACGAAGCCGATGCCCAGCTCTTCAAGCACCGGCAGCACGCTCTGCTCCGGCTCGCGCCACCACAGGGAGTACTCGCTCTGCAGCGCCGCCACCGGCTGCACCGCATGCGCGCGGCGGATGCTGGTTTCGCCGGCTTCGGACAGGCCGAAATGCTTTACCTTGCCTTCCGTGATCAGGTCCTTGACCGTACCGGCGACATCCTCGATGGGCACGTTCGGGTCGACCCGGTGCTGGTAGAACAGGTCGATGCGGTCGGTCCTGAGCCGCTGCAGGCTGGCCTCGCAGACGGCGCGGATGTTCTCCGGGCGGCTGTCCAGCCCCAGGTCCGCATTGGCCTCCTTGAACCCGAACTTGGTCGCAATGACCACCTGGTCGCGGTACGGCGCCAGCGCCTGGCCCAGCAGTTCCTCGTTGCGGAACGGGCCATAGACCTCGGCGGTGTCGAAGAAGGTCACGCCGCGCTCCACCGCTGCGTGCAGCAGCGCAATGCCATCGCTCACCTCGGGCGCCGTGCCATAGGCGTGGCTCAGGCCCATGCAGCCCAGCCCAAGCGCGGAAACGCGCAGGCCGCTGTTGCCAAGGGTTCGTGTCTGCATGAGGTGCTCCTTCCAGTGGGGAGCCCCACGATACGCCCGCCACGGCCGGTGATTGGACGGCCCGCAACGCTGCTGGTCATGAGCACAATTCATCAATGGCGCCTGCGTGCGCAGGCGCCATCTGCCCGTCTCAGCTTTCGGCCACGGTCCCGATCAAGGCAAGCAGGAGCAGCAGGCCACCGGCGATGATCACCAGGATGTGCCAGACGTTGAACCGGTCCATGCGCCCCATGTCGACCCGCTCGTCGTGGTGGTAGCGGCGCAGCAGGCTGTTGACCGGCAGCAGCGGTACGAAGGTGAACAGCGCCAGCAGCCAGCCGGCGTTGGGCAGGCGGCTGGCGAAGTTGAGCAGGAAATAGGTCAACGCCAACAGCCCAGGGGCGAAGGCCAGCTCGCGGCGTCGGCTGCTGGCCGCGTCACTCAGGTCGCGGAAGCAGAAGAACGACCAGATCGGCGAGAACAGCGCGCGCGCCCAGGGCCACTGGTCGCCGCCGGTCTCGCGCTTGATCGCCTGCCAGTTCCGCCAGAACCAGTACAGCGGGTACAGCCCGAGCGTGGTGGGTGAAAGCAGCACCATTTTCAGCGTAGACGGCGAGTAGTACTCGGCCGCATCGGAAATCGCCCGCGCCTGGGACTGCGGAAGCGCGCCGGGCAAAGCAGGTGGCATCGGGATGGTCGCCGGTGCGCGGTAGGGATCATGCAATTCCATGTGCATTCTCATCATTGGCAGTGTCACCGGCGCGGTGCCGGCCCCTTGAAACACCACTTGCAACAAAGGCGCGCCGGCAGTTCACCGAACGCGCCTGGTTCCGCGCCCGCGGCTTCAGCGGACTTCGGAAATCTCCACGCCGTCCAGGCCCTGCGACAGCGTCCGCGCATCGCCGCCCTGCGAAAGCTTGATGCGCAGGCGCACTTCGTTCTGCGAATCGGCGTAACGCAGCGCATCTTCGTAGCTGATCTCTCCGGCCTGGTAAAGCTCGAACAGGCTCTGGTCGAAGGTGCGCATGCCCAGCTGCACCGACTCCTTCATCACTTCCTTGAGCTTGTGGATCTCGCCATCGCGGATGTAATCCTGCACCAGCGGGGTGCCCAGCATGATTTCCATCGCCACCTTGCGCGACTTGCCATCCGGTGAGGGGACCAGCTGCTGGGCAACCACGCCCTTGAGATTCAGCGACAGATCCATCAACAGCTGGTTGCGGCGGTCTTCCGGGAAGAAGTTGATGATGCGGTCCATTGCCTGGTTGGCATTGTTGGCATGCAGGGTACACAGCACCAGATGACCGGTTTCGGCGAACGCGATGGCGTGGTCCATGCCTTCGCGGGTACGCACTTCGCCGATCATGATCACGTCCGGGGCCTGGCGCAGGGTATTCTTCAGCGCCGCTTCCCAGCTGTCGGTGTCGATGCCTACTTCGCGCTGGGTGATGATGCAGCCTTCGTGCTTGTGCACGAATTCGATCGGGTCTTCGATGGTGATGATGTGGCCGGTCGAATTCAGGTTGCGGTAACCGATCATCGCCGCCAGCGAAGTCGACTTGCCGGTACCGGTCGCACCCACGAACAGGATGATGCCGCGCTTGGTCATCGCCAGCGTCTTGATGATCGGCGGCAGGCTCAGCTCTTCCACGGTGGGAATGCGCGTCTCGATGCGACGCAGCACCATGCCGACCTGGTTGCGCTGGTAAAAGCAGCTCACGCGGAACCGGCCCACGCCCGACAGGCCGATGGCGAAGTTGCACTCGTGGGTTTTTTCGAACTCTTCGCGCTGCGCCGGGGTCATCACGTTGAGCACCAGGTCGCGGCTCTGCTGCGGCGTGAGCGGGGTCTGGGTGATGGGCGAGATCTTGCCGTTGACCTTGATCGCCGGCGGCATGCCGGCGGTGATGAAAAGATCCGACGCCTTCTGGTGCGCCATCAGCTTGAGGAACGAGGTGAAATCGATGGTGGTGCTGGTGGTGTTCATGGCGGTGTGCTCCGGAAACCTTGCCGAGGGCCGGGCATCGCCCGGCGCTGCCGAATCTGTCGCGCCGGGACGGGCCCGGCGCCACCATCATTCGAAAATGCGCTTGTCCTTGGCGTATTCCTTGGCCTGGTTGCGCGTGATCAGGCTGCGCTTGACCAGGTCCTGCAGGTGCTGGTCGAGCGTCATCATGCCCATCTGCTGGCCGGTCTGGATCGCCGAGTACATCTGCGCCACCTTGTCTTCGCGGATCAGGTTGCGGATGGCCGGGGTGCCGACCATGATTTCCCACGCAGCGGTACGCCCGCCGCCCACCTTCTTCAACAGCGCCTGCGAAATCACCGCGCGCAGCGATTCGGACAGCATCGAGCGCACCATCGGCTTTTCGCCAGCGGGGAACACGTCGATGATGCGGTCGATGGTCTTGGCCGCCGAGCTGGTGTGCAGGGTGCCGAACACCAGATGGCCGGTTTCAGCCGCGGTCAGGGCCAGGCGGATGGTTTCCAGGTCGCGGAGTTCGCCCACCAGGATGATGTCCGGATCTTCACGCAGTGCCGAACGCAGTGCTTCGTTGAACCCGTGCGTATCGCGGTGCACTTCACGCTGGTTGATCAGGCACTTCTGCGAGGTGTGCACGAATTCGATCGGATCCTCAACGGTGAGGATATGGCCGTACTCGTTCTTGTTGATGTAGTCGATCATCGCCGCCAGCGTGGTCGACTTGCCCGAACCGGTCGGGCCGGTCACCAGGATCAGGCCCTGCGGCTGGTCGATCAGCTCGCGGAAGATCGGCGGCGTATTCAGGTCTTCCAGGGTCAGCACTTCGGACGGAATGGTACGGAACACCGCACCGGCGCCACGGTTCTGGTTGAACGCGTTGACGCGGAAGCGCGCCAGGCTGGGAATCTCGAAAGAGAAGTCGACTTCGAGGAATTCCTCGTAATCGCGGCGCTGCTTGTCCGACATGATGTCGTAAACAAGCGCATGGACCTGCTTGTGGTCCAAGGCAGGAATGTTGATGCGACGGACATCGCCGTCCACGCGGATCATCGGCGGCAGGCCTGCCGACAGATGAAGGTCCGACGCTTTGTTCTTAACGGAAAACGCCAACAGCTCGGCGATATCCATACGCTGCTACTCCCCATAGACTGCTGCGACTGGAAGGATCTTTCCCCGGTCGGCAGTATAGCCTCCCTGATCCACCGCGAAATCCCTTTCAATCCTGCCCTTTGTGTCCTGCCCCCCGAGTGCCCCAGCCGTGACCGCCCTGCCCCTGTCCACCCTGCTGTCGAACCTGCACAACGCGGCCACGGCCGCCGGGCGGCCACCGCCGCGCCTGCTGGCGGTGTCCAAGACCCAGCCGGCCGAGGCGGTGGCGGCGCTGGCCGCGCAGGGCCAGCGTGCGTTCGGCGAAAACTACGTGCAGGAAGCGGTGGCCAAGATCGACGCGCTGGCTGGCCTGGGGCTGGAGTGGCATCTGATCGGCCACCTGCAGTCCAACAAGGCCGAGCTGGCCGCGCAGCGCTTCGACTGGGTGCAGAGCGTGGACCGGGCCAAACTGGTCACCGCCCTTGCCGCGCACCGCCCCACCGCGTTGCCGCCGTTGAACGTACTGGTGCAGGTCAACATCGACGATGAAGACAGCAAGCATGGCTGCACGCCCGGCACCGTGCCTGAGCTGGCTGCCGCCATCGCCGCCGAACCCCGCCTGTGCCTGCGCGGATTGATGGCCATCCCTGCGCCGTGGCCGGACCCGGACCGCCGTGCCCGGGCCTTTGAACGCATGCACGCGCTGTTCGCCGATCTCGCTACCCGGTACCCGCAGGTCGATACCCTTTCGATGGGCATGAGCAGCGACTACCCCGAGGCCATTGCCCACGGCGCGACCATGGTCCGCGTCGGCACTGCCTTGTTTGGCGCGCGTCAGTAAGCCGCGTACCCCCCAGATCACGTACAAGGACGCCCAATGAGCACCGATTCCATCACCTTCATCGGCGGCGGCAACATGGCGCGCAGCCTGATCGCCGGCCTGGTCCGCCAGGGCACTGCCCCGGGCAACATCCACGTGGCCGAACCGGTTGCCGAGCTGCGCAGCCAGCTGACCACCGACTTCGGCGTCAAGACCTACGCCAGCGCCACGGAAGCGGCCGCCCAAGGCGCGGTATGGGTGCTCGCGGTGAAGCCGCAGGTGCTGCGCGATGTCTGTGCGTCGCTGGCCGACATCGCCCAGGCCAAGGCCCCGCTGGTGGTGTCCATCGCCGCCGGCATCACCAGTGCGCAACTGCTGCGCTGGCTGGGCGGTGCGGGCGCTGTAGTGCGCGCCATGCCCAATACCCCGGCGCTGCTCGGTGCAGGCGTGACCGGGCTGTTTGCCACTTCAGGGGTCAGCGCCGAACAGCGTGGCCAGGCCGACACCGTGCTGGCCAGCGCCGGGCGCACGGTCTGGATCGAGGATGAGGCACGCATGGATGCGGTCACCGCCGTCTCCGGCAGTGGCCCGGCCTACGTGTTTCTGCTGGCCGAGGCGATGGAAGCGGCCGGCATCGCGCAGGGCCTGCCGGCCGACGCCGCGCGCACGCTGGTGGTGCAGACCCTGCTGGGGGCCAGCCGCATGCTGGACGAATCCGGCGAAGCGCCGACGGAGCTGCGCCGCCGGGTGACCTCGCCCAATGGCACCACGCAGGCGGCAATCGAGAGCTTCCAGGGCGACGCTTTCGAAGCGATCGTGGCGCGCGCGATCGATGCGGCGACGCGGCGCGGGCAGGCGTTGTCGGCGGCCAACGATTGACGTAGCGCCACGCCCTGCGTGGCTGGCGTATCAATCGGGCGCCAGCGCACCCAATAGAAACTCTACAAAACTTCCCAGCTTCGGCCGCGGCCGCCGGTCCGGCAGATAGACCAGGTGCAACGGCCTGGGTTCGGGCAGGTAATCACCCAACACCGGCACCAGCCGCCCCGCCGCGATATCGTCGGCCAACAACACCGCCGGCTGCAGGATCAACCCCGCCCCGGCCAGCGCGGCACGGCGCAATCCATCGCCGTCATTGCACAGCAGCCGCGAATGCGCCGACCAGTCCTGCTCGGGGAAACCGCGCAGGCGCCAGCCGTGACCACCGCGCCAGGCCAGGTGGGTCAGGCAGTCATGCGCGTGCAGCTCCGACGGGTGGGTCGGCACGCCACGCCGCTGCAGGTAGGACGGCGCCCCACAGATCTGCATCGCATACGGCGGCAGCGGCCGCGCTACCCACTCGGCCGACCCCAGTTGGCCCATCCGCACCACCGCGTCGAACTGCTCTTCAATCAGGTCCACGCGCCGGTTGCCCAGGTCCAGTTCGACGCTGACCTGCGGAAACGCGGCCAGGTAATCCGCCACCAGCGGTGCCAGCACGCAGCTGCCCCACGTCACCGGCGCGCTGATGCGCAGCACGCCCTGCGGCTGCGCCTGCAGCCCTTCCACGCTGGCCTCGGCCTGCTGCACCTGCTCCAGCACGGCGCGGCAGCCGGCCAGGTAGTTGCGCCCGGCATCGGTGAGGCTCTGGCTGCGGGTGTTGCGCTGCAGGAGGCGCACGCCCAGGTGGGCCTCGAGCTGCTGTAGGTACTTGCCCACCATCACCGGCGACACCCCCAACTGCTGGGCGGCCGCGCTCAGGCTGCCCCGGTCGACCACGGCCGCGAAGGCCTGCATGCGGCGCAGGGTGTCCATTGGAAACTCCTGGTTAGGAATCTGCAAAGCATACGCCGGTTACCAAACCCCGTAAGCCGGCGCAGACTGGCCCCATTCCTTACTGGAGCAACCGGCATGAAGATTCTTCTCGTAGGCGCCAGCGGCACCCTGGGCAATGCTGTCGCCAGCACGCTGGGCGTGCACCACCAGCTTATCCGCGCCGGCCGCCACGGCGGCGATGTGCAGGTGGACCTGACCGACGATGCCAGCGTGCAGGCACTGTTCGAGAAGGTCGGCATGGTGGATGCGGTGGTGGCCGCCACCGGCCGGCTGCACTTCGGGCCGCTGGCCGACATGCAACCGGCGCAGTTCAACCTGGGCCTGCAGGACAAGCTGCTGGGCCAGGTGCGGCTGGCGCTGGCCGCGCAGCATCACCTGAGCGTGGGCGGCTCGATCACTTTGACCAGCGGCATCGTCGGCGCGCAGCCGATCCGCGATGGCGCCAATGCGACCGCCGTCAATGCCGCGCTGGAAGGATTCGTGCGTGCAGCGGCCTGCGACCTGTTGCCGCGCGGGCTGCGTATCAACGTGGTGAGCCCGAACGTGCTGGTGGAATCCATGGACGACTACGGCGCGTATTTCCCGGGGTTTGAGCCGGTGACCGCGCACCGCGCGTCGTTGGCCTACCAGCGCAGCGTGGAGGGCGTGCAGAGCGGGCAGGTCTTTACCGTCTGGTAAACATCAGCCCCAGCGCTGCGGACCATCCCCCTGCTCGCCCAGCGCATCGCCCGGGTTGGCCAACCGGCAACGCTTCAACGACAGACACCCACAGCCGATGCAATCGGTGAGCTGGTCGCGCAGCAACAGCAGTTCCTCGATGCGCTGGTCCAGCTCACCGCGCCACAACGCCGACATCTTCGCCCACTCGGCGCGGGTCGGCGTCTTGTTTTCCGGCAGCGCCGCAAACGCATTGGCCACTGCTTCCAACGGCATGCCCACCCGCTGCGCCACGCGGATCACCGCCAGCCGGCGCAGCACGTCCCGACCGAAACGGCGCTGGTTGCCGGCCGTGCGCAGGCTGCGGATCAGCCCCTTGCGCTCATAGAAGTGCAGCGCCGATACCGCCACGCCGCTGCGACGTGCCACGTCGCCTACACTCAGCTCCTGCGCGATCACTGCTTGACCTCAACCATGGTTAAGGTGTCATCGTGCGTCACCTCGCGGTGTGCCGCAAGCACCGCGCTTCCTCGTTGCCTGGATTCCGCATGTCTTCCGATGTCGCTGCACTGCCCGCCGACGCCCCCACGTCGATCCTCTCGCCGCGCTACCGCGCCACCACCATCGGCATGGTCGCGCTGGTGTCACTCCACGCCTTCGAGGCACTCGCGGTGGCTGCCGCCATGCCCACCGTGGCGCATGAGCTGGATGGTTTGCGCCTTTACGCGCTTGCGTTCGGCGGCACGCTGGCCACCAGCGTGATCGGCATGACGCTGGCGGGCCGCTGGAGCGACCGGCTCGGCCCGGCGCGGCCGTTGTGGCTGGGCCTGTGCTGCTTCATCGCCGGCCTGCTGGTGGCCGGGCTGGCGCAGCACATGCCGGTACTGGTGGTCGGCCGTCTGCTGCAGGGGCTGGGCGCGGGAGCCATTTCAGTGTCGCTGTACGTGCTGGTCGGGCGCACGTTCCCCGAATCGCTGCGTCCGCGCGTATTTGCCGCGTTCTCGGCCGGCTGGGTGGTGCCCTCGCTGATCGGCCCGGCCATCAGCGGTCTGATCGTGCAGCACGCCGGCTGGCGTTGGGTGTTCCTGGGCGTGCCGCTGCTGGCCATACCGGCCGCGCTGCTGCTGCGGCCCGCCCTGCGCGCGGTGCCGCCGCTGGCTGCCGCGCCGCGTTCGGAGGGCAGCGTGGTGCGCTGGGCGATCGGTGCGTCGGTGGGCGCGCTGCTGTTGTACGTGGGAGGCCAGCAGGTAGGCTGGCCGGCACTGGCCGTGCTGCTGCCGGCCGTGGCGCTGCTGGTGCTGTGCAGCTGGAAACTGCTTCCGCGCGGCACCCTGCGCCTGCGCCGTGGCCTGCCCAGCGTGATCGCCCTGCGCGGCATTGCGGCGTCGGCGTTCTTTGGCTGCGAAGCGTTCCTGCCGCTGCTGCTGCAGCGTGAGCGTGGCCTCAGCCCGCTGCTGGCCGGGGTGGCGCTGAGCCTGGGCGCGCTGGGCTGGTTCAGCGGGTCGTGGTTCCAGGGCCATGGCGGCCAGGGGCTTTCGCGTCGCCAGCTGCTCACTGCCGGTGCGCTGCTGATGTGCACCGGCATCATCGGCACCGCACTGGCGATCCAGCCGGGCGTACCGCTGGCCCTGGCGCTGGCCGGGTGGACCTTGACCGGGCTCGGCATGGGGCTGATCTACCCCAGTCTGTCGGTGCTGACGTTGTCGTTGTCGCCGCCGGCGCAGCAGGGCGCGAACAGCTCTGCGCTGCAGTTGAGCGAGGCCTTGGGCGTGGCCACCACGCTCGCCATTTCCGGTTCGCTGTTCGCGCTGATGCTGTCGGTGGATGTGACGCTGGGCTATCTGCAGACGTTCGCGATCATGCTGCTGCTGGCCGCTTCAAGCGTGGTGGTGGCGCGGCGGGTGTGACCGCTACGGCGCCACCTCTTCCAGGTCTTCGCGCAGGATCCGCCGGATCTCCAGCACCGCCTGGGGGGTTTCCTGCACGCTGTGGCCGGAAATGATCACCTTCTCCGACACCGCGCCCGGCAGGTGTGCGCTCCAGTACGGCACCAGCCCGTCATCAGACTTCTCCAGCGGCACCTCCGGTTTGCGCTGGGCGATGATCGAGTGGTACTTCAAACCCGGCTTGATCGGCAGTGCAGCGGCCGCCTTCACGAACGGGTCGGTGGCCTTCAGGTTGTCGATGCTGTTGGGGATCTGCAGCTTGGTGGACTGTGCAGACTGCACTTCCGATTGCTGCAGCGCCTGGAACACGTCTTCGAACTTGCCCAGGAGGGTGATCGGCAGGCGCACCAGGCGCCCGATGAAGCGCCCCACCCGGTTGCCGGCGATATCGGTGCCCTTGTGGGGTGCGGCGATGAAGATGGCGCGCTCCACGTCCGGTTCGGCATCGAAGTGCAGCAGTGGCCCCAGTTTGGCCTCGACGCGCTTGAGCCGTTCGCCCTTCAGGTCGTAGTTGGCCAACAGCTGGTTCCATAACGTGTCGCCGGAACTGGTGACGAGCAACCGGGCCAGTACGCCGCCCATGCTGTGGCCGATGAATACCATGTCCTTCGAGGCACGCGAGGTGCCCTTCGGGTCGAAATGCCGCAGCGTGTTGTCGAATGCCTGGTCGATCTCGAAACGGTTCAGTGCAATCGGCGCATTGGTCGGGTAGTACACCTGCCACACCTGGAAGTGCCGGCGCAGTTCGGGATCGCCGAGAATCTCGTTGGCCACGTTCACCCAGGCCTCCGGGCTGCTGCCCAGCCCATGCAGCATGAAGATGATGCGGCGGTTCGGGTCCCACGGCTGCATCAGGTACATGTGCGGTTCGGCAATGCCTTCGCTCAGCCCGAACAGCGTGCGCAGCGACTGGGTGGCGAAGCCGGACTGGGCCAGCCACATGCCGTAGGCGGCGGTGAAGTTGCCGGCCAGCGGCACCTTCTCGCCATGCAGGTCCACGCTTTCGGTCGATTCAGGCGAATACACGTCGAACAGCACCTGGGTGGTATCCAGCACCTGCTGCAGCGTGTCGCCCTTGAATCGCAACAATGCAGTGGCATTGATCGCCGACATCTCGCTGTACTGAGGAATCTCGGCCTTCTCACCTTCCAGCGGGGCGATCAGCTTCGGCGGGTCCATCACCACGACCAGCTCGGCACCAAACCCGTCGCGGCGATAGGTACTGCGCAGGCCGGCAAAACTCACCGAGGACGCCGACACCATCGTGGTGGGAATGCTGGTCAGGCGCAGCTCGTCGAAGTCCGACGTCAGCGTCCAGCGCTCGCCCTCAACAGCGGCGTTGTAGTCCTCGCCTTCCAGCGCGCTTTCGCGGCTGCGCTTGAACACCACCGTGGCGGTCTGCTCGGCGGCGTAGTTGTAGTAGTCGCGCACCTGGGTCTGGCGGTCTTCGAACGCGCGGTCAGACGGCGTGCGGCCGCTGAAAAACAGGTACGCATACGCGTACCGCGCTGCTTCCAGCCACGCATCCAGCGCCGCATCGGACATCGGGGTCTTGTCGCGGTCCTTCGGCTTGGGGGTGAGCGCCAGCGCGTTCTTCACCCACAGCTCGGACAAGGTCGACAGACGCTGTTCCTCGGGCAGGTCGCGGGTGTCTCTCAACGTCGTTTCGCAGGCGGCCACGTCCTTTTCGCACAGCGCCACGTCCAGCCCGATCACGCTCAGCGTTTCCTGCGAGGCCATGCTGAACTTGCCGGAAGTGAGCACGTCACCACGCTTGTTGGCCAGGTAGTCGGTGGGCGAGACCTGCTTCATGGTGACCATGGCGCAGCCGCTGGACAGCAGCAGCGACAGCAGCACCGCAAGCAGGGGCGCGCCACGGCGCAGGAGCCGGCTCATGGCGTCACCTCGGGATCAATGCCAGGCACGCCGGCGCGGATCAGCTGCGAGAAGCGGGGATCATCACCGGCCGCCCGCGCGCGATCGGTGATGCGCCCACGCGCCTTCAGCGTGGCGAAGTCCACGCCGGGCGTGAGCACGCCCAGGTCACGCGCGTACTCGGCGAAATAGCCGGAGGCCAGCAGCCGGTAGTCCAGCGGCAACCCCGGCGCGATCTGCTTTGCCAGATCGTACACGATGGTGGTGCAGTTGCTGGTCAGCGTGTTGTAGAACGCCGGTGCGGCATCCAGTTTGCGCACTTCGCCCAGGTAGGACACGAACAGGCCCTTGAGCTGCTCACGGGTCATTCCCTTCAGGCGGTACAGGTACACATCCTCACCGCGCACGTTGCTGCGCACCCGCACAATGTCGGTTTCCTCGGCCGCCACCAGGGTCATCTCGAACTTGCGGAAGAACCCACCCAGTGCCGAGAACGATTCGCCGCGCTCCTTGCGGATCTCCAGCGAGAACACCAGCTGACGGCCGTCGGCGAAGCCGAACGACACCAGCGTGTGCGCGATCAACGGCCCCATCCAGTACGACAGCACCAGGTCGGCCGAACGCAGCTGGTCCAGGTCATATTCCCTGCGCTCCCAGCGCACGTCGTGGTCGTCTTCGCTGCGCCAGGTGAAATTGCGCACGTTGTCGAGCACCACCCGGGAGCCATCAAACTCCACCACCTTCAGGCGCTGGGCCACATCATCGGCCCACACCCGGTCCTGACGCGGACTCAGCAGCAGCCACCAGACCCCGCACAGCACCAGCACGGCCACGAACAGCGGGCCCGGCCAGCGCCCCGCGCGGGCGCGTCCAACGGCCACGGCACTGGTGAGCGCAAACGCACCCCAAGCTGCGAGCAGAACACCCTTGAGCCAACCCGGTCCGGGAAGCTGATACGCCAGCAGCCCGGCCACCCACAGCGCGCCGACCAGCATCACTACGGCCAGCCCCCATCGTCCTGCTGTCTTCACACATCGTTCCGTCGGTTGGTCGGGGCGCTAGTTAGCCACAACCGGGGTGTGAGAAACATGTTCCCCTGTTCAGGTTCGCTCAGCGACGCGGGGCGCCCACCTTCTGCCACGGTGCCATGCCCTTCCGGGCGCGCGGCAGCGCCCGCCGCAGCGGCAGACGGCGCGGCATCGGAATGCCCACCCCCGGCGCGGCAGTATTGTCACGGCGCAGGTCGTCGGCGCGCTCGCCCACCAACAGGGCCGCCATCTCCTCCAGTCCGTTGCGCATGGCCCGGGCGGCCGTCTGCAGGGTATTCATGGCGTGTCTCCAGTAACAACGTGGGGCCAACTACGGTAAGACCGGCGGCGCCTACGAGCCGTGCAGGGGATGTGGCAAGAGGATGAAAACCAGCCTGGACGTCTCTGTATCTGAGATTCATTTGCGTTCGCATCCTCACCTCCCGATAATCCGGGCCCTTGGTCCCGGGATCCCCGTCATGTCTGCCCTGCCGCGCCGTTCGCCCTTGCTGCTGCTGGTTCCCACCCTGCTGGCGTCGGCCATGGGCCATGCCCAGGACACCAGCACCGCCCGCACGCTGGACGCGGTGAGTGTGGTCGCCGACCGCGCCAGCACCGCCACCAAGACCGATACCCCCCTCACCCAGACCCCGCAGGCGATCAGCGTGGTGACCCGCGAGCTGTTCACCGACCGCGGCGCCCGCAACCTGCAGGAAACCCTGCGCTACAGCGCCGGCGTGACCGCCGATGCCTACGGCCTGGATACCCGCAGCGACGGCAGCACCGTGCGCGGCCTGGACCCGGTGCAGTACGTGGACGGCCTGCGCCGCAGCTACGGCTTCAATCCGCTGGCACGCACCGAGGTGTACGGTCTGGAGCGGGTGGAAGTGCTGCGCGGCCCCTCGTCGGTGCTGTACGGCGCCGGCGCCACCGGCGGCATCATCAATGCCATCACCAAGCGCCCGACCTTCGGGGAGCGGGGTGGTGAAGTGGCCGTGCAACTGGGCAACTTCGACCGCAGGCAGTTCCAGGGCGATGTGGCAGGCGCCCTGAACGACGCCGGTACCCTGGCCGGTCGTATGGTCGGGCTGGTGCGCGAATCCGGCATGCAGACCGACTTCATCGACGATGACCGCGTGTACCTTGCGCCGTCGATCAGCTGGCAGGGCGAGCGCAGCACCCTCACCGTGCTGGCCAGCTACCAGCACGACAAGACCGCCTCCAGCCAGCAGTTCCTTCCGGTGGTGGCGACCCTCAACGCACCGGCCGGGTCGCCGCGCCTGGATCCGTCGACCTTCCTGGGCGACCGCGATTTCGACAAACTCGATTCGCGCGTGTACAGCGTGACCGCCCTGTTCGACCACCGCTTCAGCGACACCATCAGCCTGCGCTCGGCCGTGCGCTACCTGGATGGCAAGACCGAATTCCGCGAACTGTACCCCGATACCTACTCCAATCCGCTGGACCCGTTCATCGACGCCGACAAGCGCGTGCTCAACCGCAATGCCTACGGTGTGCGCCCGGACGTGCGTTCGCTGACCAGCGACAACGCGGTGCAGTTCGACTTCGCCACCGGCGCGTTCCAGCACCTGCTGCTGGCCGGCGTGGACTACAGCGATTACCGCGAGAAGTCCTACAGCCTGGACGCCACCCCGACCCCGATCGACATCTACACCCCGATCTCCACCGGCGTGACCATCAACGGCTGGGGCCGCCTGCCCGACCAGCAGACCACCCAGCTGGGCGTGTACCTGCAGGACCAGATCCGCTGGGCCGACCGCGTCTCGCTGGTGCTGGGCGCACGCCGCGACCATGCGCGCAGCAAGACCGAAGGCCTGCCCAGCCAGACCGACAACGCCACCACCTGGCGCGCTGGCCTGATCGGCGAGATCGGCGCGGGCGTGTCGCCGTACATCAGCTACAGCGAATCGTTCCTGCCGGTGACCGGCCAGGATCTGTACGGCCGCGCGTTCAAGCCGATGCAGGGCGACCAGTGGGAGGGCGGCATCAAGTGGCAGCCGGCATCGAACATGCTGGTGACCCTGGCGGCCTACCGCATCACCGAAACCAACCGCCAGACCAACGATCCGGACAACGTGTTGAACGTGATCCAGACCGGTGAGATCGAATCGAAGGGCATGGAAGTCGAGGGCCAGTTCCAGTTCTCGCACGCCATCACCCTCACCGCCGCGTACTCGCGCAACAAGGCCGAGGTGACCAGGAGCAACTTCGCCATGGAAGTGAACCAGCGCCTCAACGACACCCCGCAGGAGCTGGCCTCGGTGTGGCTGGGCAAAGCCTTCCACCTGGTGGATGACGCGCGCCTGCGCCTGGGCATCGGTGGCCGTTACGTGGGCAACACCCAGTCGCTGGGCTATGGCGGTTTCATCCGCACGCCCAGCTACACGCTGGTGGACGCGCTGGCCGAAGTGCAGGTCACCAACTGGACGATGGCGCTGAACATCACCAACCTGAGCGACAGGAAGTACTTCGCCCCGTGCCGTAACTTCGGTGACTGCTTCACCGGCAACCCGCGCACGGTGACCGCCACCATCAGCTACCGGTTCTGACAGCATCCGCAGTGACGGGCCATGCCCGTCAACCCAATCTCCAGCCGCCGCCAGAGAATTCAATGCAACGTAACACCATCAAAGCCTGGTTCCTGGTCCACAAGTGGACCAGCCTGGTCTGCACCCTCTTCCTGCTGCTGCTGTGCGTGACCGGGCTGCCGCTGGTGTTCGGCGAGGAAATCGCCCACCTCAGCGAACCGCACGTGGACAACCCGCAGCCGCAGGCCGCGCATCGCAACCTGGACGAACAGGTGCGCACCGCCGTGGCGCAGTACCCGGGCAACGTGCCGCTGTTCGTGGGTTGGGACTGGGAAGGCCATACGGTGTACGTCAACACCGGCACCGAGCCGGCCACGCCACCGCCGCAGATGAAGACCGCGCTGCTGGATGCCAGCAGCGGCGAGGTGCTGCCCGCGCCGCAATTCAACGAAGGGGTGATGTACTTCCTGTACCGCCTGCACACCGACCTGTTCCTCGGCCTGCCCGGCATGCTGTTCATGGGCGCGATGGGCCTGCTGTTCGCCGTGGCGATCATCTCCGGCCTGGTGCTGTACGGCCCCTTCATGCGCCGCCAGCGCTTCGGCACCCTGCGCACCGGGCGCAGCCGCCGCTTGGCCTGGCTGGACCTGCACAACGTGATTGGCGTAGTCACCCTGGGCTGGGCGCTCGTGGTGGGCATCACCGGCGCCATCAACACGATTGCCAAGCCCCTGGAAACCGCCTGGCAGAGCCAGCAGCTGGGCGAGTTCGCCGCGCGTTACGCGGGCCAGCCGCGCCCGACCACACTGGCCTCGCTGCAGGCCGCGGTGGACACCGCACGCGCTGCCGAACCCGGCATGCGTCCTGCGTTCGTCAGCTTCCCGGGCACCGGCTACAGCGGCGACCACCACTATGGCGTATTCATGCAGGGCAACACCCCCCTCACCGAACGCCTGTACCGCCCTGTGCTGATCGATGCGGCCAGCGGCGAACTCACCGCCCGGCCACAGCTGCCCACCTACATGAGCGTGCTGCTGCTCAGCCAGCCGCTGCACTTCGGCGACTACGGCAAGCTGCCGCTGAAGATCCTGTGGGCGCTGCTGGACCTGCTCACCATCGCGGTACTGGTCAGCGGCCTGTACCTGTGGTTCAAGCGTGGCAGCACCGAAGCGCGGGTAACCGAGATCGAGCGTGCGGAAAAGACCGGGGGCGCGGCATGAGCCGGCCGCCTGCGCGCAATGGCAGCCCGTTCACGGCGCCGGCGTGGATCGCCGCGGCCAGCGTACTGGGCCTGGTCAGTGCGCTGATCGGCGACGGCGCGTTCAACGTGGTGTCGTGGGTCGTCTTCGCCGCGTTGATCGGACTGGTGGTGCGTGCCTGGGTGAAGCGCACGCGCTGATCAGCCGGCCACGTTCCGGGCGAAGTTCACTACCGCCGGTGACGCCTCACCCGCACGCAGGCACAGGTGCAGCTCGAACGCAGCATCATCGCCGCTGATCGGGCGATACACCACCTCGGCCTCGCGGAACCCGGCCATGCTGGCGGGCACCACCGAGATGCCCGCCTCCACGGCTACCAGGGACAGCACCGCATGCATGCCGTGCGCTTCCTGCACCACCCGGGGGGTGAATCCCGCCGTCGCGCACAGGCGCACCACCTGTGCGTGGAAACCCCTGCCCTCGCGGGCCGGCCACAGCACGAACGCTTCATCCGCCAGCGCCGCAATGGTCAAGTGCGCCCGCTGTGCAAGCGGATGCGCGCGCGGCAGCGCGATTGCCAGGCGGTCGCTGTCGAACGCCTGCAGCCGCATGTCGTCGGCCTCGAACACCGGCGGAATCACCACGCCCACGTCAATCCGTTGTTCGCGCAGCATCTGGATCTGGCGTGCGGACGTGGCCTCGATCAGCTCCAGGCGAACGTCCGGGCTGGCCTGGCGGAAGCTTCGGATCACCCCGGGCAGCCGCCCGTACAGCGCGCTGCCCACATAGCCCAGCCGCACGGTACCGGTGCGCCCTGCGGCCGCATCGCGGGTGGCGGTAAGCGCGTGGTCGGCCTGCTGCAGCAGCAGGCGTGCTTCGGCCAGCAGCACCGTCCCGGCCGCGGTGAGCCCAAGCGTGCGGTTGCCGCGCTGGATCAGCTCGCTGCCGATCTCGTCTTCCAGCTTGCGGATGGCCGCTGTCAGCGGTGGCTGCGACATGTGCAGGCGCGCGGCAGCGCGGTGGAAGTGCAGCTCTTCTGCCACGGCAACAAACTGGCGAAGCAGGCGGAGATCAACCATGGGCATGCATGCGCTGGACGGAAACCCCGCCAGTATGCCGTGCCGGTGACTACCTGCGGGGTTCCACCGTGGGCTGCGCGATGCGCGACCATTGCGCCGCGATGTCTTCGATGCTGTCGGCAGACGTGGCGCGCAGGTCACGCGGATAAGCCACGTCGTCGGCCTCCACGCTGCGGGTTGCGTGGAACTGGCCGTTGCTGGCGCGCAGGATCCAGCCGCCATCGCGGCAGGCCGCTGATGCAAGGAAGGCAACGCCGGGCGCGACTGCATCCGGGTGCAACTCAGCCGGCTCGCCTTCCACGCCCCACATGCGGGTCTTGGCCACCGGCGAGATGGCATTGACCATGATGTTGTGCGGTGCGCCTTCGGCGGCCAGCACGTTGACGATGCCCACCGCCGCCATCTTCGCGGCGGCATACGCGGCCAAGCCCTTCTGCACGTACTGCGGATACAGCGCGCGGTCTGAGGTGGTCAGCACGATGCGGCCATGGTGGTTGGCCTGCATCGAGGGCCACGCCGCCTCGGCCAACCACAGCGGCGCCTTGGCCGCGATGGTCATCATGTGGTCGAAGCGGTCCTCCTCCAGCGCATCGATCTGCTGGTACTCCACCCACCCCGCGTTGTGGATGATGAAGTCGATTCGACCATGGCGGGCAACAATGTCGGCGATCAACGCGCGGCAGCCATCGCGCTGGTCGATCGCCGCATGCGCGGCATGCACGTCCAACCCGGTACCGCGCAGCAACGCCACGGTCGCATCGATCCGGCGCGGGTCCTGTCCGTTGCCATCCAGCCCGGCGCCCACATCATGCATGACGACCTTGGCCCCGCGCCGGGCCAACAGCCGGCTGTAGGCCAGCCCCAATCCACTGGCTGCACCGGTAACCAGCCCAACCTGCCCGTCAAATGAAATTTCGTCGTGCGTCTGCATCTGCACAGGATCGTGCTGACAGCACACGCAGCGCCAATACTCCCTGCAGCAGTCCACGATACAAACCGCGTATCGCTCTCGAACGACTCACCGCAACGGCTCGACCACCACGGCCGTGCCATAGCACAGCACCTCGGTCCGCAGCCACGCAGGGCGTGGCTCTACCGGGAACTGGCGGGCTTGGAGTACCACAGCGCGTTGACGATGATCCATCGCTCTCCGAAACGGCCCATATGGAAGTAGTCCACAAACCAGGGCGTCTCCAGTCGCACAGAGGCCGCGTTGCCGGTAACGTCCAGCACGCGGCAGCTACGGTCCCACTCCGCCTCGGAGGTCTTCAGCGCGCCCTGGCGGGTCAGGCCGACCAGTTCTTCCTTGCTCATGCGGCGCAGGCCAAGCCGCTCGTCCGGGGTTTCGCCCAGCACCATCCGCTTGGCCAGGTCCGGGTGCAGCGACCGCGCCACCCGCGTGGGATCAGCTTCCAGCTGGCCATCCACATAGTCAAAGCAGGTCGTCTCGATGGCGGCCACGGTGGCGGCATCGGGTGGAGCCGGCGTATTGGCGGAGGCTGCAGCGGCAAACAGCAAGGCAAGTGCGGACATGAATTACCTCAGGAAGGTCATGTAAGGGTGTTTCAGCGGATTGCGTTACAAGAAGCAGCCAGCAGGAACTCGGCCGCCCCCAACACCACCATCGTCCAGCAGAAGGCCCTGGATACGGTTCTCACCACGTTGTCCCGGCGCGGGCAGTACACCCACGGCATGGCCTCCTGTCCTGTTGGCGGACTTTACGACGTAATCGCTGCGAAAGTGCGTCACTTCACAATTCATGTGAACATTCCCGCCAATGACCAGCCCTGCCCCCCTCCCGCCGCTCACCGATCCCGCACTGCTCCGCGATATCGCCGAGATCGGCCGCATCGCGGCCGTCCCGCGCATCCTCGAGACGGTCGCCCACATCACCGGCTGCCGGTTCACTGCCATTGCCCGGGTGACCGATACCACGTGGACCGCCTGCGCCACCCACGACACCCTCGGCTTCGGCCTGGTGGCCGGCGGCCAGTTGCTGTTGGAGACCACCATCTGCGACGAGATCCGGCAGTCGCCCAGGGCGGTGGTCTTTGCTCATGCCAGCCTGCACCCGGTCTACTCTACCCACCACACCCCGCGCATCTATGGGCTGGAGAGTTACGCCTCGGTACCGATTCTTCGTCCGGATGGCAGCTTCTTCGGCACCCTGTGTGCGATCGATTCGGCGCCTGCCACCTTCGATGAGCTGCATATCCAGCGCTCGATGGAACTGCTGGCCGAGCTGATCGGCAATTACCTGGATACCGAAGAACGCCTTGAGCAGGCGGCGGTGGCACTTTCCGATGCGCAACAGGTAGCCGAACTGCGTGACCAGTTCATCGCGGTGCTGGGCCACGATCTTCGCAACCCGCTGCAGTCGATCAGCATCGTGACCGAATCACTCGAGGCGGCGCCGCACTCCGACCAGCAGCAGCGCATGTTCGATCACATCACCGCCAGCGTGAATCGCATGGAGGGGTTGGTGAGTGATGTGCTCGACTTCGCGCGTGGCCGGCTGGGCGGTGGCATTCCGGTGGCATTGCGCAGCGTCGACCGCTTGGCAGCCGATCTGCAGCAGGTGGTGGACGAGGTGACGAACGCTACCGGGCGTGCTGATATCGCGGTGCGGATGGAGATCGGCGGCGCGGTGGTGTGTGATCCGAACCGGCTGGGGCAATTGCTGGCCAATCTGCTGACCAATGCCGTGCAGCATGGCGATGCCGACGCGCCGATTGCGCTGGAGGTACAGGCCGCTTCAAACGGACTGGTATTGACCGTGCGCAACGGCGGGCATATTCCCGCCGAGCGGCTGGCGAGCATTTTCCGGCCGTTCTCACGCGAGCAGGCAGAGCTCCCGCGGCCCGGCCTGGGCCTGGGACTTTACATCGCCGCGGAGATTGCGCGGTCGCATGGGGGCACGCTGGTGGTGGCCTCGGATGAGGCCACCGGGACAGCGTTTACGTTCCGGATGCCGGGTGGCAGCGCCTGATCAGGACTGGATGAAGGCCAGCAGGTCCGGATTGATCACGTCGGCATGCGTGGTCAGCATGCCGTGCGGGTAGCCCTTGTAGACCTTCAGGGTGCCGTTCTTCACCAGCTTCACCGACAGCAGCGCCGCGTCCGCGATCGGCACCACCTGGTCGTCGTCGCCGTGCATGACCAGCGTCGGCACGGTGATCGCCTTGAGGTCTTCGGTCTGGTCGGTTTCGGAGAAGGCCTTGATGCCTTCGTAGTGGGCCTTGGCGCTGCCCATCATGCCCTGGCGCCACCAGTTCTGGATCACGCCCTGTGAAATGGTCGCACCGGGGCGGTTGAAGCCATAGAACGGGCCGGTCGGGAAATCCACGAACAGCTGCGCACGGTTGGCCGCAACACCGGCACGGATGCCGTCGAATACTTCGATCGGCAGGCCACCCGGGTTCGAGGCGGTCTTGAGCATCAGCGGCGGCACCGCGCTGACCAGCACCGCCTTGGCAACGCGACCCTGCGGCTGGCCATGCCTGGCCACGTAGCGGGCCACTTCGCCGCCACCGGTGGAATGGCCGATGTGCACGGCGTTGCGCAGGTCCAGGTGTTCGAACACGGCGGAGGCATCGGCCGCGTAATGGTCCATGTCATGCCCGTCGCTGACCTGTTCCGAGCGGCCGTGGCCACGGCGGTCGTGGGCAATCACGCGGTAGCCCTTCTGCAGGAAGTACAGCATCTGGGTGTCCCAGTCGTCCGACGACAGCGGCCAACCGTGATGGAAGACGATGGGCTGCGCGTCGCGCGGGCCCCAGTCCTTGTAGAAGATGCGGACGCCATCTTTGGTGGTGACAAAATTCTCGGACATGCGGGTGTTCTCCGGAGCGGGGGAAGGGGTGCGCGCCATGGCAAAGCCCGGCAGCACCATCACGGCCAGCGCCGAGGCACCGGCCTGCAGCGCCTGGCGGCGGGTGAGCATCAACGTTTCCAGCAATTGGGGGGGCATCGGTCAATCCTGCGCATGGGCGGCAGCCCACATGGGGCCAGATATGGTCGTGCCGGCGCTTGTACGCCGTTGCTCTTCATGCCCCGGTCGCGGGTCAGCGACGCCTCACGTCCCAGGCAAACGCGGCCGGTATCTGCAGGTCGATCTCCGTACCGCGCCCGGAGCGTCCCGACAGGATCGTCAACGTGCCACCGGCGCGTCCCGCGCGCTCACGCATGCCTTCCAGGCCCCAGTGCCCCTGCAGCGCCTCGGCGCCCTGCGGCAGTCCGATGCCATCGTCATCGATGCGCAGCCGGAAGCCCTGCCGCCCATAGCTGACCAGGATCTGCACCTGCGCGGCACGCGCATGCCGGAAGGCATTGAGCAGGGCCTCTCGCCCAATCATGTAGGCCTCTTCGGCCGCGCAGGTCTGCATGGTGCGCGGCGTGCCCTCCACCACCAGCCGAACGGCGGGGGTCTCGAGCCCGTGCGCTTCCTCCGCGACACCCAACAACGCCGCGCCCAGGTCGCGCGTACGCTCCACGTCACCGCGCAGGCCGCGCACGCGCTCGCGGCCATCGGCCGCTACCTGCTCGGCCATGGTCATCGCCGCCTCCAGCTCAGCACGAACCGGGTCGGTGGGTGGCAGCTTGCGGCTCGATGCATGCAACCTCAGGATCAGCCCCTGGGTGCTCTGCAGCAGCGTATCGTGCAGCTCGCGTGCGATCCGCTCGCGCTCGCGGTGACGCTCGTCCAGGCGTGTACGGATGCGTGCGGCCAGTTGCCGCAGCCGCCCCAGGTACAGCAGCCACAGCAGTGCCGCGCCCGCGATCACGCACAGCACACGGAACCAGGCGGTTTCCCAGTAGTGCGGTGCAACGTTGACCACCAGGCGGGCGCCCTGCTCGTTCCAGACCCCATCGTTGTTGCTGGCCGCCACCCGGAATACGTACTGCCCCGAGGCAGGTGCGTTGTAGAACGCCGAGCGCGCGGTCGAGGCCTCGAACCACTGCGAATCGAAGCCCTCCAGCTGATAGCGGAACCGGACCCGCTCGGGAATTGAAAGACTCAGTGCAGTAAAGCGGATGCGCAGGTTCTTCGTCCCTGCCGGCAGCTCCACGCTGCCCGCGTTGATCGGTACGTTGGCCCCATCCACCGCCACCGACAGGATCTCCACCGGCGGTGCCACGGGATTGCGCACGATCTGCGCCGGATCCATCGACACCAGGCCGCTGGTGGTGGAAAACCACAGCCGCCCATCCTGGGTCCGCGCAGCGGTGGGCAGTGGCCGGAACTGGGCCGCGATGCCAGGCAACGCATCGAGTGCATCGAAGCGCTCGTAACGGGGCGTGCCCCGCCCGTCGAACAGCCCGGCAATGTCGCCGGCGCGCACACGCACCACGCCGCGCGCGCCGTTGAACCACAGGTCGCCCGCCGCGTCGGCGACGATACCGCTGATGCCACGCAGGTCTTCGCGCACCGCAGGCAGCACGTTATGCAGTTGGCCATCAGCCACGCGCGCCAGGCCGCGTTCGCCGCCCACCCACATGCCGCGCGCGTCCTCGAAGAATGCGGTGACATTGCCCACGTCCAGCGGTTCACCCCTCCATGGTGTGGAGAACACCTTGTTGTCGAGCACCGCCACCGCGTTGCGGGCAAAGCCCAGCCACAGCCGCCCGCTGGCATCGGCCTGCATCACCAGGGGCGAACCGCCCGTGGGCAGTCCGGGCCTGTCCTGGAAGTGCGCCCACTGCCCGTCCTTCAACCGGTACACACCCGGCGTGTTCAAGGACACCCAGAGCGCGCCGTCCGGGGTGGTCGCGATGGCCTGCACACCCGAGCGCCCCGACACCGGCAGCCCGGATACCTTCGAGAACTCCTCCCCGTCCTTGCGCCACACCCCGTCTGGCCCGGCCAACCACGTCGTGCCGACGGCATCGCGGTGCATGGCGGTGATTCCTGCCGGCAGTGCAAGCGTCTGCCGTGAAGCCATGTCCACGCGCTGCAGCGGGTGGTTGCGGGTACCCACCAGCAACGCGTTGCCGTCCGCGACCATGGCGAACTCCTGCGCACCTTCCGGCATCGGCACCTGCGCCAGGTTGGCGTGACGGAAGCGATCCAGCCCACGGCTGCCGCCCACCCACAGGTTGCCCTCGCGATCCTCCAGCAACGGCTGCACGTAATCGGAGCTGAGCCCGTCCACCCGGCGGAAGCGTTCCAACTGCGCCTGGTTGCGTTGCGGTGAGCGGCGAACCAGCCCGGTACCCAGCGTGGTCGCCCACAGCACGCCATCGCGGTCGAACAGCAGCCCGGCCGATTCCACGGCGTCGCCCTGGCCGGACAGCGGGCGCACACCGCCGTCCGCTTCGGCGACCCAGATGGCGCCGTCCGGCGCCTGGGCGATCTGGCTTACCCGGCCCACGCGCGCCGGCACCCGTTCGAATGCACTGGCACCGCGCCGCAACACCACCATGCCGGCCTCGGTGGCAACCCACAGCGTGCCCTCGCGATCCGTGAACAACGTACGCGCCTGTCGTCCCGGGTAGCCCATCGCCTGCGTGGGCCGCACCCAGCGCTGGCCCTGCAGGAACAGCGGGCCGGTAAAGGTGGCGGCCCACAAGCGGCCCTGCCCGTCTTCGGCGAAACGGAATACGGTGCTGGTCGGCAGCCCTGCCGCCGGCCCGTAGTGACGCACGCCCGTGCGCTCGACCCGGCTTACCCCGCCGTAGCGGAAGCCCACCCACAAGGCACCATCGCGGGCGGCGTACAGGGTAGACACACTGGTCGCGGGAAAGGCGTCATCGCCGGGCGGCGCGAAGCGCGTGAAGCGCACGCCGTCGAACCGGTACAGGCCGATCTCGGTGCCCAGCCAGAGATACCCGTCGGCGGTCTGGGCCAGCGCGGTCACCTGCCCCGGCGCGCCCTGGTTGACCGTCCACGCGGTGTGGTGGAACTGCCCGATCGCCCGCTCGGGATCCAGGGCTGCAGCATTGCCGCCCAGCAGCAGCAGGCACGCGCAGGCAATAGCCCGGAATGTGATCGTCATGGTCAGCCCCTGCGCGTCGGGACCATCATACAAAAACAACTACCGGCAAGGCGCACCGTCGCACGGCTCGCACCCCGATGGCACGGCCGCGCGCACGTAGGCGGTGGGCGTGCAGCCCAAGCTGCGGCGGAACCAGCGCACGAAGTGGCTCTGGTCGTAGAAACCCAGCGTGCTGGCGACCTGGCAGATGCGCTGCCCCTCGGCGCGCAGCAGGTGCCGGGCGCGCTCGATGCGGCGCATGCGCAGGTATTCCATCGGGCTCAGCCCGGTCTGCTCGCGGAAGGTACGCGCGAAGTGGAAGCGACTCATGCACGCCGCTCCGGCAATCGCGCTGAGTTGCAGCGGCTCGGACAGGTTGGCCTCGATGTAGTCGACCGCCCGCTCCACCGCGCGCGACGGTGCGCCCGACATGGGTGCCACGGCGGATGCCGGACGATTGGCATGCATTGGCTCGAACCTCGCGAAATCCATCCGTGCATGCTGTTCCTGCTGTGCAGCGCGCCCAAGCCCCGATTGGCTGGGCGTGCGACTACTCTTTCGGGTGAGTGTCCTTGTCGTCGGCATGGCCGCGCCGCGACGCAGGCAGTTCCAGCACCCGCCGACCGAACAGCACCGCATCCACCGAATACGCGCCCGGGCCCAGCAACAGCAGCGCCAGCAGCAGCCCTGCCAGCGGCCAGCCGTCCAGCGCGCCATCCAGCCCGGCCAGGAGCAGTGCCCCGCCTATCCCCAACGGCAGCAGCGCGCCGAACGCGATCAGGGCGGCGGCTACCCAGGCCAACCCGAGTAGGTCATCCGGGGGCAGTGCCCCGCGCAGGCCCCATGGCGCTACCAGCATCGACGACAGCAACAGGCGGAACAACAGCAGGCCCACGCCGGGCATGCGGTCGGGAAAGGTTGCGTACAACAGCTGCACCGGGGCGCCTCCAGCGTCGATCTGGCTGTGTCCATTGAGGACCCATCGAAGCCGGCGCGCATGCCTCGAAAGAGTAATGCGGGCCTCCCCCGCGGGTTGCCAGGGTCGCGCCTCAGCGCATGTAGGTGCGCCAGTAAAGGACGCGATCCCCGGCGTTGCTGATGGCGATGAATACCGTCTTGTCGAACTCGGTATTGCATTCCAGGAACCGATACGACCGCTCCAGAGCTCGATCACCGGGCCACCACGGGCGGTTGAAGGCTGCTGGCGCCGCCTGCGCGTAGGCCACCGGTCGGCAAACGGGCGGGAGGTCCAAACCGGTGCCCGGTGGCATGAAGAACGAAAGCTGGCTCGCATTCGAGTCGAGGTCGTGCACTTCGCGAAGTTTCGTCGCCTCGCGAGGAACCCATTCGGGAATCCACCCCTTCCGGACCATCCCGGCAGCGTCTGCCTCCTTCTGGGTGGCGAAGTCGCTGTCCATCACCAGGCTGCAGCCCGCCACGATCAAGCAGAGCACCAACAACGTGACAAGTCTCACGATCTTCGTTCCTTCAATGAATGGCATGGTGCCGAAGCGGGCTGATCACACCGGCATTTGTTATCGTGCCCGCCGTCAGCCCTATTCCTGGAATCATATGCCCCGCAAGCCATCTGCCTCCCTCTCCCCGCACGCGGTGCTGCGGGCAGCCACCAAAGAGGCGTATGAGCGCGTCACACTGCTGCTGACCACCAGCTTTGGCGATTTCAGCCCGGAACAGCAGCGCAGGCTGCGCGCCCTGCTCGGCAACGAGGGCGCGGCCAGCCCGGTCAAGCGGGCCAAACCCGCCAAGGCCGAGCGGAAGGAACTTCCGCCACGTTACTGGCTGCCGCATACGCAGGAGACCTGGTCCGGCCGTGGGCGCGTGCCGAACACCTTCCTTGCCTGGGAAGGCACCGTGGCGCATACCGAGTGGAAGAAGCACCACCCCGATGAGCGCTTCCCGGCCTACCCCGGCTGAGCGCGAAGATGAGCGGTGACATGAAGATGCGCAGGGCGGTGGGAACACACGGCACCCTGCATCGCATCGAGGGCCTGCAGAAGCGCCACGATACGCAGCAGACCCTGCCCACCCTGCTGTGCGACAGCGAAGGGTGCGGCGCCTCGGTCAGGTTCGTGGCGGCGGAACCTTCCTATATCGCCTTGGCCAAGGGCGCCGAGCACCAGCCCAGCTGCCGGTACAACCCCGCGGGCCGCTTGCAGGCCATTCTGGCCGCAGGTTCGGATCCTGATTTCCTGCCTTCTCTGGACGACGGCCGGCACGAGCTGCGACTGCTGTTGCCGCAGCAGGCCCTGAAACGTGGCAGGGCCGAGCAGCAGACCGTCGATGGCTACCTGGGCACTCTCGCCGACCTGCTGGTCCTGCGTGCGATGTGTGAGCGCGATGACCTCGTGGCGTCGCAGGTCATCCTGCGCCTGGGCAAGAAACGCGTGGACTGGGAAAATTTCTTCTACGACCAGGAGCGCTACGACCAAGCCTGGGAGCGTATTGGCACCGGGACTACCGACCTGCCCATGGCGCTGGTCGGCACGGTAAGGTCGCACCGCGCGCCGCAGCCGGGTTCGCTTTTCCTCAACTGCGCGCCGAAGTACCAGCACACCGGCGTGGCCGATCGCCGTGATTTCTATGAAGTCAGCGTCGGGCATGCCGACGCCGCCTGGCTGAAGTCGTTCCCGATGGGCGCGGAGATCGTGATGTTCGGGCTGTGGCGCCAGGGCAGAAGCAGCACGTCGTCCCGGCCGCACCCCACCGACCCGCGCCGGACCATCACCAACGTCACCCACAAGCTTGCGCTGTGGCCGGGATTCAAGCGGCAACTTGCCCTGGTTGAATGAACTGGAGAACGAACAGCATGAGCCGACCCACCCCATCATTCCTGCTGTTCACGGCCCTGTCCTGCGCCTCGATCACCGCCTGTGCGACGCCACCGCCGCCGGCCACCACGCTCTTCACCGACGTCACCGCCACCCACGTGCCGGCGGATTCCGAGCTGCACGCCTTGGATGCGGCGCTGCTGGATGCCGATGGTGACGGCGACCTGGATGTCGCGGTGGCGGTGGAGAACGGCGCCAACCGGCTGTACCTCAACGATGGCACCGGCAAGCTCAGCCACACACCCGGTGCGTTCGGCTCCATCGCCGGCGACAACGAGCATGTGCGCGTGGCCGACTTCAATGGCGATGGCCACCTGGATGTGGTGTTCGTGGCCGAAGATACCGAGCAGCACAACCTGTTCCTGGGCGACGGCAAGGGTGGCTTTACCCTGGCGAGCGAACGCGTGCCTGCTACCAGCCAGGCCAACGCGGTGGCGGTCGGCGATGTGAACGGCGACGGCCTGCCCGACATCGTGGTGGGCAACACCACCGAAGGAAAGGAGGGCGTGGCGCAACCATTCCTATGGCTCAATGACCGTGCACGCCCCGGGTGGTTCATCGATGCCAGCACCACCCACCTGCCCGCCATCGACGTGCAGGCGCAGGGCATCGTGCTGGCCGATCTGGATGGCGATGGTGACCTGGACATGGCCATTGCCAGCCAGGATCCGATCAACCGGCTGCTGCTGAACGATGGCGGCGGGCGCTTCACCGATGCCACCGATCGGTTGGGCCCACAGATTCCGACCGAGACCCGCGAGGTGCATGCCCTTGATGCAAACGGCGACGGCCGGCTGGATCTGGTGTTCTTCAACCTCACCAGCAACAACCGGGACTGGGACAAGGACCCGCAGACGCGGATGCTGATCAACCAGGGCAACGCGCGGTTCAAGGATGAAACCCACGCCCGCCTGCCCACCCACCGCTTCTCAAGCTGGGGCGGCACCGTGGTGGACTTCAACGAGGATGGTCATCCTGATCTGGTGGTCAGTGCCATCGACGTGCCCGGCTTCGTGCCGCTCCAGGTACGTGCGTGGCAGAACGATGGGAAGGGCAATTTCAGCGACGCCACCGCGAAGGTGATTCCCGCTGCCACCGTGGGCCGCAGCTGGAGCATGGCCCGTGGCGACCTGGATGGCGATGGCAAGCCGGATCTGTTCATCGGTGGCTGGCAATCGCAGGCGCGTCTGCTGCTGACCAGCGACCAGGCGACGCGCTAGGACGAAGCGAATCTATTCAACCCTGCGCTTGTGCGGCTCTTCGATGATCCGTTTGTTGAGGATGCGTACCGTACCCACCATCAGCAGCCGCATGTCACGAACGATGTAGTCGGCGAGCGCTTCATCACTGATGTCATCGCCCTCGATATCCAGCCGGAACTCCTGGCCCTGGATGCCGCCACCGTTGCTGAACTCTATTTCGAAATCAAAGCAGACACGCTTTTCCATGTTGACTGGTTCCTCCTGTATGTCTGAACGTGACCGTCGGTCATGCCCTGCGTGCGAACAACCAGATGACCACGAACACCGGCAGTGGCGAGAGCATCATGATGATGCCCAGCCCGATGTTGGCGCCGCCGCCGGTGTTCATCCATCCGTCTGCGTAGTACCAGCCCCACAACGCAAGCGAAGCAAGCAGCCCGGCGATGAAGCCTCGGCGCACGCGGGGCGGGCGGCGGATGCCTACCCACAGCGAGAACAGCGCGAAGGGCGCCAGAGCCAGCGCGGTGCGTACCCAGCGTGGCTGCAGTTCCGGCCCCATGCCAAACGTGCGTGAGCGCAGTAGATCGAGCAGCCACTCAACGCCCCACACAATGGCGAGCGCGTAGACCCCGGAAACAAGCAGCAACGCTGCGCCGGAAATCCTTCTGGTATCAGACGGCATGGATGTCTCTCTGGACACATGCGGCAGCATGCGATTCCAATGAAAGCACAGGCCGAAGTCCGCTCGCCACCCGCGATGTAACTGCCCCTCGTTCAGCCATCGGTGGAGCGGGTAACGCTCTCCCAGCGCACGAGGTCATCCAGCGCAGCCATGTACTTCTCGCGAACCAAGGCCAAGGCATCGCTGCCAAGCATCAGATGCGCGGGCGGCGCTTCGCTTTCCATCAGGGCCAGCATGGCCTGCGCGGCCTTGCGTGGGTCGCCGAGCTGCTTCCCACTGACCTCCTGCCGGCGTTGGCGGATCGGGTCGAACACCGCGTCGTAGTCGCTCAGGGTTCGCGGTGAACGCACCATCGAGCGGCCTGCCCAGTCGGTGCGGAAGGAGCCCGGCGCCACCGCCGTCACATGGATCCCCAGGTCACAGACTTCCTTGCCCACCGCTTCGCTGATGCCCTCCAGCGCGAACTTGCTGCCACAGTAATAGGCAATGCCCGGCATGGTGATCATGCCGCCCATGGAGGTGATGTTGAGGATCCATCCAGAGCGACGGGCGCGCATTCCGGGCAGTACGGCCCGCATCATCGCCACGGCGCCAAACACGTTGACGTCGAACTGTTTGCGCATTTCCGCCAGTGGAGACTCCTCCATTACGCCTTCATGGCCATAGCCGGCGTTGTTGACCAGGACATCGATCGGCCCCAGCTGCGCCTCAACCGCGCTGACGACCGCCCCGATGGCTGCCTCATCGGTAACGTCCAGCAGGCGCGCATGCGCGCGCCCGGGCGCCAGCGCCTCGAACGCCGCGATGCCGTCGGCTTGGCGCAGCGTGCCAACCACCTGGTGGCCGGCGGCCAGGGCTTCACGGGCGAGCGCCAGGCCAAAGCCGCTGCTCACACCGGTAATGAAGATTCGCTTGGGGTGCGTCATGGGGTGCTCCATCAGGGGATGGGGTGCACAATAGTTCCAGCACACGGTCTCGCTAAGGCGTAATTCGCTCCGCTTATTGCCTAATCCTATGAACCCCTCCAACGCCACCGCCCGCTCCGGACCGGCCAGCCCCCTGCCGCTGGCACCGCTCGTGCTCGCACTGGCACCGGTGGAGGGCTACAACCTGACCGCGCTGCCAAGCGTGCGGGTGCTGCGGTCCGACCGCCCGCTTTCGCGAACCCCGGTGCTGTACGACCCTGGCATCGTGGTCGTCTGCCAGGGCTGCAAGCGCGGCTACTTCGGCCAACGCACCTACGTGTATGACGCCAACCAGTACCTGGCCGTTTCCGTGCCGGTGCCGTTCACCATGGAAACCGATGCGTCGGCGGAATCCCCGCTGCTCGCGCTGTACCTGCACCTGGATTTTCCGCTTGCGGCCGAGCTGATGCTGGAGATTGACCGCCACGACATCAGCACGGACGTGGCGCAACCGCAGAGCATGATGTCCAGCCCGCTGGATGCGGCCATGCAGCTCTCCCTCGAGCGTCTGCTACGCGCGCTTGCCGATCCCGTGGAATCGGGACTGTTCGGCCCCCAGCTGCTCCGTGAGCTGTACTACCGCGTGCTCACTGGCCCGCAAGGGGCTGTGCTGCGCGCGGCACTCTCCCAGCACGGAAGGTTCGGAAAGATTGCCAAAGCGCTTGAACGCATCCACTCGGACTACGCCCAACCGCTGGATGTCGCGCGACTAGCGCAGAGCGCCGGCATGAGCACGCCCTCGTTCCACAGTCACTTCAAGGCGGTCACCTGCACCTCGCCCATGCAGTACCTGAAATCAACGCGCCTGCACCAAGCACGCCTGCTCATGGTGCGCGAGGGCATGACCGCCGCTGCGGCCTGCCATGCGGTAGGATTTGAAAGCACCTCGCAGTTCAGCCGCGAGTTCAAGCGGCTGTTCGGGCTGACACCGGCAAAGGAAGCACAGCGCATGCGCGAGAGCTTCGCAGTCCCGCGGCCTTGGCCCGGCGCCGCCTATGTTTCATCTCATTGACGCAGCGTGCCAGCACGCGGAAAAAGAAGGGGGCATGGGCGCCCCTCTCACGATAGTTGCTGCGCCGCGTCGGCCGGCATCTGTCACGTTGCACCTCCTGAGCGTGCTTGATCAGTCCGACAGGCGAAGGACCGCGGACCGCAACAAGCACAATCAATACAAGAAGAACAACTCTCGTCATTATCAAAATCAGTGTAGTTTTTCCTCCGGCTTGTCATCCATGGATGACGCTACCATGACGAAATTTGCACGCAGCTGAGGGCTGGCACCTCTTCCACCGAGGTGAGATTGCCAGTCAGTCAAGAGCTTGTTCGGCAGAGTGGTGTTCGGGCTCATCACTGCTCCCCGCAATCAGCTCATCAGGAACTTCGAGCTGGGCGCGTATCCATCGTTGAGCATCCTCACTCTGGCGCAAAAGCTGTTCTTCGATAGCCTTCGACTCACGGAACTGGGCAGCATCTGCTGCCATCGTCCACGAAGCCTGAAGCCCCAGTTCTTCAATCGCACTACGAAGATTCTCAAGTGGAACTCTGAAGAATTCCTTCCTAGGGTTAACCTTGTTGACCTGTGAAGTGAGGAACCTGCGATGCAGCGCTCCCTCCAGCGCGGGAGCGTCGTCCGACCAGATCATTGCGTGAACGTCGAACGGGAAAGGAACACTGGCGTCGCCCAACTCTCTCACCCGGTCATGAGGTTCCAATCGACGCGTCATTCCAACCTTGAATACGCGATCACCGAATGAGCCGATGTTGGAAATGACGTACACGTGCCCGGCCTTGGTCTGCTGAGCCATTGAAAGTGCACGTTGGTTCTTTGCTTCAGCCTCGGCAAGCTTGGCTTCGAGGGCAAACATCTGAGCCTCGAACATAGAACGCTGCTCTTCACTCGCCTTATCGAGCTGTACGCGAGCCTTGGATAGCGCCTTTTGGAGCATATCCTCTTCCTTGGCGGCTTCCTTCAACGCCCTATCAATCTCCCGCTGGGCTCGCTCCTCCTCGCGAATCTGATCTCTGATTCGGCGCTGCTCCTCCTTGTCCCTCTCGCGCAAAGCGATTGACGATGCTCCCCAGCGCAGCTCTTCCAGGCGACTAGCGAGGTACTCCTTCGTAATTCGGGCGGATCGGAATGAGCTACCATTGTGGTTGACCAGCGAGTATGCGTCGCGCACCTGCTGCTCCAACGTCCCGAAGTTGTCGGACTTCAGCCTTCCCAGAATCGTATCGACCTTGCCATTGAAGGCGTCGATCACGAACCTTATGGCCGTCTCGCGTCTGTTCTTCTCGACATAGTCACATTCTGCGGCCCGACCGGAAGTAACCATCGATACAGAATTCGCCCTCGCGCGCTTCAGCTCCTGAGCTGCTGACTCGAACTCATAGTCCTGCGCAAGCTGATCCAACAAACTGTAGGTTGGCTTCAGGTAAAGATCACCATAGCCTTCAATTACGTTGCGCATGGCAGCAGCGCTCTGCTGAATGCTCTCGGCCTCATGTAGAGCTCTATACGCGTCGCCAGCGATCTCTTCTGCACGAAACTCTGCCTGTTGAACCAGCGAGGCAGCCCGCCTATTGGCATCCTCGATTGTCCGCTCTGCCTTCTGGCGAGCATCTGCGTTGGCGCGTCGCCCATCTGTGAGCAATGCACTGACCTGCTGCTGGGCTTCAATACGCAGTGTCTCCAATGTCGACTCTGTAGCCGCACGGAGCGCATCGATCTCGATACGAGCGGACACCGAAGCTGCCTCAGCATCTGCAAGTATTCGACGTGACTCACTATCCGCGTCGCGAACCTGCGTGAACTTGGCCAGCGACTCATTATCTGCAGTCAGCCGATCTATCTGCGTTTGAAGCCATGCCGCTTGGCGCGCGGCATCCAACTCAAGTTGGGCAATACGACTCCGGGATGCTTGTGCGGCAAGCTTCCGGAGAACCAGAAGAACGCCAATTGATACAGCCAGTGCAAACGAAAGAATCCAGCCCATGAGCGCCCCTGTAAGCCCCATTCATTGATGATAGACCTTGGCTATCAAGATGATCGGGCTGACGGCGGCGGCCCGTCTATAGGAATTCTCTTACGCAGTACTTTGCGGAGAGATCATGTGGATGTCCCAATCCCATCAGGCTCGTGCTTTTAGCTCTACTACGGAAGTCCGGCAGCGGCGGAGAGGAAGTTGGCCGCACCCTTGTATACGTGCGTTTTGCCCACGGCTGAACCAGGGACTCGCTGGCGACTGCACTTATGGGTGCGCATACGAAAAAGCCGACCTTAGGTCGGCTTTTCGATTAACCCTAATAACTCAGGGCTCTAATTGGTGGGCGGTACAAGGTTCGAACTTGTGACCCTTGCCGTGTGAAGGCAATGCTCTACCGCTGAGCTAACCGCCCGATGCTGCTGAGCCGCTCATTATAGGGCGGCAAAATTTCGCGTCAACGGGTTTCCATGAATTTCTTCACATCGTGTGCGTGGGCTTGTCCGAGTTCAGGGTGCCGGCCAGCGCGGTCTCGATCTTGTTGCGCACGTTCTCGCCTTCCTGGCCGTCGGCCAGCTGCACGCCGATGCCCGCCGCGCGGTTGCCCTGGGCGCCGGCCGGGGTCACCCAGATCACCTTGCCGGCTACCGGGAGGCGCTCGCTGGAGTCCGGCAGGGTCAGCAGCAGGAACACCTCATCGCCCAGGAAGTAGCGCTTGGGCGTGGGCACGAAGATGCCGCCGTTCTTCACGAACGGCATGTAGGCGCTGTACAGCGACGCTTTGTCCTTGACGGCCAGCGACAGGATGCCCTGGCGGGCGTTGGTGGCGCTCATGCTCTATTCCCCTTTACTTGCCGCTCGTTGACCTTGTTCCAGGCCAACAACAATTCCACCACCGCCAGGTCGGCGCGCACGGTGGTGCGCAACAGATCGCGGGTACGGTTGGCGGCGTCGAACCAGGCGCCCAGCTTGTGCAATCGCTCGGGATCGGTCAAGCCGCCGCCGGTGGCCTGGGCCAGCGCCAGATCGGCGGCGTGGCGCAGGCGCAGCGCGGCATGGTCGTCGGCGGTCCAGCGCTGGGCCAGTTCCACCGCGCCCGCGCGCCCGGCCACCAGCGCTTCCAGGTCGCTTGCCACCTGCCGGCGCAGGGCCAGACCGTCGTTGCGCAGCCAGTCGTCGGCCAGCCCGGGGTGGCCCCGGGCCGCGTCCAGCGCTTCGCGGGCGCTGGCTTCGCTGTGGCCCTGGGCCTGCAGCCAGGCCAGGCTTTCCTCGCGCGGCGGCAGTTTGAATTCAAGGCGCTGGCAGCGGCTGCGCACGGTGGCCGGCAGGCGCGCCGGGTCGCTGCTGATCAGCCACAGGTAGCGGCCGGGCTGCGGCTCTTCCAGGGTCTTGAGCAGCGCGTTGCAGGCGGCGCGGTTGATGGCGTCGGCCGGGTCCACCACCACCACCTGGGCAACGCCGTACTGCGGGGTGAGCGAGAGCTTCTGGGAGATCTCGCGCACCTGCTCGATGACGATTTCGGTGCGCAGCTTGTCGCCGGATTTGTTCGGAATGAACGAGACCAGCTGCAGGTCCGGGTGGGTGCCGGCGGCGATCAGCTGGGCGGCGCGCTGGGCGGCGGCCGGCTCGCCCCGGGTCAGGACGTGGCTGGCCATGCGCAGCGCCACCTCGCGCTTGCCCAGCCCGGCCGGGCCGCAGATCAGCAGGCCATGGCCCAGCCGGCCCGCGTCGAGCGCGGCGATGGTCTGGTCATAGGCGCGCTGCTGCCAGGGGGAAAACGTCTCACTCATTGGCCTGCTCCTGCGCCAGCCACGCTTCGATGGCGGCCACCACCTGGGCGGCCACGCCGGCCTGGTCCTGGCTGGCGTCGATGAGGCGGAAACGCGTGGGGTCCTGGGCGGCGCGCTCGCGGAACACGGCGCGCACGCGCTGGAAGAAATCGTCCTGCTCGCTTTCGATGCGGTCCGGCCACAGGTCGCGGCCGTTGGCGCGGGCGCGGCCCACGGCCACGTCCACATCCAGCAGCAGGGTCAGGCCGGGCAGCAGACCCACGGCGCGGCGTTCGAGCTCGGCGATCCAGGCCGCCTCCAGGCCACGGCCACCGCCCTGGTAGGCGTAGCTGGAATCGGTGAAGCGGTCGCTGAGCACGTAGCAGCCCCGGCGCAGCGCCGGTTCGATCACCTGGCGCACATGCTGGGCACGGGCGGCGAACACCAGCAGCAGTTCGGCCTCGGCGCTGAGCGGCTCGGCGGCGATCTCCGCGTCAGGGGTCAGCACCAGCGCGCGGATGCGCTCGGCCAGCGGGGTGCCGCCGGGTTCGCGGGTGAGCACTACCTCATGGCCCTGCGCCTGCAGGGCGCTGCGGATGGCGTTGAGCGCGGTGGTCTTGCCGGCGCCCTCGCCGCCTTCCAGGCTGATGAACCGCGGGTGGCGGCGCAGTGCGGGGCTCATTGCGGCGCCGCTTGCGGGTGGGCGCGCTGCTGGCGCAGCTGCTGCAGGTAACGGGCTACGGCGGCGTTGTGGTCGGTGTAGTTGGCCGAGAACACATGCGCGCCGCTGCCATCGCCCACGGCCACGAAGTACAGCGCGTCACCGGCTGCCGGGCGTGCAGCAGCCTGCAGGGCATCGCGCCCCGGCATGGCGATCGGCGTGGGGGTCAGCCCGGCGCGGGTATAGGTGTTGTACGGCGTATCGGTGGTGAGGTCGCGCTTGCGGATGTTGCCGTCGTAGCTGCTGCCGATGCCGTAGATCACGGTGGGGTCGGTCTGCAGGCGCATGCCCATCTTCAGGCGGCGCACGAACACGCCGGCAATCTGCGGGCGCTCGCTGGGCAGCGCGGTTTCCTTTTCGATGATGGAGGCCAGGATCAGCAACTCATACGGGGAATTCAGCGGCAGGTCGTCGGCGCGGCTTTCCCATGCGGCGGCCAGTTCCTTTTCCATGGCGGCGTGGGCGCGCTTGAGCACGTCCAGGTCGGTGTCACCGCGCTGGTAGACGTAGGTCTCGGGCAGGAAGCGGCCTTCCGGGTGCTGGCCGGCGAAGCCGAGCGCCTTCATCAGCGCGGCATCGTCCAGTTCGTCGGTCTTGTGGATCAGCGGATCGGCGCGCTTGAGCGCGGCGCGCAGCTGGCGGATGTTCCAGCCTTCAACGATGGTGACCCGGTGCTGCAGGGTGCGGCCCTGGCGCATGCGGGTGAGCAGTTCACGCGGGGTGAGCTTGGCATCCAGTGCATATTCGCCCACTTTGAGCTTGCCGGCGGCATCGAGCTGGCGCGCGAGCAGCTGCCACTGGGTGTCGTTGCCTTCATCCACGCCGGCGTCGCGCAGTTTGCGCACGACGGTCTGCAGGCCGTCGCCGGGGGCGATGACGACGCTGGGCTGGTCGGGGCTGATGGCGGTGTCGGCGAAGCCGCTCTGGCTGTGCCAGAACCATGCGCCGGCAGCGGCCAGGAGAAGTGCGCCTAGCAGCAGCACCGTCAATATGGCCAGACAACCCCGTTTCGCACCCGCCATGGTCACCTCTGTTGTTGAACGTTGTTGGCGCCGGCGCCGGCGCCGCACGACCAACGGCCGTGCGCTACCGACAGGATACCGCGCGGGTGGTGCACACACACTTGCGTCATTCCTGGCGGCCGAGCGCGCGCATCAGGCCGCGGGCCTTGGCGCGGGTTTCGTCCAGCTCCCTGGCCGCATCCGAGTCGACCACGATGCCGGCGCCGGTGCGGAAGGCAGCGTGGGTGCCGGCCACTTCGGCGGTGCGGATCAGGATGTTCAGATCCAGGTCGCCGTCGCGGTTCAGCCAGCCGAACGCGCCGGTGTAGGCGCCACGGGCAGTCTGTTCCAGCTCGGCGATGATCTGCATGCAGCGCACCTTGGGGCAGCCGGTGATGGTGCCGCCGGGGAAGGTGGCAGCAATCACCTGGCCCGGGCTCACGCCGGGACGCAGGCGGCCGCGCACGTTGCTCACGATGTGGTGCACGTGCGCGTAGCTTTCCACGCTCATCAGCTCGTCCACCTCGACGCTGCCGGGGGTGCAGATGCGGCCCAGGTCGTTGCGCTCCAGGTCGATCAGCATCACGTGTTCGGCACGCTCCTTGGGGTGGCCGACCAGTTCGCGGATGCGTTCGGCATCATCGTCGCCGGCGAAGCGCGGGCGCGTGCCGGCAATGGGGCGGGTCTGCACGTCATCGCCATGGACGGACACCAGACGCTCCGGCGAGGAGCTCACCACTGCCCTGCCCTGCGCAATGAACAGCCCGGCGAACGGCGCGGGGTTGGCCACGCGCAGCTGCGCGTACAGCGCCTGCGGTGACAGCACGTCATCGAAGTGCGCGACCCAGCGCCGCGACAGGTTCACCTGGAACACATCGCCGGCACGCAGGTAGTCGATGACCTTGCCGACGCCGTCGGTGAAGCGCGTCGGCGCGTCCTCTTCCATCCGCGCCGGGGGCTGCCACTGCGGCAGCGGCGGCAGCGTGGCGGTGGCCTCCAGGTCCAGCAGCAGCGTGTCCAGCTGGTCGGCGTGGTCGGTTTCGCACACGGCGTGGAACTGGCCCAGCACACGGTCGTGCAGTACGGCGGCCGGGCAGCGCAGGGCGAGTGCACCGGGCAGGCCGTCGGCGCGCGCAGGAAGACTCAGCACGGTTTCGATCTGGCCGGCCAGTTCGTAATCGAGCATCAGCGCCCAGCCGCCCCGGAACGGCAGGCCGGTTTCTTCGCGCGGCAGGCGCAGGGACTGCCAGTGCGCATCGAGCACGTCCAGGAAGGCGCCGCCATGCGCAGCACCGTGGTGGTCGCGCACCACGCCATCGGCATGCAGCGCCAGGGATTCACCGTTGCCCATCAACAGCAGGTCCCAGCGCCCCTGCGCGGTACCCGAGGCGGTGGATTCCATCAGCAGCGGATATCGCTCCGGCGCCAGCCGCTGCAGGGCCAGCAGGTCGGTGGTGTCGGGCAGCAGGCGGGTCTGGAACATGGCAGGACAACCAAAGTAAGTGCGGGGGCCAGATACACCAAGGCCGCCAAGATGGCGGCCCGGTGCGGTGGCGTTGGAAGGCGCGGTCAGACGCGCTTGAACACCAGCGTGCCGTTGGTGCCGCCGAAGCCGAAACCATTGGACATCACCACATCCACCTTGGCTTCGCGTGCGGTATTGGGCACGTAATCCAGGTCGCACCCCTCGCCCGCTTCGTGCAGGTTGATGGTGGGCGGAATGATGTTGTCGCGCAGCGCCAGCACCGAGAAGATGGCTTCCACGCCGCCGGCCGCGCCGAGCAGGTGGCCGGTCATCGACTTGGTGGAGCTGACCATCATTTTGTAAGCATGGTCACCGAAGGCGGTTTTCATGGCCATGGTTTCGCCGAGGTCGCCCAGCGGCGTGGAGGTGCCGTGCGCGTTGAGGTAGCCCACCTGGTCCGGGCTGACGCCGGCGTCCTTGAGGGCCATGGTCATGCAGCGGGCGGCGCCTTCGCCGTTTTCGCTCGGGGCGGTCATGTGGTATGCGTCGGAGCTGGCGCCGAAACCGGCCAGCTCGGCATAGATGCGCGCACCGCGTGCCTTGGCGTGTTCGTACTCTTCCAGGATCAGGATGCCTGCGCCATCGCCGAGCACGAAACCGTCGCGCTCCTTGTCCCACGGGCGCGAAGCTTCGGCCGGGGCGTCGTTGCGGGTGCTCATCGCCTTCATGGCGCAGAAGCCACCCACCGCGGTCGGCGAGGAGCCACGCTCGGCGCCGCCCACCACCATCACGTCCGCATCGCCATACTGGATCATGCGCATGGCGGTGCCGATGGAATGATTCGAGGTGGCGCAGGCCGACACCGCCGAGAACGACGGACCCTTCAGACCGGTGATGATGCTCAGCTGGCCGGGCAGCATGTTGATGATGGTCTTGGGCACGTAGAAGGGCGAGATCTTCCTGCCCTCGTGGAACTCGATGGTCTGTTCCTCGATGCCCAGCAGGCCGCCGATGCCCGCGCCGACGATGGCGCCGATGCGTTCGGCATTGCCGTCGGTGATCTCCAGGCCCGAATCGTTCAAGGCCATGAAGGCGGCACCAAGGCCGTAATGGATGAACGGGTCCATCTTCTTGGCATCCTTGCCACTGACCCGGAACTTGCCGAACTGTTCGTTGTCGGCGGTGATGTCGAAGTCCCTGACCTCACCTGCAATCTTGGTGGTGAAACGGTCCAGATAAGCCTGCGAAACGTTGGTCAGCGGGCCGATGCCGGAACGGCCTTCGGTGATGCCCTTCCAACTGGTGGCCAGATCATTGCCCAACGGCGAGACCATGCCCATGCCGGTAACGACGACGCGACGCTTCATTGCAGATTCTCCTGACCCGGGTGATACGGGGTTGACGCGGTGTAACGCTCAAAAGCACAGGGCCGCAAGCGCGGCCCCATGGGTTTGCCGCACGCGGTGGCGGCAACAACCGCTACCGCGCGCCAGCCGCCCGACATCACGCCTTGACGTGCGCCTTGACGTAGTCGATCGCAGCCTGGACGGTGCTGATCTTCTCGGCTTCTTCGTCCGGGATTTCGCACTCGAATTCTTCTTCCAGCGCCATCACCAGCTCAACGGTGTCCAGCGAGTCGGCACCCAGGTCATCGACGAACGATGCGGTGGTGACAACTTCTTCTTCCTTGACGCCAAGCTGTTCGACGACGATTTTCTTGACGCGTTCTTCGATGGTGCTCATTGGATATCGCTCCAGATGGAGTAGTGGTTCAAAAAGTGACGCCATCAAATGGCGATGGCCGTTGGATAGTGTAGTGGAAACCGAAGGCGCCTTGCATGACTGCAAAAATCCATTCAGATCAACCACTTGCGGTGCATTCCCTGCACCACATGCTCACGGCATGTACATGCCGCCGTTCACATGGAGGGTTTCGCCGGTGATGTAGCTGGCCGAGGGACCGGCCAGGAACGCCACCGCATTGGCGATATCGGAAGGCTCGCCCAGGCGTTCCAGGGCGATGGATTTGACCAGGCCGGTACGCTGTTCTTCCGGCAACGCCTTGGTCATGTCGGTGTCGATGAAGCCCGGCGCCACCACGTTGACGGTGATGCCGCGCGAGCCGATCTCCTTTGCCAGCGACTTGGAGAAGGCAATGATGCCGGCCTTCGCTGCAGCGTAATTGGCCTGGCCGGCATTGCCGGTCACGCCGATCACCGAGGCGATGTTGATGATGCGGCCCTTGCGCGCCTTCATCATGCCGCGGATGACGGCCTTCGAGGTACGGTAGACGCTGGTCAGGTTGGTGTCGAGGATGGCCTGCCAGTCCTCGTCCTTCATGCGCAGCAGCAGGTTGTCGCGGGTGATGCCGGCGTTGTTGACCAGGATGCTGATGGCGCCAAATTCCTTGGCAATGCCGTCCAGCACGGCCTCGAGCGCGGCCGGGTCGGTTACGTTCAGCGCGCGGCCGTGACCGCCTGCCGCCGCCAGGCGCTGACCAATCGCGGCAGCGCCGGATTCGGTGGTGGCGGTACCGATGACGGTCGCGCCCTGCGCGGCCAGCGTGTCGGCGATCGCCGCGCCAATGCCACGGCTGGCGCCGGTCACCAGTGCGATTTCACCCTGAAGGGGCTTGCTCATGCTCAGTTTCCTTTAACGGGGACCGGTCCGCAGCGCCGGCCCGGGGGCTGGCACGGGGAAGACGCGGTCGAAAGCCATCAGGCGGCCCAGGTCTCGCGGGCCGTCTCGAAGTCGGCGGGCGTGGACAGTGTGCGCGCATCCAGGCTCTTGTCGATGCGCTTGATCAATCCCGTCAGCACCTTGCCGGGGCCGCATTCGGCCACGCAGGTCACGCCGCGCGCGGCCAGGGCCTCGACGCAGCCGGTCCACTGCACCGGCAGGTACAACTGCTGGACCAGGGCGGTGCGGATGGCATCGATACCGTCGTGGACCTTGGCATCAACGTTCTGTACCACCGGCAGTGTCGGCACGCGCCAGTCCAGGCCGGCCATGGTTTCAGCCAGGCGGTTGGCCGCTTCGCGCATGAGCGGAGTGTGCGAGGGCACGCTGACGGCCAGCTTCACCGCCTTGCGCACGCCCTTTTCGGCGAGCAGCGCCAGGGCGCGGTCGACGGCGGCGGCGTCGCCGCCGATGACGATCTGGCCGGGCGAGTTGTAATTGGCGGGCACCACCACCTGGCTGCCGGAGGCCTGTTCGCAGACCTCCTTGACGAGGGCATCTTCGGCGCCGAGCACGGCGGCCATGGCGCCCACGCCGGTCGGCGCGGCGTCCTGCATCAGCTGGCCGCGCAGGCGCACCAGGTGCGCACCGTCCCGCAGCGACAAGGCGCCGGCGGCTACCAGGGCGGTGTACTCGCCCAGGCTGTGGCCGGCCAGCACGGCCGGCTGCGCACCGCCCACGGCCTGCCATGCGCGCCACACGCCAATGCTGGCGGCCAGCAGCGCCGGCTGGGTGTATTCGGTGCGGTTGAGCATCTCTTCCGGGCCGCCCTGCGACAGCGCCCAGAGGTCCACGCCGGCACCATCGGAGGCTTCGGTGAACGCTTCACGCACCTGCGGGTGCAGTTCAGCCAGTTCAGCCAGCATGCCCAGCGACTGCGAGCCCTGGCCCGGGAACACGAAAGCGAGATTGGAATCGGTCACGCGGAGTTCCGCCTGCAAAAATCGAACGGCGAATGATAAGGGGGAATACTGCGCTTCGTCTGTACTGGCGCGTATTGACCGCCCGGCCGGAACGCCAACCGCACCCCGCCGGCAGGTGCCGACCGTTGGTCGGCACGGCACTCAAACGAAGAGCTGCAGAATATCCAGATCACCATCGCTGAAGAAGTCGAAGCAGATCGCCACCAGCATCAACATGCCCAGCGTGGTGGCCCCATGCACGATCACGATGGCATGTGCCAGCGCGCGCGCCGACCGCCCCATCTTCATGCTGTAGCGGGCCAACCGCTGCAACCGGCCCGAGACCGCGTGCGCATGCGCCAGCACCGGGGCATCTTCGCCGTCCATGGCCGCGGCCATCAGCGCCTGCAGCTGCGCAGGGCGGTGTTCGTAGTACTTGGCCACGCCATAGCCGAACATCAGCCAGTCGCGGGCCTGGGCCTGGGCCAGGTCCATCACTTCCAGCGGATCTTCCTCGAAATCGATGAAGCCGATGGCCTGGCCATCCCAGGTCAGGTTGCGCGGCAGCGGCTGGCCGAAATAGGCACCCTTGGCGTGGGCAGCCACGATGGCCTGCATGGCCGCCGACACCAGCGCGTCGCGGCCGGCATCGTCGGCCTGGCGCAGACAGGTGTTGAAGGAGCGGCCGTTGTCGCCGAGGACCAGCGAGGCATGACCACTGCCGATTACGTGCGGCACATTCACCCCCTGAGCCTGCAGTTCGGCCAGTCGCCGCGCTTCGGTCTTGCGGGCGGCGTCGCCGCCGCGGTGCGGCGGTGGGCGCAGGGCGTCCAGCTGGAAGCGGTGGGCCACGAAGTCGAGCAGGCCCAGCGCGACCGCGCGGCTGCTCTCGCCGTACTGTTTCAGCCAGGCGCGCTGGCCCTCGATGACGATGGGTTCAACCATGACACACCTCCACAAATGCAAAACGGCCCCATCGGGGCCGTCTCGTATGAACCGATTAACATATCAATAACGCAGCAGCGCCGAACCCCAGGTGAAGCCGCCACCGAAGGCTTCCAGCAGCAGCAGCTGGCCGCGCTGGACCTTGCCCGAGCGCACCGCCACGTCCAGCGCCATCGGCACCGACGCAGAGGAGGTGTTGCCGTGCTTGTCCACGGTCACCACGACCTGGTCCATCGACATGTCCAGCCGCTTTGCGGTGGCTTCGATGATGCGCAGGTTGGCCTGGTGCGGGATCAGGAAGTCCAGGTCGGCCTTGGTCAGGCCGTTGGCATCGAGGGTTTCGTCCACGACCGAGTCCAGCGCCTTGACGGCGTACTTGAACACGTCGTTGCCCTTCATCAGGATCGCGCCGCGGGCCTGCTCGCCCTCGCCGAAGCCGGCCGAGACGCCCACCGGGTTCCACAGCAGTTCTTTCTTGCTGCCATCCGAATGCAGGTGGGTGCTCAGGATGCCGGTGTCTTCATCGGCCTTGAGCACCACCGCGCCCGCGCCATCACCGAACAGCACGCACGTGGTGCGGTCGTTCCAGTCGACGATACGGGTCAGGGTTTCCGCACCGATGACCAGCACATGGCGGGCATCACCGGAACGGATGAATTTGTCGGCCACGCCCAGCGCGAACACAAAGCCCGAACAGGCGGCGTTGACGTCAAAGGCAGGGCAGCCGGTCGCACCGAGCTTGGCCTGGATCAGGCACGCGGTGGACGGGAAGATCAGATCGGGGGTGGTGGTGCCCACCACGATCATGTCGAGCTGGGAAGCATCGATACCGGCTGCTTCCAACGCACGTACCGCGGCGTGGTAGCCGAGGTCGCTGGTGGTCTCCGTTTCGGCGGCGATGTGCCGCTCGCGGATACCGGTGCGCGTCTGGATCCACTCATCGCTGGTGTCGACCATTTTCTCCAGATCCTGGTTGGTCAACACTTTTTCGGGCAAGTAACTGCCAGTGCCCGCGATCCTCGAGTAGATCCGCTTGCTCATTGCATTTCCTGTAACGGAAGAAAGGGGTAAAGGCCGCTGCCCGACCGGGCAGCGGCCCTCACGAATCAATCTTCTTCGACGGCCGAGTTCGACTTGGTCGTGATCACCTTCTTGCCGCGGTAGAAGCCGTCAGCAGTGATGTGGTGACGCAGATGCACTTCGCCGGTGGTCGGGTCGGTGGACAGCTGCTTGGCGCTCAGGGCGTCATGCGAACGGCGCTGGCCGCGGCGGGACGGGGTAACACGGGATTTCTGCACAGCCATGGGATTGCTCCAAACTCGGTTCGTTTTTGCTTCGTCGTATCGTCGCGCAGGACGCCAGCGCCCAGCACAGTCTTCGCTTTCGCCGCAGCCGCCGACGACAATCCGGCTGCTATTGTTTCTTCAGCGCCGCCAATGCCGCGAACGGATTGGCCTTGCTCTGTTCTTCTTCGGTCGGTGCCCAGTCCCGGTCAACCGCTTCACCGTCGGGCGACAGCGGCACCACCGGCACGGCCAGGACCAGTTCGTCCTCGACCAGATCCAGCGGACGCAGGCTGCCGTCTTCGGGCACCAGCATCGCCTCGTACTCTTCCGGCAGCGAGGACTCTTCGTCTTCGCTGCGGATCAGGCCGAGCCGCTGCTTGACCGACACCGGCAGCAGGAAGCGCTGCAGGCTGCGCTGACAGATCAGCGGCAGCTCGGTATCGATGGTCAGATCCACATAGGATACCCGCAGGATGTCGTCGTGGCCGAATTCAAGCGCAAACGTGCACTTTCCCTCGGTATCGGCAACAAGGCCCTGCAGGCGGGTCATTTCTGCCAGTTCTACCTGACCGTCGAAGCACCTTCGTGCTGCGACCATCCGCCAGGCATCCAGCAATTCGGGCACGTTCGCGGACATAAGCCGCTGAATGTTAAGGATGCCATTGGCCGTTGTCAATTCCCCGCGACGCGCGGGCCTGCGGTAGAGTGCCGCCCACCCCTGTCACCCCGGTATTGTCGCATGCTTCCCCTGCTGCTGGCCTCCACGTCCCGCTACCGTCGTGAACTGCTGGAACGGCTGGGCCTGCCACTGGAGACCGCGCGACCGGACGTGGACGAGTCCCCGTTTCCGGGCGAAGCGCCACGCGCGCTGGCCGTCCGCCTGGCGCAGGCCAAGGCCGCTGACGTGGCGGCCCGTCACCCGGGGCGCTGGGTAATCGGCTCGGACCAGGTCGCAGACCTGAACGGGAACCCGCTGGGCAAGCCCGGCGATGTGTCGGGGGCACATGCGCAGCTGGCGGCAATGTCCGGGCAGACGGTGGCCTTCCATACCGCGATCTGCCTGATCTGCGACGACCGGGTGCTGGAGGCCTGCGACCTGACCGAAGTCCGGTTCCGGGCGCTTGGCGCGGACGAAATTGCCCGCTACGTGGCGGCCGAGCAGCCGCTCGACTGCGCCGGCAGCTTCAAATGCGAGGGACTGGGCATCACGCTGTTCGAGGCGATCGACAACCGCGACCCGACCGCTCTGATCGGGCTGCCGCTGATCACCCTCAGCGATCTGCTGCGCCAGGCCGGTTACACCTTGCCCTGAGCCCTCAGCGCAGCTGCAGGGCGCTCAGACAGGCCGCGTCCACCGGGCCGGTGGCCCAGCCCGTCCAGCGTCCGGCTTCAGCCAGCGCCAGCCCGACCGGGCGCTGCCCACACTGCAGGACCAGCCGCCTGGCGCTGCTGTCGGCATCGAAGTCGATGCGCCAGGCCACCCCTCCCAGTGCATTCTCGACCGGTACAAGTGCAACGCCGCCCATGGCAACGCCAGTGCCGGCCAGGCCGGCCCGCTCGCCCTGCAGGTAGCGGGTTTCCGGCCAGGCGAACATCGAGATGCGCTGCGCCTGCACTACCGGCAGTGCGGACAGCATTTCACCCACCACGGTTTCGCCATGGACCTGGGCCGGGTCCACCACGCCGGCCGCCACGGCGGTGGCGGTGGCGGTCGCCACGCGCTGCATGCCCAACCCCAGCATGCCCATCCAGACGGTACTGGGCAGCAATGCCAAGGCCAGCAGCAGGGCCACGCCGGCGACGCGGCGCGGGCGGCGTGGCCCGACCCGGACCACCGACCACAGCACCAGCCCGCACCAGAACAGCCACGACCACAGCACGTAACGCGGCGCGGAGAGCTGGTCGGGATAGTCGACGAAGTAGCCCATCCGGCCCAGCGCGATCAACGCGCCCACGGCCAGCCCGAACCAGGCCAAAGCCAACGCCAATACTTCACCGGCGCTCGCGGCGCGACCGCGCCGTCCACTACGCCAGCTCATTGCCAGCAGAGCGGCGACCCCGGCGACACCCAGCAGCAGGTGCGGCCAGCGCGCGCCCATCACCGGGCCGAACACCGCGTGATACCCGCGGGCCACGCCCACCGCAGCGGCGCGCAGCGGTGCCACCGGGAGCTGCTGTGCGATGGCCGGATCCAGCAGCGGCCACGCCGCGTAAATGAAAGGCGACGCCAGCCAACGCAGCACCAGGTCGAGCTGTGGCAGCGGCGCAAGTACCATGTCACTGCGCATGCCGGTGTTGCCCATGCCCAGGTGCACACCCACCGCCAGCGCGGCGCCGGTAACCAGGACCCCCCAGTGCTGCCACGGCGCGCGGCGCACGCCCAGCACCGCGGCAAAGCCGACGAATACCGCCACGCCACTGCCAAAGGAGAACGTGGCAGCCATCCCGCACAGCGCCGCCACCGCAGCGCCACGCCAGCTGCCACGCAGCAGCGCCGCGACGCCCGCGATCAACAGCGCGGTGATCAGGTAGGCATGCACGGTTTCATTGGCGTGGGTGAGCACGCGCTGGCCACCCACCCAGAACAGCGACAACGCACCTGTCAGCACCCCCGCTGCACGCACCACCGGCGCAGCCGCGTCGCGACGCAGGATGTACGCCATGCCTGCAAGTGACAGCAACGCCAGCAACATGCCGGTGATGATCTGCAGCCACTGGTTGCCGTGCAGCCACACCAGTTCGGCGTAACGCACCAGGTTGGGCAGGATTTCGCGGTGGCCATTGTCCGAGGCGAGCACGTTGCGTGGCCAGGGCAGCTCCAGCAGGCTCTGGGTAAATCGCCACGGGTCGGCATACAGCACGCGTGGGGCAAGCCATGCCATGGCCACCAGGCCCACGGCCGTGACCGCGAACGCGGCGCACCACAACAGGCGGGTCAATGGTGAAAGATCGCGCGGTGCGGTGGTGGCAGGTACGGCAACGGCGGAAAAGGCAGCAGCAGGCAACGCGTCGCGCATGGAATTTTTCTTCCGTGAAAAAATGCCGGCGCGATCAGCGCGCGGGGACGATGAAGGACTGTTCCTGCCACTGCTCCACGCTGCCATCGTTTCCGTACAGCGTCATGCCCAGCCAGTGTTTTCCCGGCGCGAGCCGGCGCGTGTCGAGCGTGGCATCGAAGGCCACGCGCGGGTGCTGCGGATCGGTGGAGATCTTCCACGCGGCCGTGATGTCATACGCGCGGCGGTACACCGCATCGCCCACGCGCTTGCCATCAATCAACAGTTCCACGCGCGACAACCCCACGCCGTCCTTGAACGCCCACCCGCGCACTTCCATGCGCCCGGCGACCTTCTCATCCTGCAGGGGGGCATCCAACCACGCCATGGCAGGGGTCACGCAAGGGCCATCGATGCGCTGTGCAGGCAGCTTGAACAGCAGGAAGCGCTGGTAGCCGTGGTCCTGGCTGACCACGCGCGGCGGCGGCAACGGGCCCACCTGCGCGCAGATGTCATGGTAGCGCTCCAGCAGGTCGCGGTAGCGCTGGTCACTGGGCGAGAGCACCAGCAGCATCGGCGCATCACGCCTGCCATCGTGCAGCAGGCCCCACAGTCCCAGCTGCGCAGTGCGACCGTGCTTGTCGTTGAGTGGGTGGCGCAGAACTTCGATACGCGGATCACGCAGCTGGAAGCCAAGTTCGGCCCCAACCTTGAAGTTGCCGGCCAGCACCCGCGTACCCGGCGGCATGCCCGCCAGTTCGGCGCGCACCTCATCGGCCAACGGCGCCCAGCCGGCGAAGTTGCGCGGGTAGTACTTGTCGCCGGCCAGCTGCTCGCGAAGCCCGGGACTGGAGGCCATCAGGTAATACAGGAACGCCAGCGCCAGTCCTGCCCCGGCCAGCCACCAGCCGGTGCGGCGCAGCCAGCGTGGCCAGCCATTGAGCACCACGGGCACCGCCACCAGCAGCGCCAGATAGCCGGGCAGCGGCCAATGGAAGCTGATGCGCTCCACGTCGGTGAAAAAGCCCAGCGCGAAGATCGCCAGCGTGGACACCGCACCGACCAGGCCGAAGTAGCGCCACTGGGCGCGCGCACCTCCGCCGGACCGGGTGCCGGCCAGGGCCACCTTCCACATCGCAACGCACAGGATCGGGGTGACCAGCATGGGCTGGATCACCAGAAACCACAGGCCACTCCACTGGAATGCCCACGGATGCCGTTCGACCACCTGGAACTTCAGGCCGGCATCCTGGTTGTCGGCATTCCATGCCAGCAGCGGCAGCCAGGCCATCACGCCCACCGCCAGTGCCACCCATACGCGCGGATCACGCAGGGTGCGCCGCCCCTGCGGCAGCAGCAGCAGCGCGATGAAACCGACCACGATCACGCCGATGAAGCGGTAATGGCTCAACGCACCGATCACCAGTCCCAACGCCAGCTTGACCGCAGCGGCCGCATCGACATTGCGCAGCAGGCGCGCACCAGCATCCAGGCACAGCACCGCCGCCAGCGCCATCGGCACATCGGGCACGGCCAGCATGCCCAGGGTGGCCGACAGTGGCATCAACACGGTCAGGCTGCCGGCCTGCCAGCCCGCTACCGCTCCAAACCAGCGGGTGGCGATGCGTGACACCAGCCACGGCAACATCGCCCCGATGGCAAGGAACGGCAGGCGCAGCGCAAGTACGTGGTTGCCGCCCAGCTCCACGCCCAGGCGTGCCAGCCAGGCGGTCAGCCCGGGCAGATCGGAATAGGCGGCGGCCAGGTGCTGGCCTTCCTGCCAATAGAACGCTTCGTCCACGAACAGGGGCAGACGCGCGGCCACCACGAGCTTGACGGCCGTGATGAGCGTCCATAACAGCAAAAAAATCGTGCGTGCGCGTTGTTCGCCCTGCATTGCTCTATAGAATCGAAGGAATCATCGACACGAGACGAACATGGATACTTCGCCCCGCGTGCCCGCCATGCTACCCGAAGAACTGCGACAGTCCCTGCGCAGCGCGCAGGATCAGGTCAATGGGCTGGTGCTGGGCAAGGCCCATGAAGTCCGCCTGGCATTCGTCGCGCTGCTCTCCGGTGGGCACCTGCTGATCGAGGATCTGCCCGGGCTGGGCAAGACCACGCTGGCCCACGCGCTGGCATCAAGCCTGGGCCTGGGCTTCCAGCGCGTGCAGTTCACCTCCGACCTGCTGCCCGCCGATGTGCTCGGTGTCTCCGTTTACGAGGCCACCAGCCGCCAGTTCCAGTTCCATCCAGGCCCGGTCTTCACGCATGTGCTGCTGGCCGATGAAATCAACCGCGCACCGCCACGCACGCAGAGCGCGCTGCTCGAAGCGATGGCCGAGCAACAGGTGACGCTCGATGGCGTGACCCATCCGCTGCCGGATCCGTTCTTCGTGATCGCCACCCAGAACCCGGTGGACCTTTCGGGCACGTTCCCCCTGCCCGACTCCCAGCTCGACCGCTTCCTGCTGCGGCTTGCACTCGGTTACCCCAACCCCGAATCCGAGCGCGAGCTGCTGCGGGGCACCGACCGCCGCCACCTGATCGCACAGGCCACCGCCTGCCTGGATGACAACCAGGTACGCGCACTGCGCGACGCCGTCAGCCAGGTACATGCCAGCGAGGCCCTGATCCAGTACGTACAGGCGCTGTTGGCGCGCAGCCGCCAGCACACCGGTGTGCGGGTGGGCCTGTCGCCGCGTGCCGGCCTGGCGCTGCTGCGCGCAGCCAAGGCGCATGCGCTGCTGCTGGGCCGCGGCCATGTGGTGCCCGAAGACGTGCAGACCCTGTTCATTGCGGTGGCCGGGCATCGTCTGGTGCCCGAAGCCGAAGCCAGCAGCGGACCGGCGCTGGCCCGCGCCATCCTTCAGACCGTACCGGTGGACTGAGTGCGCAGCGGCTGGGGAGATCGCTGGCGCAGGCTGGTGCTGATGGCCCGGCCCCGGCAGCCGGAGCGCCTGCCGCGCCGGCTGGACCGCCGCCGCATCTATGTGCTGCCTACCCGCTTTGGCCTGTTCGTCGCGCTGTTGCTGGTCGCGATGCTGCTGGGTGCGCTCAACTACAACAACAATCCCGCGCTGCTGCTGGCGCTGCTGCTGGCCACGGTGGCCATCGCCAGCACGCTCAGCGCGCACCTGCAGCTGTCGGGCCTGCAGGTCGATGCGGTGTCGGCCGAACCGGTGGTGGCCGGCGCCACGCTTCGCCTGCGCATCAACCTGTCGCGTGCCGATGCGCGCGTGCGTCGGGGGCTGGAGCTGGCGCTGGGCGACAGCCGCGGATACGGGCATCTGGTGGATACCGATCAGATCGAAGTAGACCTTTCCCTGCCCACCGGGCGTCGCGGCTGGATGGACGTGGAGCGCATCCGCATTGCCACCACGCAACCCCTTGGGCTGGTGCGCGCATGGTCGTGGGTGTGGCCCGATACGCCGTTGCTGGTCTACGCCGCACCCGAGCAGCAGCCACCGCCACTGCCCGAAGGCGATGGCGACCCGCTGCACACCCGCGTGCACGCAAGCGGGGATGAGCTGCACCAGCTGCGCCCGTATCGACCGGGCGACCCGCAGCGAAGCATTTCCTGGAAGCACTCCGCACGCCGCGACACGCTGCTGGTACGGGAGTACGAAAAGCCGGTGGGAGTGGACATCCTGCTCGACTGGCGGCAGATGGGATCACTGCCGCTGGAAGTGAAGATCTCGCGGCTGGCACGCTGGGTCGACCTTGCCGAACGCGAAGGTCGCCGTTACACACTGCAGCTTCCCGGCCAACCGGTGTTGGGCCCCGGCCAGGGCAGCAGCCACCACCACCTTTGCCAACGCGCCCTGGCGCTGATGCCGCATGGCTGAATCTTCCGCCTCGCTGCTGTCTCCCGCCGCCCGCCGCTGGACCCTGGCCAGCGCGGCGCTGGCGCTGGTGCCGCTGCTGCTGCAACTCCCGCCGCTGCTGGCCAGCGTATTCGCACTGGCGGCGGTGCTTACCGCGCTGGTGTCCGGGCATCGGGTGCTGCCCGGCCCGGTCCGCGTGCTGCTGGTGCTGGGCATGCTGGCCGCCATCTACTGGCAGATGGGTGCCCGCCCGGGGCGCGATACGGGGTGTGCACTTCTGGGAGCGATGCTGGCACTGAAATCCAGCGAGCTGCGTAGCCTGCGCGATGCGCGCAGCCTGCTGGGGTTTGCACTGTTTGCCCCGTTCTCGGCATTTCTGCTCGACCAGGGACCGCTGACGATGGGATTGGCGGTGCTCGCCGCCATGGCCACGCTGCTCACATTGCAGGGCCTGGCGCGCGCCGAAGGGCATGCCGCCGGCGCGACCCTGGCTGAACAGCTGCGCGGCGTGGGCAAGCTGGTAGCGATGGGCCTGCCGTTGGCGCTGGCTGGGTTCTGGCTGTTCCCGCGCCTGAGCGAACCGCTATGGGGGCTGCCGGACCGCGCGGTGGGCAAGCCCGGCCTGTCCGACCACATGGAACCGTCAGAGTGGCTGGACCTGATGGCCGACGATGCGACCGCGCTGCGGGTGAGCTTCGTCGGCGCGGCGCCACCGCCCGAGCAGCGCTACTGGCGCGGCCCGGTGATGACCCGCTTCGATGGCCGGCGCTGGGACCGCGACCCCTACAGCGAGCGACGCCCGCCACCGCCGGTGGCCCGCGGCGCGGCACGCTGGGACTATCAGATCGACTACGAGCCCACCGACCGCCGCCAGCTGGTGGCGCTGGACCTGCCGCTGCAGGCACCGGCCGGTACCACGCTGGATGGCACCTACAGCCTGCGCAGCGATCGCAGCCTGTCGGCGCTGACCCGGTGGCGCCTGCAATCGGCCCCGGCAGCGGCCTACACCGAACCGCTCAGCGCGTTCCAGCGCCAGTTGGCGCTGCAGCTGCCACCCGACCTCAATCCGCGTACGGCGGCACTGGGCCAGCAGTGGCGGCAGGAGGCGGGCGGCAACGATGCGGCGATCGTGGCGCGGGCGCTTGACTGGATCCGTTCGCGCTTTGCCTACACGCTGTCCACTCCGGCACCGGGCCGGAACAGCGTGGATGAGTTCCTGTTCGACCAGCAGGCCGGCTACTGCCAGCACTTCAGTTCGTCGTTCGTGGTGCTCATGCGCAACGCCGGCATTCCCGCGCGTGTAGTCACCGGATTTGCCGGCGGCCAGCGCAATCCCTACGGTGACTACTACGTAGTGCGGCGCATGGATGCGCACGCCTGGGCCGAAGTGTGGCTGCCACAGCGCGGCTGGGTTCGGGTGGACCCCACCGCGGCCGTCGCGCCAGAGCGTATTTACGACACTCTGGAAGACCGTCTTGGTGCCGGCGCAGGCACCGCGCTGGAAAGCCGCTGGCTGCAGTTGGGCCAGGTAGGCGATTTCCTGCGCCGGGGCTGGAACGACCTGGTGCTGTCGTTCGATGCCAACCGCCAGCGGCAGCTGCTGCGCCCGCTGGGGATCGACGCGCTGGAGCCGGCACAGCTGGTGGCTGTTTTCATTGCCTTCGCAGGCGTCGCGCTAGGCTGGATGGCATGGCTGCTGGCCCGAGGGGAGCGCGAGCGCGATCCCCTGCTGCGGGCCTGGCACCGGCTGGGGCGGCGCTACGCGCGGCATGGCCTGGCCCGGGAACCTGCGGAAACCGCCATGGACTGGGCGCAGCGCGTGCACCGACTACGCCCTGACCCGGCGTTGATTCCGCTCAGCCAGCGTTTCGTTCACGCGCGCTACGCTGGCGCTGAGCTCGACCCTTCACTCGTGCGCGACCTGCACAGGCATCGCCCGTCCACCGGAGCAACCTCATGAACGTCAAGATCCTGCTTCCCCTTGCCGCGTCGCTGGCGCTGGCCGCCTGTGCCACGGCGCCCAAACCGTTGCAGGGCCAGTTCAGCGTGGTCAGCCCACGCGATTCGGTCGCCACCCAGCAGGTGGGCACGCCGGTGCGCTGGGGCGGCCGCATCATCGAAACCACCCCCGGCCAGGGCCAGACCTGCTTCCAGCTGCTGTCGCGACCGCTCAACGCCAGCGGCCGCCCGAACACCAGCTCCAATGACGCCAGCGATGGCCGCTTCGTGGCCTGCCGTGCCGGCTTCTACGACCCGGCCGTGTTCGAGGAAGGCCGCGACGTGACCTTCATCGGCAAGATCGCCGGCTACGAGAACACCCGCATCGGCGATTACGACTACCGCCTGCCCAAGCTGGAGGCCGACGTGATCTACCTGTGGCCGGAACAGCGCCAGGTGGATGTCGTGCCGGTCTACCCCTATGGCCCGTGGGGCCCGGGTTGGGGTCCCGGCTGGGGCTACCGCGGTTGGGGTTGGTGGTAACTCCAGCACTGAAAAAAACCGCCCTTCCGGGCGGTTTTTTTTGGCTCATCCCGCAGGCGTTCCGAAATGTCCCAGCGGCGCGCCGGCCAGCAGGTGCAGGTGGATATGGAACACGGTCTGCCCGGCATGCTCGCGGCAGTTCATGACGATGCGGTAGCCATCCTGCGCGAAGCCCTCGCGCCGTGCGTATCCGGCGGCCGCCAACGCCAGCTTCCCGATCAGGTGGGCCTGGGAAGGCTGCACGTCATCGAGCGTGGGAATGGCTTCGTTCTTGGGAATGAACAGCACGTGCACCGGCGCCTGCGGCGCGATGTCCTTGAACGCCAGCACCTCGTCATCTTCGTAGACGATGGTGGCCGGAATTTCGCGGCGGATGATCTTTCCGAACAGGGTGTCCTGGGTCATTGCATCACCTGATGTCTGGGTAGACCGGCCAACCGCCGGCGCTACCGGTTAGGTTGCTTCGGTACGGGTACCGAACGCGTGTGACAGCGTGCCGCGATCCACATATTCCAGCTCGCCGCCCAGCGGCAGGCCCTGCGCCAGGCGGCTGGGCCGCACCTTGTGCGCACGTGCGAGCTGCGCCAGGTAATGCGCGGTGGCCTCGCCTTCCACGGTGGCGCTGGTTGCGATGATCAGCTCCTGCACCTCGCCCTGCCCCAGCCGTGCCTCCAGCTGGTCCAGGCCGAGCTCGCGCGGGCCGACGCCGTCCAGCGGCGACAGCCGCCCCTGCAGCACGAAGTACACGCCGCGGAAACCCGTGGCGGTTTCGATGGCCAGCCGGTCGGCCGGTGATTCCACCGCACACAGCTGCTGGCGCTCGCGGCTGCCATTGGCGCATACCGCGCAGATCTCGGTTTCACTGAAATCGCGGCACTGCGCGCAATGGCCGATGCGTTCGATCGCCCTGGCCATCACCTCGGCCAGCTTTTTCCCGCCCTCACGCTCGCGCTCCAGCACGTGGTACGCCATGCGCTGGGCGGTCTTCTGACCGACCCCGGGCAACACCCGGAAGGCTTCGATCAGCTGTTCGAGCAGGGGCAGGCTCACGCTTAGAACGGCAGCTTCATGCCAGGCGGCAGCTGCATGCCGGCCGTGGCCGAGCCCATGCGGTTCTTCGATTCGGCATCGATCTTGTTGGAGGCATCATTGAAGGCGGCTGCCACCAGGTCTTCGGTCATTTCCGCATCGGACAGGATCGACGGATCGATGCGCACCTTGCGGCACTCCTTGGCGCCGGTCAGGGTCACGCTGACCATGCCGCCGCCGGCGCTGCCGGTGACTTCCAGCTTGGCGAGTTCTTCCTGGGCCTTCTGCAGGTTTTCCTGCATCTTCTGGGCCTGCTGCATCAGTTGGGCGATGTTGCCGCGCATGTCGTATCACTCATCAAAAGGACGGATGGAATCGGTCACGACCCGCGCGCCATGCTGCTGGATGAGCAGCTGCACCGACGGGTCGGCCATGAAGGCGGCTTCGGCCGCCTGCTGTCGCTCGCCACGCTGGCGGTCGGAACGCTGGTGCAGCGTTTCGGCCTCGGCGTTGCCATGTTCGATCACGATCTTCGGGGTCATCCCGAGCGGGCCGGACAGGGCCTCGGTCAGGGCCGCCAGCGAACGGTCCGAGCACAGGTACTCAAATCCGGGCGATACGGCCAGTTTCAAGACGCCGTGCTGGAATCCGATGAAGGCCGCATGCGCGGCGAGCTGGCGCGACGGACCATTCAGCGGGCTCTGGGCAACCAGTTCCAGCCAGGTTTCGGCCGACGCCAGCGCGACCGGGCCGGAATGGACGGGCGCGGGCAAAGGGCTGATGGCGATGCCCTGCGGGCGCGGCGACGGCGCGGCAGGCACCACAGGACGAGCCGGCGGTGCTTCCCACGGCGCGGCCATGGCGGCGTCCGGGCTGGCCAGTTCCACGGCCAGGGCTTCGTCGCGGTGGTCGCTGCCGGCCTGGTGCCACGGCGGCAGATCGTCGTCGGCAGGTTCCGCTACCGGCGCAGGTGTCGGTTTCGGCGCGGCCGGGGCGACCACGGGCGCCGCAGGGGCCACCGGCGCCGAAGCCGTCACGGGCACGGCCGCCGGCGCGGCGGCCATGCCACCGTGCTCGGCACCGCGCGAACCGCTGCCCACTTCGGTACCGGTGCCCGGGTCACGCGGCACCGGCGGTACCGCAGCGGCCGGGCGGAACGCCAGCATGCGCAGCACGGCCATTTCAAAGCCGGCGCGCGGGCTGGGCGCCAGATGCAGGTCGCGGCGGCCACTGAGTGCCATCTGGTACCAGAGCTGCACCACTTCCGGGCGCAGGCGCTGGGCGAAGGCGGCGGCGTCGATGCCCTCGCCGTCGGCCTGGGCGCCGGGCACCAGCTGCTGCACCTGGATGCGGTGCAGGGCTTCGGCCAGCGCTTCCAGCACGCCGCTCCAGTCCGGCGAGAATTCGGCCAGCGCGGCCACCACCTGCAGCAGGCGCACGCCATCGCCGTCAGCCAGGGCCTCCAGCATGGCCGCCACCTGGGTGCGATCCACGGTGCCCAGCATGGTGCGCACCACATCTTCGCGCAGCGCGCCACCGGCATAGGCGATGGCCTGGTCGAGCAGCGACAGGCCATCACGCAGGCTGCCGTCGGCGGCCTTGGCCAGCTGCACGATCGCGGTCGGGTCGGATTCGATCTCCTCGGCGGCCAGGATCCGGGTCATCTGGCCCTGGATCTGGTCCTCGTCCAGCCGCTTGAGGTTGAACTGCAGGCAGCGCGACAACACCGTGACCGGCAGCTTCTGCGGGTCCGTGGTGGCCAGCAGGAACTTCACGTGTTCCGGCGGTTCTTCCAGCGTCTTCAGCAGCGCATTGAACGCCGCCTTGGACAGCATGTGCACTTCGTCGATCAGGTAGACCTTGTACTTGCCGCGCGAGGGCATGTACTGGGCGTTCTCGATCACCTCGCGGACATCATCCACGCCGGTGTTGGACGCGGCATCGATCTCCAGCAGGTCGATATAGCGCCCGGAATCGATATCCAGGCAGGCCGGGCACTGGCCGCAGGGATCGGCGCTGGTGCCCTGTTCGCAATTGAGCGACTTGGCAAAAATGCGCGCGATGGTGGTCTTGCCGACCCCTCGGGTACCGGTAAACAGGAATGCGTGGTGCACCCGGCCGCTGTCCAGCGCATTGCTGAGCGCACGGACCACGTGTTCCTGGCCTACCAGCTCGGCAAAACGCTTGGGACGCCACTTGCGGGCAAGGACGAGATAGGACATCAGGCCACCGTCTTCATCGGGACGTCCATTGTGCCACGCCTGTCCAGCCCCTCAGCCGGGTGATCGCGCCGCTTGTGCCAATCGCATTCCCCGGCTAGAATCTGCGCCCCTGCAGCGTCAATGCAGCAGGTCCGGAGAGGTGTCCGAGTGGTTGAAGGAGCACGCCTGGAAAGTGTGTAAGCGTCTAAACCGCGCTTCGGGGGTTCGAATCCCCCTCTCTCCGCCAGACAAACGCAAAAGGCCGCCCCCAGGGGCGGCCTTTTGCGTTTGCCTGGCGGCGATCGGGGACGAGAAGCACCGGACGGGACGCGGGAGACTCGATGGGGTCGGTGCCGACAGGTATCTCCCCCTTCCATTGCCATGCGTCTGGGCGACGCGTTGGCGACGGTGACCCGGAACCGCTTCTAAGATCGGCGGCAGGTTAGTATCCTCCCAATGACTCGACCCATTGCCCACCTGACCTTTGCTGCCTGGATCGCGAGTTCCATGCTGCTCGTCGCAGGGTGCGCGCGTTCAGAGCTTGATTTCACGCCTCCGCATCGCACGCAGATGGCGTGTGCGCACGAGGGTGACTCGCAACGTCCCATGATTCTGATCGTTGATACAGGTTCAAGCGAGGTGATCTGGGCAAATGGCGAGGGAACGCCCCGCGGCAGTCTGCACGTCACGAAGTATTCCTATGCGCTGGAATTCAGATCACGCTCCGGCGCCTTGGTATCCAGTGCGCGAATCAATCGATTCGATGGCCGAATGGAGCGCGAGGTCGGCCAGGCTCCATTCTTCGCTCCGGGCCATCCCCGCCCCGGGAACCATAGGCAATCGCTGCTCTGCGAGCAGCAAGTGTTGAAGCAGAAGGTCTAGCATGCCCGCCATTTCCGATGGAACCGTGATAGCGGTGCTGACTGGCGACATCGTCAATTCCACGCGCATGGATGCTGGCGTTCTCAGCGACGTAAGGCATTTGTTGACCCATGCAACGCGAAAAGCGAGCAGCTGGTCCCGATCCGGCCTCGCCGGCCCGGAATTCTATCGGGGCGATGCTTGGCAACTGGCGGTTGGGAACCCCTGCCACTTTCTAAGAATGGCAATCTGGCTCAAGGCCCATCTTGCCGCTTCGGACTTGAACGCTCAGACACGCATTGCAATTGGGTTGGGAGCGTTTGAAGTGCTCCATGATCGAGCAGTTTCTCTGTCAACCGGCGAAGCATTCATCCGCTCCGGGCATGCCTTGGAAGAGATGGGGAAGCGCAAGGGAATGCTGCTGGCAGCCTCGGGGCGTCTTTCGAGAATGCCCTGGCTACCCGCCCAAGTGACCGTCTGCGACTTCATTGCTTCCCGATGGACACGGGGCCAAGCCGAGGTAGCTATTTCACTTCTTTCGCCAGATGCGCCCTCTCAGATCGAAGCGGCCAAGAACCTGAACAAGCCCCAGCAATCTGTGAGCCGCGTGTATCGAGACGCCGGCCTCTATGCGCTGCTCGAAGTCCTTGAACTGGTTGAAAAAAGCATAGATGAGTCGCTGCACGACAAAACAAACAACCTAATTTAGTTGTTTTTGAAAAAACAACTGAATTTTGATGTACTGACTGATACCGCGATATTTCGTTGTATCTCACCTGGCACAGTGCTCACTCCTGCACAGCCCTGCACTACGGGGGCATCCAAGCGAGAAGACAAATGCTGGAAACATTCCTCGCCCTGGTCACGGCACACCTTCTCGCAGACTTCCCGCTGCAATCCAAAGCGCTTCTTTCCAAGAAGAAAAACCCGTTCTATCTCCTACTGCATGTAGCAATCGTGACGATTGCCACAGCATTGCTCGCCGGAACTTACGATCCACGTGTGCTGATGGCAGTAGCCTTGAGCCATGCCGCAATGGACTACATCAAGACGCATCATTTAGATGACGGAATAAAGCCATTCGCATTGGACCAGATCGTCCATCTCCTCGTCATCGCCGGCCTGTCAGTCTGGCTACCAAAAACTGTCGCAGACGGATGGCTAGGAACCATGAGCGCCCCCGCGCAGCTGGCCGCCTTTCAGGTCATGATCCTGGCATCTGCAACCATTGCGAGCGTGGGCATGGGAGGAGTGGTGACAGCCAAGCTGCTCAAACAGTTCGAGCCGAAACGTACTTGTACATCCAGCACGACATCCGATGACCTAGGCTTGCCCGGGGGTGGCGAGTACATTGGCTGGTTGGAGCGCGGATTGACGCTGCTTTTCATGCTGATTGGGCAACCCGAGGGGATAGGCCTGATGCTTGCCGCGAAATCAGTATTGCGATTTTCCGATCAGAGTGCTCGAGCACATTCGGAGTACGTGATCATCGGCACATTACTCAGCTTTGGCTGGGCCATCCTCTGCGGCGTAGTTGCTAAGGCCGCCTTGGCCCACTGGTCGTAGCGTTCGAGCCAGGAGTGTGGCGACATGGCTCTACAATGGGGTTCACGTTCCGATGCCCATCGCCCATGCCCGACTGCTGCGGCTGCGGAAAAATCGTCGACGTTGCCGCCCTCCAGGCGAAGCAGCGCCGGGTCCTGCGCGTCGTGCTGGCGATCAACCTCGCCACCTTTGTAATGATGGCGGCCGCTGCCTGGTGGAGCCATTCCTCTTCCCTGCTTTCCGGCAGCCTGGACAACCTCGGCGATGCGCTGACCTATGCGATCAGCCTGGTCGTGGTCGGCGCGTCGATGCAGGCCAAGGCGCGGGTGGCGTTGTTGAAGGGGCTGCTGATTCTTGGCGCGGCCATTGCCGTAGCCGTGCAGATCGGCTGGCGGCTCACCCACCCGGCCGTGCCGCTGTTTGAAGGCATGGGCATTGCCGGTGCGCTGAACCTGGCGGCCAATGGCGTATGCCTGTGGCTGCTGAATCCGTTCCGCAACGGCGACGTCAACATGGCCTCAGCGTGGGAATGCTCGCGCAATGATATTTTCGAGGGTGTGGCGGTGTTGCTGGCCGCGCTGGCGGTGTGGGCGTTCGGCGCGGGTTGGCCGGATCTGCTGATCGCAGCGGCATTGCTGGTTATGTTCCTGCGCTCAGCGCTGCGGGTGTTGCGTTCGGCGTGGCGGGAGATGCGGGTTCAGGGGAGCAGTTCTTCGGCGTAGGTCATGCGTCCAAGTGCTGATCAGCAGGGTCGGCAGTTGTTTGGGAACCAACTCTACCAAGTGGCGTTCCGTTTGCTCGTGGCGACGTGATTGGTAGGGTCGCATCCCTATCGACGCCGTGCATGGATGCACAAGTGGTGCGGCCGCAGGATGCGGAAGAGCACCGCCGCCGACGGTGGTCAACGCCCCGGTAGGGCATGACCACCGAACGAAGCAGGCTTTCGCGCTTACGCGCTCGACACCTTCATCAGCACCAGCCCGCTCACGATCAGCACCGCCGCGGCAATGCGCATCGCGCTGACCTGCTCGCCGAGGAACACGATGCCGATCACGAACGCACCGACCGCACCGATGCCGGTCCAGATCGTGTAAGCGGTGCCCAGCGGCAGCGTGCGCATGGCCAACGCCAGCAGCCAGAAGCTGGCGATCATGCCGGCAATGGTGATGATGGAGGGGGTGAGCTTGCTGAAACCGTCGGACTGCTTCATCGCAAACGCCCAGACGATTTCCAGTACACCGGCTGCCAGTAGATAGATCCAGGCCATGAGGCCTCCTTTGATGGGGCCAGGCCGTCCTGGTCGTTTGATGCCCGATGCGGGGGAGGCCGTTCCTCCAGATGTGCGGGCATTCTAGCCGCTGGGGGTCGGGGCGGCGTGAGTTGGACGTTGGGGGCTACATGGGATTCAGCTATCCGTCGGACGCGCGTGGCGTGTGGCTACGCGTGGGGCGGGCATCGGGTGGCTGGCGTTGCTGGCGGCGGTTGGGATAGAATACGTGGCTGCACTGCGGGACCTTGTCCTGCCTGCACACGTCTCTATGGCGGCCCCGTCGGCCCCTCGCGACGCTAGGTCGAAAATCCCGCCAGGGCCGGAAGGCAGCAACGGTATCGATCGACGCGGGCGCCGAGGTCGGCCGGCGGGGCCGTCACCCGTTTGGGCGGCCCATTCCCTGTCTGGATATCAGGCCGCGGGCCTGGGGGCCGTTGGCTCGGCCAGTGCCACGCATTCGCCCGGCACCGCCACGCGATGCCCACGCTGGCGCAGCGCTGCACCGTCGGCGTCGCTCGCGTAGTGATAGAGCACCATCCGCGCCTGCAGTTCCGCGCTGTACTCGCGTTCGAGATCGTCCACGCCGGTATGCGATGGGTTGCCATGCAGGCCGCAGTCGTGCGCGATCAGTTCGTCGTCGGCCGCGTAGCGCGCCAGCATTTCCGGAATCGGGCGGGTGTCGCCGCTCCACACCAGCGCGCCCTGCAGGCGCAGGCCGTAGGCGGTTTCGGGCCAGTGATGGCGCACCGGGAATACTTCCAGGCGCACGCCGTCATGCCAGAACGCCTCGCCCACCACGATCAGCTGGAAGGCATCCCAGAAGTTGGCGCCACCTTCGGCCAGAACGTTGGGGTAATCGGCCACGCGCCGGTGCAGCAGCGGCACCACCGTGGCGGGTACATACAGCCGGATGCGGCCGCGCCGCTGCGGCGAGAAGTAGGCGTCCACGAACAGACGCTCGAAGCCGGCCACGTGATCCAGGTGCACATGGGTCACGAACAGCGCATCGGGCATGCGCCCGTACTGGGCCAGGAAGGCGGTGAGGCCCTCGCCACCGCAGTCGATGGTCAGCCACGGCTGGCCGCCGCGCTCGATCACCGCCATCGGCGAACCCAGCTGCACGGCCGACGCGTTGCCGACCCCCATGAAGCGCAGTGCCCAGTCCATCAGTAGCCCCGGTTCCAGGCCAGGTCGTAGGCCCGGCGCAGCCGTGCGAAGTCCTTCTCGACCTCGTCGTGGCTGCGCTCGCCGCGCAGCTTCACCAGCGACCGGTGCAGCCGCTTGAGGTTGCGCTCGCGCCAGGCGGTGGCCGGGATGCGCTGCACGCCGCGGTCGAAATCGATCAACCAGCCGTGGCCGTTGGCATCGAACAGGATGTTGTGGGCGTTGAGATCGGCATGATCCAGCCCGGCGCGGTGGAAGCGCGCGATCAGCCGGCCGGTTTCCTCCCAGGGCGCGCCCCGCCCCGCCACCAGGGCGCGGTCGGCCAGCGAACGCACGCCTTCCAGGCGCTCCATCAGGATGGCAGCACGGTAGCGCATGCCCTCACGCATGTAGAACGCGGCGATCGGGCGCGGCACCGGCAGCTTCAGCGCGCGCAGCGCGCGCATCAAGCGGAACTCGGCGAAGCTGCGGGTGCGGTTGGCGCCCCGCCACAGGTACTGGTCATGGCTGAGCTTGGCTGCCATGCCGCCGCGCAGGTACTGGCGCAGCACGCAATGGCCGAACGGCGCATCCACGAACCAGGCCCCGCCGCGGCCACCATCGCCGACCGGGCGCGCCCGGTCGCCCCAGTGTGCCGGTGAGAACAGGCTGATCTCGGCTTGCCGCAGCCGTTCGCGGTCGAACAGAATGGCACCCATGCCGCGTCCATCGCGGCAGGGCGTCAGCGCTTCAGTGGCGTCGAATGCGACCATTCCTTCGAGTCTAACAACACCATGGCATCAGCGTCCTCTTCCTTGTGTCTTTTGCGTTTGTCCGCGCTGGGCGACGTCACCCATGTGGTGCCGCTGGTGCGCACCCTGCAGCAGGCACGGCCGGGGACCGAACTGCATTGGATCATCGACAAGGCCGGGCACAAGCTGCTGGACGGCCTGCCGGGCGTGGTGTTCCATGCCTACGACAAGAAGACCGGGCTGGCCGGCATGCGCGCCCTGCGCGCGTCGCTGCCGCCGGGGCGCTTCGAGGCGCTGCTGCAGATGCAGGTGGCCTTCCGCGCCAACGTGCTGTCGGCATTCGTCCCGGCGGTGCGCCGGATCGGCTATGACAAGGCGCGCTCCAAGGACCTGCACGGTCTTTTCATCAACGAACGCATCCCCGACCGCCCCGGCATCCACGTGCTCGATGCGATCGGCAGCTTCTGCGAACCACTGGGCATCCGCCAGACCGGGGTCAGCTGGGACCTGGCGATACCGCCGGCGGCAGTGGAATGGGCGCAGGCGCAATGGCAGGACGATGGCCGGCCGGTGCTGATGATCTCGCCCTGTTCCAGCCACGTGCGTCGCAACTGGTATGCCGATCGCTACGCTGCGGTGGCCAACCATGCGGTGGCGCGCGGCTGGCGGGTGGTGCTGTGCGGCGGCCGCAGCGAACTGGAACGTGGCATGGCCGACGCCATCCAGGCCCAGCTGAGTGCCCCGGCGCTGGACCTGGTGGGGAAAGACACGCTCAAGCAGCTGCCGCCCCTGTTGGCCCGCGCTGCATTGGTGATGACCCCGGATTCGGGCCCGATGCACATTGCCAACGCGATGGGCACCAAGGTGCTGGGCCTGCATGCGGCCAGCAACCCGCACCGCAGCGGCCCCTATTCCGATCGCCGCTACTGCGTGGACCGCTATGACGACGCGGCGCGGAAGTTCCTGGGCAAACCGGCCAGCGAACTCAAGTGGGGCACCAAGGTCGAGTTCGACGATGTGATGCAGCTGATCACGGTCGAAGACGGCATTGCCGCCTTCGAACGCTACGTGGCCGATCAGCCGCGCCCGCTGTAATCCTTGTAGGACTTCTCTTCGACGTAGACCGAGCCGAGCGCCAGGTTGATGTCCTTCTTGATCCGGGCGCGGGTGTCGTTCTTCTGGTACACGCTGCGCGCCAGGGCGACGAACGCATCATCGAACTCGGCGGCCTGATCCTTGAGGCGGATGTTGTCCTCGATATCCCAGAGCTGCTCGTTGATGTCCTTGAGCTCCACGCGCAGCTTGGCGATGTCCGTGCCGCCGGCCGGATGCGCCATCCACGTCTTCTCCAGCGCACTCAGCTCGGCCCGGATGTTGGCCAGCTTGGCCGGATCGCTGATCCGCTCGGACTTGATCTGCAGGATCGAGATCTTGTCCAGCAACTCACCAAAGGACACAGGAACAGAAATTTCAGCGGTCATGGGAGATGTTCCGTTTTGAATGGCCCCAGTTTAACGAACACAGGGCGAGCGCAGCGTCCGCGCAGCCACCGTTCGCACACCCCAACGCCGTAACAAGCCCCTCTGTTGAGGGGCTGCCCCGACAGGGGCGGGGAGAGGAAGCATCGCGGGGGCAACGGCGCTACGCGCCGTTGCAATCCCCCCCTCTCCGTCAGGCACGCAAAAAAGGCCACCCAATGGGTGGCCTTTTTTGCGTGTCTGGCGGAGAGGGGGGGATTCGAACCCCCGAGGCGCTATAAACGCCTGCCTGATTTCGAGTCAGGTACATTCAACCGCTCTGCCACCTCTCCAGATGGTTCCCGGCGAACCGGGGAGCGAATAATACGGTCAGGAGCCGCCGACGGCAAGCCATTCCGGCGCTCCCGATGAATTTCTTCTGTATCGATGCCTTGCCGGATGTCCGCAGGGCCGCGATCATGCCGTTATCCCTCGGCAATACACTCCTGGCCTGCGCACCTCCATGATCGAATTCGGACACCTGACCCACCCTGGCCTGCGCCGTGACCTCAATGAGGACACCTACTACGGGGACGGAGAGCTGGCATTGTGGCTGGTGGCCGATGGCATGGGCGGGCACGCCTGTGGCGAGGTGGCCAGCGCGCTGGCGCGTGAAACCATCGTGCGCGAGATCCGCCAGGGCGCCACGCTGGCGCACGCGATCCGGGTGGCCGATGAGGAAATCATCCGCACGTCGCGCCGCCGCAATGACAGCCTGCCGATGGGCACCACCGTGGTGGCCGCACGGGTCCATGGCAACCGCTATGAAGTGGCCTGGGTCGGCGACAGCCGTGCCTATCTGTGGCGCGACGGCAAACTGGCACAGCTCAGCCAGGACCACAGCGTGGTGCAGGAAATGGTGGCGCAGGGCAACCTCACGGCCGAAGAAGCGCGCGCGCACCCGCACCGCAACGTGGTGACCCAGGCGCTGGGAGTGACCGATCCCGCGCACCTGAATGTGGCCACCACCGCCGGCGAGCTGCGCCCGGGCATGCAGCTGCTGCTGTGCAGCGACGGGCTGACCGAGGAAGTGGAAGACACCGGCATCGCCCGCACCCTGGCCTACGACGACGCCAGCGCGCAGGAATGCGTGGATACGCTGGTGGCCGCAGCGCTGGATGGCGGCGGTTCGGACAACATCACGGTGATTCTGGTCCGCTGCCATTGATTCAACCGGGTCACGACCAACGGTCGTGACCTACCGGTCATGGGACGAATCGCATCCGGGGGACGGTCGTGTCCGGATGGTAGATCACGACCGTTGGTCGTGATGCCGTTACGCGACGGCCTCTTCCACCTTCGGGCCATCCCAGATGGCATGCCCGGCCTTCTTGCGCAGCTTGGCCAGGCGCGCTTCGTGCGCCTCCCGTTCCGATGCCGTTGCCACCACGCGCGGGCGGGGCAGCAGACGGCTGGTGTCGAAAGCCTGCGCATGGGCGGTGCCCGGGCGGGCGTCATCGGCCGAACCAAAGCCGATCTCTTCCTGCCCGGAGGTCAGGGCGATGTACACATCGCCCAGGATCTGCGCATCGAGCAGGCCACCGTGCAGCTGGCGGTGCGCGTTGTCCACGCCCAGCCGCTTGCACAGCGCGTCCAGTGAGTTGCGCTGGCCCGGATAGCGCTCGCGCGCCATCTTCAGCGTATCGATCACCGTGCAGCGGTCGGTGATCTTTCCGTACTGGTCGCCCAGCAACGACAGTTCGTAATCCAGGAAGCCCAGGTCGAACGCGGCGTTGTGGATGATCAGCTCGGCGCCGTCGATGTAGGCGAGGAATTCTTCGGCCACCTGCGCGAATACGGGCTTGTCCGCCAGGAACTCCAGGGTCAGTCCAGTAACCTCCTGGGCGCCCTGTTCAAACTCGCAGTCCGGCTTGAGGTACTGGTGGAAGTTGTTGCCGCTCGGGCGCCGCTCAAGCAGCTCCACGCAGCCGATTTCGACGATGCGGTTGCCCTTTCGCCATTCCAGGCCGGTGGTTTCGGTATCGAGGATGATCTGACGCATGGGCTTAGTGTACCGGGCCGGCAGCACGGATCCGGATCGCGGCGTCGCGCGCCAGCGTATCCACCCGCTCGTTGTCCGGGTCGCCGGAATGGCCCTTCACCCAGCGCCAGTCGATGCTGTGCTTCTGGGTGGCCGCATGCAGCCGCTCCCACAGGTCGCGGTTCTTGACCGGGTCGCCGCCGGCGGTTTTCCAGTTCTTGCGGATCCAGCCCGGCAGCCACTGGGTCAGGCCTTGGCGCACGTATTGCGAATCGGTGAACAGCACGATCTCGCACGGCTCGGTCAGCGCTTCCAGGCCGGAGATGGCCGCCATCAGCTCCATCCGGTTGTTGGTGGTGTGCGCTTCGCCGCCGCTCAGCTCACGCTCGTGGCCCTTGTAGCGCATCAGCGCGGCCCAGCCACCGGGACCGGGATTGCCGAGGCAGGAACCGTCGGTGTGGATTTCAATCGTTTTCAATACAACTCCAGATCAAGTCGCCACGGTGCCGTGCCAACGGCGTACCGGCAGTGGCGTAGGTCCTGGCAGGGCCAGGGTGCGTTTTTCGGCAGTGAACAGGCAGGCCGCGCGCAGCGCGGCGATGCTGCCGCGCTCGGGGGCGCGGTCGCGCCACATCGGGCCCAGCCAGGCCAGGTCGTCACACGCAAGCCCCGCCCGCTCCAGGCTGTGGCGCAGCCGCTGCGGGGTGCGCACTACCAGCCCGTGCCGGCGCCACTGGCTGCGGAACGGGCTGAACGGATTGAGGGTGGACAGCCACAGGCGCCCACCCGGCATCAGCACGCGCTCGCATTCGACGATGAGATGTTCGGCGTCGCGCGCGGTCACGTGCTGCAGCACGATGGCATTGAAGCTCTCACTCTGGAACGGCAGCGGCAGCGCGCAGGTGACATCGCCGGTGTAGCCGCCTTCGCTGCGGTACAGGCGCACACCCTGCCCGGGCAGCGCGGCCGCCTCCAGCCAGGCCGGGGTCGGCGCGATCCACAACCAGGGGTTCAGTGGGTACGACGCCAGCACCGGTTCAAGCGCCTTCCCCTCCAGCTCACGCAACGCCTGCGCCGGTTCAGTATCAAACCAGGATGCGACGGAAGCTTGACGGGGGCTCGGCGCGGCGGGCATGGTCCAATTCTATGCGACTGACTGCCCTACCCGCATTCGCGGACAACTACATCTGGGCGCTGGTCGCCGACGACGGCCGCGCGATCGTGGTCGACCCCGGCCAGTCTGCCCCCGTACTGGCCGCCGCAGCGCAGCACGGCTGGCACCCGCACACGGTACTGCTCACCCACCACCACGAGGACCATATCGGCGGCGTGGCAGAGCTGCAGGCCCGGTTTCCGGGCCTTGAGGTGATCGCCCCGGACGATCAGCGCATTCCCGGCGCCACGCGCCGGGTGGGCGAAGGTGAATGCATTCAGGCACTGGGGCTGGAGATGCACGTAGTATCCGTGCCCGGACACACCCGGTCGCATATCGCATTTCACAGCGCTGAACATCTTTTCAGTGGCGATGCGTTGTTCAGCCTGGGCTGTGGCCGGATGTTCGAAGGTACGCCACCCCAGCTTCTGGCTTCCCTGCTCAAGCTGGCGTCCCTGCCGCCGCACCTGTTGTTGTGCTGCGGCCATGAGTACACCGTGTCAAATGCCGTCTTCGCGCGGCATGTCGACCCCGCCAACGCCGCGCTAGCGCGACGCCAAGAGGAGGCACTGGCCATGCGCCGCGATGAACGCCCAACGCTGCCCGTAACATTGGCAAGCGAGCTGGAATGCAACCCGTTCCTGCGAACCGATACACCCGCCGTCCGCGCTGCTGTCAGCCAGCATCTCGGTCGCCCCGTCACCGATGAAGTCGATGTCCTGGCGGGTCTGCGGGGCTGGAAAGACGGATTCCGAACATGAGTCGGCGATGGTTGCCGCTCGCGGCAGGCCTGGCGATCGCCCTGGCCGGCACCGCGGGCGCCCAGTCGTTGAGTGCGGGAATGTCGCAGAACGTGGCCGGACTTTCGCAGCTGCCACTGGACCCCGCTGCCCTTCCAGCGCCCTCGGTCCGCAATGGCCAGGAGATCTTCGCCAGTTTCCGCGAGGGTCTGGCCGAACCGACCTGCAATGCCGAGGCCACCAGCCCGCGCTGGCAGAAGCAGTTTGCCCATGCGCCGTCACGCCTGGCCAATCAGGATGACGACGCCCTCGTGCTGTTCGGCTATGTGGTCGAGGAGCTGCGCAAGGCAGACCTGCCTACCGAGTTCGCCCTGATCCCGTTCGTGGAAAGCGGCTATCGGCCAAATGCACGCAATGGCGCCGGACCGGCGGGCCTGTGGCAGTTCATCGCCACCACCGCGAAAAACCATCGCGTTCAGATGACCAGCGGCTATGACGGGCGCCTGTCCGCCGTCGATTCCACCCAGGCCGCGGTGCGCTACCTCAAAACCCTGCATGGGATGTTCGGCGGCGACTGGCGCCTGGCGACCATGGCCTACAACGCCGGCGAGTACCGGGTGCTCCAATCGCTGCGGAAAGCGGGCATGAACGCCCAGAACGCGCGGCCCGCCGCATTGCCGGGGCTCTCGCCGGTAACCTATTTCTACGTTGAAAAGCTGCACGCGCTGGCCTGCGTGCTGGAAGATGCCGAAACCACGCCGGCCGTGATGGCCTCGCTGGACCGCACCGTGCCCGTGCTGAAGGGACATACCCTGCCGGCCGGCACCAGCGTGCAGCAGTGGGCCGCGCAGCGGGCGCTGGACCCGGCGCGCATCGCCCGGCTCAACCCGGCCCTGGCCACCGGCAAAGGCCGTCCCAGCGGCCAGGTGACTGTGCTGGCCCCGGCCACCCACGCACCGGTCGATCCCTCGGTGATGCTGGCCAAGGCCGACGCGCCCGTCTCGGACACGGTCAGCCCGCGTACCGAGACCCAGTTGGCCAGCCGGAGCGTGGCCAGCGCCGATCGCCCGAAGGCACGCCGGCACACCGTGCGCAACGGCGAATCGGCATGGACGATCGCCAAGCGCTACGGGATGCCGCTGAAAGCGCTGCTTTCGCTGAACAACCTCAGCGGCAGCAGTGTGCTCAAGCCCGGCGCGGTGCTGCGCGTCGAGGATTGAGGCGGACAAGGCGTGACAAAAAAAGGCCCGGCATTGCCGGGCCTTTTTTCGTATGCGCTCAGCGAACCCTTAGAGGTTCGCTTCTTCGATCTGCACTTTGTAGTGCTTGCGCATGGCCTGGATGAAGGCCTTGGCCGAGGCCATGCCGTCGACCTGGTCCAGCTGGTCCTTGAACTGCTGCTTCTGCTCGGCCGGCACTTCAGCCAGATTCGGGGGGGTCACCTTGTTGACCGCAAACACCACGTAACGGTCCTGCACGGCGACCTTGCCGTAGCTCGGCTTGCCTTCGGTCGGAGCCGGGGCAGCAAACACGGCGCGGTTGATCTCCGGAGTCGGCACCGGCTGGGTGCGCGGCAGGCCGGGCAGCGGGCTGAGCTGCAGCTTTTCTTCGGCGGCCACGGCCTGCAGGCTCTGCCCGGCCTTGAGCTTGGCCAGCAGCGCGTCGGCGGCCTTGGCCGAGACCTGGCGGTTGCGGTCGGCACGGATCGCGGCAATCACGCCGTCGCGGGCCTTGTCCAGCGGCAACGCCTGTTCCGGGCTGTGGTCGGTCACGCGGATCATCACGCTGTGGTCGGGCGTGATCGCGATCGGGTCGCTCACGGTGCCGTCCTGCACCAGCACATCGGAGAACGCCGCACGCAGCACCGCAGGGTTGGCGGCAATGCCGCTGGCGGTATCGCGGGTGAACGGGCCAATGGTCTGCACCTTCAGCTTCAGCGCATCGGCCGCGCCCTGCAGCGAGGTCGGGTTCTTGTACACCTGGTCGACCAGGCGGCCACTCAGTTCGGAGAACGCGCCTTCGTTGTCGGCCTTGAGCTGCTCGGCGGCAAGCTGGTCACGGACTTCCTCGAACGGACGCTGCTGGCCACCACGGACCTCGCGCAGCTGCAGCACGTGGTAACCGAACTCGGTCTTGACCGGTGCACTCACCTCGCCTGCCTTCATGCCGAACAGCGCATCTTCGAACGGCTTGACCATCGAATCGCGTTCCACCCAGCCCAGGTCACCCCCGGTGGCCTTGGAGCCGGTGTCGTCCGAGTTGGCCTTGGCCAGCGCGGCGAAATCCGCACCCGGCGCCTTGGCCTGCGCAGCCAACGCGGCTGCCTTGGCTTCAGCAGCCTTGAGCTTGGCCGGATCGCTGCCGTCGGCGGCAATCAGGATATGTGACGCAAGGCGGGCCTCGGGCGTGGAGAACCGCGCCTTTTCATCGGCATAGCGCTTGCGCAGCGTGGCCTCGTCGGCGGCAGCCGCCGGCGGCAGGGTGGCCGCGTTGATTTCCACGAACTCCAGCGACACGGTTTCCGGCTGGCGGAAATCCTTCGGATGGCTGTCGTACCACTGCTTGATCTGCGCGTCGGTCACTTCGGCGGTATCGGCCGGCAGTTCGGGCAGCGCGGCGATTTCAACGTCGCGGGTCTCACCCAGCAGCTTCATCAGCCGCTCGGCCTCGGCGCTGGTGACAAAGCCCGATTCCTGCAGCGCCTGCGGAATGATCGACTGCTGCAGGCTTTCGCGCACCAGCGTTTCGAACTGCGCCGGGGTGCGCGGCGGATTGCCGGTGCTCAGTGCCAGGCGGTACTGATCCTGGTTGAACTTGCCATCGGCACCGATGAACGCCGGGATGGAGGCGATGGTGTCGCGCACGGCGGCGTCGCTGATGACGATGCCCGACTGTTCACCTGCCAGGCGCACGACCTGCTCGTCGACCATCTGGTCGAGCACGGCACGCTTGTTTTCGGCGCTTTCGAACTCGCGCGGGTCGAAGTTCTCGCCCTGCTGTTGGCGGGCCTGCTGGCGGGCCTGCTCGAATCGGGTACGGAATTCTTCCGCACTGATTTCATGGTGCTGCCACAGCAGCGACATCGGCCACCACGACGGCGCCGAGCGCCACCAGGTCGGCGGCGCTGCCACCTTGGCAACGTTCTGCGCACCGACACCGCCCAGATAGCTGGAGTCGATCACGAACAGGAACGGAATCATCAGCAGCCCCAGGATCACGGTAACGATCCAGCCCGAGGTCTTGTCGCGAAGTTTCTGCAGCATGGGAAAAATCAAGGCCCGATTGGCGAATCCGGCAGTGTACCCCGCTTCGCGCCACTCCCCAACAGGGGCGCCCGGCAGACGGGCATCGCGCAAAAAAGAAAAGCCCCTGGTCTGCACCAGGGGCCTTCAAGAATTGGCGGAGCGGACGGGACTCGAACCCGCGACCTCCGGCGTGACAGGCCAGCATTCTAACCAGCTGAACTACCGCTCCGCGCTTGAAACTTTGCAGGCGCTCATTATATCCGAAGATATTCAGAAAACCCACCCCGAAGTAATGCTTTTCGAGGATTTTTTGTAACTGGCGGAGCGGACGGGACTCGAACCCGCGACCTCCGGCGTGACAGGCCAGCATTC
>NZ_JBQEOG010000006.1:284710-291961 GCF_052045085.1 Stenotrophomonas sp. 22385
TAACCAGCTGAACTACCGCTCCACATTTCAAACTTTTTACTGGCGGCGCATGGTGGGTGCTGAGGGTTTCGAACCCCCGACCCTCTCCGTGTAAAGGAGACGCTCTACCGCTGAGCTAAGCACCCCAGCAAGCCGCTTAGTTTACGGCATCCTTCAGGGCTTTGCCAGCCTTGAACGACGGATTCTTCGATGCAGCGATCTTGATGGTGTCGCCGGTCTTCGGGTTGCGGCCGGTACGGGCAGCGCGGTCGCGCACCTGGAACGTACCGAAGCCCACCAGGGTCACCGCATCACCGCCCTTCAGGGCCTTGGTGACGGACGCGATGACGGCATCGACAGCGCGGCTCGACTCGGCCTTGGTCAGGTCCGCGGCTTCGGCAACGGCGTCGATCAATTCGGTCTTGTTCATTCTGTACAGCTCCTTTGGCGGGGATTCCGCATGTTCGACAGTGAAGCATCCGACCCACAACGTGGCCGGACGCCAGTGAAGTTCTCGATTCGCACCCGCCAGCGTCTGCTGGCTTGCGAGTGGTGCTTTTATACCAGCGCACCCCTACCCGCGCAAGCTGAAAAGCCAATAACGACGCGGGTTTCGGGCACTTCCTGCCCGCGCGTCAGTGCTTGACGCGCGTGGTGGAAGCTGTCTTGCCCTTGCCTCGCACTGTGACGCGTTGCCCATCCTTCTTGGGCTTCGGCGCGGTCAGCGGCGTTTCCAGCGCCAGGTCCAGCACTTCCTCAATCCACTTCACCGGAATGATCTTCAGGTCGCGGGTAACGTTGGCCGGGATGTCGGCCAGGTCCTTGCGGTTCTCTTCGGGGATGATCACGGTGGTGATGCCACCGCGCAGCGCCGCCAGCAGTTTTTCCTTCAGGCCACCGATGGCGGTGACCCGCCCACGCAGGGTGATCTCGCCGGTCATGGCTACTTCGGCGCGGATCGGCACCCGGGTCAGCATCGACACCAGCGAGGTCACCATCGCGATGCCGGCGCTGGGGCCATCCTTCGGGGTGGCACCATCGGGTACGTGCACGTGCACATCGTGCTTCTGCAGGAACTCGGCATCGATGCCCAGCCGCTCGGCACGCGAACGCACCACCGACAGCGCGGCCGAGGCCGATTCCTTCATGACGTTGCCCAGCTGCCCGGTCAGGATCAGCGCACCCTTGCCCGGGACGAGGGTGGATTCGATCTGCAGCAGGTCGCCGCCCACTTCGGTCCAGGCCAGGCCGGTGACCAGGCCCACTTCGTTCTGCTCCTCGGCACGGCCGAAGTCGAAGCGGCGCACGCCCAGGTACTTTTCCAGGTTCCTGCCGTTGACCACCACCAGCGCCTTCTTCTTCGCCGCGGCCTTCTTGCCGGCCTTGGCCGGCTTGGCCAGCACGTCCGGACCGCCCAGCGCGATTTCCTTCACCACCTTGCGGCAGATCTTGGCCACTTCACGCTCGAGGTTGCGCACGCCCGATTCACGGGTGTAGTAGCGCACCACGTCCTGGATGGCGTCGGCCTCGATTTCCAGTTCCTCCGGCTTCAGGCCGTTGGCCTTGAGCTGCTTGGGCACCAGGTAGCGCATGGCGATGTTGAGCTTTTCATCCTCGGTGTAGCCGGGGATGCGGATCACTTCCATGCGGTCCAGCAGCGGGCCGGGGATGTTGAGCGAGTTCGAGGTCGCCACGAACATCACTTCGGACAGGTCCAGATCCACTTCCAGGTAGTGATCGTTGAAGGCGTTGTTCTGTTCCGGGTCGAGCACTTCCAGCAGCGCCGAGGACGGATCGCCACGGAAGTCCATCGACATCTTGTCGATCTCATCGAGCACGAACAGCGCGTTCCTGCTTCCCACCTTGTTGAGGTTCTGCACGATCCGGCCCGGCATGGAGCCGACATAGGTGCGACGGTGACCACGGATCTCGGCCTCATCGCGCACGCCGCCCAGGCTCATGCGCACGAACTTGCGGTTGGTGGCCTTGGCGATGGACTGCCCCAGCGAGGTCTTGCCCACGCCGGGCGGGCCGACCAGGCACAGGATCGGGCCCTTCATCTGCTTCACGCGCGACTGTACCGCCAGGTATTCCAGGATGCGGTCCTTGACCTTGTCCAGGCCGAAGTGATCGGCATCCAGCGTGTCCTGGGCCACCTTGAGGTCTTTGCGCACCTTGGTGCGCTTCTTCCACGGCACGCCCAGCAGCCACTCCAGGTAGTTGCGCACCACGGCCGCCTCGGCCGACATCGGCGACATCTGCTTGAGCTTGTTGAGCTCGGCCTTGGCCTTGGTTTCCACCGGCTTGGGCATGCCTGCTTCGGCGACCTTGCGCGCCAGCTCTTCCAGCTCGCCGGGCGCATCGTCGAGATCGCCCAGTTCCTTCTGGATGGCCTTCATCTGCTCGTTGAGGTAGTACTCGCGCTGGCTCTTCTCCATCTGCGACTTGACCCGGCCGCGGATGCGCTTCTCCATCTGCTGCACGTCGATTTCGCCGTCGACGAGGCCGACCAGCATTTCCAGGCGGTCGCCCACCTGCAGGGTTTCCAGCAGGCGCTGTTTGTCGGCCAGGCGCACGCTGATGTGCGCGGCGATGGTGTCAGCCAGGCGTGCCGGCTCATCGATGCCGGCCAGGGTCTGCAGCAGCTCCGGCGGCAGCTTGCGGTTGGTCTTGACGTACTGCTCGAACAGCGACATCAGCGAGCGCGCGATGGCCTCGACCTCGCGCGGTTCGCGCGCGTCGTCCGATTCGATTTCCTCGGCCACGCCGTGCAGCGAGCCATCGCGCTCGGTGACCTGGGTGACGTTGACGCGGGACAGGCCCTCGACCAGCACCTTGATGGTGCCGTCGGGAAGCTTCAGCAACTGCAGCACCTGGGCCAGGGTGCCGACCTGGTAAAGATCGGCGGCGGTGGGATCGTCGGTCTCGGCCGACTTCTGCGCCAACAGCAGGATGCGCTTGTCCGCTTCCATCGCCTGCTCCAGCGCATGCATGGATTTGTCACGGCCGACAAACAGCGGAATGACCATGTGCGGGAACACCACCACGTCGCGCAGCGGCAGTACCGGCAGGTCGAGAGTCTCAGTTGGGGAACGGGCCATGTGGGCTCCAGTTGAGCAGTGGGGATGGCCTCCGGGCAGCGTTGCCCGGATACAAAAAAGCCGATGGCCCCGTTATGGGGCCATCGGCGTCCAGATGCAAGATGCTCTGAAAAACGTCCATCAATTCAATCGCTTGAACCGATTATTCCGCGCCTGCCGCCTTCTGTTCAGGGGCCGGCGGGGTCTGGTAGATCAGGTACGGCTCGGACTTGTGCTCGATCACCGATTCGTCCACGACCACCTTGCTGACGTTTTCCGCCGAGGGCAGGTCGTACATGGTATCCAGCAGCACCGATTCGACGATGGTACGCAGGCCACGGGCACCGGTCTTGCGCTTGAGCGCCTTGCGGGCAATGGCCGACAGCGCGTCCGGGCGGAACTCGAGCTCGACGTGCTCCATCTCGAACAGCTTCTTGAACTGTTTGGTGATGGCATTCTTCGGCTCGGTCAGGATCCTCACCAGGGCTGCTTCATCCAGCTCTTCCAGGGTCGCCACCACCGGCAGGCGGCCGACGAATTCCGGGATGAGGCCGAACTTGATCAGGTCTTCCGGCTCGACTTCGGCCAGCACCTTGCCCACTTCCTGCTTGCGCTCGGAGCTCTTCACCTTGGCACCGAATCCGATGCCGCCGGCGTCGTTGGAACGCGCCTGGATCACCTTGTCCAGACCGGCGAACGCGCCACCGCAGATGAACAGGATGTTCTTGGTGTCCACCTGCAGGAATTCCTGCTGCGGGTGCTTGCGCCCCCCCTGCGGTGGCACGCTGGCGACGGTGCCTTCGATCAGCTTCAGAAGCGCCTGCTGCACGCCTTCACCGGACACGTCGCGGGTGATCGACGGGTTCTCGCTCTTGCGCGAGATCTTGTCGATCTCATCGATGTAGACGATGCCCTGCTGCGCCTTTTCGACGTCGTAATCGCACTTCTGCAGCAGCTTCTGGATGATGTTTTCCACGTCCTCGCCCACGTAACCGGCTTCGGTCAGCGTGGTGGCGTCAGCCATGGTGAACGGCACGTTGAGCAGGCGGGCCAGCGTTTCGGCCAGCAGCGTCTTGCCCGAACCGGTCGGGCCGACCAGCAGGATGTTGGACTTGGCCAGTTCGACTTCGTCGTTCTTCTGGCGGCTCTCGATGCGCTTGTAATGGTTGTACACGGCCACGGCCAGCGTGCGCTTGGCCCGGTTCTGGCCAATCACGTACTGATCCAGGACTTCGAGGATCTCGCGCGGCTTGGGCAGCGAACTGCGCGCCGACTGCGCCTTTTCCTCGAGCTCTTCACGGATGATGTCGTTGCACAGCTCCACGCATTCATCACAGATGAACACGCTCGGCCCAGCAATCAGCTTGCGCACCTCATGCTGGCTCTTCCCGCAGAAGGAGCAGTAGAGGATCTTGCCGGTTTCCGTGGAACGACCTTGGCGGTCTTCGCTCATGCTTCGCTTACCCAGTTACCCCACCCGCTGAACGGGGGTTCGATTCGAGAATAGCACAGGGTCGGGAGGACGCCAGTCCAGCCCGACCCTGCGGAAACAGACCGGTTTCCCGGTCTGGCGGCACATCATGCCGGGGTGATCGACTCTTCCGGACGGCGCTCGAGCACCTGGTCGACCAGGCCATAAGCCACCGCATCGGCCGCGCTCTTGAAGTTGTCGCGCTCGGTATCGCGCGCGATGGTCTCCAGCGACTGCCCGGTGTGCTTGGCCAGCACTTCGTTCAGACGCGAACGCAGGGTCAGGATCTCACGGGCGTGAATGTCGATATCCGTGGCCTGGCCCTGGAAGCCGCCCAGCGGCTGGTGGATCATCACGCGCGAATTGGGCAGGGCGTAACGCTTGCCGGCCGCACCGGACGCAAGCAGCAGCGCGCCCATGGAGGCGGCCTGACCGACGCAGATGGTGCTCACGTCCGGCTTGATGTACTGCATGGTGTCGTAGATCGCCATGCCGGCGGTGACCACGCCACCGGGCGAGTTGATGTAGATGCTGATGTCCTTCTCCGGGTTGTCCGCTTCCAGGAACAGCAGCTGCGCCACCACCACGTTGGCCATGTGATCGTCGATCGGGCCCACGAGGAAGATCAGGCGCTCCTTCAACAGGCGCGAATAGATGTCATAGGCGCGCTCGCCGCGGCTGGTCTGTTCGACCACCATCGGAACCATGTTCAGGGCTGTGGTTCGGTTGTCCATTGTGAGGCACCTATTTGGGGGGGAGCGACCCCGCGCCGGAGGCGCGGGGCGTGAAACGCGAACCGTTTACTGGCGGATCGCGTCCTGGAACGACAGCTGCTGCTCGGTGTGCTGGGCGCGCTCGGCGATCCAGTCGATCACCTGCTCTTCCATCACGCGGTTCTGCAGCCCACTCATCAGCTGGGGGTCGTTGCGGTACATCTCAATGACCTGCTCCGGCTCTTCATAGGTCGAGGCGATCAGGCGCATGGTTTCGTTCAGGCGCTTGGGGTCCAGGCGCAGGTCGTTCCTGCGGGCCACTTCGCCGACCAGCAGGCCGACCAGCACGCGCTTGGCGGCGGCGTCCTTGAAGCCTTCATGGGCATCGGCCGGGATTTCACCCGGGTTGCGGCCGCTGCGGCGGATCTGCTCGACCTGCTGGGCCAGCATGGCGCGGGCTTCATTGTCGACCAGGCGCGGCGGCATTTCGACCGAGGCGTAGGCGGCGATCAGCTGCTCGCCCACTTCGCGACGCAGGCGGTTCATCAGGGCACCCTTGAGCTCGCGCTCCAGGTTGGCGCGGATGTCCTTGCGGAACTGCTCCACGTCACCGCCCTTCACGCCGAAGCTCTTGATGAACTCGGCATCCACCTCCGGCAGCACCGGCGCGGAGACGTCCACCGCTTTGACAGTGACCTTGACCTGCTTGCCAGCCAGCGCAGGCACGCGCCAGTCGGCCGGGAACTCCACGTCCAGGGTCTTCTCTTCACCCTTGGCCAGGCCAACCAGGCCCTGTTCGATCTGCTCGAACATCATGCCCTGGCCCACCACCACGCTGCCCTTTTCGGTGCCTTCGGCAGGCAGGCGCTCGTCGCCAGCCTGCGACCAGGTTTCCAGCGCCACCAGGTCGCCCTCCTGGGCACCCCGGTCCACCGGGCTCCAGCTGCGGCGCTGCTCGCGCAGGTTGGTGATCATCTGATCGATGTCGGCGTCATTGATTTCGGCGGTGTGACGCACGACAGTCAGCTTGCTGACGTCGACGTCGCCGAAGTCCGGCACCAGCTCGACGGTGGCCACGAACGAGAACTCGCCCGCGTCGCCCTTGTCGATGCGCGGCGCGCCGGCAATGCGCAGTTCGTGCTCGCGGATGGCCGCATCGAAGGTTTCACGCAGCAGGCCGTCGACGGCTTCGCTGCGAACCTGCTGGCCGAAGCGCTGCTCGATCACCTTGGCCGGTACCTTGCCCGGGCGGAAGCCCTTGATGCGCGCGGTGCGCGCGATTTCACCCAGGCGGCCGCTGATGTGGGTCTGCAGGCGGTCTTCCGGCAGCGAGAAGGTCAGGCGGCGTTCCAGATTGCCGGTGGATTCGATCGAAGCTTGCATGTTGACTCCTGCCAACCGGTGGCGACGCCCCCGGCACGATGTGATTGGATGAAACGGGTTGAGAACGCGGGTCGTGGACGCGCCTGCCCGCCGCAGCCCTGTAGTTTGGCCGATAACGGCCAGCGCCGCCAGCATGGTGCCGGGAACGTCAATCCGGGGCGTGTTCAGGAGGGCCTCTGCCCGTCAGCTGGTGCGAAAGGGGGGACTCGAACCCCCACGCCTTGCGGCACTGGAACCTAAATCCAGGGCGTCTACCAATTCCGCCACTTTCGCGCTGGTGCGCATTGTACGTGAAGACCGGAAGCAGGTCGCCGGTCGGGACGCGCCATGCGTCTCTGCGGGGTGGCAGTTCGCGCGCAAGAAAAAAGCCACCCGGCGGACCGGATGGCTTCTGTCTTGGTGGGCTGTCAAGGATTCGAACCTTGGACCTATTGATTAAGAGTCAACTGCTCTACCAACTGAGCTAACAGCCCGAAAATCGGGAGGCGAATTATGACGCAATGCCGCACGGGCTTGCAAGCATTTTTTATGAACCCCTGCCGATCAGGCAAGAAAAAAGCCACCCGGCGCACCGGATGGCTTCTGTCTTGGTGGGCTGTCAAGGATTCGAACCTTGGACCTATTG